>NZ_DAITBE010000013.1:0-86770 GCF_036823965.1 Microbacterium sp. | reverse complement strand
CTGCGTCGTCGGTGTTCCGGGAGGAGGATCTGTCGTCGGGTGGGTGGCAGGCGGCCCGGTGGCCGCGCCTGCGGGAAGCACTGTTGGAGGGGACGATCGGGATCGCTGGGTTGTTGGCGGCGGTGGGTCCGGTCGATGAGGCGCAGCGGCGGGTGGGTGCGGTGCAGCGGTGGCGGGCGGATGCGCAGCTCGCGGCGCTCGCGCGGGGGCTGGTCGCGGTCGAGGACGCTGCGGGCGATTCGGGTGCTGCGGGTGTTCAGGTGGGGCCGCCGGCGACGCCGGAAGACTTGCGGGCGTACGCCCGGGTGATCATGGCGTATCTGGATCCGGATGGGGCGGAGCCGGCGGAGGAGATCGCGATGCGTGGACGCGGGATCCGGTTCGGGCGCGCGAAGCACGGCCTGGTCCCGATCCACGGGGACCTGCTCCCGGAGACCGCAGGGGCGTTGCAACGACAGTTCGACGCTTACCTGAACCCGAAAGTCGACGGGCCGCCCCTCCCGGGGGTGCGGTTCGTCGACAGCGAGAACGGCAGCGACGGTGGCAGCGACAGCGAGGGTGGCAGTGGCAGTGGCAGTGGCAGTGGTTGGTTCGGCGGTGGTCAGTCTGGCAGCGACGGTGCGAGCGACTGGTCTGGGAACGATGAGCGGCAGGATAATGATGTGCTGCCGTCGGGGGATGCGGGTGGGATGGTCGATACCCGCACCCGTCCGCAGAAGCAGCACGACGCCCTCGCTGCGATCCTCGGAATCGCCGCCCGCCACGACGACATGCCCAAGCTCGGCGGTGCCGCACCGACATTGATCGTGTCCGTGACCGCGGAGGACTATGCCACCGGGCGTGGGTGGGCGCATGTGGACGGCATCGACACCCCCGTCTCCGTCGCGACCGCCCGGCACACCGCGTGCGGTGGGACGATCCAACGGGTCCTGTTCGACCCCGAAGGGCGCATCATCGGCATCGGCGTCACGGACCGGATCTTCACCACCCCGCAACGACGGGCGATCACCCTCCGCGACAAGGAATGCCTCATCCCCGGCTGCCACGTCCCCGCGTCATGGTGCGAGATCCACCACGTCCAAGAACACGCACGCGGCGGGCCCACCCATACCGATAACGGGGTCGCGTTGTGCTGGCATCACCACCGCACCCTCGACACGAGTGGGTGGGAGATCCGCATGGGCAACGGCACACCCCAGGTCCGCGGGCCCGCGTGGTGGGACCCCGCACAACGATGGCGCACCCCACAACCCGCACTCACCCACGCACTCACCGGGTAGCACCCGTCCATGCGATGTGCGCACTCACCGGATGATCCGGCGTACTCAGCGATGCTCGTCCACGCGCTCACCGGGGAGTGCAGACAGGGGCGCACGCGTCGAGTCCTCCGATCACCTGCCAGACTCGGACGATGCCTGGTTTTCATCACGTCGAGCTGTGGGTGTCGAGCCTCGATGAAGTCCGCGCGGACTGGAGCTGGCTGCTGCCGCAGCTCGGGTTCGTCCTCGACGCAGAGTGGCCCGAGGGGCAGTCATGGAATGCGGGTGACGCGTACCTGACGTTCACGCTGTCGCCGAACCTGTCCGATCCTGTGCACGACCGTCGCCGTGCTGGCCTCAACCACCTGGCGTTCCACGGAGGCACCCGCACCGACGTCGACGCGATCATGCACAGCGCATCCGACCACGGCTGGAAACCGCTCTACCAGGATCGGTACCCCCATGCCGGCGGGCCACTCCACTACGCCGGCTGGCTCGAGAACGCCGCCGGCTTCAAGGTCGAGGTCGTCGCCGACGAACCCCTCGTCGCCGACGGCGCCCCCGCATCCGTGGAGCAGTCGCCGCCTCAGGCGCCGTAGTCCGGAAGCTCCTGCAGCGTCCAGGTGTTGCCGTCGGGATCATCGAAGGTCACGAACCGACCCCAGTCCAGGTCCTCGACACCGTTCGCCTCGACGCCGACACCGCGCAGGTGCGCGAGCGCCTCATCGGCATCCGGCACCACGACCTGGATCGTGTTCTGCTGCCCCGGCTCGAGTTCGATCCCGAGGCCGGTGCCGAACGCGATCGAGCACGCGGATCCCGGCGGCGTCATCTGCACGAAGCGCAGGCCCTCGACAGGCGTCTGGTCGTGATCGGCGTTGAAGCCGATCTTCACGTAGAAGTCCTTCGCCCTGTCGACATCTGTCACCGGCACGAAGATGAGTTCGATCTTCCAGTCCATCGCGCACTCCTTCTGGTGGGCACCGTCGACCCATCCGCGTTCACCGTACGCCGCACCGCCGACATCTCACCAGGCCGAGTCGGATCCGCCCTTGCTCGCTCCGAGACCCACGCCATCGTCCTCGACCACCACCCGGCCCGGCGCCAGCTGCTCGACGAGCGTCGTCGCCCTGGCGCCCGACACCGTCGAACGCACCCCGGCGATCATCTCGGCCGCGAGCCGTTCGATGTCGACGAACTCGGCCTTCGCACGCTCCGGAGCTGAGTCCATGGGCCGCCGCACCGATCGCGCCTCGAGTCCGACCGCTGTCAGCGAGTGCCCGATCAGATCGTGCACATCGCGGGCCAGGGCTCCGCGTCCCTCGTGTCATTCCGGACGTGTCATGCCGGACGCTGTCAACGAGCCGGCAGCAGCGTCCCGTCGAGGAACCCGGCGAGCTCGCCCACGGCATCCAGTGGCAGGATCGCCGCGACGTACTGGTCGGGGCGCACGACGATCACGACGCCGTCCCGCGACAGTTCGCGCGCCTCGAAGATGTCGGTCTCCGTCCACTTCGACGGACCCGCGGCGTAGACCTTCTCCCAGTCGGTCAGCCCGAGCGGGCCGGACTTCGGCTGGAACAGCGCAGGCGCAGCCGTCACCTCGAGCTCCTCGAACGGCTGCTGGTACACCGCCTTCACGTCGAAGATCGCGTCGGTGTCGGCATCCGTCGGCGTGAACCGCGCGAACACCGGCTCCGCCTCCGCGGCCCAGGCTGCGAGCGCCTCGCCCGTTCGGTCCCCGAACGCGTAGACGCGCCAGCGTCCGTCCGCCCTGGCGTGGTGTCCGAGGTGGATCACGTTGCCGTCACCGACCCGCACGACCTCCGCCGACTTGAAGCGCTTGCCGAGCGGGTATCCGGCGGCGAGGGCCTGATACGCGTCCGTTCCGGTGAGCATCGACGAGGTGTACTGCGTCATGAATCCGGAGGGGAACTCGGCGGTCGCCAGATAGTACGTCGCGAGCTCCGACGGGTCGGAGATCTCCTCTGGCTTGCGCGCCATCAGGCTCGACCACTCCCGATCGAAGTCGATCAGCTGCTGCGCCACCGGCCGACGCTCGGCGCCGTAGGTCGCGAGCAGTGCCTCGGGCGCACGCCCGGTGAGCACCGAGCCGAGCTTCCAACCGAGGTTGAACCCGTCCTGCATCGAGACGTTCATCCCCTGGCCCGCCTTGGCGCTGTGCGTGTGGCAGGCGTCACCGGTGAGGAAGACGCGCGGCGTGCGGTCGACATCATCCGGCACGTCGTCGAATCCGTCCGTGACCCGATGCCCCACCTCGTAGACGCTGTGCCAGGCGATCTCCTTCACGTCGAGGGTGTACGGATGCAGGATGTCGTTGGCCTTGCGGATCACATCCTCGATCGGCGTCTGCCGCACCCGGTGGTCGTCGTTCTCTGCGACCTCGCCCAGGTCGACGTACACCCGGCTGAGGTATCCGCCCTCGCGAGGGATGTGCAGGATGTTGCCCGCCTGCGAGTTGATCGCGCACTTGGTGCGCCAGTCCGGGAAGTCGGTGTTCACGAGCACGTCCATGACGCCCCAGGCGTGCGCCGCACTGGCGCCGACGTGCGTTCGTCCGATCGCCTGACGGACCCCGCTGCGGGCGCCGTCGCACCCTGCCACGTACTTCGCCCGGATGACGCGCTCGTCACCGGCGTGCTCCCCCGCCACGTGCCGCACGCGCACCTCGACGGGGTACTCGCCGTCTTCGTGCACGGTGAGGCCGAGGAACTCGACGCCGTAGTCGGGCACGATGCGTGCCGGGCCGTCTGCTGCCGCCTCGGCGAAGTAGTCCAGCACCCGCGCCTGGTTCACGATCAGGTGCGGGAACTCGCAGATGTCGTACGCGTAATCGGCCGTGCGGGTCGTTCGCACGATGCGCTGCGGGTTCTCGGGGTCGGGGCCCCAGAAGTTCATCCAGCCGATGTTGTAGGCCTCGGCGACGATCCGCTCCGCGAAGCCGAACGCCTGGAACGTCTCGACGCTGCGCGGCTGGATGCCATCGGCCTGCCCGAGCACGAGCCGCCCCTCGCGCTTCTCGATGATGCGGGTCGTGACGCCGGGGTACTGCGACATCTGCGCCGCGAGCAGCATGCCGGCAGGTCCGGAGCCGACGATCAGCACGTCGACGGTCGCTGGAAGCTCGTCGGGCCGGTCGACTCCGGTGCCGGCGGCGTCCTGCACGCGGGGGTTGCCGGAGACATAGCCGTGGTGGTGGAACTGCATCGTCGTCGATTCCTTCCGGACATCACTGTCGGGTGTTCGCTGTCGGGTCTTGCGTCATCCGAGCGGTTGTTCTATATTCGAACATACCGTTCTACTATTGAACACATCGTATGCGCGGCTCGCGCGGAACACAAGGGAATCCCATGCCCGACGGCGCATCCCCGGCATCGCAGACGCTCAGTCGCGGCATCCGAATCCTCGAGATCCTGGCCGATGCACGGCATCCGCTCACGATCGACGAGATCGCCGCCCGACTCGGCGTGCACCGCTCGATCGCCTACCGTCTGCTGCGCACCCTCGAGGACCACGGGCTCATCGGCAGGGACGCCGCAGGCTCCGTCAGCCTCGGCGCCCGCATGGCCGCCCTCGCGGCCGGCGTCGCGTACGACCTGCAGGCCGAAGCCCTCCCCGAGCTCACGGCGATCGCGAACGAGCTCGGCATGACCTGCTTCCTCGCAGTGCTCGACGCCGACGAGTGCATCACGCTCGCGAGCGTCGAACCCCGCCACGCGGTCGCGAGCGTCGCGCAGCGTCCGGGCGCCCGGCATCCTGTGACCGTCGGCGCCCCGGGCAAGGCGATCCTGGCGCAGCTCTCTCCGGCGGAGTGGCCATCAGACGTGTCCGCAGCACTGCGCGCCGAGGTCGACACCACTCGGCTCCGCGGCTACGGCACCAGCCACGACGAGGTCATCCCGACCGTGCAGTCGGTCGCCGTCCCGCTCGTGCTCCGCGGGCACCGGCCGGCGGCGATCGCTGTCGTGCACGTCGCGACCGACCTCGACGACGCGGCGATCGCGGATCGACTGCAGCGCTCGGCATCCGTCATCCGCGACGCGCTCGACGGCTAGCCGCCCCGCCCAGCCGACACGCACTGCGCTCCGGTCGCACGTCGCGTCGTTCGGCAGGCCGATGAGCGACACGACGTGCGACCGGAGCGTGAGTGGCGACGTCAGGCGCGAGCGAGACCTCGGATCGGGCTGACCGACTGCTCCTCCTCGTGATCCGGACCCAGCGGGATGCCGGAACGGTCGCGCAGCAGCAGCGTGGCGATGAGGCCGAGCACCGTCATCCCGGCGAGGTACCAGGTCACGGCCTGCGTCGAACCGGTCGCCTGCACGATCGCCGTCGCGATGGTCGGAGCGAAGGCACCACCCGCGATCGCACCGATCGCGTACGAGATCGAGACGCCGGAGAAGCGGATGCTGGCGGGGAACAGCTCCGTGTACAGCGCAGCCTGCGGGCCGTAGGTGAAGCCGAGGCCGATCGTGAGGATCGCGAGGCCGACGAACAGCAGCCCGATCTCGCCGGTGTTCACGAGCGGGAACAGGGTGAACACGCCGACGAGCTGCATGAGCCAGCCGATGATGTACGTGGTGCGACGGCCGATCCGGTCGGAGACCCAGCCGGCGAGCAGCGTCGTGAGCAGCCAGGTGACCGCGGATCCGGCGACCGCCAGGAGCACCGGACCGCGCTCGAGGCCGATCGGTCCTTCCGGGTTCGTCGCGTAGCCCTGGATGTAGCCGCCGGTGGTCATGTAGCCGACGGCGTTGTTGCCGGCGAACACGAACGCAGCGATGATCACCAGCAACGCGTGCTTGCGGAACAGCTGCACGATCGGCATCCGCGCCTTCTCCTTGCGCGCGGCCAGCTCGGTGAACACCGGGCTCTCCTCGACCTTGCGGCGCACGTAGTAGCCGACGAGGATCAGCACGACGCTGAGCAGGAACGGCACGCGCCAGCCCCAGATCGCGAACTGCTCCCCTGGTGCGATCGCGGTCATCAGCGCCATCACGCCGGAAGCCAGCAGCAGGCCGAGCGGCACACCGATCTGCGGCGAGGCGCCGAAGATGCCGCGCTTGGTCCGTGGCGCGTGCTCGACGGCCATCAGGACGGCGCCACCCCACTCGCCACCGGCCGAGATGCCCTGGATGATGCGCAGCAGCACGAGCAGGATCGGCGCCGTGATGCCGATCGTCTCATAGGTGGGCAGGATGCCGATCAGGGCAGTGGCCGCCCCCATCAGGATCAGCGTCCACATGAGCACGGTCTTGCGCCCGAGCTTGTCGCCGTAGTGGCCGGCGAGGAACGCACCGAGCGGGCGGAAGAGGAAGCTGACGCCGACGGTCGCGAACGCGATCAGTGCACTGTTGGCACCGAGCGGCTCGAAGAACAGCTGACCGAACACCAGTCCGACCGCGGTCGCGTAGATGAAGAAGTCGTACCACTCGACGGTGGTGCCGACGACGGTCGCGAAGACGACTCTGCGCCGATCGACCGCCGATGCGATGGTGCCGGTGGGAGTGAACCCGGCCTGTGACTGCCCGCTCATGGGGTGTCTCCTTTGGTTGTGACTGCATTGTCACGGCGTGCAGCGGACGTGAATCCTGATTGCTTGCCGAGGGGTGAACCGATGATATATGATTTCGGATACGACGCACAAGGCGTCGGAATCGAGCGCGAGGAGGCGCCCCGTGACGGATCCCATCGACCGCCCCGGCAAGATCATCGCGATCCACCTGAGCTACGCCTCGCGCGCCGATCAGCGCGGACGTCGCCCAGCCGCTCCCTCCTACTTCTTCAAGCCGGCCAGCTCCGTCGGCACCACCGGCGGCACGGTCGAACGTCCGGCGGGCACCGAGCTGCTCGCCTTCGAGGGCGAGATCGCGCTCGTGATCGGCACTCCCGCCCGGCGCGTGTCGCTCGCGGACGCCTGGTCGCACGTCGGCTGGGTGACGGCCTCGAACGACCTCGGCCTCTACGATCTGCGCGCGAACGACAAGGGCTCGAACGTCCGTTCCAAGGGCGGCGACGGCTACACGCCGCTCGGCCCCGAGCTCATCGATGCGAGCACGGTCGACCCCGCCGCTCTGCGCGTGCGCGCCTGGGTCAACGGCGAGCTGCGGCAGGACGACACCACGGCAGGGCTCATCTTCCCGCTCGCGCAGCTCGTGGCCGACCTCTCGCAGCACTTCACGCTCGAAGTCGGCGACGTGATCCTCACCGGCACGCCGGCCGGCTCCTCGGTCATCGTGCCAGGCGACGTCGTCGAGATCGAGGTGGATGCGCCGGATGCCGCCGGCGCGCCGTCATCCGGACGCCTGGTGACCACCGTGACGCAGGGCGAGGTGCCCTTCGACGGCGAGCTCGGCTCGCTCCCGGCGGTCGACGACCTGCAGCGCACCGAGGCCTGGGGATCGCGCGAGGCGGCTGGGCTGCCGGATGACCCTTCGACCCGCTCAGAGACCCGGAACGGCGAGGCACCCGCGCAGGAATCGGTCGTCGCGCCCGTCGAAGCATCCGTCGCCCTCTCCCCCGCACTCCGCGCCACGCTGCTCGAGGCGCCGACCGCCGGGCTCTCCGCCCAGCTGCGCAAGCGCGGCCACCACGCCTGCTTCATCGACGGCGTCACCGCGAACATCGATGGGACGAAGATCGTCGGCACCGCCAGGACGCTGCGGTTCGTGCCCTTCCGCGAAGACCTGTTCGCGAGTCACGGCGGCGGCTACAACGCCCAGAAGCGCGTGTTCGACGCCGTGAACGAGGGCGAGATCATCGTGATCGAGGCCCGCGGCGACGCGACCACGGGCACACTCGGCGACATCCTCGCCCTGCGCGCGAAGGTCCGCGGCGCGGCGGGCGTCGTCACCGACGGCGGTGTGCGCGACTTCGACGCAGTGGCCGAGATCGGCCTGCCCGTCTTCTCGCAGGGCGCGCACCCCTCGGTCCTCGGCCGCAAGCACGTGCCGTGGGACATCGACGTCACGATCGCCTGCGGCGGTGCAGCAGTGCAGCCGGGCGACATCATCGTGGGCGACGGCGACGGCGTGATCGTCATCCCGCCGGCGCTGGCCGAGGAGGTCGCCGAGGCTGCGGTCGCGCAGGAGATCGAGGATGCCTGGATCGCCGAGCAGGTCGCGGCCGGCCACCCGGTCGACGGGCTGTTCCCGCTGAACGCGGAATGGCGCGCGCGGTACGCGGCTGCGACCGGCGCAGGGACCCAGAGCGCATGAGTGACATCACCACCGCCACCGCCACCGCGACCGCGAGCGCCAGCAAGTCGGAGCAGGCATACGTCTGGATCCGCTCCCGCATCTCCGGCCACGCGTTCGGCCCCGGCTACCGCCTGGTGCTCGGCTCGATCGCCGAGGAGCTCGGCATGAGTGTCGTGCCGGTGCGCGAGGCGATCCGCCGGCTCGAGGCCGAGGGGCTCGTGACCTTCGAGCGCAACGTCGGCGCTCGCGTGACGCTGGTCGACGAGAGCGAATACGCGCACACGATGGAGACGCTCGGCCTCGTCGAGGGCGCGGCGACCGCGCTGTCCGCCCCGTTCCTCGACGCACGCGCGCTCGACGCGGCCGAGGCCGTCAACGACACGATGTCTCGCATGCTCGGCGACCTCGATGCGCACGCGTTCACCGAGCTCAATCGCCGCTTCCACTCGGTGCTGTTCGAGCCGTGCCCGAACCCGCACCTGCTCGATCTGGTGCATCGCGGCTGGGCGCGTCTGTCCGGCATCCGTGATTCCACCTTCGCCTACGTGCCGGGCCGCGCGCAGCACTCGGTCGAGGAGCACACCCAGATCCTGCAGCTCATCCGCGACGGCGCAGAGCCGCTCGAGATCGAGCTCGCCGCCCGCAATCACCGCCTGCGCACGAGGGATGCCTTCCTCGACGCACTGCATGCCCGTTCCCACAGAACCCCTGGAGAAGACTCATGACCGATTCGCGCATTCCCGCCGATCTTCCCGACCACATCCAGCACTACATCGACGGTGCCTTCGTCGACTCGGTCGACGGTGACACCTTCGACGTGCTCGACCCGGTGACCAACCAGACCTACACGACCGCGGCAGCCGGCAAGAAGGCCGACATCGAGCTGGCCGTCGCAGCCGCGAAGCGCGCCTTCGAGGAGGGGCCGTGGCCGCGCATGCTGCCCCGCGAGCGAAGCCGCGTCCTGCACAAGATCGCCGACATCGTCGAATCCCGCGATGCGCGCCTCGCCGAGCTCGAGTCCTACGACTCCGGCCTGCCGATCACGCAGGCGCTGGGTCAGGCTCGTCGCGCCGCCGAGAACTTCCGATTCTTCGCCGACCTGATCGTCGCGCAGTCGGATGACGCGTTCAAGGTGCCCGGCCGCCAGATGAACTACGTCAACCGCAAGCCGATCGGGGTCGCCGGCCTCATCACGCCATGGAACACGCCCTTCATGCTCGAGTCGTGGAAGCTGGGCCCCGCACTCGCGACCGGCAACACGGTCGTGCTCAAGCCGGCCGAGTTCACGCCGCTCTCGGCATCGCTCTGGGCCGGCATCTTCGAGGAGGCAGGACTCCCGCAGGGCGTCTTCAACCTCGTGAACGGCCTCGGCGAGGACGCCGGTGACGCCCTGGTCAAGCACCCGTACGTGCCGCTCATCTCCTTCACCGGCGAGAGCCGCACCGGGCAGATCATCTTCGGCAACGCCGCTCCCTTCCTCAAGGGTCTCTCGATGGAGCTCGGCGGCAAGTCGCCGGCCGTCGTCTTCGCGGATGCCGACCTCGAGGCAGCCGTCGACGCCACGATCTTCGGCGTCTTCTCCCTCAACGGCGAGCGCTGCACGGCAGGCTCCCGCATCCTGGTCGAGCGTTCGATCTATGAGGAGTTCGTCGAGCGCTACGCCGCGCAGGCGAAGCGCGTCAAGGTCGGCTACCCGCACGACCCGGCCACCGAGGTCGGCGCGCTCGTGCACCCGGAGCACTACGACAAGGTGATGAGCTACGTCGAGATCGGCAAGACCGAGGGACGCCTGGTCGCCGGTGGCGGCCGTCCCGAGGGCTTCGAGGAAGGCAACTTCGTCGCACCGACCGTGTTCGCGGATGTCTCCCCCGACGCCCGCATCTTCCAGGAGGAGATCTTCGGACCGGTCGTCGCGATCACCCCGTTCGACTCCGACGACGAGGCACTGTCGCTCGCGAACAACACGAAGTACGGGCTCGCCGCGTACATCTGGACCAACGACCTCAAGCGCGCACACAACTTCGCGCAGTCCGTCGAGGCCGGCATGGTGTGGCTGAACAGCAACAACGTGCGCGACCTCCGCACCCCGTTCGGCGGCGTGAAGGCCTCCGGCCTCGGCCACGAGGGCGGGTACCGCTCGATCGACTTCTACACCGACCAGCAGAGCGTGCACATCACGCTCGGCGGCGCGCACAACCCGACCTTCGGCAAGCACTGACCCTGCCCTCCCTGATCTGCAAGGACGCTGACATGACCAACCGTGACGACATGACCCTGACCTCAGCGGGCTACTACGTCTCCCAGGAGGCGCCGATCCGCTCGGACAACCCGGTCGCGACGCCGAAGAGCACCCCGCCCGACATCCTGCGCTGCGCGTACATGGAGCTCGTGGTCACCGACCTCGCTGCATCTCGCCAGTTCTACGTCGACATCCTCGGGCTGTATGTGACCGCGGAGGACGACGAGGCCATCTACCTCCGCTCCACCGAGGAGTTCATCCACCACAACCTCGTGCTGCGCAAGGGACCGATCGCCGCCGTCGCCGCGTTCTCGTACCGGGTGCGCACACCTGCGGACCTCGACCGCGCCGTCGAGTTCTACACCGAGCTCGGCTGCGAGGTCCGCCGCGAAACCGGCGGCTTCGTGCAGGGCATCGGCGACTCCGTGCGCGTGGTCGACCCGCTCGGCTTCCCCTACGAGTTCTTCCACCAGTCCGAGCACGTCGAGCGGATGTCGTGGCGTTACGACCTGCACATCCCCGGCGAGCTGGTGCGCCTCGACCACTTCAACCAGGTCACCCCCGACGTGCCGCGCGCCGTGGGGTTCATGCAGGACCTCGGATTCCGGGTCACGGAGGACATCCAGGACGAGGAGGGCACGGTCTACGCCGCGTGGATGCGCCGCAAGCCCACCGTGCACGACACCGCGATGACCGGCGGCGACGGCCCGCGCATGCACCACGTGTGCTTCGCGACGCACGAGAAGCACAACATCCTCGCGATCTGCGACAAGCTGGGTGCGCTCCGCCGCTCGGACTCGATCGAGCGCGGCCCCGGCCGCCACGGCGTCAGCAACGCCTTCTACCTGTATCTGCGCGACCCCGACGGGCACCGCGTCGAGGTCTACACGCAGGACTACTACACGGGCGACCCCGACAACCCGGTCATCACCTGGGACGTGCACGACAACCAGCGCCGCGACTGGTGGGGCAACCCCGTCGTGCCGAGCTGGTACACGGATGCTTCGCTCGTGCTCGACCTCGACGGCAACCCGCAGCCCGTCGTGGCGCGCACCGACTCCAGCGAGATGGCGGTCACGATCGGCGCCGACGGCTTCTCGTACACCCGCGCGGACGAGGGCGAGAAGAAGCTGGGCAACCAGCTCTAGACGGATCACCCGACGCTTCGACAGGCTCAGCGACCCAGCCTCGGGTCCCTGACCGGACCACTGGGTCCTGACCAGACCTCTCGGCCCCTGAGCCCGTCGAAGGGCCCGACGACACAGATCCCCAACCTTGGGTCCCTGAGCCCGTCGAAGGGCCCGACGACACAGATCGACGAAGGAGAAACCCGGATGCTGTCAGCAGACACCGTCGCGCAGATCGCGGCCGAGCTCGCGGAGGCCGACCGCACGCACTCGGTGATTCCGCGGATCACCGCCCGATACCCCGAGGCCACGGTCGAGGACTCGTACGCGATCCAGGGCGTGTGGCGGGACACGCAGATCGCGGCCGGACGTCGACTCGTCGGACGCAAGATCGGCCTGACCTCCAAGGCGATGCAGCAGGCCACCGGCATCACCGAGCCCGACTACGGTGTGATGTTCGACGACACCGTCTACGAGTCCGGCGCCGAGATCCCGGTCGACCACTTCTCGAACGTGCGCATCGAGGTCGAGCTCGCGTTCGTGCTGAAGCATCCATTGGAGGGTCCGGACTGCACCCTGGAGGATGCTCTCGCCGCGATCGACTACGCGGTCCCCGCGCTCGAGGTGCTGAACTCGCACATCGAACTGGAGGGCCGCACGATCGTCGACACGATCAGCGACAACGCAGCCTACGGAGCGATGGTCCTCGGCGATGTGCACAAGCGTCCCGACGAGATCGACCTGCGCTGGGTGCCGGGTGTGCTCTCGCGCAACGGCGAGATCGAGGAGACCGGTGTCGCCGCCGGCGTGCTCGGCCATCCGGCCACTGGCGTCGCCTGGCTGGCGAACAAGTTCCATCAGCACGGCGCGCGTCTCGAAGCAGGCGAGGTCATCCTGGCAGGATCGTTCACACGCCCGATGTGGGTGTCGCGGGGCGATGCAGTGCTGTGCGACTACGGACCGATGGGAACAATCACATGCCGCTTCGTCTAGACCCGTCCTTCCGCGAGCGCCTCGCGGCATCCGACCGCTCGTTGATCGGCATGTGGGCGTGTTCCGGCAGCCCGGTGGTCACCGAGGTCGCCGCCGGCTCGGGTCTGGACTGGCTCCTGATCGACATGGAGCACTCCGCGGTCACGCTGGAATCCGTGCTGCTGCAGCTGCAGATCGTCGCCGCCTACCCGATCGTCCCGCTCGTGCGGGTGCCGTCGAACGACACGGTCGCGATCAAGCAGATCCTCGACCTCGGCGCGCAGAACCTGATCGTGCCGATGGTCTCATCCGCCGATGAGGCACGCGCAGCCGTCGCAGCCACGCGGTACCCGCCGGCAGGCGTGCGCGGAGTGGGCAGTGCGCTCGCCCGCAGTGCCCGCTGGAATCGTGTCGACCGCTACCTGCAGGAATCCGCGGAGCACACCTCGCTCACGGTGCAGATCGAGACCGCCGCAGGAGTCGCGGCCGCCGGCGACATCGCGGCCGTCGACGGCGTGGATGCCGTGTTCGTCGGCCCGTCCGACCTCGCGGCGTCGATGGGGCTGCTGGGTCAGCAGACCCATCCTGACGTCGTCGCGGCGGTCGAGCAGGTGTTCACCGCGGTGAAGTCCGCGGGGAAGCCGGTCGGCGTCAACGCCTTCGATCCGGTCGCCGCCGATGCCTACATCGCCGGCGGCGCGGACTTCGTCGCGGTCGGTGCAGACGTGGCGCTGCTGGCACGGGCATCCGAAGCCCTCACCGCTCGCTTCGTCGCAGCCGCGGGCGCGGATCGCGCGAGCTACTGACGCGGCATCCGTCGCCCGACCCCGGATCCGACCCGCCTCGCTCTGGCGGATTCATAGCAATCCGGGGAAGACTGTGGTCATGACCTTCGCCGCGCTCCAGCCCCTCGCCGACCGTGCCGCCCTGTTCACCGCGCTCCGTCAGGATGCCCTCTCGACCGCGGCCGACGCGCTCGGCGAGCACCGGTGGGATGCCGACATGACCGCAGGCACCCTCACGTTCACGGCGAACGACGACCCGAGCCGTCAGCTCGTCGCCCGTGCGCACCTGATCGCGACGATCGCGCCGGGCCCCCGGTCGATGCTGTGGGCCTGGGCGCACCCGCAGGGCGGTGCCCAGGGCGTGGCCGCACAGCTGCACGCGTACGGTGCTGAGCACGGCATCGCGGAGCTGACGTCGCCCGAGGTCCCGTTCCCCGCCGACGCGTCGGCCGACGAGGACTGGATCGCGCAGGCGGCGCACGTGGTCGGCGGCGTCGCGGTCGAGCTCACCGGACGCGCTCCGTACTACTCGGCGCCGGTCGGCGGCGGCACGCGGGCCGTGTTCCTGCTCGACGCTCCGCTCCCCCCGCTGACGGTGGCGGATGCCGTGATCGCGCTGCCGCGTCTGCTCTCCGGTCTCTCGCTCAGCGATGCCCGCACTTCGGTCTGGGACCTCGCTCGCCTCGCGAACTGGACCCTGACCTGGACCGACGAGGCGTTCTCGGGCGCGACGGTCGTCGACGCGTCCGGCTCGGCCACGTTCCGCTTCGACGAGCAGGCCCGCATCGTCGGGATCGAGAGCACGCTCGCAGGTTCCTGACCGCCGGCCGCACCGCGCGGCTACCATGAGCGCATGAGCGACCTCGACCTCATCCCCGCCGGACGGACGTTCTCGGCGGAGGAGATCACGGTCTTCGCGGACAGCGGCAGGCGTTCCCTCGAGCAGGCCATCGCAGATGCGGATGTGCTGGTGAGCTGCCCGCACGCCGGCGCGCGCATCCCGGAGGAGTTGCTGCCGTTCCTCTCCCCCGCGCTCACGCGTCGACTGCAGTACGACTTCACCGACGTGGCCACCGATGCGATCGTGCGCGAGTGGGCCGGCACCGACCCCCGCGTCGTCGCCGTCCTGAACCCGCATCCTCGCCTGGTGCGCGACCCGAACCGGGCACGGCCAGTGGACATCGCCGCGGACCTCACGGCCGCGATCGAGCGCACCCGTGCGGCAGGTGCCTGGCAGAAGGTCGACCTCACCGGCGTCGATGCGATCCGTCCGGTGACGTTCTCGTTCTTCCCGATCCTCGAGGTGCCGGATGACGAAGCCGAGCGCGAGCGCCTCGTGCAGACCTTCGTCGAGGTCGGCGAGCGCGGGCTCGGCGTGTACGAGCGAACCAGGGATGCGCTGACCGAGCGGTTCATCACCGAGAAGCTGCGCACCGGCGGTCGATTCACCCGACTGTCGTTCCACGACACCATGAACACGACCACGACCCGCGAGGGCGCAGTGAATGTCGCCCGGGCGGAGCGGGATCGACTGCCGATGGTCGTAGCGCTGTCGAATCGCGGCGACACCCGCGGCGACGAGCGTGATCCCACCGATCCCCCGACCATGGCTCCGGAGCGGGCACGGGCCCTGGCGGATGCGCATCGCGCCGGCTTCCGCGTCGAGCGGCCGGATGCCGTCGCACTCAACACGCCGTACCTCGGGAGCCAGGAGATCATCGCAGCGGGACGCCGGTTCCGCGAGCTCGCGGACGTCGCCGAGGAAGCCGCCCTCACCCTCGACGCCGTGCAGGCAGAGTTCCTGCGGGAGTACCTGCTCGGCGACGCCGCGGTCGAAGAGCTGCACCGGCCAGGCACCGATTGGATCACCGAGGACCCGGCCCACGTGCGAGAGGTCGCCGAGGCCTGCCGGCGCTCCTGGGATCTCTACCGCGCGCTCTGAGCCGAGAGGGCGACCGCTTCGGGCGCGGGCGGTGCTGCGGGCGCTCAGCCGCCCCAGAGCACCCCGAACAGGGCGCCGAACGCGATCGTGGTCGCCGCGAGGATCAGTGTCGGCACGAAGAACGAGTGGTCGACGAGCTTGGTGCCGAGCTTCGTGGAGCCGGAGGTGTCGAAGTTCGCCGCGGCGATCTGCGAGCCGTTGGTCGGCAGCAGGTAGATGCCGGCGAACGCCCCGGCCCACATGCCGCTGAGGAGTCCGAGCGGGATGCCGGCGGCGAGACCGATCGGCACGATGGTCCTCGTCGCCGTCGACTGGCTGGTCGTCAGCACGCAGACCAGGAAGACACCGAGCGCGAAGATCCACGGTGCGGCGCTGACCCAGCCGCCGACGCTGCTCGAGATGAGCTCGGAGTGCGCGGTGAGGAAGGTGTCAGTCAGCCACGCGAGACCGAACAGCGCGATCGCCGAGACCATGCCCGCCTTGAAGACGGTCATGGTCGGGATCTCGGCCACCTTCGGCCGCGACACCACGAGGATCAGCGTGCCCACCAGGAACATCACGATCTCGATGATCGGCGTCATGGCGACGGGGTCGCCGGCGGCGTCCAGCGGGCGGATCCCCTTGAACAGACCGAACACGACGATCGCGGCGACGCCGAGCAGGAAGATCACCGCCGCGTTGCGACCGGCCGCGGTGACCGTGACGTCGGCCTTGATCTCGGCAGCATCCGCGCGGGGCGGCGCGAGCTCGCCCCTGGCGATGCGCGCCTGCACGTCGGGGTCGTCTGCAAGGTCCTTGCCGAGGCGGTTCACGAAGAAGCTCGACACCACGATGCCGACGATCGCGGCCGGGATGGTCACCTTCAGGATGTCGACGAGCTCGAAGTCCCAGGGCGCGGTGTCGGTGAGCGTGACCATCGCGGCCATCGCCGCCGACACCGGGCTGCAGGCGAGCGCGACACCGGTCGCGACCACCGAGAGCGAGAGCGGACGCGACGGTCGGATGCCGTTGCGGTAGGAGAGGTCCTGGATCACCGGCAGCAGCGGATAGAGGATGTTCGAGGTACCGGCCCCCACCGAGAACAGGAACGACACCAGCGGTGCGACGAGCGTGATCTGCTTGGGGTTGCGCGCGATCAGCTTCGCGGCGACCGAGACCATCCAGTCGATGCCCCCGGCGGACTGCATCATGGATGCTGCGAGCACCACCGAGAGCACGATGAGCAGCGCGTCGACCGGCGGCGAGCCCGGAGAGAGCCCGAAGACGAAGACCAGGATCGCGACGCCCGTGCCGCCCCAGAGACCGAGGCCCACTCCGCTGGAGCGGGTGCCCATGACGATACAGCCGAGGACGACCAGCAACTCGATGACGAACAGTGCGATGTCCACTGGGTTCCTCTCGCCGGGGACGTTGCGGTCAGCATATTGGTCAGGCGAGGGAATTCCGAGGGGCACCTCCGACGAGGCGAATCGGAGCGGCTACCGCCGGCGCGGCACGATCAACGGAGTCCCCGTCTCCGGATCGGCGATCACCGTGCACTCGAGATCGAACACTCGACGCATCACGTCCGGGGTGAGCACCTCGTCCGGCGTCCCCGCACCGACGATCTCGCCGTCGCGCATCGCGACGATCCGATCCGCGTACCG
The DNA here is from genome assembly GCF_036823965.1 of Microbacterium sp. Classification (GTDB taxonomy): domain Bacteria; phylum Actinomycetota; class Actinomycetes; order Actinomycetales; family Microbacteriaceae; genus Microbacterium. The sequence continues at coordinate 69,580 of NZ_DAITBE010000013.1, read as the reverse complement.
CGCCGCCTGATTGAGGTCGTGGAGGACGGCGACCACGGTCGCGCCCTGCTCCTGGTTGATCGCCCGGAACAGGTCGAGCATGTCGAGCTGGTGGGTGATGTCGAGGAACGTCGTCGGCTCGTCCAGCAGCAGCACCTCGGTCTCCTGCGCGAGCGCCATCGCGAGCCACACCCGCTGGCGCTGTCCGCCGGAGAGCTCGTCGACGGGCCGATCCGCCAGGTCGACGACGGAGGTCCGTTCCATCGCATTGCGCACGGCCTGCTCGTCGTCCGCGCTCCAGGCGGAGAACGGGCGTCGGTGCGGGTACCGGCCGCGCGCGATGAGATCGGCCACGCGCATGCCGTCCGGCGCCTCGGCAGACTGACTCAGCAGACCGAGCTCGCGCGCCAGCTCCTTGGCACCGCGGGTGCGGATGTCCCGGCCGTCCAGGAGCACCGCGCCGGAGAGAGCCGGCAGCAGACGCGCGATCGTCCGCAGCAGCGTGGACTTCCCGCACGCATTGGGACCGATGATCGCGACGAACGAACCGCGCTCGATCGTGAGGTCGAGGTCGACGGAGATCGCCCGTCCGTGCGGATATCCAGCGGACAGCCCGCGGATGTCGAACGCCGTGTCGCTCACAGTCCGTACCTCGCGAGCAGCGCGTCGGCGAGGTCTCGCTGCGTCTCCTCGTCTTCGCCGTTCTCCCAGATCGACACGAGCTGCGGCTCCAGCTCGGTCTGGCGCGCGAATCTCGCGGCCCAGCGCTCCTCGTCGCGCCGCCAGTACCCCATCGTCATGTACTGCGACGTCGGCCACTGCAGGGTGTGACGGACGTGCCGCCGGATCTCGCGCATCGCGGTGGCCTCACCCGAGAACCAGAGGTAGGTGGCGTCCGGGGCATCCGCTGTCGCCGCGATCGTCTCCGCAGCGATCTCGTCAGCCCCGACCCACCGCACCACGTCGCCTGCTCGGAACGGCAGCTCCTGCCGATCCTGCTGGTCGTCGACGGAGAGGATCGCCTCGATGGGCGGATGGGATCCCGAGCGCTCCTCGAGGATGCGTCCGATCGCGGGAAGCGCTGTGGCGTCGCCGATGAGCAGCACGCGCTCGGTCCCCGCCGGCACCCGGTAGTGCCCGCGGGGATGATCGAACCCCACCTGGTCTCCTGCACGCGCAGCACGCGCCCACTGCGTGGCCGGGCCATGCGCATGCACCACGACGTCGATGTCCAGCTCGTCGAGGTCGGGCCGCCACGCACGCACCGTGTAGTACCGCTTGACCGCGCCGTCCTGGGTGGGAAGCCAGAGACCGAAGAACTCGTCAGGCAGTCCGCTCGAGACCAACCGCTCCCCCATGTCTGTCCGAGCGCCGCGGAGGGTGATCCGCAGCATCTTCGGGGTGACGATGTCGCGCGACACCACCTCGGCCGTGTAGACGGGAGCATCGGTGCGCATCAGCGCCTCCTTCGGTTCGCGCCGGACAGCATCCAGGCGAGGTAGAGTCCACCGATCCCGATCGTGACGAGACCGGTGGGAAGCATGGTCGGGGCGAACAGCCGCGTCGCGAGCAGATCGCTGAAGACGAGGAGGACTGACCCGGTCATCGCCGACGCCGCGAAGGGCATCGGACCGCTGCGCCACAGCCGTCGGGCGATCTGCGGTGCCGCGAGCGCGATGAACGAGATCGGCCCGGCGGCGGCGATCGTGACTGCCAGCAGGATCACGCCGACGAGCATCGCCGACAGCCGCAGATGCACCGGCCGCACGCCCAGCGAGGCCGCGCGGTCCTCGCCGAGCTCGAAGAGATTCAGCGCCGGAGCGAGCCAGGCGGTCGCGAGCGCGCCGAGCAGGAGGGTGACGAAGATGACCGGCATCCAGCGCCCGTCGATGCCGTTGAGGGATCCGGCGCCCCAGATCGCGGCGCTGCGCGACACGACGTCGTCCGCCGCGAGTTCGATCATGGTGTTCACCGCGCCGAGCATGGCGGTCAGCGCGATGCCGACGATGATGAGCCGCGTACCGTCGGCGCCGCGCCACGCGACGAGGGCGAAGACGAGTGCGGCTGAGGCGATGCCGCCGCCGACCGCGCCGATCGTGAGCGCCGCGGTGCTGACCGAGCCGCCGATGATCACCAGCAGCGCACCGGTGTACGAGCCTGCCGAGAATCCGAGGATGTCGGGGCTGCCGAGCGGATTGCGGGTGATCACCTGGAAGAGCGCACCGGACAGGGCGAGCATCGCGCCGATCGCCGCCCCCAGCAGCACTCGGGGAAGCCGCCAGCCGATCACGATGAGGCGTGTGCCCCCGTCGCCACCGCCGAGCAGCGCGGTGAACACGTCACCGACCGGGATCGCAGCCTCGCCGAGGCTCAGTCCCGCGATCGCGAGCACGAGCAGGGCGAGCGCGGAGAGCGCCCAGATGATGCCGCGCCGTCGCGAGACGGCGCGCGGCGCCGACACGATCGAACCCGCGATCACGAGGGCGCTCCGTCCGTCTGCACGCGACGCGAGAGCACCAGGGCGACCAGCACCGGCGCGCCCAGGAACGCCGTGACCACGCCGACAGGTATCGACCGAGGGGCGATGAGCGTCGAGCCGATGACATCGGCGCACAGCAGCAGGATGGGGCCGGCGAGCGCGCTGTAGATCAGCAGCCGCCGGGTGTCGGGTCCGAACACCGCACGGAGCGCATGCGGGACGAGCAGTCCGACGAAGGCGATCGGTCCTGCCGCCGCCGTCGCCGCGCCGCACAGGATCACGATCCCGAGGAAGCCGCCGAGCCTCGCAGCTCCCACGCGTCCGCCGAGCGCTCTGGCTGTGTCCTCGCCGAGGGCGAGCAGGCCGATCCCAGGGGCGATCAGGACGACGAGCCCGAGCCCGACCGCGACGATGACCAGCGTGAGCGTCGCAGCGTCGAGCGAGCGTCCGCCGAGTGCACCGGCGCCCCACAACCGCATCGCCTGGTACGCGTGCGGATCGATGAGGCTGAGCGCTGACGTCGCCGCTGAGAGCACGGCGCCGATGGCGACGCCGGTGAGGGCGAGACGCCCGATCGATGCCCTGCGCCCGACCCCGCCGATCACGGCGACGAGCGCACTGGCGAGTGCTGCGCCGACGAAGGCGAACCACATCGTCGAGCCGAAGTCGCTGATGCCGAGCACCACGATCGCGACCGCGACGGCGAGGGATGCTCCGGCGTTGACGCCGAGGAGACCCGGCTCGGCCAACGGGTTGCGGGTCAGCGTCTGCATGATGACGCCGGCCACCGCCAGGGCGCTGCCCGCCGCGATGCCGATGAGCGTTCGGGGCAGTCGGACATCGCGGACGATGAGATCGGTCTCGGTACCGGTCGGCGCGGTCAGCGCGGCGACGAGCTCGTCGAACGTCAGCGTGCGCGGTCCGACGGCGATGCTGATCGAGATCGCGGCGACCAGCAGCAGCACGACGATCGGGAGCACGACCGCATCGGATGGGCGGCGGAGCGTCCGTCGCCCATCCGGGACGACGCCGGTCACTTCGACAGCGGCTCGAGGACCTTGCTCGTGAGCTCGTCGATCCACTCCTCCGCGCTGCGGTAGTCGGTCACGTTCGTGGCGAGACCGTAGACGTGGTCGGACGTCGCGATCTCGAGCTGCTGGAACAGGTCGCTGTCGATGATCTCCTGGATCGCCGGCGAGGTGCTGCCGTCCGGGTTCTCGAAGGTGAGCCCGACGGTCACGCCGTCCAGGATCGTGCCGAGCTGCTCGAGCGAGAACGTCGCGTAGCCCGAGCCGCTCTCGTCCTCGAGCGGGATGCCGTCACCGTAGGCGAGACCCATCTCGTTCACGATCAGGTTGCCTGTGGCGCCGGTGGGCAGCTGGATCGAGAACTGACCCGGCTCGTCGCCCAGCGAGAAGTTCGCCCACGAATTGGCTGCGATGACCTCTGCGTACTGGGACGTGACCTCGTCTCGACGCGCCTCGTACGAGGACTTCGCCTCCTCCCAGGCGTCGTGCTCGCCGAGCGCGCTGGCGATCTCCTCGGTGATCGTCTTCCAGTCGCCGCGCTCGCCGCCGCCGACGATCACGGTCGGCGCGATCTCGCTGAGCCTGGTGAACGTCGCCTCGTCGACCTCATAGGCATCGCCGAGGATCACATCGGGCTTCGCGCCGGCGAGCGCCTCGAAGTTGATCTCGCCGTAGGTGCCGACCTTGTCGGCGTCGGCGATGTACGCCTGCTGATCCTCGGTGTATCCCTCGATCCACGCGCTGTAGTCGATGGTCGCGACCACGGGGACGTCGAGCGACATGACCTGCCACGGAGTGTCGTACGAGATCGCGGCGACCCGCTCCGGTGCCGCCGGAACGGTCACCTCGCCATAGGCGGAGTCGACCACGATGGTGTCGCCGTCCGCGGCATCCGCAGAAGAGGATCCGGGGTCGGACGCGCAGGCGGTCGCGGTGAGGAAGAGGGGCACGATGACGGCTGCGGCGAGCGCGGCTCGCAGGCGCGGGGAAGGGCGCAAGGGAATCTCCAATTAGGCAAGGGTTACCTAATTATGTCCTCCCACGGATGCCGATTCGATGGCCGGAGTTGCGCCGATCGGTCGACTATACGTGCGAATCGGTCACGGAGCCGTGCGTACGGGCGAAGATCCGCGGTGACACCCCTGTGCGTCGGCGGAAGGCTGCCGAGAATGCGGCGAGCGATTCGAAGCCGACCGTGCGCGCAGTGCGCCCCACATCAATCCCGTTCGCGAGCATCGACATCGCGAGACGGAGGCGCAGCTCGGCGCGCCAGCGCGAGAAGGACATCCCCGTCTCTGCGGCGAACTGCCGAGTGAAGGTGCGGACGCTCACCGACGATCCTGCTGCCCACGCATCGACGGTGCGACGATCGGCCGGCGATGCGACCAGCGCATCCGTCACCGCCCGAAGCCACGGGGTCGACGGCGTCGGCAGTCCGTCCTCGGCGTCGCGGGCATCTCCGAGCAGATCGAGCGCGAACGCCTCGGCTCGAGCCCGTCGTCCTGGGTCCGTGTATCGCGAGAGCTGCGCGAGCACCTCGTCGAGCAGCGGCGGCACGGCGGTCACGACGACGCGGCTGTTGAGCACAGCGCCGACCTCCGGCTCGAACCAGGTGCATCGCATGCTGTTGCCCGGCGCGGCGGTCACCTCATGCACCACGCCGGCCGGGATCCAGATGCTCGTTCCCCGAGGGGCGATGTACACCGCCTCCGGCGTGACCACCGTCACCGAGCGCGTGATGGCGGAGAGCAGCTCATGATCGTCGTGCACGTGAGCCGGCCAGTGCGCACCGTCGGAGGTGGTCAGGATGTCGACCGAGTCCAGGAGCGGATCGAGGTCGATCGTCATGTCTGGCTCCAGGGCTACGGGGGGAGTGAGTGGGCCGCGGCATCCTCGTCCCGGAGCCTCAGTGTACGACTGTCGCCGTCGGCAGTCCCGCCACGGCCGGGACGCCGGGGCTGTGCCGCGTGCCGGGGTGTGGGATTCTGTTTCCCATGAAGAACGGAATCGTGCGGTTCGTCTCGCTCTACGTGTTCAACGTCGCGGTGCTGCTGCTCATCGGTCTGCTGCTGCGTGGAGTGTCGGTCGGATGGAACGCCCTCTGGGCCGCGATCATCCTCACGCTCGCCGCGCTGTTCGTGAAGCCCCTGCTGCGCTCGGCCTTCCGCAGATCGGCCGCGAAGTCGGCAGCCGACCGGACCAGAGCCGGCGAGAAGGTCGTGCAGTACGTGCTCGTGTACGTGGTCGAGCTGATCGTCTGGGTGCTCACCGTCTGGCTGAGCGGGGTTCGATCCTCGAGCTTCTGGGGCTACGTGCTCCCGCCGCTCCTCCTGCTCCTCGGCTGGGTGATCTACGACCGGATCGACGACCGACTCCACGCGAAGGCGTCTGAGGTGTACGACGCCGTGCAGGCGCGCGTGAAGGGCGGAGCCAGGACCGCTCCCTCCTCCCCCACGCGCGAGACCAGGGACACCGCCGCAGCTCGCGACGAGCTGCAGGACGGGCTCACCCCGGAGCAGCGACGGATGCTCGACGAGCTCGGCTGAGCCCGACGCGCCCGCAGACCGAGAACGGCGCCCGTCCACGAGGGAATGGGCGCCGTTCTGCGTCTGAAGGAAACCGGTCAGACGAGCCGCTCGGCCGCTTCGACCACGTTGGTCATGAGCAGCGCGACCGTCATCGGGCCGACACCGCCCGGGTTCGGCGAGATGAAGCCGGCGACCTCGGCCACGTCGGGGTGCACATCACCGAAGACCAGGCTCTTGCCGGTCTCCGGATCGCTCTCGCGCGTCACGCCGACGTCGAGCACGGCGGCGCCGGGCTTCACATCCTCGGCGCGGATCAGGTGCTTCACGCCGGCGGCGGCGACGATGACATCGGCCTCGCGCAGGTACCTCGGCATGTCGACCGTGCCGGTGTGCGTGAGCGTGACCGTTGCGTTCAGGTCCCGGCGGGTGAGCAGCAGCCCGATCGAGCGTCCGATCGTGACACCGCGTCCGACGACGACCACGTGCTTGCCCTTGAGGTCGTAGTCGTTGCGCAGCAGCAGCTCGATCACGCCGCGCGGCGTGCACGGCAGCGGGGTGTGGATCGGGCTGTTGACGTTCAGCACGAGCCGACCGAGGTTGGTCGGGTGCAGTCCGTCGGCATCCTTCGCCGGGTCGATGCGCTCGAGGATCGCATCGGTGTCGATGTGCTTCGGCAGCGGCAGCTGCACGATGTAGCCGTGGCAGTCCGGGTCGGCGTTGAGCTCGTCGATCAGCGCCTCGACATCCGCCTGCGTGGCGTCGGCCGGCAGCTCGCGCTGGATCGAATTCATGCCGACGGCTTCGGACTGCCGGTGCTTCATCCCGACATAGAGCTGGGATGCGGGGTCGGCCCCGACGAGCACGGTCGCGATGCCCGGCGTGATGCCCTTGGACTTCAGCGCCGCGACGCGCTCGGTGAGCTCGGCCTTGATCTCGGCCGCTGCCGCCTTGCCGTCGAGGATCTTCGCGGTCACTGCTGCAGGTCCGGGTAGAGCGGGAAGCCGGCGGCGAGCGCGTCGACGCGTGCACGGAGCGACTCGACGTCGGCACCGGGGAGCAGTGCGAGGGCGATGATGTCGGCGACCTCGGTGAACTCGGCGTCGCCGAATCCCCGCGTGGCGAGCGCCGGGGTGCCGATCCGCAGGCCGGAGGTGACCATCGGCGGGCGCGGGTCGTTCGGCACCGCGTTGCGGTTCACCGTGATGCGGATGTCGTGCAGCAGGTCTTCGGCCTGCTTGCCGTCGATCGCGGCATCGCGCAGGTCGACGAGCACGAGGTGCACGTCGGTGCCGCCGGAGCGCACGCCGATACCGGCATCCTTCACATCCTGCTGCGAGAGGCGCTCGGCGATGAGAGCGGCACCACGCAGCGTGCGCTCCTGACGCTCGGCGAACTCCGGGGTGGCCGCGAGCTTGAACGCGGTCGCCTTGGCGGCGATCACGTGCATGAGCGGTCCGCCCTGCTGGCCCGGGAAGACGGCGGTGTTGATCTTCTTGGCGATGTCGGCGTCGTTCGTGAGGATGAAGCCGGAGCGCGGGCCGCCGATGGTCTTGTGCACGGTCGACGAGACGACGTGCGCGTGGGGCACCGGGTTCGGGTGCAGGCCCGCGGCGACCAGTCCAGCGAAGTGCGCCATGTCGACCCAGAGCAGGGCCCCGACCTCGTCGGCGATCTCGCGGAACGCTGCGAAGTCGAGCGTGCGCGGGTAGGCGGACCAGCCGGCGATGATGACCTTGGGCTTGTGCTCGATCGCCAGGCGACGAACCTCGTCCATGTCGATGACCGACGTCTCCGGGTTCACGCCGTACGCGACGATGTTGTAGAGACGGCCGGAGAAGTTGATCTTCATGCCGTGCGTGAGGTGGCCGCCCTGGTCGAGCGAGAGGCCGAGCAGCGTGTCGCCGGGGCGGGCGATGGCGTGCAGCACCGCTGCGTTGGCCGAGGCGCCGGAGTGCGGCTGGACGTTCGCGAACTCCGAGCCGAACAGGCTCTTGGCGCGCGAGATCGCGAGCTCCTCCGCGACGTCGACCTCTTCGCAGCCGCCGTAGTAGCGGCGACCGGGGTAGCCCTCGGCGTACTTGTTCGTGAGCACCGAGCCCTGCGACTGCAGGATCGAGACGGGCACGAAGTTCTCGGATGCGATCATCTCGAGGAAGGTCTGCTGGCGCTTCAGTTCGCGATCCAGCACCTGCGCGATCTCGGGATCGACCTCGGAAAGCGGGGCGTTGAAATAACGGTCGGTCATGATGACATGCTCCTCTGACAACGGATTCGAAGGGTGTACCAATCGGCCCAGGCGCGCGGTCGAATTCCGTGGTCAGTCGCTCCCCGGTGGTAGTCCACCCAGACGCCAGTCGCGACGGTTACGAGCATAGCGGATTCGCCCTGTGCCCCGAGTCCCCCGCACGATAGGTTTTGTTCATGGTCCTTCCCCATTCCCTCCCCCTGGTTCCACTCCCCGCCGTCGCCGTCGCCGGCGAGGGACGGATGCCGGTCGGCGCGACGTCGCGCGTGCTCGGAGCCTCGCCGGTGGTCGCCCAGCTGATCGATGCGATCGCCGACCGCAGCGGCATCCGCCTGGCCTCGACGATCGACGGCGAACCGACCGAGGGCGACATCGTCCTGCGCGTCGACCCTGCTGCCGCACCGGCGGAGGGCTACACGCTCCGGATCGGCGAGAACGCGGAGATCGTCGGCGGCGACGAGGCAGGACTCTTCTTCGGCGTGCAGACCCTGCGCCAGCTCTTCCGCGAGGACGAGGACGGTTGGGGCATCATCCGCGCCGAGATCACCGACAGCCCGCGGTTCGAGCACCGCGGCGTCATGCTCGACGTCACGCGGCACTTCTTCGACGTGGCCGAGGTGAAGAAGTTCATCGACGCGACGAGCGCACTGAAGTTCAACCGCCTGCACCTGCATCTCAGCGACGACCAGGGCTGGCGCGTGCAGATCGACTCCTGGCCGCTGCTCACCGAGCTGTCGTCCTCGACCGCAGCAGGCGGCGACCGCGGCGGGTTCTACACGAAGGACGACTACCGCGAGCTCGTCGAGTACGCGGCATCCCGGCACATGATCCTGATCCCGGAGATCGACCTGCCCGGGCACACGCACGCGATCGGCGTCGCCTATCCCGAGCTCGTCGAGGCACCGGTGCTCAATGACGGACTCATCGCCGAGTCCGAGCGCCTCGGGCAGCCGCTGCCCGTCGCCGGCGAGAGCTACCTCGGCTGGGGCGTCGGCCACTCCAGCGTCCGCATCCACGACGAGCGCACCTACGACTTCGTTCGCGACGTGGTGCGCGAGCTCGCCGAGATGACCCCTGGGCCGTACATCCACATCGGCGGCGACGAGTCGCTCGGCACCCCGCAGGCCGACTTCGACCTGTTCGTGGAGCGCGCGACGCAGATCGTGGTCGATGCCGGAAAGACACCGGTCGCCTGGCACGAGGTCGGCGCGGCAGCGCTCATCGCCTCCGGCACGATCGGCCAGTACTGGGGCAGGACGACGCCCGAGGGGACGCACGCAGAAGAGGCCGCGCACTTCGTCGCCCGCGGCGGATCACTCATCATGTCGACCGCCGATGTCGCGTACCTCGACATGAAGTACACCCCCGACTTCCCGCTCGGCCTGACCTGGGCAGCCGTGATCGATGTGCGGTCCTCCTATGAGTGGGAGCCCACCGCGATCCTCGATGTGCCCGACACCGCGATCCTCGGCGTCGAGGCGCCGCTGTGGTCCGAGACGACGCGCACGCTCAGCGATGTCGAGCAGCTGGTCTTCCCGCGCGCCGCTGCGCAGGCCGAGATCGCCTGGTCGGCGAAGCAGGCGCCTGATCGCACCTGGGAGTCGTTCCGCATCCGGCTCGGCTCGCTCGCGCCGCTGTGGAAGGCTGAGTCGATCGACTTCCACGCCTCCGACGACGTCCCCTGGAGCGAACGATGACCGTGCACTCCTCCTCGACCGGCTCGCTGGTCATCCACTCCGCACGCCTGATCGACGGCGGCGAGCTCGTCGACGACGCCTGGATCCGGATCGAGAACGGCCGCGTCGTCGCGCGCGGCACCGGCACGGACTGGGTCGAGGCCGACGAGGTCGTCGATGCGACCGAGGCCGCAGGACCTGGAGCCATCCTCACCCCGGGATTCGTGGACATCCACGGACACGGCGGCGCAGGAGCATCCTTCGATGACGGCGTCGACGCGATCCGCACCGCTCGCGCGCTGCACCTCGAGCACGGCACGACCCGAGCCGTCATCTCGCTCGTCACCGCTCCGCTGGACGACCTGGCCCGCAACGTGGCTCTGATCGCCGATCTGATGCAGACGGATGCAGACATCCTCGGCTCGCATCTGGAGGGGCCGTTCCTCGATCCCGGGCATCACGGCGCCCATGAGCCGTCGCTGCTCCTGGCACCCGCTGCCGCAGACGTCGAGCACCTGCTCGAGGCAGGGCGCGGCACCATCCGCCAGGTCACGATCGCACCGGAACTGCCGGGAGGACTCGACGCGATCCGACTGATCGTCGCTGCCGGCGCCGCAGCCGCGGTCGGCCACACGGATGCGGATGCCGCCATGGCCCGTGCCGCCTTCGAGGCTGGGGCATCGATCCTGACCCACGCGTTCAACGCGATGCCGGGCATCCACCACCGCGCGCCCGGACCGGTGCTGGCCGCCGCCGCGGATCATCGAGTGGTGCTCGAGGCGATCGCCGACGACGTGCATCTCGATCCGCAGATCATCGCTCTGCTGTTCGCCTCGGCGCCAGCGCGCGTGGCGCTCATCACGGATGCGATGGCTGCCGCCGGCAGCGCCGACGGCCACTACGACCTCGGCGCCGTCAGCGTGACGGTGGCCGACGGCATCGCGCGCGCCGATGACACCGGCTCGATCGCAGGTTCCACACTGACGCAGGACGTGGCGCTGCAACGGGCGGTGCACGCCGGCGTTCCGCTGGCCGCTGCCGTGCAGGCGCTGACCGAGACGCCGTCGAAGGCGATTGGGATGGATGCCGAGCTCGGCACCCTGCGCGACGGCCGACTCGGCGATGCCGTGCTGCTGGATGGAGAGCTGCGCGTCGTCCGCGTCTGGCAGGGAGGGCGCCTCTCTGTGCGAGGCTCCGTCCGCTGATCGCGAGACGACGCGCAGCTCTGCGCTCTCCGGTCGTACGACTGCGATGCGGGCCACCGTTTCCCCAGAATCCGGTGGCCCTTCCGCAGTCAGAGCGAGCGGGCCGAGAACTCCTCCCCCGAGGCGCTCGACCCGCTCGGCTGGTGCGGTTGCCCCCGGCACCAGCGCCAGAACTTCGCCCCCCGGTGAAGTTCCTCACGGCTGTCTCTATGGGATGAGACGAAGCGTGTCCCGATCCATTACGCGATATCCGAGACTTTTTTGAAGTTTCTTCGAGGCCTCCGACAGAAGTCCTACCTGAACTGGGATTCTCCATTGAGACCGATTTCGATGAATCCGTGACGAGGGGTGGCCCTGCGGCGTGATCCGAGTGAGAATGGAGAAGACGCGTGATGAACAGCCCACCCGCGCGTCTCTCTTGTGAGGGCGCACGAGCGCCCCGAGACAGATTGATGGAAGTGCACGAAGACACCCCCCTTCACGAGCCGATCGCCGATGCCGATCTGATCCTCCGCACCCGCTCCGGCGACACGGAGGCGTTCGGCGAACTCTGGAGACGCCACTACCCCTCCGGGGTGGCGGTCGCGCGATCCGTGACCTCTTCGATCGACCCTGACGACCTCGTCCAGGAGTCGTACACCCGCATCTACCAGGCCATCGTCAAGGGCGGCGGGCCGAACGGCTCGTTCCGCGCCTACCTCTTCACCAGCATCCGCAACACCGCCGCTGCGTGGGGGCGCTCGCGTCGCGAGTCCGCGATCGACGAGCTCGACACGGTCGCCGACCCCGACAGCACCGAGCAGGCGACCAACGAGGCGCTCGACCGCAGCCTCACCGCGCAGGCGTTCCGCAGCCTGCCATCACGCTGGCAGGAAGTGCTCTGGTACACCGAGATCGAGCAGATGAAGCCGCAGGCCGTCGCTCCGCTGCTCGGCATGAAGGCCGGCGCGGTGTCGCAGCTCGCCTTCCGCGCCAGGGAGGGCCTCCGCGAGGCCTGGATCCAGGCCCATCTGCGCAGCGCTGCTCCCGGCTCCGACTGCCAGTGGACGATCGAGCACCTCGGCGCATACTCGCGCGGCAACCTTAGCACGCGTGACCACAACCGTCTCGAGGCCCACCTCGACGAGTGCGCCCGCTGCATGATCGTGGCTGCCGAGGCCAAGGACGTGTCGATGCGACTCGGGCTCGTGCTCCTGCCGCTCGTGCTCGGCATCACCGGTTCCGCCGGATACCTCGCCACGCTGCAGGGCAACGGCGCGCAGGTCGCCGCCCTCGCACCGGCCGTCGTGCCGGCCGCGGTGTTCGCCGCCGATCCTGGTGTCGCGGCTGGAGCATCCGGCGCGCTCGCCTCGGCGCACGCTGCCGGTGGCAGCGGTGGTTCCACGGCGGGAGGCGCTGCCGGCAGCGCTGCCGGCGGGACCGCAGCCGGCGGAGGCGCAGCCGCCGGCATGCTCACCGGAATGGGCGCCCTCGTCGGAGTCGGCTCTGCCGCACTCGTGGTCGCCGGCGTCGTCGTCGCCGCGGCGGTCGTGCCGGGACTCGCCGGCGCCGGCCCGTCGGCGTCGCGGCCGAGCGCGGGCGACTCCGACTCCTCGTCGATCGCGTCGGACATCGGACCCGACGCCTCGATGTCGCTGGATGAGCCGGTCATCATCGAGACGCCCGCTCCAGCTCCGACGCCGGACGAGAAGGTCGCGCCGATCGCGGAGGAGGCGGATGCCGCAGATCCTGCGCCCGCTGAGCCGACCCTCCCCGTCGTGGTGCCGCCGACTCCCGTGACGCCGGTCGTCCCGCCAGTGCCGACCGATCCAACGGATCCTGTCGACCCTGTCGACCCTGTCGACCCTGTCGACCCCGTCGACCCCGTCGATCCGCAGCCCACGCTGCCGGAGGGGGCACCGAGCGTGATCGGCGCCGAGGTCTCCCTCGTCGGCCTGACCACGAACTACCGCGTCTCGTTCAGCGGCGCTGCGGGGTCCACCGTGCAGGCGCAGATCGACGGCAGCGGCCCGCGGACGACCGCGCTGACCGGCGCAGAGGGAGCGGACGTCGCCACCGGTGCGATCGACCTGCACCCCACCCTCGCCCAGCTCTGCGGCAACGCAGCCGTCAGCTTCGCCTACATCGCGGGCGACCAGGTCGGCGTGCCGACCACGACGACCCTGTGGGAGCTCGGCCCGATCCCGCCGATCGCCGCGCTGCTCTGCGATCTCGGTCTGGGCGACGAGGCCGCGACCACCGTGCCGGACACCGCCTCCGCATCGGAGCCCGCTGGCGGGACCTCCGATGCCACCGCGTCCGACGCGGTGGCTCCTGCCGCTGATGTCCCGGCCGTCGGCGATGACAGCGCCGCTTCAGCGGCTCCTGAGCAGCAGCCCGCCCCACCGGCGCCGCCCGTGGTCACCGAGCCGCCGGCTGTCCCTGCACCGGCCGAACCTGCACCGGCCGAACCTGCACCGGTCGAGCCGGTGACGGTCGACGACGCCCTCGTCGGCGCAGCAGCACCCGCCGACGCGCTCGCGGACGAGGCACCGGCGACCGCCGAATAGACTGGAGCCATGTCTCCGGATCCCGCTCCCGTACCCGGCGTCGAGCGTCCGGTCATCACGGTTCTCGACGTCGTCCGCGCCATCGTCCTGGTGCTCGCGATCGCTTCACTCGCCCTGTGGGGCTTCGCGACCTGGGCGTTCCCGTGGAACGTCGTGCTCGGCATCGGCGCGCCGGTCGTGGTGCTGCTGGTCTGGGCGCTCTTCCTCTCGCCGAAGCCCGTGCTGCGGGTGCATCCGTACCTCAGGGCCGTCGTCGAGCTGCTGATCTATGTCGGCGTCACGATCGCATGGTGGTCGATGGATCAGGCGCTGATCGGCTCGGCCTTCGGCGTCGTCGCGATCGCGGCAGGCGTCATCAGCGGGCGGCGCGCGCTGTCGTGAGCGTCCTGGCGCAGCTCACGGCGGCCCTCGGCGATCTCGTCGACGTCGACGACGCAGCGCTGGAAGCCGCCAGGGCGGATCGATCGGGTCATGCCGCCGCAGGCCGCCCGATCGCGATCGTGCACGCCGAGACCGTTGCGCACGTGCAGGAGACCATGCGCCTCGCTACGGCGACCCGCACGCCGGTGGTCGTCCGCGGAGCCGGTACCGGCCTTGCGGGCGCAGCGAACGCCGGCACAGGCGAGATCGTCCTCTCGACCATGCGGATGAATGCGCTCACCGAGGTCCGCCCCGATGACCTGCTGGCCGTCGTCGAGCCAGGCATCCTGAACGCCGACCTCAACCGTCAGCTCGCCGCGCACGGCGTGTGGTGGGCACCGGATCCGGCCAGCCGCGACATCTCGACCGTCGGCGGCAACATCGCCACCGGCGCCGGCGGACTGCTGTGCGCGAAGTACGGCGTCGTGCGCGATGCGGTGCTCGGCGTCGACCTGGTGCTCGCGGACGGACGGCTGCTGCATCTCGGCCACCGCAGCGTGAAGGGTGTCACGGGTCTCGACCTGACCTCGCTCGTGATCGGCTCGGAGGGGACCCTTGGCGTGGTCGTCGGCGCCACCCTGAAGCTCCGTCGGCTCGTCGAAGGCGCCACCTGCACCGTGACCGCGACGTTCCCCGATGTCCGCACTGCGGCCGCAGCCTCCGCAGCGGTGACCGCATCCGGCGTGCAGCCCGCGATCATGGAGCTCATGGATGCGGCGAGCCTCGCCGCCGTGCACGCCCTGCTCCTGCTGCCCGCTCCCCCGGCCGGCGCAGCCCAGCTGACCATCCAGACCGACGGCCCTGCTGCGATCGCAGAGGCCGAGACGATCGCGGCGGTGCTGCGCGCCAACGCCGGCACGGCCGCACTCACCCAGGATGCAGCGGAGGGCGAACGACTGCTCGCGATCCGACGCTCGATGCACGCTGCGATGGCCTCGCTCGGGACGACGCTGATCGAGGACGTGTCGGTGCCACGCAGTGCGATGCCCGAGATGTTCGACGAGATCGCGCGCATCGAGCGCGAGTACGGGCTCGTGATCCCGACGGTCGCCCACGCCGGCGACGGCAACCTGCACCCGAACTTCATCTTCGAGGGCACCGAGACCCCTGCGCACGTGTGGGCGGCGGCCGACGAGCTCTTCCGCGCCGCGATCCGTCTCGGGGGCACCCTGACCGGCGAGCACGGGATCGGCGTCCTGAAACGACGCTGGCTGGCCGAGGAGCTCGGCGACGCGCAGTGGGAGCTGCAGCGGCAGATCACGCGCGTCTTCGACCCGCTCGGCATCCTCAACCCGGGCAAGGTCTTCCAGCAGACAGGTGATGCAGATGCCTGACATCCACGTGAGCGCGGCCGTCATCGTCGACGAGCGCGATCGTGTGCTCGTCGTGCGCAAGCAGGGCACCGTGCGCTTCATGCAGCCGGGCGGCAAACCGGAAGCGGGAGAGTCCCCGGCGCAGACGCTCATCCGCGAACTCGAGGAGGAGCTCGGCCTGCAGCTCACCGAGAGCGACCTCACCCCGCTCGGCACATTCGTGTCGGCGGCGGCGAATGAGCCGGGGCACCGCGTCGTGGCCGATGCGTTCTCGGCGTCGATCGACCCGCGCACGGTCACGGTGCAGGCCGAGCTCGCCGAACTGCGCTGGATCACGCCCGCAGACGTCGAGACGCTCCCCCTGGCTCCCCTCAGCCTCGAGCACCTGCTGCCGCTCGCGTGGCCGGCGCTGCGAGGCTGAGCGGGCTCAGATGCCCTGCCAGGCCGGCTTGTTGGCGAAGGTGTAACGGTAGTAGTCGGCGAGCTTCAGGCGCGATGCGGCTGCCTCGTCGACGACGATCGTGGCGTGCGGATGCAGCTGCACCGCGGACGCCGGCAGCATGGCGGTCAGCGGTCCCTCGACGGCATCGGCGATGGCCTGCGCCTTGCCCTCGCCGAATGCCAGGAGCACGAGGTGACGTGCGCGCAGGATCGTGCCGAGCCCCTGCGTGATGCAGTGGCGCGGCACGTCGTCGATCGAGTCGAAGAAGCGTGCGTTGTCCGCACGGGTCTGCTCGGTGAGGGTCTTCACGCGCGTCTGCGATGCGAACGAGGAACCGGGCTCGTTGAAGCCGATGTGACCGTCGGTGCCGATGCCGAGGATCTGCAGGTCGACGCCGCCGGCCTCGGCGATCGCCGCCTCGTAGTCGTCGCCGGCGTGCTGGATGGTCGCCTCGGCGCCGTTGGGCACGTTGATGCGCTTCGGGTCGAGACCGAGCGGCTCGATGACCTCGCGGGTGATGACCGAGCGGTAGCTCTCCGGATGCGCCGGGTCGATCCCGACGTACTCGTCGAGCGCGAAGCCGCGCACGAGCGAGAGGTCGCGACCGTCGCGCTGCTGGCGCAGCGCCTCGTACACGGGCAGCGGCGTCGAGCCGGTGGCGAGCCCCAGCACTGCGTCAGCGCGCTGCGCGATCAGCTCGAAGATCTCGGTGGCGACGAGAGACCCTGCGGCCTCCGCGCTCTCGACGATGACGACCTCAGCCATGGGAAACGATCTCCTTCTCGGTGACGGATGCGCCGACGAGTGCGGCGCCGAATGCTGCAGCGGGTGATCCTGGGGCGAGCAGTTCGATCCGCTCCTCCAGGTGCAGTGAACGCATGAACGGAGACGTCTCGGCGTCGGCGCGCAGCGAGGTGCGGATGCCGAGCTCCAGGCGTTCGCCGAGCGCGGTGAGCCCACCGCCGATGATCACGGTCTCGACATCGGCTGAGAGCACGAGCACCCGCACCGCGGCGGCTGCGCCGTGATGGAGGTCTGCCCGCAGCGCGAGCGCCGTCACGTCGCCCGCATCTGCGGCGTCGAAGATGTCCTTGACCGGCAGCGCACCGGGTCGACCCCACGCGCGCGACAGCGCACCGCCGCCGCAGAAGGTCTCGACGCAGCCGCGCTGGCCGCAGCCGCACAGGCGTCCGTTCGGATCCACCGAGATGTGCCCGACCTCGCCGGCGGTGCCGCGCGCACCGCGCCAGATCCGACCGTCCACCACGATGCCGGCTGCCACGCCGGTCCCGAGGTTGAGGTACGCCATGGAGCCGGTCACGCCACGCAGCACTGCGGCTCCGAGCGCTGCGGCCTTCACATCGTTCTCGACACGGAAGGGCACCCCGAGCGCCTGCTGCGCCCGCACGGCCAGGTCGAGCGACTCGACACCGAGGTTCACGGCATGCAGCACACGACCGGTGTCGGCGTCGACCAGACCGGGGATGCCGATCCCGACGGACCCGATGTCGGACACCTCGAATCCGGTCTCGTCGGCCAGAGCGCCGACGGCGAGCACGATGCTCTCGACGACCGCGTCGTCGCCCCAGCCGGTCGGGCGGCGGAGGCGTCCGAGGATATCCCCTGACGGCGAGACCGCGACCGCGTCGATCTTGGTACCGCCGACGTCCAGGCCCACGCGTATCTGCCGACCGTCGAGGTCGGCGAAATCAGCACCCTTCATCGGATGCCGCTCCCGGTGCGGGTCATGGCGGAGATCACGAGACGCCCAGCTGCGCGGAGAGGACCATCACAGCGGCGCCGCGCAGCACGATGTCCTCCTGACGGGTCAGGCGGATGAGGGTGTCCTCGAAGACCCCCTCCAGTGTTCTGGCATGCAGCGTCTCGATCGCGGAGTCGATCAGGATGCCGTCGAGCAGATCTGCTGGACCCGATACGACGACCTCGGAGAGATCGAGCGCTGCGACGATCGGGGCGATCGCGATCCCCATCCTGGTGCCGGCATCGCGCAGGATCGCGTCACGAGCCGTCGGCTCGTCGGTGAGCGCATCGCGGAGTCGGCTGACGCTGAGCCAGGCCTCGAGGCATCCGTCCTTGCCGCAGGCGCACCGCGGACCGCCGTCGGTGCCGACCACGACGTGACCGATCTCGCCGGCGGCGAAGCGGCTGCCCAGCAGCGGCTGGCTGCCGGTGATCAGACCCGCACCGACACCCCGGCCGATCTTGATCAGCATGAAGTCGGCCTTGGCATCGCCGAAGGTGTACTCGGCGAGCACCGCCGCGTTCGCGTCGTTGCGTGCGAGAACGGGCAGGTCGAGGTCGGCGCCGAGTTTCGCCTCGAGCGGGAAATTCGTCCAGCCGAGGTTCGGAGAGCTCAGCACGAGGCCGTCAGGGCGCACGACGCCGGGGGTGCCGATGCCCGCGCCGAGCAGCGGCTGCGTGGACGCCGCCACCAGCTGCCGTGCGAGATCGAGGATCGCGGCGTAGACCGCGTCGCCGTCGGGCCCGTCGGGTCGCGCGACCTCACGCCGTTCGAGCACATCGCCGTCGAGGCTGAGCACCGCACCGACGAAGGCGCTCGGACCGGAGAGATCGATTCCGATGATCTGGTGTCCGACGCGATCGATGTCGATCAGGATCGGCGGCTTGCCAGGACCGACGGTCTCCCGCACGCCCATCTCGATCACGATGCCGTCTGCGATGAACTCGGCGACGAGATCCGAGATCGTCACACGGGTGAGGCCGGTCTCCCTGGAGAGGTCGGCACGGCTCATGGCCCCGGCGTGATACAGCGTCTGCAGCACGAGTGCGCGGTTGTGTCCGCGCGCGTGTTCGGGAAGCACCTTCGAGCGGGAGCGCAGGTGGCGCCCAGGGCCGAAGGCATGGCTGTTCCCGCCGACGTACTCTGCCGTCATGGCGGGACGCGATTCATCCGAAGCGGACATGTTTGTTAGTAGACCTTACGAACAAAAATTGTGCAACCTCTGCCGCGCGACGCGCGGTGAGGGTTACCGAAACGTTACTTAAGCTGCGAAGCCGTGTCGACCGATTCCCCGGCCCTGGCGACCAGCCTCTCGACCAATCCGGCGACGATCTCCTCCCGAGCCGCGATCGTCATCGGCTTCTCCGGCACCCCGGGACGCCGCTGGTCCGGCGTCGGACCGTCGAGGGGACGATACCGCACACCGGCAGCCGAGAGTCGGATCAGATGGGTGGGCAGTCGTCGCGCGAAGTCCGAGAAGTCCCCCGTGTCCCCGCCTTCCCAGAGGCGCTCAGCGATCGCAGCGAGCCGAGGGAACACGGCGAAGTCGACGCGGTCCCTCGTCGGGAGGTGCTCGGTCCAGACGTTGGCCTGGCCGCCGACCGATCCGTCGGGCACCCGCAGCGTGTACGCGCGCTCGATGGTCAAGGGCGGCCCGACCCTGATGGGTTCCTCCGCCGACTCGGACTGCGCGTAGTCGAGGTAGACCTCGAGATCGGGGCAGGCGACGACCGGGATGCCGCGCCGCAGCGCCTCCTGCATCGCGACCGGCCCTCTCCAGGCCAGGACCCGCACACCCTCGGGCACATCGCCCTCGAGCACCTCGTCCCAGGCGAGCGCCGTGCGTCCGCGGCTGCGCACATGCGCCACGAACTCGGCCGTGAACCATGGCTGCACGTCGTGCGGCGTCGCGAGGCCGAGCTCGCGCATCCGCTCCTGCGCGGCAGCGCTCTCCGCCCATTCGGTGACCGGCACCTCGTCGCCGCCGATCCCGATCCACTCGGAATCGAAGACGTCGCAGAGCGCATCGATCACGGCGCGTCCGAAGGCGAGTGCCTCCTCGGTCGGGGCGAGCGTGCGGGGGTTGACCCCGAACCGTTCCCATGGCGCGGTGACCGGGCCGCCGACATCGGCGTTGCCGAGGTGCGGGTAGGCCGCGAGCGCCGCCTGGATGTGGCCGGGCAGCTCCACCTCGGGCACCAGCGTCACGAACCGCTCACGTGAGTACTCGACCAGGTCGCGCAGTTCGGCGGTCGTGTAGTGCCCCTCGTGCACGCCGGGTTCGACCGTCGCGTGCACGCCGTGCCCGAGCTGCGTCGCCGCGCGGGTCGCGCCGACCTCGGTGAGCAGTGGGAAGCCCGGTACCTCGTAGCGCCATCCCTGATCGTCGGTGAGATGCAGATGCAGGACGTTGAGATGATGATCCGCGAGCACGTCGATCAGCCGTCGGATGTCGTCGGCCGGACGGAAGTGCCTGGCGACGTCGAGCATCGCACCACGCCAGGAGTACGCCGGTGCGCCCTCCCACACGCCAGCGGGCAGGACGGCCGTCTCCGCACCAGGGGCGCGGAGCTGACGAAGCGTCGTGGCTCCGCGGAACGCGCCGGCCGCAGTCGCACCGACGATGTCGATGCCGTGTGCGGTGATCGTCAACCGGAACGCCTCGTCGCCGACGCGACCTGCGGCGAACGCCTCCGCCGCCACTGCCGCGTCCACGCGCAGTCGGATCGGCGGCTCGCCGACGACGACGCGGGCATCGCCGGTCAGCCTCGCGACGATGTGCGCGAGTTCCGCGTCGGCCAGCACCGGGGTGCGGGCGGTCCAGGTGAAGCCGTGCGTCGATGGATCGATCAGGGCATCGATCTTCGGCAGCGTCGCACGGTGCGGGGCCGGAGCCATCCGCAGGGCTCGACCTGGCGTTCGACCGGTGACCTCGCCCGATGCGACGACGGCGACGCCGTTCACCAGCACCTCGATCACACCGATGGGCTGTTCGAGTGGAGACTCGAACGTCGCGCCGGCCGCGATCGTGCGCGGATCGAACAGCACGAGATCCGCCGTCGCGCCAGTGCGGATGACGCCACGCGGCGCATCGCCTCGATCGAGGCCGAGCCGCGCAGCCGGCGTTGCGGACAGATGCCGCACGGCCTCCTCCAGCGTGAGGATGCCGAGTTCACGCACGTAGTGGCCGAGGTAGCGGGGGAACGTGCCTCGTCCTCGTGGATGCGGTCTGGCACCGATCAGGATGCCGTCGCTGCCGGCGGTGTGGCGGGGATGGCGCATGATCTCGCGCACGTTCCCCTCGTCACCGATGTGCATGAGGATGCCGGTGGCTCCCCCGTCCGCGACGATGGTGTCGATCACGACGTCGACGGCACGACGTCCGTCGGACTCGGCGATCTCTGCGATCGTGCGGCCCACGAGATCGTCGAGCGCCGGATCGGCGGTGCCGGAGATCTGGATCGCCGTCCAGTCGGCCCGCTCGCCGTGGAAGCCGTCGCAGCCGATCTCCTCCAGCTCGACCCGCACGCGCTCGCGCCCATCGGCATCGAGGGCGGCGAGCACGCGCACGAGATCGCCGCCCTCGGCGAGCCGGCTCGGCAGCAGCGCCGCCAGCGTCGTCGCGCCGGGGAGGTACGGGTAGGTGTCGAGCGTCACGTCGACGCCGTCGGCGATCGCCTCGTCGACCAGCACGAGCAGCTCGCGCGCCCTGCCCCGGTTCGGGACGAAGTTCATGGTGGCGTGCGTGAGATGGATCGGGCAGCCGGTGCGCCGACCGATGTCGAGCGCCTCGCGGTATGCGTCCAGCGCTCCCCCGCCGTAGCTGCGAGTGTGCGGAGCCCAGTAGCCACCGCGCTCGCCGACGACGGCGCACAGCGCCTCGAGCTCCGCCGTGTCGGCGTACATGCCCGGTGTGTAGGTGAGGCCGCTCGACATGCCGAAGGCGCCTGCATCGAGGGCGTCGCCGAGCAGCTCGCACATCGCGGCGATCTCTTCGGTGGTGGCCGGACGGTTCTCGTGACCGACGACCATCATCCGCAGGTTGCCCTGCGGCACGAGCACGGCGGCGTTCGCGACGGCCGTCTCGTCGATCGCCTGCAGCAGGTCGCCCATGCTGCGCCAGGGCGCCGCTGCCGGCATCCCGTTCCAGCCGGCGATCTGCGCTGGGATGACGGATGCGGTCACGTCGTCGAGCGGTGCATAGCCGAGACCGTCCTGACCGAGCACCTCGGTCGTGACGCCCTGCCGGATCTTCGCCTCGTGCGCCGCTCCGCTGAGCACCGCGAGCTCGCTGTGCGCGTGCATGTCGATGAAGCCGGGGGCGAGCACGAGTCCGCGCGCGTCGATCTCGATCGCGCCGTCCGGCAGCTCGAGCGTCGCGCGCGCAGGATCGTCGCGGCGCAGGATCGCGACGACCCGCGGTCCCTCGACCGCGACGTCGGCGTCGTATCTGGCGCCACCGGTGCCGTCGACGACCACGGCACCGCGGTAGACGCGGACCAGTCCCTCGGCCGCCTTCTCAGCGCTCAGAAGCATGTCGCCACCGCTCCGATCACACGGGGGTCATCCGCATCGGGATCGTCGATCACGGCGACCACGCGCCACTTGTCGAAGGCCGTGCACGGGTGCGAGAGCCCGAGGCGAACGACATCGCCGACGACCACCGACGCTCCGGCGGCGAGCTGCAGGAACGCGTGCTGATCGTTCAGGGCCGTGATCTCGCCGGCCACCGACTGCGGCGTGGGCAGATCGATGTCGAAGGGCACGTCGCGGCGCCCGGCGTCGAGCAGGGCGAGCCCATCTTCCGGCTGCGACAGCACTCGGGACCATGCGTGCATGGCGGAGCGCAGCGGCGCGGTGCCCGTCACTGGTCCGAACGGGGACATCCGGGAGTAGAACCCGTCGTCGTGGATCTGGAAGGCGCCGGAGCGCAGCACCACATCAGCCGTCTCCCGCTGAGAGGACAGGACGGCCGCAGCACGGTCGGGGAACGAGCTGCCCCCTGCGCTGAGCACCGGACGGATGCCGTCGGGGTAGACCAGCTTCTGATGCAGGGCCACGATCGTCTCGAGGTAGGCGTCGACCGCAGCGACCGAGTCAGCATTGCGATCAGGCCCGAACGGCCCCTCGTAGCCGGTGACGCCGGCGAGACGGAGCCCCGGTGCGGCGGAGATCGCCGCGGCGATGCGCTCGCCCTCCTCGACCGTCCGCGCGCCGGTGCGACCGTGCGCGCCGCCGAGCTCGACGAGCACGTCGAGCGGACGGGTCGCGTCGGCGAGTGCCGCCGCGAGGATGTCGACGGTGGCGACCGAGTCCGCCCAGCACAGGATCCGGAGGTCGTGGTCGGCAGCGAGCAGTTCACCGAATCGTGCCGCCGCCGCGGCATCCGTCACCGCGTTGGCGATCAGGACCGTGTGCACACCGGCCTCGATCGCGACCTCGGCCTGCCACGGCGTCGCGAGCGAGATGCCCCAGGCACCGGCATCCAGCAGCCGCTGCCACATCGCAGGAGCCATCGTGGTCTTGCCGTGCGGCGCGAGGTGCACGCCCAGATCACCGGCCCAGCCGAAGACCGTCTTCTCGTTGTGTGCCAGCGCCGCCTCGTGCACCGTGAACACGGGGGTCGGCAGGTCGGAGAGGCGGAGCCCCGCGTCGGCCACCTCCGAGAGCCGGAGTCCGGCAGCCCGAGTCGGGAAGCCCTTCGCCCAGGCACCGAGAACGGGATCGGGAATTTGTAGAGGCATCTAACAAGGCTACTAGGCTGGGATCATGACTGCGAAGACCCGCGTTGCGACCGACGCCGCCCCCGCCCCCGCCCACACGTTCTCCCAGGGCATCCGCAAGGGCCCGTTCGTGCAGGTCTCCGGCCAGGGGCCGGTCGATCCGGTGACGAACGAGTACCTCTTCCCCGGCGATGTCGCGGCGCAGACCACCCGCACGCTCGAGAACGTCAAGGCGATCGTCGAGGCATCCGGCGCGACGTTCGACGACGTCGTCATGCTGCGCGTCTACCTCACCAAGCGCGAGGACTTCCCGATCATGAACGACGCGTACGGCGAGTTCGTGACCGCGCACACCACGAACGGCGTGCTGCCGTCGCGCACCACGGTCTTCACCGGCCTCCCCCGCGAGGAGATGCTGGTCGAGATCGACGGCATCGCGATCGTCGACTGACGGGTGGGCGGGTGCGCCCGCACGACCGTTGCCTCCCCGTTACCTCCCATCACGTACCATTGTCAAATAGGACACGTTTGATGAACCGGGGGGTGAGTGCGTGACCGATCTGATCTCCGCGCAGAATGAGAAGACCGAGTCGTTCGGCGACGGCCTCGCGACGACTCCGCTGACGCCCGCTGAGACATCCGACAACGCGCAGCCGCCGACAGGCGACCAGCCGCTCGCCTGGGCACCCATCGAGCCGAAGCCCAAGAAGCGCCGCCTCGGTCTCTGGATCGGCCTGGGCCTCGGCGTCGTCGCCATCGGCGCGGGTGCCGCATCGATGTTCCTCATCGCCCCCGGCACCACGGTCGCCGGCATCCCGGTGGGCTTCCTGACGCCCGGCGCCGCAGCCGACGCCGTCGACGCGCACCTGGCATCGACCGAGATCACGCTGACCGGCGCAGGCGAGGGGACCGTGCTCTCCGGCACCGACCTCGGCGCCACGATCGATGCGAAGGCACTGGCTGACGAGGCATTCGCGGAACGCCCGTTCTGGAACGTGACCACCTGGATGGGCGACGCGGTCCCGGGCGAGATCACGCTCGACGCCGCCGCCGCGACCAGTGCGCTTCGCGCCGCGGTCCCGAGCAGCTACGTCGACCCGGTCGACGCCGGCGTGACGTTCGACGCAGCGACGCAGCAGTACATCACGACGCCGGCAGAGGCAGGAACCGGCATCGATATCGCCGACCTCACCGCGGCGATCACCGACGCGGTCGCCGGCGGCGCACGCACGCTCGAGTATCCCGGCGGCCCTGCCGAGGCGCCTGCCGCGATCTCCGACGATGACGCGACCACCACGGCCGCGTCGCTGAACACGATGCTCTCGACGGCCGGGTTCTACATCGGCGAAGAGCGCACCGTCCCTGTCACTCCCGATGTCATCGCCACCTGGCTGACGGTCGTCGACGATGACGGACAGCTGCGCATCGAGGCCGACGCCGCCGCGATCCAGCCGAGCATCGACGCGCTGCCCGGTCTCGTCGACCGCGCACCGGTGAACGAGACGAACATCGTCGACTCCGCAGGCACGGTGCTCCGCCAGGAGCAGGCGGGCGCGACCGGACGCACGGTCGGCGACACCTCCGGCATCGCCGAGGACTTCGCCGCGCAGCTGCAGACCGGCAACGGCAACTTCGCTCTCACCGTCTCCGAGACGCCGTTCGAGGTCGTGTCGCTCGCTCGACGCATCGACATCGATCTCGGCTCGCAGCGCGCGACCCTGTACGAGAACGGCAACGTCGTGCAGTCCTGGGCGGTCTCGACCGGCCTCCCCGGCACGCTGACCCCGACCGGCAACTTCAAGGTCTTCGCACACACGCGCATGCAGGACATGGGCTGCTACCCCGGCGCCCCGTACTGCACCGAGGACGTGCCGTGGATCACCTGGTTCACCACGAACATCGGCTTCCACGGCACCTACTGGCACAACAACTTCGGCAATCGGATGAGCCACGGCTGCGTCAACCTGCCGGTCGACCTGGCCAAGTACGTGTACGACTGGTCGCCCGTCGGCCTCGAGGTCGCTGTCCACAACTAGGCGACCGGCACAGCTCGTCGACACGGCTCGCCCGCACACACGAAGAAGGGCGGATGCTTCGCAGCATCCGCCCTTCTTCGTGTCTCCGTGTCAGCTGAGGGCGTCGATGATCCCGTTCAGCGTGACCGACGGACGCATGATCGCAGCGACCAGTGCGGCGTCGGGACGGTAGTAGCCGCCGATCTCGACCCGCGTGCCCTGCACCGCGTTCAGCTCGCCGACGATCTTCTGCTCGTTCTCCGCGAGGGTCGCGGCGATCGGAGCGAACGCCGCTGCGAGGTCGGCATCCTTCGTCTGCTTCGCCAGCTCCTGCGCCCAGTAGAGGCCGAGGTAGAAGTGGCTGCCGCGGTTGTCGATCGTGCCGAGCGCACGACCGGGCGAACGGTCCTCCTCGAGGAAGGTGCCGGTCGCAGCGTCCAGCGTCTCCGCCAGGACGCGCGCCTTCTCGTTGCCAGTGCGGTCGGCGAAGTGCTCGAGCGACGCCGCCAGCGCGAAGAACTCGCCGAGCGAGTCCCACCGAAGGTAGTTCTCCTCGACCAGCTGCTGCACGTGCTTCGGCGCCGATCCGCCCGCGCCCGTCTCGAACAGTCCGCCGCCCGCGAGCAGCGGCACGATCGAGAGCATCTTGGCGCTCGTGCCGACCTCGAGGATCGGGAACAGGTCGGTCAGGTAGTCGCGCAGCACGTTGCCGGTCACCGAGATGGTGTCGAGGCCGTGACGCATGCGCGCCAGCGTGTAGCGCGTCGCCTCCTCGGGCGCGAGGATCGTGAGCGTCAGGCCGTGCGTGTCGAGCAGCGCGAGGCCCTGGTGCACCTTCGCGATGATCTGCGCGTCGTGCGAGCGGTTCGCGTCGAGCCAGAACACCGCAGGCGATCCGGAGGCGCGGGCACGCGTGACGGCCAGCTTGACCCAGTCCATCACCGCGATGTGCTTCGTCTGCGTCGCACGCCAGATGTCGCCTGCGCCCACCTCGTGCTCGATCAGCGCGTTGCCCTCGCTGTCGAGGACCTGCACGACACCGGCTGCGGCGATCTCGTAGGTCTTGTCGTGGCTGCCGTACTCCTCGGCTGCCTGCGCCATGAGACCGACGTTCGGCACGGTGCCGATCGTGGCTGGGTCGAGCGGGCCGTTCGCGATCACGTCGTCGATCACGGCCTGGTAGACACCGGCGTACGAGGAATCGGGGATGACGGCGATGGTGTCGCCCTCGCCGCCGTCCTGGCCCCACAGCTTGCCGCCGTTGCGGACGAGCGCGGGCATCGAGGCGTCGACGATCACGTCGCTCGGCACGTGCAGGTTGGTGATGCCCTTGTCGGAGTTGACGTAGGACAGACGGGGCCCCTCGGCGATGGCCGTGTCGAACGCCGCCGCGATCTCGGAGCCCTCGGCGAGGTTCGAGAGACCGGAGAGGATGGATCCGAGTCCGTCGTTCGGCTTGAGGCCCGCCTCCGTGAGCTTGTCACCGTACTTCGCGAACACGTCCGCGAAGAAGGCCTTCACGACGTGACCGAAGATGATCGGGTCGCTGACCTTCATCATCGTGGCCTTCAGGTGCACCGAGTACAGCACGTCCTCTGACTTCGCCTGCTCCAGAGTCTCGGACAGGAAGGCGTCGAGCGCTGCGGCCGACAGGAAGGTCGCGTCGATGATCTCGCGCGGCAGGACCTTGAGACCCTCCTTCAGCACCGTGACGGTGCCGTCGGCGGCCGTGTGGCGGATGCTGAGCACGTCGTCGCTCGCTGCGACCCACGACTTCTCGTTCGACTTGAAATCGTCGTGCCCCATCGTCGCGACGCGGGTCTTGGATCCTTCGGCGAAGGGCTTGTTGCGGTGCGGGTGCTTCTTCGCGTAGTTCTTCACCGCCAGCGGCGCACGACGGTCGCTGTTGCCCTCGCGGAGCACCGGGTTCACCGCGGAGCCCTTGATGCGGTCGTAGCGCGCTCGCACGTCCTTCTCCTCGAGCGACTCCGGGTCGTCGGGGAAGGAGGGGATGTCGTAGCCCTGCTGCTGCAGTTCGGCGATCGCCGCCTTCAGCTGCGGGATGGATGCCGAGATGTTCGGCAGCTTGATGATGTTCGCCTCGGGGAGCGTGGCGAGGCCGCCGAGCTCTGCGAGGGAGTCGCCCACCTGCTGTTCAGGGGTGAGCTTCTGCGGGAAGGCCGCGAGGATGCGGCCGCCGAGCGAGATGTCCCGAGTCTCGAAGTCGATGCCGGCCTGGCCGCTGAAGGCCTGGACGATCGGAAGGAACGAGGCGGTGGCGAGCGCCGGTGCCTCGTCTGTATAGGTGTAGATGATGGCGTCGTCGGTCACCGGGAGGTTCTCCGTTCACGAGGTCGATTTGTCTCGATACCAAGATACCTGAGCGGCCTCCGGCCCGCGTTCCGAGCGTCCGACACGGCGTCCGGCCATCGTCATCCCTCAGACGGATTTCTTCACGCGATGCGTGTGCGCCCGTGCCCGAGGGGTTAGCCTGGGGTCATGTCCGAACTGCGCATGGTCGAACTCTCCGCCGCGACGATCGTCGCGGTGAACAACCTGTCGCTCAAGCCCGGACAGGAGCAGTTCCTCGCTCCGGTGTCCTACGGCATCGCAGCGACCGTGATCAATCCCCAGACCTCCTGGCAGCGGGTCGTGCTCGACGGCGACACCGTCGTCGGGTTCGTCAGCGCCAATTTCGACGACGAGGCCCCGGAGGAGCACTTCCGCTCCGTGCTGTGGCGCATCAACGTCGACGCCGACGACCAGGGTCGCGGCATCGGCCGCTTCGCGGTCGAGAGCCTGATCGGCGAGGCGCGCAACCGCGGCGTCGACCACGTCGACGTCATCTACGAAGCCGGTGACGACGGCCCGGAGGCCTTCTTCCTCAGGGTCGGATTCACCCCGGTCGGCGAGACCGAGTACTCCGAGGTCATCGCCTCGATCCGCATCGACTCCTAGGCCGGCGGCGGGGCCCCGAATCCCCTCCCCCATCGAGACCCCGTCGCCCTCCTGATCGGCGTCTCCGATGCGGATGGCGATGCGCTGCGCTGGTCATCGGCCATCAATATGTTGCCAGGAACCACAAAAAGCTTGCGCTCACTCGCGCAGGCTGTCTATCATCGCTGAAGGGCCCGAAGCGAAGCGCTTCGACGGCATAGGCAGAGCGACGATGGAGTCACGATGACGACGATTCACGAGGTGGCAGCCGCCGCCGGTGTGTCGATCAGCACCGTCTCCTACGCACTGAGCGGCAAGCGCCCCGTCTCGGAGAAGACGCGACGACGGATCGAGGATGCCGCGCAGTCACTCGGCTACCAGCCGGATGCCGGAGCCCGCATGCTCGCCGGTCGACGCACGAACATCTTCGCGCTCACCGAGCCGCTTCGCGCCGACACCCACGCTCCCACGCACATGGCGTTCGTGCTCGCGACCGCCGTGGCGGCGCGGCGCCGCGGCTACGACATCCTGCTCCTCACCGACGAGCAGACCTCGGAGGGCATGAACCGCGTCGCCGCGAGCAATCTCGTCGACGCGATCCTCGTGCTCGACGTCGCGCCGGACGACGAACGGGTGGAGATCTCCCGCTCCGTCCGCACACCCACGATCTTCATCGGCCTGCCGGACGATCAGCGCGAGCTGACCTGCGTCGACCTGGACTTCGAGGCCGCGGGCCACCTCGCGGTCGACCGCCTGGCGGACGCCGGCAGCGACCGCATCCTGCTGCTCGGCCAGACCGATGTCTCCTATCGCAAGTCGAACTTCCCTCGACGCCTCCTCCGGGGCGTGCAGGAGCGCAGCGATGCGCGGGCGGTCGAGCTGACCTGGACATCGTCGGGTGGGCTCACCACGGAGTCCGCGGTCGTCCGTGCGGCTGTCGCCGCCGCACTCGACGACGGCATCCGCGCCTTCATCGTGCACGCGGTGAACGATGTGCACGAGATCCTCCTCAGCATCCTCGCCGAGCGAGGACTGCGGGTGGGCGTCGACGTGTCGATCGTCTCGGCTGCGGCATCGTTCGACACCGCCATGCTCCCCACACCGATCGACACGATCCCGCTCGTTCCGCAGGATTCGTGCGAACTCGCCGTCGAGATCGCTGTGCAGCGACTCGAGGATCCGCGTCTGCCGGCGCAGATCCACCTGATCCCGCCCACCTACCGCCCAGCCGGCTCGGTCGCTCCCGCACGGGAGTGACACCGGCGGGCCTCGCTTCGCCATCGTCGTTATCGAAACGCTTCGACGATTGCACCTCCCACAACTGAACACCCCGACCCAGTGAAGTGTCCGGCCCCATGGGCCACCGAGAAAGGAGTGCCGACGATGGCACGGAACATCCGCAGGACGAAGACCCTGACAGCAGTGGCCGCCCTCGCAGCGGCGGGAGTCGTGCTGAGCGGCTGCACCGCCGGATCCGACGGCGACAGCGGCGGTGGCGACACCCTCAAGCTCTGGCACTACGAGGGTGCCGACAGCGCCATGGGCAAGGCCTGGGCCGAGGCGATCAAGATCTTCGAGGAGGAGACCGGCGCCAAGGTCGAGTTCGAGGAGAAGTCGTTCGAGCAGATCCAGAAGACCGCGAGTCAGGTGCTCGACACCGACGCGGCCCCTGACCTCATGGAGTTCAACAAGGGCAACGCCACCGCGGGCTTCCTCGCATCGACCGGGCTGATCACCGACATCTCGGATGCCGTCGAGGAGTACGGGTGGGCCGACAAGCTCGCACCCTCGCTGCAGACGACCGCCAAGTACTCGGAAGACGGCGTGATGGGCGGCGACACCTGGTTCGGCGTGCCGAACTACGGCGAGTTCGTCGGCGTCTACTACAACGAGAGCGCATTCGCCGAGGCCGGGCTCGCGATCCCCACGACCTACGACGAGTTCGTCGACGTGCTCGACGCCTTCGTCGCCAAGGGGATCACCCCGCTGGCCGAGGCCGGCGCCGAGTACCCGCTCGGCCAGCTCTGGTACCAGCTCGCACTCATGGAGGGCGACCGCGGCTTCGTGGACGACTACCAGCTGTACAAGAACCCGGTCGACTGGCAGGGCCCCGAGATCACCTCGGCGACCGAGACGCTGCAGGAATACGTCGACAAGGGCTACATCGCCTCCGACGTCTCGTCGGTCAAGGCGGAGGACGCCGGTGTCTCATTCATCAACGGCACCTCGCCGATCTTCGTGTCGGGTTCCTGGTGGTTCGGCCGCTTCGTCTCCGAGGCGACCGGCTTCGACTGGAGCATGACCGCCTTCCCCGGCGCCGACCTCTCGCTCGGCTCCTCCGGCAACCTCTGGGTCGTCCCGGAGAACGCAGCCAACAAGGACCTCGCCTACCAGTTCATCGACATCACGATGCGTCCGGAGATCCAGGCGATCATCGGCAACAACGGCGGTCTTCCCGTCGCCGCCGACACCGCCGACATCACCGACGAGAAGAGCGCCGCGCTGATCGAGACGTTCAACGGCGTCCTCGATGCAGACGGCCTGGCGTTCTACCCGGACTGGCCCGCCCCCGGTTTCTACGACGTGATCGTGCAGGAGCTGCAGGGTCTCATCACCGGCGTGCAGGATGCCGCGACCACCGACGCCAACCTCGGTGAGCAGTACGACGAAGGCACGGCGGACTTCCGCTGATCCGCACTCGCGGGGGCGGCAGCCACGACGGGGCCGCCCCCGCACTCTCCAGGAGTTGAACATGTCTGTCGACACCCGCCAGCGCCGCCGCACGGCGCTCCCACCGGAACAGCCGTCGATCCCGCAGCGCAGCGGCGGCACCGGCGCCTACTGGATCTACCTGCTCCCCGGCTTCGTGCTGCTGCTCGTCATCGTCATCGTGCCGCTGATCTGGAACGTCTACCTCACCTTCACGAAGTGGAAGGGCGTGCGCACCCCCGAGTTCATCGGCCTCGAGAACTGGCAGAAGCTCTTCACGGACAGCGACTTCTGGACCTCGTTCACGAACTCGGTCTGGATGATCCTCGCGATGGTCGTGGTCCCCACGATCGTCGGGCTCATCGTGGCAGCCCTGCTGTTCGACGTCGTCGGCCGCAAGTTCGGCGGCAAGGTCGGCAGCTTCCTGCGGGCGACCTACTACCTGCCGCAGATCCTGCCGATCGCGGTCGCCGGCATCGTGATCGGATGGATCGTCCGCCCCGGCGGCGACGGCGCCCTGAACCAGATCCTCGGCGCCTTCGGCATCCCCGCCTACGACTGGCTGGGGCAGATGCCTTCGGCGCTGATCGTGCTGATGCTCGTGATGGTCTGGGTGCAGCTCGGCTATCCGGTCGTCGTGTTCATGGCTGCACTGCAGCGCGTGGACCCGGAGCTCTACGAGGCGGCCGAGCTCGACGGTGCGAACTGGCTCCAGCGCTTCACCGCCATCACCATGAGCATCATCCGACCGGAGATCTTCGTGGTCACCCTGACCTGCACGATCGCCGCGCTCAAGGTGTTCGGCCCGGTCTACATCATCACCCGCGGCGGACCGGCCGGCGCCACCCTGGTGCCCGCGTACTACGCCTATCAGGAGTTCTTCACGAAGCGGAACGTCGGCTACGGCGCCACGATCGCCACCGTGCTCACGATCGTCGTCGTGATCGTGTCGATCATCTTCATCCGCGTCCAGAACTCGCTCGAGCGCAAGGAAAGGGCGGGACTGTGATGCACGCCACCACTGCCATCGTCACCGGCACGCCGGGGAAGACGCGCCCTCGCGGCGGCATGACCAAGAAGCGGCCGATCGACTGGCTGCTGCTCGCGCTCGTCGTGATCGGCGCGCTGCTCATCATCGCACCGTTCTACCTCGTGCTCGTGAACTCGTTCAAGTCGCCGGTCGACTACGCGACCTCCGGGCCGCTCGCCTTCCCCGAGACGCTCGACTTCGGCGGCATCACCAAGTTCTGGGAGCGTGTGAACTTCCCGGAGAAGGTCTGGAACTCGATCTTCATCTCCGGCATCGTCGCGGTGCTCGCCGTCGTGATCTCGATGCTCAACGCCTTCGCGATCGGGATCGGCCGCGTGCGAGGACGCTCCTGGATCGTGCTGCTGTTCCTGCTCGCCAACCTGCTGCCGCAGGAGGCGCTGCTCTACCCGCTGTACTACATGTTCAAATCGGTCGGCCTGTACGACAACGTGTGGGCGGTCATCATCGTGTTCACGGTGATCCAGGCGGCGTTCGGCACCTACCTGCTCTCCTCGGTCTACGGCACCTTCCCGAAGGAGGTGCTCGAGGCGGCATCGCTCGACGGCGCGAGCCGCTGGCAGATCCTCTGGCGCGTGGTCTTCCCGATCAGCCGCCCGACGCTCTCGGTGCTGCTCATCTTCTTCTTCATCTGGACGTGGAACGAGTTCCTCATCCCGCTGACGTTCCTCGCCTCGAACGCCAACCAGACCGTCCCCGTCGCGATCAGCGTGCTGCAGGGCGACCGCCTGATGGACGTCACCACGACGAGTGCGTCCGCGCTGCTCGGCATCATCCCCACGCTCATCTTCTTCCTCATCTTCCAGCGCACGCTCACGCGTGGCATCACGGCAGGAGCAGTCAAGTAATGAAGTTCACCGACGGGTTCTGGCAGCTGCGCCCCGGCGTCACCGCGCTGTATGCGCAGGAGGCCTACGACATCGCAGAGACCACCGACACCCCCGACGGACCTGGCCTGGTCGTCACCGCACCGACCATGGCGATCGCCAAGCGCGGCGACGTGCTCAATCGGCCGGTGCTGACCACGACCCTGTCCTCCCCGGCCGAGGGCGTGATCCGCGTGCGCATCGCGCACCACGTCGGCGGCCGTCGCCACGACGGGTTCAGGCTGCCGGGTGCCGGCGGCACCGGAGCATCCGTCTCGGTGTCGCAGACCGGTGGGGTGCTGGACGCCGGTGCCCTCGTGGCCAGGATCGCACCCGGTGCTCCGTGGGACCTCTCGTTCGAGGTCGACGGCCGTCGGGTGACCGGCAGCGGCGGGAAGGCGCAGGGCTACATCCAGCTGGCGCCCGGTGCACAGGTCGACCCCGGCGTGGTCGACAACGCCAGGCAGGGCGGCGGCGCGCCCTCGGCATCCGCGTTCGTCCACGAACAGTTGGATCTCGGTGTCGGCGAGCTGATCTACGGCCTCGGCGAGCGCTTCGGCCCGCTGGTCAAGAACGGGCAGTCCGTCGAGGTGTGGAACGCCGACGGCGGCACCTCCTCCGAGCAGGCGTACAAGAACGTCCCGTTCCACCTCTCGAACCGCGGCTACGGTGTGCTCGTGAACGACCCAGGCCATGTCTCGTACGAGATCGGGTCGGAGGCGGTGGAGCGCGTGCAGTTCTCGGTCTCCGGCGAGGTGCTCGAGTACTTCGTGATCGCCGGTCCGACGCCCAAGGACGTGCTGGGCCGATACACCGCGCTGACCGGACGACCTCCAGTCGTGCCTGCGTGGTCGTACGGCCTCTGGCTGTCGACCAGCTTCACCACCGATTACGACGAGCAGACCGTGAACTCGTTCATCGACGAGATGGCCGCTCGCGAGCTGCCGGTGTCGGTGTTCCACTTCGACTGCTTCTGGATGCGCGAGTTCAACTGGTGCGACTTCGAGTGGGACCCTCGGGTCTTCCCCGACCCCGAGGGGATGCTCGCGCGGCTGCACGACAAGGATCTCCGCGTCTGCGTATGGATCAACCCGTACATCGCGCAGCGCTCCCCGCTGTTCCGCGAGGCCGCAGAGCGGGGCTTCCTGGTGCAGCGGTCCGACGGCTCCGTCTGGCAGTGGGACCTCTGGCAGGCCGGCATGGGTCTCGTCGACTTCACGAACCCTGACGCCACCGCCTGGTACCAGGGGCATCTGCGCCGACTGATCGCACAGGGGGTCGACTGCTTCAAGACCGATTTCGGCGAGCGCATCCCGACCGACGTCGTGTGGGCCGACGGCGCCGACCCCGAGCGCATGCACAACCGCTACACCGACCTGTACAACCGCGCGGTGTTCGAGGTGCTCACCGATGTCCGCGGCGAGGGCGACGCGGTGCTGTTCGCCCGGTCGGCGACCGCGGGCGGCCAGAGCATGCCGGTGCACTGGGGCGGCGACTCGACCTCGACCTTCGCATCGATGGCCGAGACGCTGCGCGGCGGACTCTCGCTCGCGCTGACCGGATTCGCGTTCTGGAGTCACGACATCGGCGGCTTCGAGGGCACACCGGATGCCGCGGTGTTCAAGCGCTGGACGGCCTTCGGCCTGCTCGGCTCGCATTCGCGCTTCCACGGTTCCAGCTCGTACCGGGTGCCGTGGGCCTTCGACGAGGAGGCGGTCGAGGTCACGCGTCGCTTCACGCATCTGAAGATGCGACTCATGCCGTACCTGTACCAGCAGGGTCTGGACGCCGCGGCGACCGGTGTGCCCCTGATGCGGCCGATGGCGCTCGAGTTCCCGGACGACCCAGCGGCCGCGTATCTCGACCGGCAGTACATGCTCGGCTCGAGCCTGCTCGTCGCCCCGGTGCTCTCGGGCGACGGCGCGGTCGAGTTCTACCTGCCGTCGGGCGAGTGGACCTCGCTGCTCACCGGCGAGACGGTGTCCGGCGGCTCGTGGCGGAGGGAGACGCACGGCTTCGACTCGCTCCCGCTCTACGTCCGCCCCGGCACCGCGCTCCCCTGGGGTGCCCGCGTCGACGGCCCGGAGTACGACTACCATGACGGACTGCGGCTGCGCGTCTTCGCCGGCGGCACCGGCCCCGCCTCCGTGACGGTCACGAGTCCCGA
Organism: Microbacterium sp.; assembly: GCF_036823965.1. GTDB lineage: Bacteria > Actinomycetota > Actinomycetes > Actinomycetales > Microbacteriaceae > Microbacterium. The sequence continues at coordinate 34,489 of NZ_DAITBE010000013.1, read as the reverse complement.
CGGCCGCGCCGAGACCTACAGCGTCGACCTCGAGGAGATCACCGGATGACCGGTCCGCTCAGCCCGCTCGACGACTATCGGGGCTCTGGACTCGTGTTCCCCGATGGCTTCACCTTCGGCTCGGCGACCGCCTCGTACCAGATCGAGGGAGCGGCAGCCGAGGACGGCCGCACCCCCTCGATCTGGGACACGTTCAGCAGGACGCCCGGCAGGGTCTGGAACGGCGACACCGGCGATGTCGCGTGCGACCACTACCATCGCGTCGAAGAAGACCTCGATCTGATGGCCGACCTCGGGCTGCAGGCGTACCGGTTCTCGATCGCGTGGCCGCGCATCGTGCCCACTGCCGACGGCACCGTGAACAGTGCCGGGGTCGGCTTCTACTCCCGCCTCGTCGACGGACTGCTCGAACGCGGCATCCGTCCGGTCGCGACGCTGTACCACTGGGACCTGCCGCAGTACCTGGAGGATGCCGGCGGCTGGACCGCCCGCACCACGACCGACGCCTTCGAGCGCTACGCCGAGGTCATGGGCGCGGCGCTCGGCGACCGGGTGCACACCTGGACCACGCTGAACGAGCCGTGGTGTTCCGCCTATCTCGGCTACGGCCAGGGCGGTCACGCGCCGGGGCGGCACGAACCGGCATCCGCGCTCTCCGCCGTGCACCACCTGAACCTCGCCCATGGTCGTGCGGTCCGGGCGCTGCGCGCGACATCGACCGGCGATCCCGACTACTCGGTCACGCTGAACTTCCACGTGCTCCGCGGGCAGGGCGACGGCGCCGCCGAGGCGGTGCGCCGGATCGACGCGCTCGCGAATCGGGCGTTCACCTGGCCGATGCTGCGCGGCGAGTATCCGGCGGACCTCCTCGCCGACACCGCAGAGGTCACCGATTGGAGCTTCGTGCACGATGGCGATCTCGCCACGATCACGCAGCCGATCGACGTGCTCGGCGTGAACTACTACTCCACCGCGACCGTTCGGCTCTGGGACGGCGTCTCGGAGCAGCAGCGCAACGACGGCCACAAGGGCTCGACCGGTGGCACGGCCTGGCCGGGGAGCGACCGGATCGTCGAGTTCGTCGAACAGCCGGGGCCGTACACCGCCATGGGCTGGAACATCGCCCCCGAGGGACTCGAAGAGCTGCTCGTGTCACTCTCGGAGCAGTTCCCCGAGCAGGCCCTCATGGTCACCGAGAACGGCGCCGCCTTCGAGGACGAGGTCGCCGAGGACGGCTCGATCCCCGATCCCGAGCGCACCGACTACCTGCGCCGGCACGTCACAGCTGCGCACCGGGCGCTCGAGCGCGGCGTCGACCTGCGCGGCTACTTCGTCTGGTCGCTGCTCGACAACTTCGAGTGGGGCTACGGCTACGCCAAGCGATTCGGCATCGTCAGGGTCGACTTCGACACGCTGGAGCGCACCGTCAAGGACTCGGGGCGCTGGTATCGCGATCTCGTGCGCACGCGGACCGTCGAGGGCGAGCCCCGGTCGAGGGCGAGCGACGTCGCGGACTAGCGCTCGTCGTCGCGGTTCCTGCGACCGCGCGCGGTCCATGCGGTGAACGCGGATGCCGCAGCGCCCGCGGCGCGGTCGATGGCCTCGGCCGAACGGGACAGCGCCTCCTGCGCGGCATCCTGCCATCCCGGCACCGCCGGCGCCTCGCCAGCCTTCACCCGCGCGCCGTGCTCGGCGACATCGAGGGCCCTGGCGAGCTGCGCCACGCCGTCGCGATACGCCGAGAACTCGGCAGGGGTCGGACGGTCGCCCGCCTCCCGCCGCAGATCGGTCGCACGGCCCGCCGCACGGAGGTAGGCGGCCGTGGCCGGCTGCTTCACGTCGGTCATGGCGGGGTACGCGATCTGCAGCGCCGGGTCGGTCTCGTACTGCATCCATCGCACGACGATCGCGTCATGGTCTGCGCGCAGCCGCTCGATCGGACGCGGAGCGGATGCCGCAGGGATCGCAGACCTTGCGGCCTGCAGGCGCGCACGCCGTGCGCGGATGTCAGCAGTCGCGGCCTTCACGTTGCGCTCGGCGTCGCGCAGCATCCGACGGGCGCTCGCGAGCTGCTCCGGCGTCGCACGACGCGCTGCACGTTCAGCCGACACGTGCGCGAGGTCGGCCTTGGCGATCTTCACATCCGCTCGCTTCTCGGCGACACCGGACTGCGCGAGCTTCAGATCATGGCGGGCCGCGTCGACCGCGAGTCGTCGCCCGCTCCGCTTCGTCCGCCGCCGCACGCCGATCGCTCCGGCCGTGACGCCGCCTGCCGCGACGGGCGCGAGCCACCACCACTCGGCCAGCAGCATCAACGGGTCCATGCTTCGATGCTACCCAGACCCGTGCGGGCCCGCTCCGGACCGGGCGGTTCCGGTCGCAGACGCAGCAGGTTCTGCGGCCTCGCGCGGGTTCTGCGGCCGGATGGTCGAGATCTGACCGGACAACGTGCACGACCCCGAAGAACTGTCCGCACAGACCCGTCGCAGCAGGGCCTGCACGGTTCACTGATCGTCGAGATCATGCACAGTTGCTGCGCTCGCGACGCCCGGGCATCCTCGACGCGGGGGATCCTGTCGACATGAATCTGCACACCTGGGTCGCAGCACGAGGCGGCATCGCGCACCGAGAGGATGCACGCGAATGGGGGTACTCGCCGTCTCGCGTCCGCGCAGCGATTCGAGCCGGTGAAGTCCAGCGGATCCGTGCGAAGTGGATCGCGACCAGTGAAGCGCCGCCGGAACTCCGTGCAGCGGCTGCAGCATCCGGTCGTCTGACCTGCGTCTCGCTTGCTCGCCGGCGCAGGTGGTGGATCCCCGAAGGCGCGTCATCGACGGTGCACCTGCAGGTCGGGGGAAATGCCCACCGTCACTCGAGTCAGGCCGTTCTGCACTGGTCGGATCCACTGGTCGATCTCGGACCCCGTTCGCTGACGACATCGATCGAGGACGCTCTGGCACACCTCGCACGCTGCTTCCGCTTCGAAGAAGCGATGATGATCTGGGAGTCTGCGATCACGAGAGAATCCCTCGACATCGAGTCGCTTCGATCGGTGCAGTGGCGTGATGAGTCGTCACGAGCGCTCGCTCGCTCCGTCCGCGGCAGATCCGACTCGGGTCTTGAGACGGTCTTCGTCGTACGCCTGCGCGGGTTCGGCGTGCCGATCCGTCAGCAGGTCCGTCTCGCAGGTCACGACGTGGACGCCGTCATCGGAAGCCATCTTGTGATTCAGATCGACGGATTCGCGCACCATTCCACAGCGGCCGATCGCGGCCGGGACGTCGCGCACGACGCGGAACTCCGGATGCGCGGATACACGGTGCTGCGGTTCACGTACGCGCAGATCATGCACGACTGGGACGGCGTCGAGCGCACGGTCTCTTCGGCCGTCGCGCGGGGATTGCACCTCCCGCCCACTGAGCGCAGACGCTGATGACACTCGGAATGCTGCATTTCTTCGGCCACCCGCGCGTTCGGCGGCCATCCCAGATGGGTATGGCCGCCGAACTTCGATTTGGCCGCAGAAATGCCCCGGATGCTGGCGTCAGACCAGCGTCTCCTGCCATGCGGCGTGCAGTTGCGCGAACTTGCCGGTGCCGCCGATCAGGGCAGCGGGGGTGTCGTCCTCGATGATCCGGCCATGCTCCATCACCAGCACCCGATCCGCGATCGCGACCGTCGAGAGCCGGTGCGCGATGATGATCGCCGTGCGGTCGGCCAGCAGGGTCTGCAGCGCGTCCTGGATCAAGCGCTCCGACGGGATGTCGAGCGATGCCGTGGCCTCATCGAGGATCAGCACGGCGGGGTCGGCGAGGAACGCCCGCGCGAACGAGATCAGCTGACGCTGACCAGCCGACACTCGCCCGCCGCGCTTGTTGACGTCGGAGTTGTATCCGTCGGGCAGTGCCGAGATGAACTCGTCGGCGCCGACCGCACGCGCGGCGGACTTGATCTCGTCGAGCGTCGCATCCGGCTTGCCGAGCGCGATGTTGTCGGCGACCGTGCCGCTGAACAGGTAGGCCTCCTGCGTCACCATCACGATCGCACGGCGAAGGTCCTTCGGGTGCAGCGACCGCAGATCGATGTCGTCGAGCGTGACGCTGCCGATCGAGGGGTCGTAGAACCGCGAGATGAGCTTCGCCAGCGTGGACTTGCCCGCACCGGTCGTTCCCACGAGTGCGATCGTCTGCCCCGCTGGGATGTCGAGCGAGAAGTTCGGCAGGATCGTCTTCTCCCCCGAGTACCCGAAGGTCACCTCGTCGAAGCGGACGTGACCGCGGGACTCCCACAGGTCGATCGGCTTCTCGGGGTCCGGAACGGTCGGCCGCTCCTCGAGCACACCCGACACCTTCTCCAGTGCGGCGGTCGCCGACTGGTAGGAGTTCAGGAACATCGCGATCTCCTGCATGGGCGCGAAGAAGTTGCGCACGTACAGCACCGCCGACAGCAGCACACCGACCGTGAGAGCTCCCGTCGAGACGCGGATTCCGCCCCACAGCACGACGAGGCCGAGGGTCAGCGCGGCGACGCCCATGAGCCCCGGCTCGAACGTGCCGAACAGCAGCATCGAGCGACGGTTCACATCGCGGTAGTCGCCGGCGACGTCCTGGAAGACCACGTCGTTGCGCGGCTCCTTGCGGAACGCCTTGACCGCGCGGATGCCCGTCATCGTCTCGACGAACTGGACGATCACCTTGGCGCTGATCACGCGCGACTCGCGGTACACGAGCTGCGACCGCGAGTAGAACCAGCGCATCAGCAGCACGAGCGGCACTCCTGCCAGCGCCAGGATCACGCCCGACTGCCAATCCCAGACCAGCAGCGCGATGAACGTGAAGGCACCGAAGAGCACACCGGAGACGAGGTTGTTGAGTCCGCCGTCGAGCAGCTCGCGGATCGAGTCGAGGTCGCTGGTCTGGCGCGAGATGATGCGGCCTGACGTGTACGACTCGTGGAACTCGAGGCTCAGTCGCTGCGTGTGCAGGAAGATGCGCTTGCGGAGATCGATCAGGATCGCCTGCGTGATGCGCGCGGCGATGATGACGTACCAGGCGATCAGCGCAGCCGCCGCAGCGCCAGCGAACAGGTAGATGCCGCCGATCATGAAGGTCGGCATCCAATCGGCCTGGTCGAGCACCGCAGGGAGCGCCCGGTCGATCCCGATGCTGATCAGGATCGGTCCGGCGACCTGGAGCGCGGTCGACATGACCAGCACCACGGCCGCGACGATGACCTGCGGCCGCAGCGGACGGATCAACGATCCGAGCAGGCGCAGCGAACGGCGACGGATCGCCCTGCTCTCCTCGCGGGTATAGGTGGAGCGGTCCTCGTCCTGGGTACCGGTGATCGCGGAGCTCATGCCTGCACCTCCTTCTCGGTGATTCGTGCTTCGTCGTCGGGTCCGCCGTCTGCTTCCTGGGCTGCTGAGCCTGCTTCCTGGGCTGCTGAGCCTGTCGAAGCACCCGACGCATCGCGGATGATCGGGATCGCACCCGTCCGCGCCGCCTCCTCCGCCTCGAGGCTGGAGATGACGTAGCGGTAGTGCTGGCTCGTGCGCAGCAGCTCGCTGTGCGTACCGACAGCGGTGATGCGGCCGGCTTCCAGCAGCGCGACGCGGTCGGCGAGCGCGACGGTCGACGGACGGTGCGCGACGATCATGGCGGTCGTCTCCGCGAGGACGCGGCGCAGCGCCTCCTCGACGAGCGCCTCGGTGTCGACGTCGAGCGCTGACAGCGGGTCGTCGAGCACGAGCACCTTGGGCGCTGCCGCCACGGCACGCGCGAGCGCGAGCCGCTGACGCTGACCGCCGGAGAGGCTCAGCCCCTCTTCGCCGATGATCGTCTCGACACCGTCGGGCAGCGCGTCGACGAAGGACGCCTGCGCGACCTCCAGCGCTTCGCGCATCACACGGTCGGCCTCCGGGCTGTGCACATCGAGCTCGGCGCGGCCGAGCAGCACGTTCTCGCGGACGGATGCCGAGAACAGGGTCGCGTCCTCGAACGCCATCGCGATGTGCTGACGCAGCTCCGAGAGCGGAAGATCGCGCACGTCGACGCCGTCGAGCGTGACGCGACCTCCGGTGACGTCGTACAGACGCGTGGGAAGCGTGGTGAGCGTGGTCTTGCCGCTGCCGGTCAGACCGACGAGCGCCATGGTCTCGCCCGGGCGCAGCACGAGGTCGATGCCGTCGAGCAGATCGCGCTCGTGATCGCCCGCATCCTGGTAGCGGAAGTGCGCGTTCTCGAACGCGAGCTCGCCGCGAGGCTCCGCGATGTGCACGGGGTGCTCCGGGTCGGTGATCGAGTTCGTCTCAGAGAAGATGTCGAAGACGCGGTCGGTCGCCGTCCTGGCGTCGAGCATGAACGAGAACAGGAACCCGATCGACTCGATCGGCCAGCGCAGCACCACGGCCATCGCGAAGAACGCGAACAGCTGGGCCTCGTCGATCTGGCCCTGCGAGATCAGCCAGATGCCGGACATCAGGCTGAGTCCGAAGGCGATCTGCGGCATCAGGTCGAGCCAGAACCAGATCGACGCGACAGCGCCCGCCTTGCTCATCTCGGTCTCGCGCAGCGTCTCGGCCTGGCGGCTGAAGCGGCTGAGCGCGTGCTTGCCACGGCCGAACGCCTTGAGCACACGGATGCCGTGCACGCTCTCCTCGACGCTGGTCGCGAGATCGCCGGCCTGATCCTGGCTGCGACGGGTAAGCGCGCCGTAGCGCTTCTCGAACAGGTAGCCGCGGATCCACAGCGGGATCGCGGTCACGAGGAAGATCGTCCCGAGCAGCCAGTGCCAGCGGAACAGCAGCACCGAGCCGATGATGATCGTCAGCACGTTCACGACGAGCAGCACCAGACCGAAGGCGAGCCAGCGACGGATGAGGCCGATGTCCTGCATCATCCGGCTGAGCAGCTGCCCCGACTGCCAGCGGTCGTGGAACGACACCGGCAGGGTCTGCAGGCGCGAGTACAGCGTCGTGCGCATCTGGTACTCGACCTCGGTGGCCGGGTTCAGGACGAACTGACGACGCAGCCAGACCATCACGGCCTCACCGAGGGCGAGGGCGAAGACGATGAGCGCGCCGACGACGATCGCGCTGATCTCGCCGGACTGCACCGGTCCGGCCATGATCTGCTCGAGGACGATCGGGATCATCAGGGCGATGATCGCGGCGATGAGCGCGCTGGCTGCACCGCCGGCGAGTCGCCAGATGACCGGCTTCACGAAGGGCTTGAGCCGCCACAGTGCGGCAGGGGTGGACAGGGAGGCGTTGTTCTGCGGGGAAGGCGAGGAAGACATGTCTCTCAGATGAGTTTCGTACGGCGTGCGGTGACGGAAGAACAGACGGATGCGAGCGCGAACCCTGGGGTGCGGCATCCGGAGCGGGCGCGGCTCGGCGCGCGGTATGGCTCTATGGGCGCGGGAGCACCGGGGTCGAGCCGAGAGCTGCGATCGTCGCGACGGAGATCGTGGTCATGGTGTCCTCCTCAGGGGCTCGGCGATGTCGCCCGGTTGACGCGACAGCCCACCAGCCTATGTCTGTGAACCAGCTGAACGCAAGAGGCATTCCCGTTCCGCACGCATCGGACTCATCCCTGCGCCGCCGCCTGCCTCATCGCTGCGCCGCCGCCTCCCGTGCGAGCAGGCTGCCCTTGACCTCGAGTCCCCACGCGAACCCCCCGAGCGTGCCGTCGGTCCGGAGCACGCGGTGGCACGGCACGAACAGTGCCGGCGCATTCCGCGCACAGATCGAGGCAGCTGCGCGAACCGCACTGGGGTTGCCGAGCTGTGTGGCGAAGGAGGTGTACGTCAGCGGCTCGCCCGGCGCGATGCCGCGCAGAGCGGACCACCCGGCGAGCTGCAGGGCCGTCCCCCGCTGGTGCACGGCGACCGTGTCGATCGCGGCCATGTCGCCGGCGTAGAACGCGCCGACGGCCGCCGCGGCATCCGTGTCGCCCTCGCGGAGCGCGTCCGGCCGGAGTGCCGCCGCCAGGCGACCGAGGATGCGCTCGACGTCGTCCGTCCAGCCGGACGAGAGCACGCGCTGCCGGTCATCGGTGAGGATCGTGAAGGCACCGTCCGGAGTGTCGATGGTCTGGATGATGGCGGTCATGCTGTCTCCTTCGAGAGTCGTGGTCGACGCACGGGGGCCGCGCGCCAGAGGTGGGCGCTGAGATAGCTGCGCCATGGGGCCGTCCGCTCGGCCCAGGCGGTCAGTGGGACGGGATCGCCGGGGAGACCGGATGCCGCGGCGCCGGCGCGCAGCGCGACGTCACCGGGGAGCAGGATGTCGGGGTCGCCGAGCACGCGCATGCGCACGTAGTCCGCCGTCCACGGACCGATGCCCGGCATGGCGAGCAGCGCCGCCCGTTGCTCGGCGCCGTCGTCGCCGACCGTGAGCGTGAGCGAGCCGTCGGCGAGCGCGGCCGCGGCTCCCGTGATGGCCCGGATTCGAGCGGCGGGCCCGCGCAGCACCTCGGCGCCGCGCTCGGCGATGGCCGCCATGGTCGGGAACAGGAGTCCGTCCTCGGTCCGCTCCCCCAGCGCCTCGGCGAGCGCCGACAGCGCCGTGCGTGCGGCGACGACCGTGATCTGCTGGCCGACCATGGCCCGGATCAGCATCTCGTGCGGGTCGGCTGATCCCGGCACCCGGATCCCCGGCGTCTGCGCGACGAGCGGCGCGAGCTCCGGGTGCGCCGACAGCGCCTCGTCGATCGCCTGCGGATCGGCGTCCAGGTCGAAGATGCGCCGGACCGTCGAGACCAGCGGGGCGAGGTCGGCGAGCTGGGTGACGCGAGCGCGCAGGTGCAGCCGGTCCGCGGCATCCTGTCGCACCTCGAACCACGCCGGACCGCCGGACATCCGCAGATGTCGCGCGAACGAGGTCGGCGTGGTCTCCTCGACGCCGGGCAGCGCCCGAGCCTGCATCCACGTGAAGATGCCGCCCGCATCGAGCGGTCCTCGGTACGGCAGCACCAGGTCGATCGTGCCGGGCACCACGGATGCATCCATGCGGCGCCGCGCTCTGAGCTCGCCTGGTGTGAGGCCGAACACCTCACGGATCGTCTCGTTCGCCTGACGGATGCTGGCGAAGCCCGCCGCGTAGGCGACGTCGGAGATCGGCATGTCGGTGCCGACCAGCAGCATGCGGGCCGTGTGCGCGCGGTGCGCTCGTGCGAGTGCGAGGGGACCCGCGCCGAGCTCGCCGGCGAGCAGCCGTGTGAGGTGTCTGGGCGAGTAGCCGAGCCTGGCAGCCAGCCCTGGCACGCCCTCGCGCTCGACGACGCCGGCGGAGATCAGGCGCATCGCCCGAGCCGCCGTGTCACCGCGCACGTCCCACGCCGGCGAACCCGGTGCAGCTTCCGGAAGGCAGCGCTTGCAGGCGCGGTACCCGGCTTCGTGGGCGGCCGCACTCGTGGGATAGAAGGTGACGTTCTGCGGCTTCGGCGTGCGCGCCGGGCAGCTCGGCCGGCAGTAGATGCCGGTCGAGCTGACCGCCGTGACGAACTGCCCGTCGAAGCGGGTGTCGCGTGCGCTGATCGCGCGATATCGCTCGTCGAAGTCGGTCACCGGGAGGCTCATGCCTCAACTCTGCCACGCGCCCCCGACCGCGGCTGGCGGAAATCGGACATCACGATGACACGTCGACCACGGCATGATGGTCGGGCCGAAGCCCTCAGCCACGCAGGTAGACCGTGGCCGTCTCCGTGAAGAACTCCCGAGCGGCCGCACCCTGCTCCTTCGGTCCCAGAGCACTGGCCCCGCTGCCCCCGAACGGCACATGCAGGTCGGCGCCGGCGGATGCGGAGTTGATGTGCACCACCCCGACACGGATGTCCTCGATCGCGGCGAGCGCATCGGCGAGGCCGGTCGTGAACACCGCAGTGGAGAGCCCGTACTCGCTGTCGTTCACGAGCGCGATGCCCTCGGCGGTCGACGAGACGCGTCTGACGCCGACGACCGGCCCGAAGAGCTCCTCGCTCCACAGCTCGCCGGGATCCGTCTCGTCGAGTTCGAAGATGGACGGCGGGATGAAGTACCCATCGGCGAGCGCGCCGCTCGCGTACGGCTCCGGCGCGAACACCGCCACCGCGGACGACGAGCGCGCCCTGACGAGCGCCGCCGCGACACGATCGTGTGCACCGGCATCCACCACCGGTCCCATCTCGACCGTCGTGTCGTTGGCGTCGCCGACCACGATGGATTCGGCGCGGATCGCGAGCCTGCGCAGGAACTCGTCGGCGACGGCCTCGTGCACGATGACCCGAGACGTCGCCGTGCACTTCTGCCCGGCCGCGCGGAAGGCGCCGAGCGCCACCTGCTCCACCGCGAGGTCGAGGTCGGCATCCGCCAGCACGAGCGAGGCGTTCTTGCCGCCGAGCTCGCCCTGGAACGGGATGCCGCGGGCGGCCAGCTGCGCAGCGATGATGCGCCCGACGCGGGTGGATCCGGTGAAGGTGACGGCATCGACCTCCGGGTGCGAGACGATCGCCTCGCCCACCGACGGCGCACCGTTCACGAGGTTCAGCACGCCGGCAGGCAGCCCAGCCCGCTCGAGGGCCTCGGCGAATCGCATCGCGAGCAGCGGGACGAAGGTCGCCGGCTTCCACACGACGGTGTTGCCCCACACCAGTGCGGGGGCCAGCTTCCACGCAGGGATCGAGATCGGGAAGTTGAACGGGGTGATCGCACCGATCACGCCGACAGCGCGACGGATGACGAGGATGCGCTCCCCCTGGCTCGGCGACTCGAAGACGCCGCCGCTCTGCCGTTCGACCTCCTGGGCATGGAACCGCAGGATGTTCGCGGCATGGCCCGTCTCGCCGATCGCCTCGATCAGGGTCTTGCCCTCTTCACGGGCCAGCTCGGCACCCCACTCGTCGCGGTGCTCGTCGATGATGTCGGCCGCGCGCGACAGGATCGCCGCACGTGCGCGGGCCGGCGTCGTCCGCCAGCCGTCGAAGGCGCGGCGCGCGGCGGTGAACGCCCGGTCGACGTCATCGCCGGACGCACCGCGCCCAGTGCCGACGATGTCGGACGGACGGCTCGGGTTGACATCGACGAACGCCTCGCCGGCGCCGTCCTGCCAGGTGCCGTCGATGAAGTGGCGCAGCTGGAACTCGGTCATGATGCTCCCTCGATGGTGGTGCCGCGGAATGCGGAGAACCCGGTGATGTGCGCGCCGAGGACGAGCGTGTGGATCTCGTCCGTCCCCTCGTAGGTGCGGACGGACTCCAGGTTCGCCGCGTGCCGGAGCGGCGAGTAGTCGCCGGAGACGCCGTTGCCGCCGAGGATCGTCCGTGCCTCGCGGGCGATGGTGATCGCGGCTCTCGTGTTGCTGAGCTTCGCGACCGAGATCTGGTGCGGTTGCAGCGTGCCGGCATCCTTCAGCCGCCCGAGCCGAAGCGCGAGCAGCTGCGCCTTCTCGATCTCGACGGCCATGTCGACGAGCTTCTGCTGCGTCAGCTGGAACGCGCCGATCGGCTGGTTGAACTGCATCCGCGTGCGGGAGTACTCCAGGGCGGTTCCGTAGCTGTCGCGGGCGGCACCGATCACGCCCCAGCCGATGCCGTACCGCGCTTCGTTGAGGCATGAGAACGGCGCACGGAGGCCTCGAGCCTCAGGCAGCAGCGCGTCGGCTGGGAGCCGCACATCGGTCAGCGCGATGTCGCACTGGATCGAGGCGCGCATCGACAGCTTCGGGGCGATCGGGGTCGCCACGAATCCCTCGGTCTCCGTCGGCACGATGAAGCCGCGCACGCCTTCCTCGGTCTGCGCCCAGATGATCGCGACCTGGGCGATCGAGGCGAGCCCGATCCAGCGCTTCGCGCCGTTGAGCACCCAGTCGTTCCCCTCGCGGCGCGCGAACGTCGTCATGCTCGACGGGTCCGAGCCGGAGTTCGGCTCGGTGAGCCCGAAGCATCCGATGACCTCCCCCCGTGCCATCCTCGGGAGCCACTCCTGCTTCTGCGCCTCGCTGCCGTGCTTGTGGATCGCGCTCATCGCGAGCGACCCCTGCACGGAGACGAAGGTGCGAAGCCCGGAATCCCCTGCTTCGAGCTCCATCGCCGCGAGTCCGTACTCGACGGCGCTCCGCCCTGCGCACCCGTATCCGCTGAGATGCATGCCCAGCAGCCCGAGTTCGGCGAGCTCCGGGACGAGCTCGACCGGGAAGACCGCCCGGTCGTACCAGTCGGCGATGTTCGGGCGGATACGGGCGTCGACGAACTCGCGCACACGGTCCCGCGTGGCCCGCTCGTCGTCGGTGAGGAGCTCGTCGAAGTCGAGCAGGTCGGGAATGGCGTTCATGCTGCTGCCTCCTCGGCGGCGATGGATCGGATGGAGCTCGCCAGGATCTGCACGCCGGTCTCGAGCACGGCCTCGTCGATGACGAGTGGCGGCAGGAGCCGGATGACGTTGCCGTGCGTGCCGCACGTGAGCGTGAGGACACCGGCCGCGTGGCAGGCGGACGAGATCCGCTGGGCGAGGTCGGCGCGCGGTGCGAGGGTCACCGGATCGGCGAACTCGACGGCCATCATCGCCCCGCGTCCGCGTACCTCGGCGACGGCGGCGATCTCGTCGAGCAACGGCTCGAGGCCGTCGCGGATCGCCCGTTCGATGCGATGCACCCGCGGCAGCAGTTCGGGGTCGTCCAGGATCTCGAACACGGCGAGCGCCGCGGCGCACGCCAGCGGGTTGCCGGCATAGGTGCCGCCGAGTCCACCGGCATGCGCTGCATCCATGATCTCCGCACGCCCGGTGACGGCGCTCAGCGGAAGTCCGCCGCCGAGTGCCTTGGCGGTCAGCGTGAGGTCGCCGGCGATGCCCTCGTACTCGCTTGCGAAGAGTCGGCCGGTGCGGCCGAGCCCCGACTGGATCTCGTCGATCACGAGCACGATGCCGTGCCGATCGGCGATGTCGCGGAGGCCGGCGAGGAAGCCGGGCGCCGGCACCACGAAGCCGCCTTCACCCTGGATCGGCTCGACGACCAGTGCCGCGAAGTGATCGGCGCCGCGCTCGACGACGAGCTGCTCGAGCTCGGCGAGGGCGGCCTCTGCTCCGCCGCCGCGCAGCGGGTTGGCGTTCGGCCCTCGCACCACGTCATGGGTGAACGGTCCGAAGGACGTCTTGTACGGGTGGTCCTTCGCCGTCATGGCCAGCGTGAGCAGCGAACGTCCGTGGTACCCCTCGTCGATCACGAGCACGCCGGGACGACCGGTGTGGGCTCTGGCGATCTTCACCGCGTTCTCGACCGCCTCTGCACCGGTGCTGAACAGCGCGGTGCGCTTCTCGAAGTCGCCCGGCGTGTGCGCGTTCAGCCACTCGGCGACGCGCACGAACCCCTCGTACTCGGTCACCATGAAGCAGGTGTGGGTGAACAGCTCGAGCTGCGCGGAGACGTGCTCGCGCACGGTGGGGTTCGCGGCCCCCACGCTGGTGACGGCGATGCCGGAGGCGAGATCGATGAACGTGTTGCCGTCGACGTCCTCCAGGGTCGACGTGCCGGCGCGAGCCACGAAGACCGGCAGCGTGATGCCGAATCCGGAGGCGACCGCGGCTCGGCGCTGGTCGTGGAGTTCGCGCGATCGCGGTCCGGGGATCTCGGTGCGCAGGTACGGGACAGTCGTCATGTGCTCGAGGCTAGAAGCTCGCCACCGCACAGGCGCAGGCAGTTCGCCCAATGGTTGCATCACGGCTGTGCAGAACGCACACTGAATGCATGGTGTCTCTCGGTGAACTCGTGCAGAGCGCGGAGTCCTCGCTCCGTCCGCTCGCCCCATTCGACGGCGCGCGCACGATCTCCGGCGTCCACGTCTCCGAGCTCAGCGACCCCGGGCGCTATCTCGAGGGCGGCGAGCTGCTGCTCACCACGGGCATCCCGCTCCACGGCCAGTCCGCCGCGGCGTACGTCGACCGCCTCGCCGAGCACGGAATCGGTGCGATCGGGATCGGGTTCGGCGAGGGCTGGGACGATGCGCCGGCCGAGCTGGTCGAACGCTGCGGGATCGCCGGCATCCCGGTGTTCGCCGTCCCAGACGGCGTCCCGTTCCTCGACGTCTCCCGCGCGTTCTGGTCGATCGCAGGACGCGGTGGCCAGGAGGAGGCGCTCCGCACCGCCCACGCGCACACCCGCCTGGTCCAGGCGGCGACCGATCCCGATGCGGTCGCCGCGATCATCCGCGTCATGGCGCAGGCGATCGGTGGGTGGGTCGCCTGGCTGCCATGGGGGCAGGGGGCCGGACCGGGGATGCTGTACCCACCGTCTCTGGAGGGCATCCTGCCCGCGGTGCGCAGCGATGTGGAGCGATCACTGCTGCGATCCGGCGTCGAGGCGGCATCGTTCGTCTCGCACGGTTCGACCGTGCTCGCGCACGCGGTCGTCGTCGGCGAGCGCACGCGAGGCGCGCTCGCCCTCGGCGCGAGCCGACCACTCGGTCGCGCCGACCGCCAGCTCGCGCTGACCGCGACCGCACTGCTGCGTCTGCTGACCGCGACGCCCCGAACGGCAGCGCGCGCCGAGGGGTGGATCGCCGAGCTGGCGCTCCGTGGCGATGCCGCGGCCGCACGTGCACTGGCGTCGGCTGCGGATGTGGAGCTGCCGCTGCTCTTCGCCGTGCTCGTGGGCACCCAGGACGACCTCGGATTCCCGTTCACCGTCGAGCGCGGTGACCTGCGCCTCGCACTCCTGCCCGCCGATGAGACCGTGCACGCGAGCTCCGGCACGCTCAGCGCCGCCGTCGGGCTGGACGATGTCCCGGCTGCAGCCGCGCGCACGCTCGCACTCCATCACGCGTCGCCGGGGAGCGGTCTGCGCCGGGCACCGGAATCTCGGGCCCGGCGCTGGGTCGACGAGCTCACGCACGCCGACCCGACCCTGCTGCCCACCGTCGTCTCATTTCTCCGGCATCGACACCAGGCTGAGCGCACCGCGCGCGAGCTCGGCGTGCATCGCAACACCGTGCGCCCGCGCATCCTCGCCGCCGAACGCCTGATCGGCGTCGCACTCGACGATCCCGACGTGGCGGCCGAGCTCTGGATCGCGCTGCGCGATCAGCAGCGCTGAGGTCAGCCGTCGAGCCAGGCGCGCACCTGCGCGTCATGTTCGCCGAGTCGCGGCGGCGCGGTCGCGGTGACCGGGAGCTCGGGCGTCCATTCCAATGGAGACCGGATCTGACGCGAACGGCGTCCGTCGCTGCCGACCGCATCCCACACCGGATCGAGCCCGAGGCGCTCGGCCAGGGCGATGCCGTCGCCGATCGTGTTGACCACTCCGGCCGCGACACCGATTCGATTCAGTCGTTCCGACCATGCCGCGGCAGTGCCGTCGGCGAGCGCGTCCTCGAGTTCCGAGACCAGCGCGTCGCGATGCGCGACCCGATCGGAGTTGCTGAGGAATCGGGGGTCGGCGGCGAGTTCGGGGCGGCCCAGCTCCCCGGTCATCCTCGCGAACTGCGCATCGTTGCCGCAGGCCACCGCGATCGGCGCATCAGCGCATCGCAGGGTCTCGTACGGCGCGATCGACGGATGCCGGTTCCCCAGCCGTCCAGGCTCGACGCCCGCGCCGAGATGCGCCGACACCTGATTCACGAGAGCGGCCTGCAGGCTGGAGAGCAGATTGACCTCGATCCGCGAGCCGAGCCCGGTGCGCTCTCTCCGCCGCAGCGCGGCGAGGATGCCGATCACGGCGTCCTTCCCCGTCAGCACGTCGACGAGGGCCACGCCGGCCTTCATCGCATCGCCGCCTGTCTCACCGGTGATGTGCATCAGCCCGCCGGCGGCCTGCGCCACGAAGTCGTATCCGGGAAGCGCAGCCCCAGCGCCGAGACCGAAGCCGCTCACCGACACCGAGATCAGCTGCGGGTTCGCGGCGGACAGCGTCTCCCAGGCGAAGCCGAGCTTCTCGAAGAGCCCTGGCCGGAAGTTCTCGATCACGACGTCGCTTCGCGCGATGAGCTCGTGCGCCCGGTCACGGTCGGCCCGGTCGGTGAGGTCGAGCGCGACCGACTCCTTGCCGCGGTTGGCCGACTCGAAGTACGTGGTCATGCCGGATTCGGCATACGGCGGACCCCAGGCCCTGGTGTCGTCGCCGGTGCCCGGTCGTTCGACCTTGATCACGCGCGCGCCCAGGTCGGCGAGTGTCATCGTGGCGAGCGGTCCGGCCAGCACGCGGGAGAAATCCGCGACGACGATGCCCTCGAGCGGCGCGGTCATGCACGCACCCGCAGCGCGTGCGCCGTCGAGTCCCTGGCGACGACGGAGATCGGGAACTCGACATCGGTCCCCGTCGTCGCGCGGCCGTCGAGCAGATCGATGAGCAGTTCCGCGCAGGCGACGCCCGAGTCGCGAGGTCGCAGGTCGATCGACGTGATCGAGGGGGTGAGGAACGGGAGCGACGGGTGGTCGACGCACGAGACGACGGTGATGTCCTCGCCTATGGTCCTGCCGAGACGCCCGAGCACGGCGACGACCTCGATCGCGCTGGAGTCCGGTCCGCAGATGATCACGTCGGTCTCCGGATGCTGCTGCAGGAGTTTCTCCGTCGCCGCTCGGACCGCCGGCCACGGGGCCTCGAAGGAGATCGGGGCGATCACCGGATCGAGGCCGCGCGTCGCGCATCCCTTGCGGAATCCGGACACCAGCTGCCGGGACCAGTCCGTCGCATCAGGGGCGACGAGCAGCGCCGGATGCTGCGCTTGCGTGACGTCGACCTCGTCGAACAGCCGCAGCATCGCGGCCTCGTGCGACGACCAGACCACGCCGTCGGGAGCGCCGGCGACCTCGTCCGGCAGGTGCTCCTGCGTGACGATCGGGATGCCCGAGCCCATGAGCGACTGCAGACCGGGGTCGCCGGACAGCGGGTCGCCGATGATCAGGCCGTCGGCCCTGATGGGACGCGAGCGGCCGGACGAGAGCGATGGGCTCACGATGGTCACGTCGATGTCGTGCGCGGCCGCGCTGGTGACGATGCCGAAGGTGAACGCCATGTAGTACGACGACCTCGAGACGACCTCGGGGAGCACGATGCCGATCGTGCCGATGGCGCCGCCGCGCAAGTGCCGGGCCGCCGTGTTCACCGAGTAGCCGAGTTCGGCAGCGGCGGCCAGGACAGCGTCGCGAGTGGCCGAGGAGACCCTTCCTCCCCCGCTGAGCGCGTCGGACGCCGTGGTCTTGCCGACCCCTGCGCGCCGAGCGACATCGATCAATCGGGCACGCCGTGGCTCTTGCATGCGGCCGAGTCTAACCACACTCGGCAAGCCGTAATCCACTCGAAACAGTTCGGGTCTTGCGCCGTAACACGTTCATCGCATACTTTTGCCGGAACGTTCCGGCACGCAGACGTTCCGGCACCGACTTCCAACGGAGACTCCATGAACTGCAGCTGTTCCACGTCCGATCACGTCCAGCGCTCGCGCCGACTCGGAGACGAGTCCGGGGCGCCGTACGCGACGCTCTCGGAGCACGAGCTGCAGCGCGTGGCCGAGATCCTCCGGTCGCACGACTCGCTCGACGAGTCGCACCGCATCGCCTATGTCGGGCTCGACGAGCCCGACCGCACAGCGGTCATCGCCGGACGCCCGGTGCCCCGGCGGGCTCGCGTGCAGCTGCTCGACGTCGACAGCGGACGCGCACGCGCCGTCACGGTCGACCTCGGCACCGGCACGATCGTGAAGGATGCCGACATCGACCCGGAGATCGACGGCCAGGTGCCGCTGCTCCAGGAGGAGCACGGGATCATCCGCGAGCTCATCGGCGCCGACCGGCGCTGGGCCACGGCATTGGCCGCCCGCGGCATCGACGACCCGAGCACGGTCGCGCTGGCCGGTCTCTCCGCCGGCCGCTACCCCATCGAGGGCGAGAGCGGACGCCGACTGGCACGCGTGCTCGGTCACCACCAGCCCACCCCGCAGACCATGCCGTGGGCGCATCCGATCGACGGCCTCGTCGCGTACGTCGATCTCGCGAGCCGCACGGTCGTCGACGTGATCGACGCCGGCGTGATGCCGATCCCGCAGGAGACCGGCGACTACCACGTGCCCGGCACGTTCGGCCCGGAGCGCACGACGCAGAAGCCGATCGTCATCACGCAGCCGGAAGGTCCGAGCTTCAGCTTCGACGGCGACGTGATCTCGTGGGAGAAGTGGTCGCTGCGCATCGCCTACGACATGCGCGAGGGGCTGATCCTGCACGGCATCGGTTTCGAGGACGCAGGTCGCATCCGTCCGATCGTCCACCGCGCCTCGATCGCGGAGATGCTCGTCCCCTACGGCGACCCCGGGCCGGTGCGGTTCTGGCAGAACTACTTCGATACCGGCGAGTACCAGCTCGGGCGACTCGTGAACTCGCTCGACCTCGGCTGCGACTGCGTCGGAGACATCACCTATCTCGACGTGCCGATCGCGGACGCCCGCGGGAACGTGAAGATCCTGCCGAACGCGATCTGCATCCACGAGGAGGATGCCGGCGTGCTGTGGAAGCACACCGAGCAGTTCACGGGTTCGAGCGACGTCCGCCGCCAGCGTCGGCTGGTCATCTCCTTCTTCGTCACCGTCGGCAACTACGACTACGGCTTCTACTGGTACCTCTACCTCGACGGCAAGATCGAGTTCGAGGCCAAGGCCACCGGGCTCGTGTTCACGGCCGCCTACGACGAGCGCACCGGCCGGTTCGCGAGCGAGCTCGCCCCCGGGCTGGCGGCGCCGTACCACCAGCACCTGTTCTGCGCGCGGCTCGACATGGCGGTCGACGATGGCCCTGCCGTGATCGACGAGGTCGACGTCCGCACGCTCCCGATCGACGACGACAATCTGCACGGCAGCGCGATCGGCTTCACGACGACTCGCCTGCGCAGCGAGCAGGAAGGGCGACGCAGGGCGAACGCGACGGTCGACCGCACCTGGCGGGTGAGCAGCGCCACCGCGAAGAACCGTCTCGGCCGACCCACCTCGTACGTGCTGACCCCCGAGGGCAAGCCGGTGCTGCTCGCGCAGCCCGAATCGGTCATCGCTTCGCGTGCCCGGTTCGCGACGGCCGATCTCTGGGTCACCGCGTACGACCAGGAGGAGCGCTACCCCGCCGGCGACGTGGTGAACCAGAGCGCGCCGGAGCAGGGACTGCCCGCCTTCGTCGCGGATGACGCGTCGATCGACGGCGCCGACCTCGTGCTCTGGCACACCTTCGGTCTCACCCACTTCCCCCGCACCGAGGACTGGCCGATCATGCCGGTCGACTCGTGCGGCTTCACGCTCAAGCCCCACGACTTCTTCGACCGGAACCCGACCCTCGACGTTCCGGCATCCTCTTCCGCATGCTCCTGCGCCCACGAGGACACAGGCTCCACCGGATCCGAGCACCACCTGCATCACCTCTCTGTCCGCCCGTCGTCGCACGTCGACTGATCAGTCGTCGCCCGACATCCCGAAGGGAAACACCGACATGCACCGAGCAGCTCGAGCAGGGGTCGCGGCCGCAGCCGTCACGATCCTCGCCCTCACCGGATGCGCCTCAGGCGCGTCACCCGACACCCGACCGACCCAGGATGAGGCAGCGCCGGGCTTCCTCGCCGTCAGCGACGAGAGCGCCGCCGCCGGCGGTGAGCTCGTGGTCCAGGTCGACTACGACACCGCCGAGGCGAGCGGCCTCGACCCGCAGGGAGCGGCCACCGCCCGGTCCTGGATGCTGGAGGGCCTCTCCTACGAGACGCTCACCACGATCGATGAGAACCTCGATGTCGCGCCGAAGCTCGCGACCTCCTGGGAGATGCCGAGCGACACCGAGTACGTCTTCACCCTGGCGGACGACGCGGTGTTCTCGAACGGGCGCCCGATGACCTCGGCGGACGTCGCCGGGAGCCTGCAGCGACTCGTCGACAACCCGACGACGTGGACCGGCCAGCTCGGACCGGTCGCGTCGATCGAGGCGACCGGCGACCTCGAGGTCACGGTGACCCTGTCCACTCCCTACGCGCCGTTCCTCGCCGCACTCGCGAACACGCCGGCGGCGATCCTGCCGATGGCGGAGATCGAATCAGGAGCGCTCGACATCACGACCGAGATGGTCGGCACCGGTCCGCTGGTGGCGACCTCCCACCGTCAGGACGAGGAGTGGACGTTCGAACCCAACGAGCACCACCCGGATGCCGATTCGCTCGGCTTCTCGACCCTGACCATCGACATCGTCGGCGACGAGGCGACCCGAGCCGCGGCGCTCCGCGACGGCTCGGCTGACTTCGCCGTGCTGAACTCGATCGACTCGGCCGAGCTGCTCTCGAACGCCGACGACGTCACGGTCGTCGGTCAGAAGAACACCGACTTCCACTACCTCATGATCAACTCCCTGACCGGTGACGAGGCGCTGCAGGACGAGGACGTGCGCTTCGCGATCAACAGCGCGATCGACCGCTCGGCCATCAACGAGCTCGCGTTCGGCGGATCGACCTCCACGACCGGTGTGACGCCGGCCGGCCTCCCGGATTCGTGCCTCGCCGAAGACCTCCCGTCGGCAGCCCACGACGTCGCTGCGGCGAAGAGCGTGATCGACGGGATCGGTGGACTCGAGCTCGACCTCGTCGTCTACACGGACGAGCCGGTGCTCGCGCAGATCGCGCAGGTCATGCAGCAGAACCTCGCGGAGATCGGCGTCACCGTCGACATCCAGCAGGTCGACTACGCCACCTACACCGCCCAGGTGTACGGCGATCCCGCGGACTTCGACCTCGCGCTGAGCTGGTTCGCCGGCTACGCAGACCCCGCGATGGTGACCACGTGGTGGAACCCGGAGGTCGCCGGATTCTCCGCCGTGTTCATGCAGGGCTCCGACGAGCTCGACGGCCTGATCGCCGACGGGTATGCCACCGAGCCCGGTGCGGACAGGGCCGAGGTGTTCCAGCAGCTCTGCGCTCTCGCCGACGAGCAGAGCGAGATGGTGCCGCTGGTGCTGCGTCCGTCCACGCTCGGATGGAACACCGCCTCGCTGTCCCCGACGCTCACCAGCGACGAGGGCTACGGCAACTTCCTCCGTCACATCACCGAGTTCCGCGCCAGCTGACATGGCCGTCGCTCTGTGGTCGCTCCGGCGCATCGGCGCCGCACTGCTGACGCTCGTCGTCGTCTCGGTGCTGATCTTCGCGTCCGTGCGCCTCATGCCGGGCGACTACACCGACCTCGTCCTGGGTCCGCTCGCCACCGAGGCGCAGCGGGCCCAGGCCGTGGCCGAATCCGGTCTCTCCGATCCGGTGGTCGTGCAGTACTTCCACTGGCTGTTCGGTGTGCTGACCGGCGACCTCGGGTACTCCTTCGTCTCGAACGTGTCGGTGTCCGAGGAGTTCGCAGCCCGCCTCCCGGTCACCGCGACCATCGCGCTGCTGACGATCGTGGTCACGCTGCTCGTCGGCATCCCCCTCGGGTTCCTGGCCGCCATCCGATCCGAGGGCTCCGCCGGCGCAGTCGGCCGGATCGTGAGCGCCCTGGGCATCAGCATTCCCGAGTTCCTGCTCGCCGGGCTCGTGGTCTTCGCGGTCTCCACGCTCGGCCTCGGTGTCTCGGTCGGCCGGTTCGCTCCGTTCGATGTCGATCCGTCCCGCTTCTTCGGCGCGCTCGTGCTCCCGGTGACGGTCCTCGCGGTCGGCTGCGTCGCGGTCGTCGCACGCAACACCAGGGATGCGGTCATGAACGTGCTCGTCGAACCGCACGTGCAGGCGGCCGTCGCCCGCGGCGAGACGCCGGGGTTCATCCTGCGCCACCACGTGCTCCGCAACGCGGCGGCACCGATCCTCACGATCGTCGGCGCACTCGTGGCTGTGCTCCTCGGAGGAACGGTGATCGTGGAGTTCGTCTTCGACATCCCCGGGATGGGCTCCTACCTGCAGACGGCCCTCGGCCGACGGGACTACGCGATCGTGCAGAGCTCCGTGCTCCTCGCGGCGATCGTGTTCATCGCGGCGAGCCTCCTCGTCGATCTCATCGCCAACGCGCTGGACCCGCGTCTGCGCCTCACCGGAGGGAACCGCTGATGACCGTCGCACCCACCGCCACCCACCGCGTCCGCGCAGCGGGCGATGCGACCCGAGGCGCCTGGCGCCGCAGCGACGCCGTGCTCCGGATCGCCGTCGTGGTGCTCGGACTCATCGTCGTCCTCACCGTGATCGCCGTGTTCACCGGCGTCACCGGATCCACCAGCGCGACCGTCGGCGGTCGCCTGGAGGGGCCGTCGGCCCTGGCTCCTCTCGGCACCGACAACCTCGGCAGATCGCTGCTCCCCCGACTCTTCCAGGGCACCGCGACGACACTCGTCGTCTCGATCGTGGCGGTCCTGTGCTCCGCGTTCGTGAGCACGCTGCTCGGGATGCTCGCCGGCTACTACGGCGGCGCGGTCAACGAAGCCGTCATGCGCGTGGCCGATGTGCTCTACGCGTTCCCGGCGCTCGTCCTCGCGATCCTGGTCTCGGCACTCCTCGGACCTGGACGCCCCGCCGCGATCATCAGCATCGTGGTCATCACCATCCCCCTGATGACGCGGGTCGTGCGCATCGCGACGAGGTCGGTCGCCGAGCGCGACTTCATCGTCTCCGCGAAGATCAGCGGCGTGCGCACCCCGGTGATCTTCGCGCGCCGCCTGCTTCCGAACATCTCCGGCACGATCGCGGTGCAGGCGAGCTACGCCCTCTCCGTCGCGATCCTCGTGGAGGGCGGACTGAGCTTCCTCGGCTTCGGGGTGCAGGTGCCGGAGGCCTCACTGGGGCTGCTCATCCAACAGGGGATGCTCTACATGACGCAGACGCCGCAGCTGGTCGTCATCCCCGGCATCGTGCTGGTGATCTCGATCCTGTGCATCAACATCATCGGCGACGGACTCCGTGACCGATTCGAACCGCGAGAGACGAGGTCCCTCCGATGACCGCAATCCGCATCAGCGATCTCGCCCTGGAGTTCACCGGGGCGACCACGGTCCGCGCCCTCGACGGCGTCGACCTCGATGTCGCCGACGGCAGCTCCGTCGCGATCGTCGGAGAATCCGGCTCGGGGAAGTCCACGCTCGCAGCCGTCATCGGCCGCCTGCAGCCGCGGTCCGCGAACATCGTCCGCGGACAGCTCGAGGTCGACGGCATCGATGTCCTCGGCCTGGACGACGACGCGCTGCGGGCATACCGCCGCGACACCCTTGCCTACATCGCTCAGGACCCCATCGGCTCCCTCGACCCGACCATGCGGATCGGCGCGCAGCTGAGGCTCATCCTCCGTGCGGTCGGCGACGACGACTCCATGCCCCGCCAGGTGGAGCTGCTCGCCTCGATGCAGATCGCCGACCCCGCACGTGTCATCAGACTGTTCCCCCATCAGATCTCCGGCGGCATGGCGCAGCGCGTGGCGATCGCCATGTCGATGTGCCGTCGCCCCAAGCTGCTGATCGCCGACGAGCCGACCGCCGCACTCGACAGCCAGGTGCGCGAGGAGGTCATCCGACTCCTGTTCGCCCAGGCGCAGGAGCAGGGGACGACGATCATCTGGCTGAGCCACGATCTGCCTGCGGTCGCGCGATGGTGTGACCAGGTCGCCGTGATGTACGCCGGACGCGTCGTCGAGCGCGGGCCGGCAGCCGCAGTGCTCGGACGCCCTGCGCATCCCTACGCTCGCGCGCTGGCCGCCACCGACCCGTCCAGGGCGCGCCGCGGCGAGCGCCTCGCGAGCATCCCCGGCTCTCCCCCTGTGCTGCACGGCGAGTCCGAGGGGTGCGCGTTCGCCGCACGCTGCGCCCACCGGATCGACGCCTGCGAGGTCGTGCGTCCCGAGCCGGTGCCGCCGCGTCAGAGCCTCTGCATCCGCGCCGCCGAGCTGGTCGAGGCGGATCGTCACGCCGGCCTGATCCAGGACAAGGAGCTGTCCGCATGAGCACGGAGCAGACTGCAGCGGACGCCGGTGCCGCCCCGACGATCGAACTCGACGACGTCTGCGTCTCCTTCACCTCCGGCATCGGAGCCGGCCGACGAGAGGTCAGGGCGATGTCGCATGTGTCCTTCTCCGTGGCACCAGGACAGACCCTCGGCCTCGTGGGTGAGTCGGGCTCCGGCAAGACCACCTCCGGCGCCGTGGTCCTCGGACTGCAGCGTCCGGACTCCGGATCGGTGCGCTTCCAGGGCGCCC
Organism: Microbacterium sp.; assembly: GCF_036823965.1. GTDB lineage: Bacteria > Actinomycetota > Actinomycetes > Actinomycetales > Microbacteriaceae > Microbacterium. The sequence continues at coordinate 10,352 of NZ_DAITBE010000013.1, read as the reverse complement.
CGCTCGCCAGGAGCCTGCGCTCGCGGGCAGGTCGGATGCAGGCCGTGCTGCAGCATCCGCGCTGGGCACTCGATCCGCGCTCCACCGTGCTCTCCTCGGTCCTGGAGCCCGTGCTGGTGCACGAGCGTCGGAGTGCGGCGACCGAGCAGCGCGCACTGGCGATGCTCGACAGCGTCGGCCTTCCCTCCTCGTTCGCCGACCGCCGGCCGCACCAGCTCTCGGGTGGGCAGCTGCAACGGGTGAGTGTCGCGAGAGCACTGGTCACGCACCCTGCGTTCATCGTCTTCGACGAGGCCGTCAGCGCGCTCGACGTGTCGGTGCAGGCGCAGATCCTCAACCTCATCCAGGATCTGCAGGCCGAGCACGGATTCGCCGCCCTCTTCATCTCGCACGATCTCGCGGCCGTGCGGTACATCTCCCACCACGTGGCGGTGATGCGCGCCGGCGAGATCGTCGAGCACGCGCCGACCGAGGTGTTCTACGACCTGCCGAACCATCCCTATTCGCGTCAACTGTTCCAGGAGCTCTCATCGTGACCGACATCCACCGCCTCGCGCCCGTCCTCCCCGCGGGTCCGCGTCGCTCCAACGGCGACTACGCCCTCTCCCCCGTGCACGGCACCGACCGTGGACTCGTCGAGTACGACTTCCCCGGTGTGCTGCTCGGCACCGCCGAGTATGCGGAGGGACCGACCGGGGCGACGGTGCTGTCGATCCCCGCCGGCGCGCGCACCTTCAGCGACCGACGCGGTGGTGCGGTCGGCGCCAGCGGGCTCTACGGCTACAACCACGCGATCTGCCTCGCCGGCGGATCCGTGTACGGTCTCTCGGCTGTCGCCGGGGTGTCGGAGGCACTGTTCGACCGTGCAGAGCACCGGTCCGGCTTCGATCAGCTGCAGCTCGTCTCCGGCGCGATCATCTACGACTACTCGGTGCGCGACAACTCGGTGTACCCGGATGCCGCGCTCGGCAGAGCCGCACTGGACGCGGCGCGGCAGGGCGTGGTCGAGGTCGGCCGGGTCGGCGGCGGCGCCTCGGCGTCCTCCGGCAAGGTCGACCCTGCCAGGGTGGAGTTCACCGGGCAGGGCGTCGCCTTCCGTCAGGTCGGCGACGTGAAGGTGCTCGTCGTCACCGTCCTCAATCCATACGGCGTCATCCTGAACCGGCAGGGGCAGATCATCCGCGGCAACTACGACGCGACCACCGGCGAGCGCCGCCACCCGGCGCTCGACTACGAGGAGGCGATCAGCGAATCGCGGCTCGTCGACTCCATGTCCGGCAACACGACCATCACGGCGGTCGTGACGAACGTGCAGCTGTCCGACGTCGAGCTGAAGCAGTTCGGCCTGCAGGTGCACAGCTCGATGCATCGCGGCATCCAGCCCTTCCACACGCCGCTCGACGGCGACACCCTGTTCGCGCTGACCACCGACGAGGTCGCGCTGCCCGCTGACCCCGGCACCTCGCGCGGTCGACTGTCGCTCAACTCCACCGCGGTCGCGACGCTCGCCGGTGAGACGGCGTGGGACGCGATCCTCTGCGCGGCCGGCTGACCGTGTACGAGTTCGAGAAGTACCCCGCCCCGTCGCAGCACGAGGTGAACGAGCTCGTGCGGCGGCATCCGTTCGCGCTCATCGTGTCGAACGGCGGCGGCGCGTCCGGCGCGCCGACGGCGACCCACACCCCGATCATCATCGAGCGGATGGCAGCGGACGGCGGCTTCGTCGGCGGCGAGCTGCTCGGTCACATCGCGCGCAAGAACCCGCAGTGGCAGCAGCTGTCCGACGGTGACCCGGTGCTGCTGATCTTCTCCGGACCGCACGACTACGTCTCCCCGACGACCTACGCCGACGACCCGAACGTGCCGACCTGGGACTACGCGGCGGTGCACCTCACCGCACGGGTCACGGTGCTCGAGGGCGCGGAGGACGGCATGCACGTGGTGACGCGGACGGTCGAGGACCTCGAGGCGCTCGAGCCGACCGCCTGGGACATGACGAGCTCCCTGCCGACGTTCGAGCGCATCGTCGGCGGGATCGTGTCGTTCCGGTTCGAGATCCTCGAGCAGCGGGCGGTGTTCAAGGTCAGCCAGGACAAGCCGCGCGAGGTGCGGCAACGGGTGGCGGCGGCATCTCGTGCACGCGGCTGCCCCTACGGCGATGTCGCCGAGCTCGTCGAGCGCATCGGAGGCGACGCGTGATCGTGCACGAGTGGACCTCGGAATCGTCCGACGTGCGGAGCGAGGGCCGCCGGTTCGGCGAGCACTGGGCGCCACAGCTGCGTGCAGCGCGTGACGCCTACCTGCGCCTGTTCGAGCAGTCCGGAGTCTCGGCCGAGCGGGCGCGCACGATCGCGGACGAGTGCGGGGATGCAGTCAGTGCCGTAGCACCGGAGATCGCTGCCGAGTTCCGCGGCGTTGCGGAGGGCAGCGGCCTGTCGCTCACCGACGTGCAGCTGCTCACCGCGCGGACCGAGATCCTGGCGCGCATGACCCCCTCGATGGAGTGCTCCACCGTCGTGCATGTGCCGTCGGATGCGACTCCCCCGCGCACGCTGCAGACGTGGGACTGGCACGAGACCCTGTCGAACGAGACGGTCGTCCGCCGGCTGCACGCAGCCTCCGGGGCCCGCGTCGTGACCTTCGCGGAGTTCGGCCAGCCCGCCAAGATCGGCGTCAACGACCGCGGTCTCGGCCTGCACTTCAACATCCTCCATCACCGCAGCGACGGGAGAGGCCAGGGGGTGCCGGTGCACGTGCTGGCCCGGATGATCCTCGACCGCGCGAGCACGGTGGCCGACGCGGCAGACATCGCCCGCAGCATCCCACTGGCTGCATCGAGCGTGTTGACCGTGGTGGCGTTCGACGGCCGGACGCCCGAGGCGGCGTGCATCGAGGTCGCGCCGGCGGGCGTCGCGGTGCTCGCGGCAGAGCGGGGAAGCACGATCGCGCACACGAACCACTTCCTCGACGAGACGCTCGCCGCCGGTGAGTACTCGCCGTACGAGACGACGAGCGTGCCGAGATATCAGTGCCTGACGGATGCAGCGGAGGACGCCCGGATCATCGACGACCGCGAGCGGGCACTGGCGTTCGGCGCCATCCCCGACACGCCGATCTCGGTGCGGGCGCGCCCGGAGCAACCGGAGCACCTGCGCTGGGAGACGAAGCTCACCGTGGCGCTCGACGTCGCGCGCGGTGCGATCGAGTTCGCCGCCGCCGCACCGAGCGACGTCGCGGGCTCGCACTGGCGCAGGGTCGCCGTGCCGGACGATCAGACCGGGTGATGGCCGACGTCCTGCACCTCGGCACGCTCGTGCTGGCGGCGGTCGGCGTCTGCGCGCTCGCGGGTTCGCCGAGCCGTTCGGCCGCGCCGGAGCTCCTGGCCGCGCTGCTCATGCTGCTCGGCATGGCTGACGCCATGACGCTCTCGCTGTTCCCACCGGTGGCCTGGTTCGCGCTCATGCTCGTGGCGGCTCTCGCACTCGCCGCCGTTCGCCGGGCGTCGGCGACCTCGACGGCGCACCAGGGCCCTGCGCCGCTGTCCGCGCACCTCGCGCTGGGACTCGTCGCCACCGGTGTGCTCGTGCTGCTCATGCCCACGATGGCGCCGACGCCGCGCGCCGTGGCCGGGTCGCACGCGCACGCTGCAGCTGCGGCGCTTCCGCAGCTCCTGAGCGCCGCGGTGTGCGGAGGCACGATCATCCTCGCGGTGATCGCCCTCCGCGCTCGTCCGTCCTGGTCGCACCGGGTGCATCACATCACGATGGCGGCATCCACGGTTGCGATGGGCGCGATCGTCGCAACATGAGACGAGGCTCGGGGCGACTGACCCCGAGCCTCGTGTATCAGGCGATGCCGCGTCTCTCAGTGGAAGAAGTGACGCTCTCCGGTGAAGAACATGGTCACGCCGGCCTTGCGGGCGGCGTCCACGACCTCGCCGTCGCGCACGGATCCGCCTGGCTGCACGATCGCGGTCACGCCCGCGTCGATCAGCACCTGCGCGCCGTCGGCGAAGGGGAAGAACGCGTCGGACGATGCGACCGATCCGGCTGCACGGTCACCGGCACGCTCGACCGCGAGGCGGCACGAGTCGACGCGGTTGACCTGGCCCATGCCGACACCGACCGTCGCGTTGTCCTTCGCGAGCACGATCGCGTTCGACTTGACCGCGCGGCAGGCCTTCCACGCGAAGATGAGATTCTCCATCTCCTCATCGCTCGGGCGATCGCCGGAGACGAGCTCCCAGTTCTTGGCGACGGACACGATGTCGGCGGGGAACCGGTCGGCATCCTGCAGCAGCAGTCCGCCGGAGACGAGACGAACGTCCATGCGCTCCTGCTGCCAGTCCTCCGGCAGCTGCAGCAGCCGCAGGTTCTTCTTGGCCTTGAACACCTCGAGCGCTGCCGGCTCGAACGACGGGGCGACGATGACCTCGGTGAAGATGTCCTTCAGGTTCTCGGCCATCTTCAGCGTCACCGTGCCGTTCGCGGCGATCACTCCGCCGTAGGCGGACACCGGGTCGCACTCGTGGGCGCGCAGGTGCGCGCTGGCGATCGGGTCGAGCGCGTTCGGTGCGGTCGTGGCGATGCCGCACGGGTTCGCGTGCTTGATGATCGCGACGGCCGGCTTCACCATGTCGTAGGCGGCACGCAGCGCGGCATCCGCGTCGACGTAGTTGTTGTACGACATCTCCTTGCCCTGCAGCTGCGTGGCCTGGGCGATGCCGTGGCCGCCTGCGCGGGTGTAGATCGCGCCGCGCTGGTGCGAGTTCTCGCCGTAGCGGAGCGTCGCGAGGCGCTCCGCCTGGATCGTCAGGTGCGCCGGCAGATCGCCGTCGGCGTTCAGCGTGCCCTCGGCGAACCACGACGCGACCGCCGTGTCGTAGGCGGCGGTGTGCGCGAAGGCTCGGGCCGCGAGCTCGCGGCGCTGCGACAGCGTGGTGCCACCGTCGGCGATCGCCGCGACGACCGCGGGGTACGACTGGGGCGAGACGACGATCGCGACGTTCGCGTGGTTCTTCGCGGCCGCGCGCACCATGGCGGGGCCGCCGATGTCGATCTGCTCGACCACGTCGTCGCCCTGGGCGCCGGAGGCGACGGTCTCGACGAATGGGTACAGGTTCACGACCACCAGGTCGAATGGCGTGATGTCGAGCTCCTGGAGCTGACGCTCGTGGTCTTCCAGGCGCAGGTCGGCGAGCAGTCCGCCGTGGATCTTCGGGTGCAGCGTCTTCACGCGCCCGTCGAGCATCTCGGCGACGCCGGTGACGGCGGCGACATCGGTGACCTCGTAGCCTGCCTCGCGGATCGTGGCGGCGGTCGAGCCGGTCGAGACGATCTCGGCGCCGGCGTCGGCCAGGGCCGCGGCGAGCGAGAGCAGGTCGCTCTTGTCGCTCACCGAGACGAGGGCGCGACGGATCGGCACCGTGTCGCGTTCGCGGTAGAGCGAGTGGTCGTGGCGGGGGCCGGCCATGATGGGCTCCTTCGTGCGTGAGGGCGTTGGGGGAAGTCGGTCAGGATGCGGAGGTCAATGCGAGCTCGCCGGTCGCGATGCCGCGGACGACGTCGATCAACAGGCGTCGTTCGACGGGCTTGATGCGCTCGTGGAGGCTGTGCTCGGTGTCGCCGGGGACGATCTCGATGCGCTCCTGCGCCAGGATCGGTCCGGTGTCGACGCCGTCGTCCACGACGATGACGCTCGCGCCGGTCCTGGTCGCCCCCGAGGACAGCGCATCGCGCACACCGTGCGCGCCGGGGAACTCGGGCAGGAACGCCGGGTGCGTGTTGATCAGGCGCGGCGAGTAGCGTGCCACGAGCGACGGCGGCAGCAGCCGCATGAGACCGCTGAGCACGACCAGGTCAGGGGACCAGACGTCGATCTGTCTGGCGAGTTCCTCGCCCCAGGCCTCGCGGCTCTCGTGCTCGTGCCACGGGACGGTGAAGCTGGGGATGCCGAACTCCTCCGCGTGGGCGAGGCCGTCGGCTTCGCGGTCGGCGCCGACGACGACCACCCGCGCAGGAAAATCGGGATGGCGAGCAGCCTCGAGGAGGGCGCGAAGGTTCGAGCCGGTGCCCGAGATGAGAACGGCGACCGTGAGCACGCGCCAAGTCTACCCGGGGCCGACGGGCCGCTCCGTCCGTGCGTCAGTCGCGCCGATCGCTGACCGAGCGGCGTGTCAGTCCCGTGGCTCCCCCGGCGGGCGGAACCGATCGAGATCGAGCGGCGCCGTGTCGTCCGCTGATCCGATCGGCACCTCGGCCGTCTCGTCGTCGGCAGGCCACGCGGCGGGTGTCGGCCAGGCCGTCGCGCCGGGCGCCACCTCGTCCCACGACGACACCGTGGTCATCTCGGCGTTCCAGCGGTCTGTGCGCTCCTCGGCGAGCTCGTCCCGGTGTCGGGGCGCGAGCAGCAGGATCGCGGCGCCGAGCAGCACCTCGGCGCCGAGCGCGAGCGCGAACGGCAGCGGAGCCGGCCCGACCTCGGTCAGCCGCCCTGGCCCGATCGAGCCGGATGCCAGCACGGCCACGAGTGCTGCGAGACCAGCGGTCACGACTCCGATGCCGCCGGCGATGGCAGCACGAGGTGCCATGGTGAGCGGCGTGCCCTCCCAGACCAGCCGGGAGCGCACCGCCCACCCCGCGAACGCACCGGCGCCGACCGGGACCAGGATGACGATCAGCATCCAGATCGAGCTGTTCTCGGGCAGCAGACCGAAGATCGGGATGCCGGGGACCACGCCGAGCTGCGTGCCGGCCGGCGAGACCGCGGTGCCGACGCCGACCGCGAACCCGGGGCCGGCGAGCCAGGAGACAGCCCAGACGATCATGGTCGGCAGGTAGACGAGCTGCCCGAGCGTCATGATGACCGCGCCCAGCGCGTCGACGCGAGCGGACTGGAACAGTGCGACGACCTCGCCGCCACGCAGCAGCGTCATCACCGCGACGGCGAGCGCACCGGCACCGAGCACGGCGACCAGCACGAAGGCGGTGCCACGGACGATCGCGGCCGGCACCGGCCCCCAGTCGCCCCAGGAGTCGACGAGATCATGCAGCGCGTCGAGCACACCGCCGTCGCCGTCCTCCCAGGCGATGCGCACGGCGCCGAACAGCGCGCCGACCAGGTACGCGGCGGCGGGCAGCACGATGGCGAGCACGAGCGGGGTCTCGGCCGCCGCCACGTGCGACGTGAACGCGACCAGCGCGCTGATCGCGGCGAACACGATCGCGCCGGAGAGCACCCCGGTCGCCCAGGCGCCCGCCTTCGCGGCCCTGGCACCTGATCGCGCCGCGAACAGCACCGTGAACAGCAGGAAGGCCAGCGGGGTGATCGAAACCGTGAACGCTGCGGCCTCTGCGGGGATCGCGAGGGCGACGATGAGCTCGGGCGGGATCGCCACGTCGATCGGCGCACCGTGGCCGAAGGCCCAGAGCGTGCCGGTGAGCGGCCAGAGGGCACCCCAGTCGGCGGTGATGCCGAATGCGAGGGTCCACAGCAGGGTCAGCGGCGCGAGGAGCACGACGAGACCGACGGCGGCCGCGATGGCGGCGTCGATGGCAGCGAGGAGCGCGACGAGGAGGCGTTGCATAGCGTTTCGAGACTACGACGAGAACCCGAGGGCGACCCGGGGGCGCGCGCGGGTGCGGGCGACACGATATCGTCTCCTCCGGAGGTTCCCCCGATGACAACTGCCCCGTCCCCTGCTCCCGCGACCGCGGAGCCCAAGAACGCATTCGACCGATTCTTCGAGATCAGCAAACGCGGATCCACCGTCGGCACCGAGGTCCGAGGCGGTCTGGTGACCTTCGTCACCATGGCCTACATCGTGATCCTCAACCCGATCATTCTCACCGGCGCCGCCGATGTCGATGGGACGACGCTGGACTTCAGCGCCGTCGGCGCCGCGACCGCGCTGACCGCCGGTGTCATGACGATCCTGTTCGGTCTCGTCACGCGGCTGCCGTTCGGCTTCGCCGCCGGCCTCGGCATCAACGCCTTCGTCGCCTTCTCCGTCGTCGGCCAGGTCACCTGGGCCGAGGCGATGGCGCTCGTGATGATCAACGGCATCGTGATCGTGCTGCTGGCCGCCACCGGTCTGCGCAAGCTGATCTTCGACGCCGTGCCGTTCCAGCTGAAGATCGCCATCACGGTCGGCATCGGCTTCTTCATCGCCTTCATCGGCTTCGTGAACTCCGGGTTCGTCACCGCGACCGGAGCCGCATCGCCCCCGGTCGGGCTCGGCATCGCCGGCTCGATCGCGACCGTCCCCACCGTGCTGTTCGTCGCGACGCTGATCCTCACCGGCATCCTCGTGGCCCGCAAGGTCAAGGGCGGCCTGCTGATCGGTCTCGTCTCCGGCACAGTGCTGGCTGTGATCGTCGAGGCGATCTGGCACCTCGGTCCGCAGATCGGCGCCGACGGCGAGCTCAACCCCGGCGGCTGGAGCCTGACCGTCCCCGCGCTCACCGGCTCGCCCGTCAGCTTCCCCGACCTCAGCCTGATCGGTGCTGTCGACTTCGGGTTCGACTTCAACAAGGTCAGCCTCGTCGCCCTCGTCATGATCGTGTTCACGCTCGTGTTCTCGAACTTCTTCGACGCCATGGGCACCATGACCGGTCTCGCGAAGGAAGCCGGTCTCGCCGACGAGAAGGGCGACTTCCCGCGGATCAAGTCGGCGCTGATCGTCGAGGGTGTCGGCGCGATCGCCGGTGGCGCCACCTCGTCGTCCTCGAGCACGGTGTTCATCGAGTCCGGCGCCGGCATCGGCGAAGGAGCTCGCACGGGCCTCGCGAACGTCGTGACCGGTGCGATCTTCCTGCTGGCGATGTTCCTCACGCCGCTGACCTCGATCGTCCCGACCGAGATCGCCGCCGCCGCGCTCGTGATCGTCGGAGCCATGATGATGGCGCAGATCAAGTACATCGATCTGGGCGACTTCAGCGTGCTGCTGCCGGTGTTCCTCACCGTCACGGTGATGCCGCTGACCTACTCGATCGCCAACGGCATCGGTGCGGGCTTCGTGAGCTGGGTTCTGGTGCAGGCGCTGTCCGGCAAGGCCAGGAAGGTCAGCCCGCTGCTCTGGGTCGTCGCAGCCGGATTCGTGCTGTTCTTCGCTCGCGGTCCGATCGAGGCCCTGTTCGGCGTCGCGGTCTGACGCACGGAATCGGAGAGGGGCGGATGCTGCGGCATCCGCCCCTCTCTCGTGTCAGCGGCACTCCCCCGGCGGCCACACCGAACTTCTGCGGCCTGTTGGGCGCGGGAAGGCCGCAGAACGTGGGATCGGCCGTCGAAGTTCAGCCACCAGGGCATGAAAGAAGGCCCCAGAGTGGAGTCCGGGGCCTTCAGTTCAAGCGTAACTCAGATCAGAGCGCTTCGACAATCGCACGCATCAGGTCAGCGGTCTCGGACGGCGTCTTGCCGACCTTGACACCGGCGGCCTCGAGGGCCTCCTTCTTGGCCTGAGCGGTACCGGCGGAGCCGGAGACGATCGCACCGGCGTGCCCCATGGTCTTGCCCTCGGGTGCCGTGAAGCCCGCGACGTAGCCGACGACCGGCTTCGTGACGTGCGCCTTGATGTAGTCGGCCGCGCGCTCCTCGGCGTCGCCGCCGATCTCACCGATCATCACGATGGCCTTGGTCTCGGGGTCGGCCTCGAACGCGGCGAGCGCGTCGATGTGCGTGGTGCCGATGACCGGGTCGCCGCCGATGCCGATGGCGGTCGAGAAGCCGAGGTCGCGCAGCTCGAACATCATCTGGTAGGTCAGGGTGCCCGACTTCGACACGAGGCCGATCGGTCCCTTGCCGGTGATGTTCGCCGGCGTGATGCCGACGAGCGCCTCACCGGGCGTGATGATGCCGGGGCAGTTCGGTCCGATGATGCGGGTCGTGTTGCCCTTGCTCTGCGCGTAGGCCCAGGCCTCGGCCGAGTCTCCGACCGGCACGCCCTCGGTGATGACGACGAGCAGCGGGATCTCGGCGTCGATGGCCTCGATCATCGCGTCCTTCGTGAAAGCACCGGGGACGAAGGCGATCGACACGTCTGCGCCGGTCTCCTTCATGGCCTCGGCGACCGAGGCGAAGACGGGCAGCTCGACGGCGTTGCCGTCCTTGTCGGTGTGCGAGACCGTGGTGCCGGCCTTGCGGGCGTTCACGCCGCCGACGACCTGGGTGCCGGCCTTGAGCATCAGTGCGGTGTGCTTGGTGCCCTCGCCGCCGGTGATGCCCTGGACGATGACCTTGGAGTCCTTGTTGAGGTAGATCGACATTCTTCTAGTCCTTCAGTCTCAGGCGTTGGCGAGCTCGGCGGCCTTGTCGGCGCCCTCGTCCATCGTGGCGGCCAGGGTGACGAGCGGGTG
>NZ_DAITBE010000012.1:0-88919 GCF_036823965.1 Microbacterium sp. | reverse complement strand
ACCGAGTAGAGGAAGTCCTGCGCGTGCATCGCGTCGACGACGGTGCGCGAGCGGGAGGCGACGCCGACGATGCCCCAGTCTCCGCCGGAGTGCTGGATCGCTGCTGCCGTGTAGACGGCCTGGTGCGCGCGGTGGAAGCTGCCGAGTCCGAGGTGCAGGATGCCCGCGCGGCTCGGTCGAGGGTGATCGGCGATGATCGTCATGTAAACGATGATGTATGAGTTGTACAAACTTGTCAACCCGTTTCACATCGGGATGCACGATCATAGGATGACGGGGGAAGGTGAAGGCGACAGTGGCAGCGACATTGACAGACGTGGCGAGGCGCGCAGGCGTCTCGATCGCCACGGCATCACGCGCCTTCGGTGAGCCCGATCGACTCGCCGGCGGCACGCTCGAACGGGTCCTGCAGGCCGCGACCGATCTCGGCTACGCCACCACGCAGTCGGCCACCGCGACCCGCACCTTCGGCGTCGTCGTGCCCGATGTCGCGAACCCCGTCTACGCCACGCTGCTCAAGGCGATCCAGGGTCAGGCGTGGCATGGGCGCCACCGCATCGTGCTGTTCGACGCCGATGAGGATCTCCGCCGCGAACGGGAGCAGATCGAGCAGGCCCGCAAGCTCGACGGCATGCTGCTCTGCTCGCCGCGACTGCCGGATGCCGAGGTGCTGGCGCTCGTCGGCGACACCCCGTACGTCGTGGTGAACCGCCAGATCGACGGCGCACCCTGCGTGCTGATGGACACCGAGAACGGCCCGAGCCAGGCCATCGAGCACCTCGCCGCGCTCGGCCACACCCATATCGCCTATGCCGCAGGCCCACGAGGATCCTGGGCCGACGTTCGTCGCGCCGACACGATCGCGCGGGCCTGCGAGCGTCACGGCATCCGGCTCACCTCGCTCAGTCACCACGCCGCGTCGATCCAGGGCGGACGCGCGGCCGCAGCGCCCGCCGCAGCAAGCGGGGCCACCGCCGTCGTCGCCTACAACGACCTCGTGGCGCTCGGCCTCGAGGCCGGCCTGCTCGAGCTCGGACGACGCTGCCCTGCCGACATCAGCATCGTCGGCATCGACGACATCGACCTCGCCGGTGCCGTGACGCCCGCCCTCACGACCGTGCGGATGCCGATCGAGCGCAGCGGCGCCCTCGCGGTCGACCTGCTGCTGCAGGCGATGGCCGGCGGCGTGATCGAGGCCGTCGCCACGCTCGGCTCGCAGCTGATCGTGCGAGGCTCGACGGCCGCGCCTCGGTCGGCCTGACGTCGTTCGACTCAGCGCGCAGCATCGAGGACTTCCCGGGCCGAGATCGCCGCGACGCAGGCTGACCGTTAGTGCGACTGCCCCTCCTGTTTCTCCCCCGAACGGCCGATGTTCACAGCCGGAGGCGGCGGGTTACGGTCTGATGACCCGTTCACAGTGTTGGCGAACGGATACCTGCAGGAGGAGGAGTCTTGTGAAGAATTTCCGAGTTGAGACGGCAGCGGGTGCAGCGATTCTGCTCTCGCTTTTGTGGGTCGCTCCGCCGGCGACAGCGGATGAGGCGACACCGGTCGACCTGCTTGCGGCAGTCGCCCCGGCGGATGTCGCGGCTGCGGTCGCAACGCCCTTGCTCGCCGGCAGCGAGAATACTGTCGCGGTCGATGGTCTTGAGGTTGCAGTCTCCGAGGACGCGAAGGACGGGGTCTCTCTGTCGGTGGGTGCAGGGCAGGCGACCATCGGACTCCCCTTCGCCGACGAAGCCGGTGCGGGCTCGTCCACCGAACCGGGAACGGTGACCTACGACAACGGCAATTCGACGAACAGCGTCGTCCTCGTGCATGACACCGGGTCGGTTCAGGTCGCGACCGTGATCGACGATGCGGGCGCGCCGACGCGCTACGACTATCCGATCGACCTCCCGGATGCATCGAGCCTCATCCTGCAGGATGGCGGCGGCGCATCCGTGATCGACGACGCATCCGGCGAAGTCCTGGGAGGTTTCGCAGCACCGTGGGCGAAAGACGCAACCGGCGAGGACGTCCCCACCCACTACGAGTTGAACGGTCAGACGCTGACGCAGGTCGTCGACCACAACTCCAGCTTCGCCTACCCGGTCGTCGCCGATCCGACATATCAGACGTACGTGAGCTACCTCACAAAAGCCCAGGTCGTCAACATGTACAACGGGCTCAAGGGCGTCAGCAACGCCTGCAGTCTCCTCCCGATTCCGTACCCGGCAAGCATTGCCTGCTTGGGGCTCGCGCCCGCAGCGCAGGTCGAGAAGGCGTACTGGAACAAGTGGCGACTCAAAGTGACCTATCGCACCTGCGGATTCAACTACTGCAGCTCCACTTCGTACACCGCCGTCCCATAGACCGACAGCACGAGCGCAGGGCGTGTCCTTCGCGAGACGCCCTGCGCCGTCCGGCTCGTGGCGGATGCCGCGTTCAGTCGATGTGCCTGACCGCCTGCCCCAGGCGTACCTCGCCGAGGAGCCGGGCGCTCGTCTGTGCCAGCGCACGCCGCGACAGCAGACGGGTGCCGAGCGCGAGCAGGTGATTCCTGACGCCCGAGACGACACTGGGCTTCCCGTTCGCGCGGTCGAGCTCGCGGAACGCCGCGTCGATCACCTGTCCGGCGGTCTGCTGACGGCCGACGGACGCCGCTTCGGTGCCGACCACATCGAAGAACTCGGTCTTGGTCGAGCCCGGGCTCACGGCGAGGATGCGCAGCCCGGTGCCGCGGGCCTCGGCCCAGAGGGCCTCGGTGAAGCTCAGCACGAACGCCTTGGTCGCGCCGTAGACCGCCATGCCGGGGGTCGGCTGATACGCCGCGGTGCTCGCGACCGCGACGAGAGCGCCGTGACCGTCCAGCAGCTGGGGGAGGAACGCGCGCGACAGCTCGACGAGCGTGAGCACGTTCAGCTGGATCTCGCTGGTCATGCGTGCGGGATCGGCCTGATCGAAGGCGACGTGGGAACCGAAGCCTGCGTTGTTCACGAGTGAGGTGATGCGGATGCCACGTTCGGCGATCCCCTTCTGGAGGGCGGATGCCGCGCCGGGGACGCCGAGGTCTGCGGGGACCACTTCCACCTCGACCCCCGTGGCCGTGCGCAGTTCGGCGGCGAGGTGCTCGAGTCGATCGACGCGGCGGGCGACGAGCACCAGGTTCGAGCCGCGTGCAGCGAAGCGTCGCGCGAACTCCACCCCGAGTCCCGAGCTCGCTCCGGTAATGAGGGCGGTGCCGCCGCGCAAGTCCAGCGCCATGATGCTGCCTTTCGTATGTTGTCAGTGTCATCATTGTGCGCGTATCAATCGGTGTTGTCAATGCCTACATTGAATCGCTACGATGGACGTGTGCCCGAACAGCGCTATCACCACGGCGATCTCCGCCGCACGCTCCTCGAAGCAGCCAGGTCGAGCATCGAGGACGACGGGGTCGAGGCGCTGTCGCTGCGTCAGCTCGCGCGCGATGCCGGCGTGAGCCACGCGGCTCCCGGGCGGCACTTCCGTGACAAGCAGGCCCTGCTCGACGCGCTCGCCGAGGACGGCTTCCACCGCCTGACCGCCGCGCTGGACGAGGTGAGCGAGGGTGAGGGCGAGGTGACGACCACTGACGAAGTGCGGCGCCGATTCGACCAGCTCGCTGCCGGATATGTCGCGTTCGCGCTCGCGCAGCCCACACTCCTGACGCTCATGTTCGGACTCAAGCACGCCCCGGACGCTCGGGCCGAGCTCATCGAGGCCGGGCATTCGTCGATGGAGGTCACGCTGCGCGTCGTCGACGAGGCGCAGCGGATCGGCGCGATCGGCCCAGGCGACCCGCAGCGGATCGCCCTCACCGCGTTCGCGACGTTCCACGGGGTGGCGACGCTGGCCTCCGGCGGGCTGCTCGACGGAGTGCCGGCGGGCGACCTCGTCGCGACCGCGAGCGAGATCTTCTGGCGCGGGCTGCAGCCGACGAGTCCCTGACGCTCAGCGCGCGACGCGCGCGAGCCGCGCCCGCAGGCTCTCCACGAGCATGTCGACGCCCAGCTCGAAGGCGCGATCCGAGCGGGCGTCTCCGCGCTCGGAGCCGTCGAGGATCCGCCCGAGGGTGCGGGTGTCATCCCCTGGTTGCCAGATGTCCTCGGGCGAGGCGAGGTCGAGGCCGAAGCCGATCGCGAAGGCATCGATGACCCCGATCACGGCGAGCACCTCGGCATCCGGGAATCCACCGTCGACCAGCGAGGTCGCGAGGTCGTCGTAGGCGGCGATGACCGCGGGATGCGTGATGGTCTTGCCGACGAGCAGCGGCACCAGCTGCGGGTGCTCGGCGTACATGCGACGCTGGGTGCGCAGGAGTGTCACGAGGTAGTCGTCCCATGGACCACCGTTCCACTCGACGCGGTAGGCGTGCACGAGCGCGCCGCGCATGACCTCGACGATCCCGTCCATCCCGTCGACGTGGTTGTACAGCGATGAGGGGCGGACGCCGAGCCGCCGAGCGATCGCGTTGACACCGAAGGGCTCGCCGGCTCGAGAGAGTGCAAGGCCGGCCTCGCCGATGATCTCGGGGGACAGCAGCGGGGTGGACGGCCTCGGCATGGACCTCTCCTTCGATGGTCGGAACCTCACGAACTCGGGTCTTCCCAAGGATGACCCTCCTGTGCATAATAGTGAACACCATTCGTTGACGAACACCATTCGTTTATGGATGTCGGCCGATCCCTCCAGCACCACCCCCTCCGCACACCGCCGTGCCCCACCCTCCTGGAGCCTCATGACCACGCCCGACCTCAGCACCCGTGTCCCTCTCCGCCTGCCGACCGCCACGGCGACCTTCGCGATCGGCATCGCGGGCTACCTCGGCGTCAATCTCTCGCCCTACATGATCAGCGCCGCGCAGAGCGGCCTCGGCATCGATGTGCTCGCCGCCAGCTGGCTCGTCACCGCGACCCTGCTGCTCACCGCAGTGACGGGCCTGGCGATCGCCCCGCTGTGCGCCGGACCGCACCGTCGGACGGTCGCCCGCCTCGGCCTCGCCATCGCCGCCGTCGGCTTCGCGCTCGCTGCGCTCGTGCCCGCCGCGATCCTTCCTGGGCTCCTCATCGGCGGCGCCGGGGCGGGTGGTGCTGTCGCGGCATCCGGGGCTGCGCTCGCCGCGTTCCGAAATCCTGACCGCGTCGCCGGATTCAACGGTCTCGCCAATCGCGGCGTGATCACCGTGGTGCTCGCAGCCATCCCATTGATCGGCCTCGCACCGATCGATGTCTTCGGCACGCTCGCACTGTTCAGCGTGATCGGCATCGTCGTCTCGGTCTGGCTGCCAGCGGCGCCCGTGGCCGACCCGCAGGCCGCAGCGGCGGTGGGCGAGGCGATGCCGATCGAGGTGCCGCCCACCGGCGCCGTTCGGCTGGCATCGCCTCGGTCGCGGGCCACGACGATCGCCGGATTCTCCCTGCTCGTCGTGTTCGCGCTCTGGGCGGTGAGCGAGGATTCGCTGTGGGCGATGGCCGGCGTCATGGGCGCCGATCAGACCGGGCTCACCCCGGAGGGCCTCGGCCTCGCACTGAGCGGCGCGACCGCCGGCGGGCTCCTCGGCTCGCTGCTGCTCATGGTCGTCGGCAATCGGCTCGGGCGGGCGGTGCCCCTCGTCGTGCTGCTCGTGCTCGGCGGCATCCTGAAGATCGTCGAGGGCTTCGTCACCGATCCGACCGGCTTCATCATCGTGTTCATCGCCTGGAACACGGTCTACGCCATCGCCTTCATGTACTTCGTCGCGACCTCGGCCGCGCTCGACGCCGACGGCCGCTGGTCCGGACCGCTGCTCGCGGTGTACCTCGTCGGCTCCGCGCTGACTCCGGTCATCGGCGCCGCGATCGTCGGCGTCCTCGGCTACCAGGGCTTCGTCACCGCGCTCGGCATCGCGAGCTTCGTGCTGGCGGTGCCTGCCGGAGCGATCGCGCTCGTGTCGACCCGCGCCGAGACGGCCGCATCGCTCACTGTTCAGGAGACTCTCGCATGACCCGCACGCTGTACCGCAACGGACGCTTCTTCACCGGGGCCGACCCGGCCGACGCGGTGGTCGTCGATGAGGGCACCTTCACCTTCGTCGGCACCGAGGCGGATGCACCGGATGCGGATGCCGTGGTCGACCTCGACGGACGCACCGTGCTCCCCGGTTTCGTCGACGCGCACACGCATCTGCTCATGCTGGGCGATGCGCTCGGGCAGGTCGGGCTCACCGACGCGCACACGCTCGATGAGATCCAGGCACGCCTGCGGAGCGCGAGAGACTCCGCGGCGACCGTGCTGCGCGGACGGGGGTGGCTGTTCGATGCGATCCCCGGCGGTGCGCCGACGGCTGCGATGATCGATGCCGCGGTCGCCGACATCCCGGTCTATCTCGACGCCAACGACTACCACTCGTGCTGGGTCAACACCGCAGCCCTCAGCGAGCTCGGCATCACTCGCGAGACCCCGGACCCGATCGGCGGTCGCATCGAGCGGGATGCCGACGGCGAGCCCACCGGACTGCTCACCGAGACCGCCGCGCAGCAGTTCGCCTGGGCGCACCGCGATGCGACGGCGACCGACGCGCAGCGTGACGAGGGCGTCGAGCGGGTGGTGGCATCGTACCTCGCCGCCGGCGTCACGGGGGCTGTGGACATGGCCTTCGACGAGCTGGGACTCGCGGCGCTCGAGCGCGCGGCACGCCGCGATGCGCTGCCGTTGCGGATCGCCGCGCACTGGTTCGTGGCCAACACCGGCGACGATGCGGACAACCTCGCGCAGGTCGAGGTCGCCGCTGCCCGTGCGGGTGCGCAGACCGACGGGGTGCGGGTCATCGGCATCAAGCTCGTGCTCGACGGCACGATCGACGCCTGCACCGCCGCGATGGGCGCCCCCTACGCGAACGGCTCGAACGCCGAACCGATCTGGCCGGCCGAGCGGCTGCTGCCGGTGGTCGCGGCCGCCGACGCTGCTGGGCTGCAGATCGCGATGCACGCGATCGGCGACTCGGCGAGCAGCCTCGCGCTCGATGCGATCGAGCACGCGATCGCGGTCAACGGCGACCTGCCTCGACGGCACCGGATCGAGCACCTGGAGTACGCCGCCCCGGGCACCGCCGAGCGGATGGCGCGACTCGGTGTGACGGCGTCGATGCAGCCCGTGCATGCGGACCCTGCGATCTTCGCGAACTGGGCGGCGCAGCTCGGCGGTGACGAGCGCACGCAGCGGGCGTTCGCGTGGCCGGAGTACGAGGATGCCGGCGCGCTGCTCGCCTTCTCGACGGATGCTCCGACGGCACCGCTCGAGGCGCTCGCGAACATGTACGTGGCCACGACCAGAGCCTCCGCGCTCGACCCGGCGGTACCGGCCGTGCATCCGCAGTTCGCGCTGCCGCTGGAGCGCGCGATCACGCACGCGACCGCGGATGCCGCCGCCTCCATCGGCGACGGCTCGTGGCTCGGACGGATCGCACCCGGCTCTGCGGCCGACTTCGCCGTGCTCGACGCGGATCCGTTCGACGCCGACCCCGGCGTGCTGCTCACCGCCCGCGTCGTGCGGACGGTGATCGGCGGGCGCACCGTGTTCCAGGCCTGAGGGACGCGGCTACTCGCGCCGCCCTCTGCTGTCAACGGCCGTGTGCTCCAGCGGCATCCGGATGATGCTGGACTCCAGATTTCCGATGAGTGGAGGACACCATGTCGAATCCCGATGCATTCGCGAACAGCCAGGCGCCGCTGCCCGATCTGCCCGAGGTGCCGGAGGAGCCACTGCTCCCAGAAGAGGAGGAGACTGTCGAGGCGCGCGAGGCGGCCGAGACCCCTGGCGTCATGGACGACCCGATCCGCGGCACCTTTCCCACGGGCGGCGAACAGCCCGAGACCCAGGGCGACGAGCCGCTCGACGCGGAACTCGGAAGGGACGGCGAGGGCGACCTCGCGCCGGGGGATGAGCCGGACACGACCGGCTCGGACGAGCCGACCGACCTCAGGGGCGCGGCCGAGTGAGCGGAGCTGCGAATGGCGACGACGAGCACGAGTCCGGCCCGGCGAACGTCGCGACGCCGGCGGACTCTGACGCGGCTGCCAGGATCCGCGAGCATCTCGAAGCGCGCGAGGGCGAGGGTGACGGCGAACTGCTCTTCGTCGGCGACACACCGGCCGGCGGCGGCGGAGCGGACTCGGGCGGCGGTGCCACGGTGCGCGTCGACCCCTCCTCCGAAGCATCCGTCCCAGACGAGTCGGCGCACAACGACACTCCTGGCATCGGCACCCGCCGCTCGCGCCGGAACCGAGACTGACGCACCGAGCGGTGCGGGGCCAGAAGCGCTCCGGAACATGTTCCGGGAGGGGCGTTTCTGACCCCGCACCGCCGCGCGTCGTCGGCAGCTCAGACGGTCGACGGATGCAGGACGACCTTGATGCAGCCGTCGGTCTTCTGCTGGAACGTCCGGTACAGCTCGGGCGCATCGTCGAGCGGCGCATGGTGGGTCGTGAGGTCCATCACGCCGAGCGGGTCGGCGACGTCCTCGACGAGCGGCAGCAGCGTGTCGATCCAGTGCTTCACGTTGCACTGCCCCATGCGCAGTGAGAGCTGCTTGTCGAACATGGTCTTCATCGGCAGGATGTCGGCGTCACCGGCGTACACCCCACTGAGTGAGACCGTGCCGCCTCGGCGCACGACGTCGATCGAGGCGTAGACGGCAGCGAGCCGGTCGATGCCTGCCGTGTCGAGCAGCTTCCGCGCCGCGGCATCCGGCAGCAGCCCGACCGCCTTCTGGATGAACTCGACGCCGGCGTTGCCGTGCGCCTCGAGGCCGACGGCATCCACCACCGAGTCCGCACCACGCCCCTCGGTCAGATCGCGCAACTCCTCGACGACCGTGTCGGTGAGGTCGAAGGTCTCGATTCCGTGTCGTTCCGCCATGGCGCGACGCTCCGGCACCGGATCGACGGCCAGCACCCGGTACCCGCGATGCCTGCCGATCCGCGAGACGAACTGACCGACCGGGCCGAGGCCCATCACGGCGAGAGTGCCGCCCTCCGGCACCTGGGCGTACTCGACGCCCTGCCACGCGGTGGGCAGGATGTCGCTGAGGAAGAGGTACCGCTCGTCCGGCAGGTCGGATGCCACGGGAATGTGGTTGTAGTCGGCCAGCGGCACCCGCAGGAACTCGGCCTGCCCACCGGGAACCTGGCCGTAGAGCTTCGTGTAGCCGAACAGTGCGGCGCCGCTGCCGTACTCCCGTACCTGCGTCGTCTCGCACTGCGACTGGAGACCTCGGCGGCACATGAAGCACTCGCCGCAGGAGATGTTGAAGGGGATCACGACACGGTCGCCCACTTTCAGGCGCGTGACATCGGAACCGACATCCACGACGACGCCCATGGGCTCGTGGCCGAGGATGTCGCCACGATCGATGAACGGTCCGAGCAGCTCATAGAGATGCAGATCCGACCCGCAGATCGCGGACGAGGTGACGCGGATGATCGCATCGCTCGGCTGCTGGATCCTCGGCTCCGGGACCTCCTCGACCGTCACCTTCCGTGTGCCCTGCCAGGTCAATGCCTTCATCGCGTCCTCCGCATCGGTCGTGCTCTCGGAGCATCCACGATCGTCGTCGGACGCGCTCCCGCCCAGTGGGTTGACAGCGCGCGGTCTGCGGTCAGGCGCTCGCGGGGAACCGTTCGATGTTCGACTCGACCCAGTCGCGCAACTCGCGCAGCGGCCGACCTGCATCGGCGCCGAGCGGGGTCAGCGAGTACTCGACGCGGACCGGCACCTCGGCGAACACCGCACGGTTCAGCAGACCGCGGTCCTCGAGCCGGCGCAGGGTGGCGGTGAGCACCTTCGGGCTGACGCCGTTCAGCCGGGTCTTGAGCTCGCCGAAGCGCAGAGGTCCGACGTCGAGGGCGCCGATCACGAGCGCGCTCCACTTGTCGGCAAGCAGATCGAGCACGCCTCGACAGGGGCATTGCGCGTCGTAGACGTCGTGCGGGGTGCCGGAGGGGCAGGCGGCTGGAGTCGACATCCTGCAATGGTATCCGAAGGGAACCAATACCCCTTGCGGGTAACTGGGGCGGTCTGGGTATGGTCTCTTCATGACCGAACGAATCGCATCGCCCGTGCAGGGTGCCGCACTCCCCGAGACCATGACCGCCATCGCCGCTCCCGGCGGACCGCTCTCGCAGATCGGCTCGCTGACCGACATCGAGCTGCCGACGCCGACGCCAGCGGGGCACGACATCCTGGTCCAGATCGACGCCGTCTCCGTCAACCCCGTCGATGTGAAGGTGCGCGGCCGCCGCGCCGCATCCGGAACACCACGGGTGCTCGGCTACGACGCTGTCGGCACGGTCGTCGCCACCGGCGAGGGTGCGCGCCGCTTCGCCGTCGGCGACCGTGTGTTCTACGCCGGGCAGATCGATCGCTCAGGCACGAACGCGCAGTTCCATCTCGTGAACGAGAACATCGTCGGTCGAGCGCCGGGGAGCGTCTCGGTGGCGGAGGCTGCTGCCATGCCCCTGACCGCGATCACCGCGTGGGAGGCCCTGTTCGACCGGCTCCGCCTCGGTGCGGACAGCGAGGGAGTGCTGCTCGTGATCGGCGCTGCCGGTGGCGTCGGCTCCCTGATCATCCAGCTCGCGAAGGCATTGACCCGGTTGACGGTGATCGCCGTGGCATCCCGTCCCGACTCGGTCGCGTGGGTCACCGACATGGGAGCCGATCACGTCGTGGGCCGCGACTTCGCCCGCGAGGTTGCTCGAATCGCGCCAGACGGCGTCGACTATGTGTTCACGTCCTTCACACCGGGCAACGTCGACGCGATCGCGAAGGTCATCCGTCCCCGCGGCGAGGTGGTCTCGATCGACGAGAGCGGTGGCAGTATCGACGCGCTCAAGGGGAAGAGCGTCACGTGGCACTGGGAGCTCATGTTCACCCGGCCGATCCACGAGCCGGAGGACGCCTTCCAGCACGAGCTCCTGACGCGCGTCGCGCAGCTGCTCGATGACGGTGTGCTCCGATCCACGCTCACGACCAGCCTCGGACCGCTGGATGCCGCGACGCTGCGTCGCGCGCATGAGCTCGTCGAGACGTCGCAGACGATCGGCAAGGTCGTCGTCGCACGCGATTGAGCCGAACGGGCCGGTGCCCCGGCAGCAGTCTTCCGGAGCGCCGGTTCGGCGGATGGCGCCGATGCGCGTGCCCCGCCATGATGAACATGAGCCGCCGGAGGGGTGACTCGGAGAGAGGGTGGAGCATGGCGGACTTCTGGCAGGACAGGGACGGCTTCTGGAATCGCGGCGGGTGGTGGCGCGCCCTCCTCGTCACGGCTGCGTACCTCCTCGTGTATCTCGGTGTCGGTCAGCTCGTCGGCGTGACGCTCGGCCACATGATCATCGACGGCGGCCCGTTCGCGAGCGCCACGAACGTGATCATCGAGCTGCTGATCCCGATCGGCGCAGGCGCACTCGTGATCCTCGTCTTCCTCGCCGCCATCGGCTGGATCACCCCGGTCTTCTCGCGGCAGCCGATCGGCGGTCGCCCGTGGATGTGGCTCGCCGTGGCTGTCGTCGCGTACCCGATCATCTTCCGATTCATCGGCATCGACTACGGCTCGTTCCCTCCTGGAGTCGTCGTGGTCACGCTCATCACCGGCCTCTTCATCGGCATCGCCGAGGAACTGGTGACCCGCGGTGCGGGCGTCGCGCTGCTGCGCAAGGCCGGGCACAAGGAGCTCGTCGTGGCCGTGATCTCCTCGGCGCTGTTCGCTCTGATGCACCTCGTGAACGCGATCGGCGTCGGCTTCAGCATCACGATCCTCGTGCTGCTGGTCTACACGTTCTTCTTCGGCATCTGCATGTATCTGGTGATGCGGGTGACCGGGAGCATCGTCTGGGCGATCGTGATGCACGGGCTCACGGACCCGACGCTCTTCCTGTCGACCGGCGGCATCGACACCGCCGTCGAGGGTGCTGCGGAGAACATCTGGCTCGCGATCGCCGCGACCGGGAACATCGCGGTGATCCTGTTCGGGATCGTCGCGCTCTTCCTCATCCGTGGACGCGTGCTGACGCCGGTCGCGGAGGGGTCGGCGCTGCCGGCGTGAACGCGGTCAGGCGCTGATGCTGCTCCCCTGCAGCGCGTGCACGACCGGTGCGAGCTCCGGCTGTTCACCGGCTTCGCCGAGCGTGCGCTCGAGGGTCTCGTCGTGGATCGGATGCGCCTGCTCGTAGAGTGCGCGCCCTGCCGGAGTGAGCTCCGTGTAGATGCCGCGACGGTCGTCGAGGCACAGGATGCGGGTCAGCAGACCCCGGTCCTCGAGCCGGGTGACGAGGCGGGTGGTCGCGCTGGGGCTGAGGGCTGTGGCGCGGGCGAGCTGCTGCATCCGCATGTGCCATCCGTCCTGACGGCTCAGCGCGTCGAGCACGGTGTACTCGACGACCGAGAGATCGGCTGATGCTCCGAGCGCGCGCTCGAGTTCGGCCTCGATGATCCCGTGCAGCGCGGCGAGGGTGCGCCATCCGCGTGCTCGGACCTCGACCGCGTCGTCTGAGATGCCCATCGGTGACCTCCACAGGTAGTTGCTTGCGCAGATTAGTTGCGTGTGCAATCATTATGTCTCGGACGCAACATCCCGCGTCTGCAACTACTTTAGCAGAGGATCTCGGAGCGCACTCATGCCACTCGGACTCATCGCACTCGCCATCGGCGCGTTCGGCATCGGACTCACGGAGTTCGTCATCATGGGGCTGCTGCCCGAGGTGGCGAGCGACTTCGCAGTCACCGAGGCGACCGCAGGATGGCTCATCTCCGGCTATGCGCTCAGTGTCGTGGTCGGCGCGCTCGGACTCACCGCAGCGACCACGCGACTGCCCCGCAAGCCGGTGCTGCTCGGACTCCTGGTGCTGTTCATCGCCGGCAACGTGCTCACGGCGCTCTCGCCCGACTACGCGGTCGCGATGGCCGGTCGCATCGTCGCAGCGCTCTCGCACGGCGCGTTCTTCGGCATCGGCTCCGTCGTCGCCGCCGATCTCGTCGCGCCGGAGAAGAAGGCGCGCGCGATCGCCATCATGTTCACCGGACTCACCGCAGCGAACGTCTTCGGCGTGCCGTTCGGCACGTTCCTCGGTCAGCAGTTCGGGTGGCGATCGACGTTCTGGGTGATCTCGGTGATCGGCATCGTCGCGCTCCTCGGCATCGCGCTGCTCGTGCGTGCGCCGAAGTCGACGGGTCCGGCTGTGAGTCTTCGACACGAACTCGCCGCCTTCCGCTCAGGGCAGGTCTGGCTGTCGCTGACCGTCACGATCCTCGCCTACGGCGGCATGTTCGGCGCCTTCACCTACATCGCCTACACGCTGACGGATGTCGGCGGCTTCGCCAGCTCGGCTGTGCCGTGGCTGCTCGTGCTGTTCGGTCTCGGACTCGTCGCGGGCAACGCGATCGGTGGACGCCTCGCGGACCGTTCGATCGACCGCACGCTGCTCGTCTTCATCGCCGCGCTCGCCGCGGTGCTGGTGCTGTTCGGCCTGCTCGCGTGGTCGCAGCCGGCGACCATGGCGATCCTCGTGCTGATGGGCGGTTTCGGCTTCGGTACCGTGCCGGGCCTGCAGAGCCGCATCATGCGCTACGCCGGTGGAGCACCCACCCTGGCATCCGGCGCGAACATCGGTGCGTTCAACGTCGGCAACGCCCTCGGCGCCTGGGCCGGCGGCGTCGGCATCTCGGCAGGACTCGGGTACACCTCGCCGATCTGGATCGGCGCCGCGCTGACGGCATCCGCTCTCGTTGTCATGGCGATCGCCGCCGCAGCCGCCCACCGTCCACGCCCCGCCGCGGACACCGAAACCCTTGCCGCCGTCGCGGCCTGACCCGATCCTTCCCGACCCGCACGCTCGCGCAGCCCACCGCCCCAGCCAAGCCCCCACCGACCCGGCCAAGCCCCCACCGACCCGGCCCTTTGTCACCGACCCGGCCCCTTTTGGACGTCCCAAAGGCGGCCGGTCGCGCGAAAAGGGGTGGCTCGCCCCGAGATAGCGGAGTTCAGGCGCCTGCCCGCATGTGCTCCTCGGCCGCGCGAACCTGGTCGGCCGAGGGGCGGATGCCGGTGTAGAGCACGAACTGCTCGAGCGCCTGCAGCGTCGCGACCTCCGCTCCGGTGATGACCGTCTTGCCGGCTGCCCTGCCTGCTCGCACCAGCGGCGTCTCAGCGGGCAGTGCGACCACGTCGAACACGACGGACGCCGCGGCGACCGCCGGCTCGTCGAACGACAGCGAGTGCTCCTCGGCGCCGCCGGCCATGCCGATCGGCGTCACGTTGACCAGGATGTCCGCGGTACGTCCCTCGGCGTCCGCGGCCCAGGCGAAACCGTACAGATCGGCCAGGCCGCGTCCTGCCTCTTCATTGCGCGCCACCACGGTGACCTGCGCGAACCCGGCATCGCGGAAGGCGGCAGCGGTCGCCTTGGCCATGCCGCCCGATCCGCGGAGCAGGACCGTCGACGACGGATCCAGCGCGTTCCGCTCGATCAGCTGCGCGATCGCCGAGTAGTCCGTGTTGTACGCCGTGAGCACGCCACCGTCGTTGACGATCGTGTTCACCGAGTCGATCGCGGTCGCCGAGTCGTCCATGCGATCGACGAGTGCGATCACTTCCTCCTTGTAGGGCATCGAGATCGCGCAGCCGCGGATTCCGAGACCGCGCACGCCGGCGATGGCCTGACCGAGGTCGGTGGGGGCGAACGCCTTGTAGATCCAGTTGAGATCGAGCGCCTCGTAGAGGAAGTTGTGGAAGCGGGTGCCGTTGTTACTCGGTCTCGCCGAGAGCGAGATGCACAGCGTCATGTCCTTGTTCAGGGTGGTCACTGCTTCAGGGTACCGGCGGGCCTCGCGGATTCGAGGGAGACAGGACGACGGAGGTGCCTCCGTGCTGTTCGTCCTGCCTCCTCCCGAAACCTGCGATCCTCGCGGATCAGTTCCCCACCTTCCACGGTCCGCTGTCTGGAACAAGATTCCATAGCGTGATCGTGCTTACTCCCCTATGGTGAAGGTGCGTGCACAAGGGGAATTGATCGTCTCCGTCATCCCCAGAAGACGGGAAGCCTTCCCCAGAGGCAAGACGATCCGTGCATGCGATTGGGCCCTCTCGAGTAGTTCAGTCCCCAATGGACTATTCGAGGGGGCCGCTGTCGACCATCCTCGCATCTTTCTTTCGTTTTGTCCCCCATTTGGGGGACAAAGATTGAAAAGAGGGGTTATGCTGGAATCTGACGCACCCTCCGGTCGTCTTCGGCCCTCATCGCTCCCCCCGCGGTGGGGGCCACACCATTTTCTGGGACAGGTCGACGCAGTCGTCGGCGTGCCCGCGGGATGACGGCCAGATTCCGCTCATGCAACATTTGGGTTACCTTCTCGAAGAGGGTGTTCCCCTCGGGGCCTCCTCCACTAGCGTTAGCGTTGTCGGGGCATACCTGCGTCGGCTTCTTCACCAGCAGAACAGGCAGTACATGAGCACCCAGGGCACGGTCAAGTGGTTCAACTCGGAGAAGGGCTTCGGCTTCATCTCCCCCGACGACGGCGGCGCTGACGTTTTCGCGCACTACTCCGCCATCGAGTCATCCGGCTACCGGTCTCTCGAAGAGAACCAGCGAGTCGAGTTCGACGTGGCGCAGGGCCCCAAGGGCCTGCAGGCTGAGAACATCCGCCCCCTCTGAGGCGGCGATTTCACAGAACTCCCCGACGGGATTCGCGCGAAAGCGTGGTTCCGGTGGGGAGTTCTGTGCATTCGGGCTGGTCTGTCGTGCAGCGTCTGGCCGGATCAGGCGAGCAGCAGCGCGCGCAGATCGTCCACGGTCGCCGCGCGGAACGCCGCCTCGTCGCCTTCGCTGGGCTCGCTGAAGCCCCAGTCGACGAAGATGACCGGCACGCCGTTCGCATTGCCGCCTTCGACGTCGTGGTGGCGGTCTCCGATGAGCACCGGACGCGAGACGTCGGCACCGAGCTCGGTCAGGCGGCGCAGCGCCTCGGCGACGATGTCGGTCTTCGATGCGAGGGTCGACTCGTCCGGCGTCGCACCGACTGTGGTGAGGAACGCGGAGCGCAGTTCGAAGTGGTCGATCAGGGCGTCGACCTGGTTCTCGGGCTTCGAGCTCGCGGTGGCCTGCGGCACGCCTGCCGCGTGCAGGTCATGGATGAGTTCCGTAACTCCCGGGTACGTGCGCACATCAGTCGTGTACCCGTCGGCCTTGCCGAGGGTGCGGTAGAACGAGACAGCCTCGGCGGACTGCTCCGGGGTCATCCCTGCCTGGTCCTGGAAGGACTGGAACATCGGCGGGCCGATCCAGTGCACCAGCTCCTCTCGCGTCGGCGCGGGGTGACCGAAGTGCGTGAGAGCGATGTTCAGGCGGCGGAGGATGCCGACCGACGCATCGACGATGGTGCCGTCGACGTCCCAGAGAACACAGGAGTACGGAGAAGAGGCCATGCCTTCCAGCCTATGGGCTGCGGATGGTCGACTCCGCCTGCACGACTGTTCCTGCACAGGTGTGCAGCGAGCGGCACGCTCCACCATCCGTGCGGGCATGAAGACCCCCCTTCCCGGGGCATGACAGGCTCGGTCGACCGGATCAGAATGGAGGGATGTTCGTGTCGATGGAAGTGATCACGATGATCGGGGGCGTCGTGACGATCGTCATCGCGATGTTCGGATGCTTCGGCTGGTTCCTCAATCGGATGGACGCGCGATTCGCACAGGTGGACGCGCGATTCGTACAGGTGGACGCGCGATTCGCGCAGGTGGACGCGCGATTCGAACAGATGGACACGCGTATCGTGCAGCTGGACGTGAAGTTCGAGACGCGCGCAACGGCTCAGGACGCCACGCGCGATGCACGGTTCGATGCCCTCGAAGCCAAGCTCGACGCGCGATTCGACCGTGTCGACGATCGCGTGATCGCGGTCGAGCATGAGGTGACCGAGGTCAAGGTCGCTGTCGCGCGACTGGAAGGCCCGCCGCGGCACCTGATCCCGGTGCGCTGAGACGAGCAGCCGGCGATCGCCGGTGCTCAGAACAGCCGGGGGATGCCCGACTCGATGCCCTTCATGTCGTCGTAGTCGAGCACGAGGCAGCGGATGCCGCGGTCCTCGGCGAGCACGCGAGCCTGCGGCTTGATCTCCTGCGCGGCGAAGACACCCTGCACGGGGGAGAGGTGCGGGTCGCGACCGAGCAGCTCGAGATAGCGGGTGAGCTGCTCCACGCCGTCGATGTCGCCGCGGCGCTTGATCTCGACTGCGATCGCAGCGCCGTCGGCATCCCTCACCAGCAGGTCGACCGGCCCGATCGCGGTGGGGTACTCGCGGCGCACCAGTGTCGCGCCCTCGGAGATACGGTCCACCTGCTCGGCGAGGAGCCGCTGCAGGTCTGCCTCGACGCCGTCCTTCTGCAGGCCGGGGTCGATGCCCAGCTCGTGCGAGGTGTCGTGGAGGATCTCGTAGATCTGCACGCGCAGCGCATCGCCGGTCTTCTTGTGCGTGACGCGCCAGACCTCCACGACGCCGGCGCTCGACTCCTCCTCGCCCGGCTCCTCGCTGGACAGCGTGCACGGCGGGCTCATCCAGTTGAGGGGCTTGTAGCTGCCGCCATCGGAGTGCACGAGCAGACTCCCGTCTCCCTTGTGCACGAGCAGACGCGTGGCAAGCGGAAGATGGGCATTGAGCCGGCCCGTGTAGTCCACGGAGCAGCGGGCGATGACGAGACGCACCCGTCGAGCCTAACGGCATCCGATGGTGCGGCCGTCT
Organism: Microbacterium sp.; assembly: GCF_036823965.1. Classification (GTDB taxonomy): domain Bacteria; phylum Actinomycetota; class Actinomycetes; order Actinomycetales; family Microbacteriaceae; genus Microbacterium. Next base: position 71,150 of record NZ_DAITBE010000012.1, on the reverse strand, counting down.
CGTTCGATCATCACGCGCTCTTCGTCGGCGCTGCGGTCTTCTCGTCCTCGCGGAGCGGGCGGGCAGCGCCCGAGAACAGGCCGGATGCCACGACGAGCGCCACCAGGATGAACAGCGTGTTCAGCAGGCCGATGTGCTCGCTGATGAAGCCGAGCACTGGCGGACCGCCGAGGAAGGCGACATAGCCGATCGTCGCAGCGGCGCTGACGCGCGCGGCTGCTTTCGCCGGGTCGTCCGCTGCGGCCGACATGCCGAGCGGGAACCCGAGCGAGGCGCCGATGCCCCAGAGCGCAGCACCCACGAGCACGAGCGGCAGGTTCGGGCCGAGGATGAACAGCAGGATGCCGGATGCCGCTGCCACCGCGAGGATGCGCAGCACCGCGACCCGGCCGAATCGGTCGACGAGCGGACCGCCGAAGATGCGGACCACGGTCATGCCGACCGAGAACACCGCGAGCGCGACGGCCCCGGTGCCGGAGGCGAAGCCATGACCCTGCTCCGTGCCGAGCGCGATCCAGTCGTTCGCGCCGCCCTCTGCGAACGCCATGCCGAGCATGACCACGCCGATCAGGTAGGTGCGCGGCTCGCGCCAGGCCTCGAGCGCCACGTGCATGCGGTCCCCCCAGGACTGCTGCTCGCCAGGCGTCGGGTCGAGCGCGGCTTCGCGCGACGGCACCTGGAAGAAGCAGACGATCGCGACGACGGCGATCAGCGCGCCCATGATCGATGCGTGGACTGCCACGGTCGTGGTGAGGTGCGCGGCGAGAGCGCCGATGCCGGCGCCGATCACGGTGCCTAAGCTGAAGAACGCATGGAACACCGGCAGCACGGTCTTTCCCATCTGCTGCTCGATCGCCGTCGCCTCGACGTTCATCATGACGTCGAGGCTGCCGTTGCCGAATCCGAACAGCACCATACCGATGAGCACCACCGGCACCGAGGCGAACAGCGTGGCGCCCAGGCCGACGAGCGTGATGCCGACGGCGAAGAGCAGCATCGTGACGAGCATCCCTCGGCGTGCGCCAGTGCGGGCGACGACGGCCGGGCTCGTCGAGATGCCGACGATCGACGCGACACCCATGCCGAGGAGGATCAATCCCACCTGCGCATTGTCGAGATCGAGATCCGCCTTGATGCTCGGCACGCGAGACGCCCAGGTGGCGATCGACAGTCCACTGGCGAAGAAGATCGCGAAGATCGCGGCACGCCAGCGGACGAACTGGGAACGGGTGAGGACGGATTCCATGTCGCACAGCCTATCGAATCGATTCGACTCGTGGGAACGGAAGACGGCTATCCTCGAAGGATGACCAGTCACGAGACGCCGCGTCGAGCGACCATCGCAGACGTCGCGCGCCAGGCGGGAGTGGCCACCTCGACCGCATCCGTGGTGTTCAGCGGCAAGGCCAAGGTCGCGGAGGCCACGCGGGAACGGGTGCTGACGGCGGCCGCCGATCTCGGCTACACCGGCCCGGACCCCCGAGCTGCCTCGCTGCGCCGAGGTCGCAGCGGGATCGTCGCCGTCGTGCTCGAAGGGCATCTGCGCGCCGCGTTCCTCGATCCGGTGACCACCGCGATGATGGACGGCCTCACCGACGGGCTGGCCGAGCTCAGCGCCGGCATCCTGCTCATGCGCGACGAACCGGGCGAGGACGGCTCTGCGCTGGCCAGCGCGCCGGTCGACGCCTTCGTGCTGATCGGATGCTCCGGGCGCACCAGGGCCTCGCTCGAGATCGTCCGCGGCCGCGGCCTTCCGGTCGTCGTGATCGAGGGCGATGCGGGTGGCGACATCCCGCGGATCACGCTCGACAATGCCGCCGCGTCCGCCGCGGTCGCACAGCATGTGAAGGACCTCGGACACACGGACGTCGCGTTCGTCACGCTCTCGCTCGACGCGGACCGTGTGCGCGGGCTGGTCACCGAGGAGCGCCTCGCGACCGCGACCACCGATGTGACGATCGACCGGCTCGAAGGACTGCGCAGCGTCTTCCCGGACGCCCCGGCGATCTCGGCTTCCGGCAGCCTCATCGACGAGGGGATCATCGTCGGTCGCGCGCTGCTCGCCGACCCGGACAACCGCCCGACCGCCGTGATCGCGCAGAGCGACCTGCTCGCGGTGGGCGTGATCCGCGCCGCGGAAGAGCTGGGACTCCGCGTGCCGGAAGACGTCTCCGTCGCCGGGTTCGACGGGATCGAGGTCGACGGTCTCGGCGGCCTCCTCCTGACCACCAGTGTGCAGCCGGCGGTCGACAAGGGGCGTGCGGCAGGCGAGCAGGTCGCTCGGATGCTGAACGGGCTCCCCGGCGAGACGCAGCACTTCACGTGCCGCTTCCGCGCCGGCACCACCACGGCTCCGCCGCCCACGCGCTGAGTTCGCTCCGGCACCCGTGACGGTCGGTCAGCTGTGGGCGGGACCGAGGGGGAGCGTCGTGGCGCCGAAGTCGAGGATCCGATAGCGTCCGCAGTCGACGATCTGCTCGGGGACGGCAGCTTCCGGGAGCTGCCACTGCACGGTCTGCGCGTCCTCGATGAGGAACGACACCGCGCCGGCATCGAGATCTCGGCGGTCGACCAGCCAGGCATATCCGTTCAGCATGTGGTCGACCTGCACCAGTCGTGCCGGATCGTCGAGGTGCAGCTTGGGCAGGCGAACGGTCCAGAACTGCCCGGCTCCGGTGCGGCCGGAGGCGTTCACCCAATCCCTCGCGCAGCTGAGATCTGCATCCGGGGCCTCGGCGGCCGAGATCAGCCGCGGGATGCTGAGCGCCGACCCGACGAGCAGGAGCACAGCGACCGCGCCGATGGTCTGGCGGGCGACGCGGCGTGGCATCGTGAACAGCCGTGGGCACGCGACGAGCGCGAGCACCGGCGCGAAGGCGACCGGCTGCAGGTAGCGAGCGGCGTGTGTCCCGAGCGCGATCGCCCCGATCGCCACCAGCACCGGCATGACCCATGCGGCCAGGGCGATCACGAGCTCTCCCGTGTGCGTGGCGCGGATCGACCGCAGGACGGCGAGTGCGAGCAGCGCGAGGGTGAGCACGCCCCCGATCGCACCGAGTGGGGAGGCCAGGCGCTCGCCGAGCAGGTGGGCGTAGTAGCCGATGGATTGCATCCAGAGCTCCGGCTGGACGTAGCCGGCTCCCGTGTTGGCGATCCATGCCGAGAATGGAATACGGGCGAGGAAGCCGATGGCGACCCCGCCGAGCAGGATCGTGAGCACGGAGAGCATCCGAGTGCGGCCGCCGCGGCGGATGCTCAGGGCGACGAGGATGACCGTGAGCGGCGCGGCCGCCCACGCCGCGAAGAGCGGGTTCGACAGCGTCGCGATCGCGGCCACCGCTCCGAGCGCGATGCGCAGTGCGAGTCCGCGTCTGGTGCTCTCGAGGTGTCGGCGCACCAGGCCGACGGAGAGCACGACCGCGACCACGGTCGCGGAGTAGTAGGTCGTGGTCAGCTGCAGCGATGCGAGGTCCAGCGAATCGCGCGATCCTGAGACGTCGGTGACGGCGAGCAGTCCGAACACGCCGAGCGCGATGATCGACCACGCGACGGGTGCCATGCCGTCACCAGCGCGCCCTGCCGCCACGCGGATCGCGCCGTAGAGCGCGAGCAGATTGAGCACCGAGCTCGCCGCGAGCACACCGTTCACGTCGAACGGCAGCAGCGCATCGAGCCCGGCGAACACGGTCGACTCCGGCAGGAAGAGCACGCTCGACATGGCCCAATCCGACGCGGTGCCGTCGAGGATCGCGCGGGCGAACATCGCCACGATGAGCGAGTCTCCGTCGCGGAACACCAGGTCGGCACGAGCGGAGGAGGCGACCTGGCCGCTCACGATCAGCGCGGTCGCGAGGGCGCCGAGCCACCCCGCCGTCTCTCGCACCCACGCCCGCTGCATGATCGCTACTCTCCCACGACGACCCGTCGCCGCACGCGTTGCCTGCGAACGAGACTGAATGTGCGTTCCGGGCAGTCTCCATTGGGCAGAATGCTGTGATTCGGGTCGAAAAAGGACCATTGAGCGCTCCCGAACACAGGACCGTGGACCCGAAGACCCCGATCGCCCGGTAAACTGGAATCACATCCGCCCGCCTGAGCCCACCGGCCGACGAGCTTCGAGGAGCCGCGTATATGCTGACGCTCCTCGCCGTGTTCCTCCTCGGGTCGCTGCTGATGCCCGTGCTGGTCCGCTGGCTCGGGGCGCAGGCCTTCGCATTCGCGGCTCTCGTTCCGGCCGCCGCATTCGTGCATGCGCTCGTCATGACACCGCAGGTGCTCGACGGCGATCCGCCGTTCGTCTCGCTGTCGTGGATCCCCCAGCTCGGGCTCAACCTCTCCATGCACATGGACGTGCTCGGCTGGGTGCTCACCCTGATCGTGACCGGCGTCGGGGCGCTCGTGCTCCTGTACTGCCGCTGGTATTTCCACGACGACTCGGCAGGGATCGGCCAGTTCGCGGGCGTCCTGCTCGGATTCGCCGGTGCCATGTACGGTCTCGTGCTCACCGACGACCTGGTGATGCTCGTCATGTTCTGGGAGGTGACGAGCATCCTCTCGTACCTCCTGATCGGTCATTACCGACGCCGTGCCGCCAGCCGACGTGCCGCGTTGCAGGCGCTGCTGGTCACGACCCTCGGCGGGCTCGTGATGTTCGTCGGCGTGGTGCTGCTGGTCGTGGATGCCGGCACGTCCAGCATCCGCGAGATCCTGGAGCTCGCCCCCACCGGCCCCGTGATCGACGCTGCGATCGTGATGCTCCTCATCGGCGCCATCAGCAAGTCGGCCCTCTTCCCGTTCCACTTCTGGCTCCCCGGTGCGATGGCGGCGCCGACCCCCGTGAGCGCCTACCTGCACGCAGCGGCGATGGTCAAGGCCGGTATCTACCTGATCGCGCGCTTCGCGCCGATCTTCGCGTTCAGCGCTCCCTGGCGGCCGATCGTGATCACGCTCGGCATCATCACGATGCTGCTCGGCGGGATTCAGGCCCTCCGCGAGACCGACCTCAAGCGCATCCTCGCCTTCGGCACCGTCAGCCAGCTCGGATTCTTCGCCCTCGTGGTCGGCTACGGCACCCAGGCATCGGCCCTCGCCGGCCTCGCGCTCGTGATCGGGCATGCCCTCTTCAAGTCGGCGCTGTTCCTCATCGTCGGCGTGATCGACCGCCAGCTCTCCACCCGTGACATCACCGAGCTCTCCGGCGTCGGGCGGCAGGCCCCGGTCATGGCGACCGCCGCGTTCATCTCGGTGGCCTCGATGGCCGGCATCGCTCCGACCATCGGATTCGTCGCGAAGGAGTCGACCCTCACCGCTCTGCTCGACGACGCGCTCGGCGGCTCCGCCTGGGGACTCGTGGCCATCATCGGCGTCGGACTCGGATCCATGCTCACCGCGGCATACGGGGTGCGCTTCCTCTGGGGAGCGTTCTGGACCAAGCGCGACGCGCAGGGGCAGCAGCTGCCGACGACGGCCTGGCCCGACCCGCCCGTCGGATTCCTGTCAGCGCCGATCATCCTCGCCGGCGTCACGCTCGCCGCTGGCATCGGCGCCCCCGCACTCGACATCGCGCTGCAGGGCTACGCGCTCACGGCGACCCCCGGTCTCGACCCCGCGACCGGCGATGCGACCGAGGGGCCGGGACACCTGGCGCTCTGGCACGGCTTCGAGCCTGCGCTCGGCATCTCGATCCTGTCGATCCTGCTCGGCGTCGGTCTGTTCCTGCTGACCCGCCGCACCGGCTGGGACCGCAAGCCGCGGCTGCTGCGCTTCACAGCCGCAGACGCCTACTACCTCGTCATGCGCGGCGTCGACCGGCTGTCGGTGCTCAGCACGACCCTGACGCAGCGCGGTTCGCTTCCCGTCTACGTCGGCACCATCTTCGTGGTGTTCGTCGCGGCCGAGGTCACGGCCCTCGTCGCGAGCGACATCGACCGATTCAACCTCTCCGCCTGGCACACCCCTGCGCAGATCGTCGTCGCGCCGATCATGGCAGCCGCCGGCATCTTCGCGGTCCGTGCGCAGAAGCGGTACACGGGCGTGGTGCTCGTCTCGGTGACAGGCCTCGGCATGGTCGCGCTGTTCGCGACCAGCGGCGCCCCGGATCTCGCACTCACGCAGATCCTCGTCGAGACGGTGACGATGGTCACCTTCGCGCTGGTGCTGCGCAGGCTTCCCGCCCGGATGGGCGAGCACAATGCGTCGGTCGGCCGCATCCCGCGCGCCCTGCTCGGCATCGGCGTCGGACTCACGATGGCCCTGATCGCGGTCGTCGCGACGCAGTCGCGCGTCGCGGACCCGATCTCCGCGGCCTTCCCGAAGCTCGCCTACGAACTCGGCCACGGCAAGAACGTCGTGAACGTCGCCCTGGTCGACCTGCGTGGCTGGGACACCATGGGCGAGCTCTCCGTGCTCGTCCTCGCGGCGACCGGCGTGGCATCCCTCGTGTTCGTCACCCATCGGGCCGACCTGCTCGCCGCGACCAAGGTGCTCCCGCGGGCCACCCGCAAGGCGGCGCGCAGCCGGCCGCTGGTCGAGACGACCGACGGCATCCGCTTCCAGACCGCAGAGAACGAGAGCAGCCCTCGTGCCTGGCTCGTGGGCGGTCAGAAGATGAAGCCGGAGAACCGGTCGATCCTGCTCGAGGTGATCGTCCGCATCCTCTTCCACACCATCATCGTGGTGTCGATCTTCCTGCTCTTCGCCGGCCACAACCTCCCGGGCGGTGGCTTCGCCGGCGGTCTCGTCGCAGGCATGGCGCTGGTCATGCGCTACATCGCCGGCGGCAGATGGGAGCTCGGCGCTGCCGCGCCGACGGACGCCGGTCGCCTGCTCGGCGCAGGGCTGATCCTCGCGGTCGGTACGGCGATCATCCCGCTGTTCTTCGGCCTCGCGCCGCTCACCAGCTCGTTCTGGGAGTGGGAGATCCCCGGCATCGGGCACATGGAGTTCGTGACCTCGACCATCTTCGACATCGGCGTGTACCTCGTGGTGATCGGGCTCGTGCTCGATGTGCTGCGCAGCCTCGGTGCTGAGGTCGACCGCCAGGCGCAGGAGATGCGCGAGCGGGTGGTGAGCAGCTGATGGATGTCTCGCTGACCCTGATCGTCATCATGGCGGTGCTCTTCGCCTGCGGCGTCTACGCGATGCTCGAACGCAGTCTCACCCGCGTCCTCATCGGCTTCCTACTGCTCGGCAACGCCACCAACCTGCTGCTGCTGATCGTGATGGGCGTGCCGGGACGGGCCCCGTTCTACGACGCAGACGGAGATGTGAGCGACCCGCTGCCTCAGGCGCTCACCCTCACCGCGATCGTGATCACCTTCGCCGTCTCCGCTTTCCTGCTCGCGCTCATCTACCGGTCCTGGCAGCTGGGTCAGGCCGACACGGTCGAGGACGACGAGGCCGACATCGCGCTCCGCGAGCGCACCGATGCAGACGAAGACCTCATGGACGACGAGGCAGACACGGAAGACGACGAGGCCACCACCGACTTCGTGGGCGTGCAGACCGCCCCGATCACGGTGCTCCACATGCGAGACCACTCCGCCATCCAGGACGACGCCCCCACCGACCTGCCGTCGCGCCCGTACACGGGTGATGACGAGCCGCACCCGCAGCGCAAGCCGGCCGACGACGGGGAGGATCGCTCGTGAGCGTGCTCGTTCCCCTGCTCGTCGGCCTGCCGCTGCTCGGCGCCGCGATCACCCTGATCTTCGGTCGCAACGCACGACTGCAGGTGCTCGTCACGGTCCTGACGCTCGCCGCGGTCTCGGTGATCGCAGCCGTGCTGCTCGTGGCGGTGGATGCCGGAGCGCCCATCGCTGTCTCGGTCGGAGGCTGGCCGGTGCCCTTCGGCATCGTGCTCTACGTCGACCGGCTCGCGGCCCTGCTGGTGCTGATCTCGAGCATCGTGCTGCTCGCGGTGCTCCTGTTCTCGATCGGTCAGGGTGTCGCCGACGGCACTGACGAGACCCCGATCTCGATCTTCAACCCCTCGTACCTGATCCTCGCCGCCGGTATCTTCAACGCGTTCATCGCGGGCGATCTGTTCAACCTCTACGTCGGCTTCGAGATCCTGCTCGTGGCGTCGTACGTGCTCATCACGCTCGGCAGCACCGAATCCCGCATCCGCACCGGCGCGGTGTACATCGTCGTGTCGCTGGTGTCGTCGATCCTGTTCCTCGCAGCGATCGCCATGATCTACGGCGCGCTCGGCACCGTGAACATGGCGCAGATCGCCGAGCGGATGACCGAGCTCCCGCAGGAGACGCAGCTGGTGCTGCACCTGATGCTCGTGATCGCCTTCGGCATCAAGGCCGCGATCTTCCCGGTCTCGTTCTGGCTGCCCGACTCCTACCCGACCGCTCCCGCCCCGGTCACTGCGGTCTTCGCCGGTCTGCTGACCAAGGTCGGCGTGTACGCGCTGATCCGCACCGAGACGCAGCTGTTCGCCGACAACAGCATCGACACGCTGCTGCTGATCGTGGCGCTCGCGACCATGATCGTGGGAGTACTGGGTGCCGTCGCGCAGGCGGAGCTCAAACGAATCCTGTCGTTCACCCTCGTGAGTCACGTCGGGTACATGATCTTCGGCCTGGCGATCGCGACGCCGGCCGCGATCGGCGCGACGGTGTACTACATCGTCCACCACATCGTCGTGCAGACGACGCTGTTCCTTGCGGTGGGACTCGTGGAACGTCGAGCCGGCAGCACCTCGATCCTCAGGGTGAAGGGGCTGCTGAAGGTCGCACCGGTGATCGCCGTGCTCTACTTCGTGCCGGCCATCAACCTGGGCGGACTTCCGCCGTTCTCCGGGTTCATCGGCAAGTTCGCGCTCTTCGAGGCGGCGGCGTCCGTCGGCACCCCGCTCATGATCGTGCTGATCATCGGTGGCATCGTCACCTCGCTGCTCACGCTCTACGCGCTGATGCGCGCCTGGAACCTCGCCTTCTGGCGCGAGGAGGAGGACTCGACCGAGACCGAGGGACGCATCTCCTACCTCGGCAACGCGCCGGCCGCGGATGAGCAGCAGGAGCGCCGCCGCATCCCGAAGATCATGACCGTCTCGACCGCCGGCATGGTCGGCGTGACCGTCGCGCTCACGGTCTTCGCCGGACCCCTCTATGCCCTGTGCGATCGGATCGGTGCGACGCTCCTCGAGCCGGTCAGCCTGGTGCAGCTGCAGGATGAGGTGGACGGATGAGTCCGCGCAACAAGGGTCACCTGTGGCGCGACATCGGCGCGCAGCTGCCGTTCCTCGCGTGGCTCGTGGTGCTCTGGATGCTGCTGTGGGCGCAGTTCACCGTGCTGTCGTTTCTCACCGGACTCGTCGTCGCGATCTTCGTCACGAGGGTCTTCCGGCTGCCGACGATCGCACTCTCCGGCCGGATCAACCTCTGGTACGGCTTCCTGTTCGTGGTCCAGTTCCTGTTCGCGGTGGTGCGGGGTGCGCTCTCGGTCACGGTGCAGGTGTTCGACTTCCGCCGACAGCCGGGGGCCGCGATCATCGCGGTTCCACTGCGCTACGCCGACGATCTGGTCATGACGCACGTCGCCGTCACCTCCTCGCTGATCCCCGGATCGCTCATCGTCGAGGCCGACCGCGACCGCCGCATCCTCTACCTGCACGTGATCGGCGTGCGCAACCGGGCAGACGTCGAGAAGCAGCGAGACGGCGTGCTGCTCTGGGAGCGCCGGATCGTGCGTGCGCTCGGAGACCCTGCGCAGTACCGTGCACTCAGGGCCGATGAACGCGCCGTCGGCAAGAAGGGCGGTGTCCGATGAACGTGCTGCTGCTCCTGATCATGATCGTGTTCGGTATCGCAGCGATCCTCACGCTGATCCGTGTCGTGCGCGGCCCGTCGATCCTCGACCGAGCGGTCGCCTCCGACGTGCTGCTCACCGAGGTGATGTGCGTGCTCGGTGCCGAGATGGCGATCAACGGCCACACCCGCAGCATCCCGGTGATGCTGATCATCGCCGCGATCGGCGTCTTCGGCTCGATCGCGGTCGCCCGTTTCGTCGCGAGAAGGGACAACACGGCACCATGAACGTCTTCGGTCTGATGATCCCCGACTCCGTCATCGACGTGGCCGTGCTCGTGCTGATCCTGCTCGGTGCGATCCTCTGCCTCTCTGCTGCGGTCGGACTGCTGCACTTCCGTGACGTGCCGTCGCGGCTGCACGCGGCGACGAAGCCGCAGGTGCTCGGCCTGGTGCTGATCTGCCTCGCGGTCGCGCTGTCGCAGCGCAGCGTCGGCGGCATCCTCCTGGGCCTCGCCCTGGTGACGCCGGTCGTGCTGATGCAGTTCGCGACCGCGCCGCTGTCGGCGCACATGGTCGGCCGCCAGGCGTATCGCAACGGCACCACCGATCAGCACACGCTCGTGGTCGACGAGCTCGCGGACTCGAAGCAGACCCCGCCCGCTGCCGGCTGACTGCTCTGGACAGCGTGTCCGCGGCAGGCTACCGTGCCAGCATGGAGACGTTCTTCGTGATCTTCGTGGCGATCACCGCCGTGTGGTTCGGGGTGCTGATGCGGCGTCCCCGCCCGGCGAGGAAGCCAGACCCTGACGGTTTCGCGGTCGACCCGGCGCTGACGAAAGCGCTCGACGAGTCCGACAGGGACTTCGTCATGTTCCGCCGCTACCCCTGACGTCGGGTGCTGCCGCGTCAGAGCGCGTCGGCGAAGGCCTGGATGAGGCGTGCGGCCGGCTGGGAGTCGCTGATCAGCGTGCCGTGACCGTGGTCGGGAATCACTTCCAGCTGCGCGCCGGGGATCTCGTCGATGATCTCCTGGCACCAGCTCATCGGCGCGAGCGGGTCGTCTTCCCCGCGCAGCACCAGCACGGGGCAGTCGATGCGCGCGAAGGCCTTCTCCGGCTGATGCACGATGGTGGCGCGCATCTTGCGGATCAGGTGCGGTCCGCCACGCAGGTACTCCCGTGCCCCGCGCCAGATCACGAGCGGGCGCTCGCCGACCAGGTCGGTCAGCAGATAGCTGGCCTGCGCGGCGATGTTGCGGGCGGCCTTGTTGACCGTCGGGCCCGCGAGGATCACGCCTTCGACGAGGGACGGATGCCGCGCAGCCAGCTCTGCCCCGATCTGGCTGCCCATCGAGTGTCCGATCACCACGACGGGGTCGGCGCCGACGTGACGCAGGTACGCTGCGACGAGGTCGGCGTGCCGCTCCATCGTCAGGTTGCGCGTGGGCTCCGGTGCCTCGCCGAACCCAGGGAGATCGAGGGCGATCACGCGGCCGCGGAGGCGCTGCACCACATCGAGATAGACGCTGCGGCCCATGCCGATGCCGTGCAGCAGCAGGAACGTGTGCGCACCCTCGCCGAAGGATTCAGCGATCAGCGTCGCTCCGGCGTGCTCGAACTCGAGGAGCGTGACTGGGGTGCCCTTCGGGGCGAGGTAACTGGATGGCACCCATCAACGCTAGCCGACCCGGCTGAGCGGACCCTTCGCCCGTCTCCCTTCGACAGGCTCAGGGGCCCAGGCTCAGGGGCCCGGCCTCAGCCCGCCGGCGTCAGCACCAGCGTGTCGACGGTCGCGGCATCCACCTGCTTCGGCGAGAAGGCCCACGGCCGCTGCACGCCGGCTGCCCAGTCCGCAGTCTGATCCACGTAGTTCGCGTGGAACGCATGCCCCGATGCGCCGGTCAGATGGTTCCACGATGAGGCGTCCAGGTCGGCGAGATCGACGACCATGCGCATCGACGGGACCGTCGTCGTCGAGTAGTCGGATCCGATCTCCCAACCCGTCGCGTTCACGACCGAGGCCCCGCCGCTCACCGGGTACGGGCCGCGGTTGAACAGTGCCTCGATCGGTGCGATGCCGGATGAGCCGAGCGTGTCGCTCGTGAGCGTGATCGCGTGCAGGTCGCCCCAGTTCCACCGGTCGACGTCGGTGCCCTGTCTGGCGGACAGCTCGTCGTAGGCATCCTCCGCCGACCGTGCGAGCATCTCGGGCATGCCGGCGACGCCGAGCTTCTCGTTGGTCCAGAGCGGATCGGCGGGGTCGTCGAGCATGGTCGAGACGACCGTGAACAGTCGTCCCTGCCCGTCGCTCGGCAGCGGCTGCTCGCGGTCGGCGAAGACGTTCTGCACGAGGTTCGACCACAGCACGTTCGCATAGGCGGCGCCGGCGGACGACGCCGCGTTCTGCGCATCCCAGGTCTGCAGCAGGTCGACGGCGGCCTTCGGCCCGGCACCGGACACCTCGATGTCGCCGAGTGCGGTGGCCAGCCGCTTGCCGATCCACATCTCGCTGTCCATCTGGATCTCGCGCATGTCCTCGGCGGTGAGCGGTGCGACTGCCGCCCTGCGCTCGATCAGGTGCACGATGCGTGCCGCACGGTAGCCGTAGTCCCAGTCGCGCGAGAGGAAGTACGCGTAGTCGTCAGCGACGATCGCGTTGTTCGCCGTCACGATGTAGCCCGAGCTCGGGTTGTACGACACCGGCAGCTCCTCGAAGGGGATGAACCCGGTCCAGTCGTAGCTGCTGTCCCAACCGGGCTGCGGCATCCATCCGTCACCAGCTCCGCGGATCGGCAGTCGACCAGGGGTCTGGTAGCCGATGTTGCCGGAGGTGTCGGCGTAGATGAGGTTCTGCGCCGGGACATCGAAGAGAGATGCCGCAGCACGGAAGCCCTCGAAGTCCTGCGCGGTCGAGAGCGCGAAGATGGCGGTCGCGGCGGTGCCGGGGTCGAGGGCGGTCCACCGAAGGCTCACCGCGTACTCGGCATCTGCGCCGCTCCCGGGCGGCACCACCTGGGTCCCTGAAGTCCCCTCCTGGGTCCCTGAAGTCCCCTCCTGGGCCCCTGAGCCCGTCGAAGGGTCCGCCGTCAGTCCCGGAAGCGGGTCCTCCGCGATCGCGGAGGAGGCGTCGGTCAGTCCGGAGATGATCGGTCCGTGGCCGGTCGACCGGATGGTCAGCTCGATGTCGTCACCACCCGCGACCTTGATGGTCTCGGTGCGTTCCTCCAGCGGCACGAGCGCGCCGTCACGCCAGTACTGGTCGCCTTCGATCCGCTCGACGTACAGGTCGGTCACGTCGGTGGTGAGGTTGGTGAAGCCCCAGGCGATGCTCTGGTTGTGGCCGATGACGACCCCTGGGAGCCCTGAGAACGAGAACCCGCCGACATCGAAGGGGCACTCGTCATCGACCGTCGAGCACTTGAGCTGCACCTGGTACCAGACCGACGGCAGCGAGGCGCCGAGGTGCGGATCGTTGGCCAGCAGCGGCATCCCCGATTCGGTGAGCGAGCCGGAGACGACCCACGAGTTCGATCCGATCCCCTCACCCACGTCGCCGACCAGGATGCTCGCCGCCTCGATCACGCTGGAGGTCTCCTCCCACTCGATCGTGGTGCTCGCCTCCTGGATGCCGGTGTCGTCCGGCAGCGTGGCCGACGCGGCGTCCGCGTCGGTGCCGCCCTCCTGCACGGCCGTGATCTTCGGCACGATCACGGGATTCTCGTCGAAGGGATACGCGGGATAGAGCTTCTCCAGGAGGGCCTGCGTCTCCGGGGTGGCAGTCGCACCGTCGCCGCCGTCGAGTTCGGCGGCGAGCAGAGCGCGCTCGGTCTCGTCCTCGATGTTGCCGCGGAGGTCCCAGGCCATGGCCTTGAGCCAGGCGACCGAATCCGCCGGCTCCCAGGGTTCGGGTCGATAGTCCGGATTCTGCATGCCGATCACGGCATATTCCAATGAGAGCTCCGCTCCGGAGCGCGATGCGAGATACGCGTTCACCCCGTCGGCGTATGCCTCGTAGTAGCCGAGGGTCGTCTCGTCCATCGCGTCGACTTCGGCCTCGGCGACCGTGCGCCAGCCGAGCGTGCGGAGGAAGGCATCCGTTCCCGCCTGCGATTCACCGAACATCTCGGCGACGCGTCCTGCCGTGACGTGGCGTCGGAAGTCCATCTCGAAGAACCGGTCCTGCGCGTGCACGAAGCCTTCGGCGAAGAACAGGTCGCCCGTGGTGTCAGCCGTGATGGTCGGAATGCCCTGCGAATCGCGCTGCACCGTGACCTCGGCGGAGAGGCCGTCGAGTTCGAGCGAGCCGGACGTCTGCGGGAACGAGCGCTGGATCGTCCAGGTGACGAAGAACGCCGCGGCGACCGCGACCACGACGATGCCGGCCACCACGAGGAACGCGATGCGTCCGATGCGGACGCCGAGCGAGGGGCGTGAGGGGACGGCAGTCGTCTGCGAATCGGTCATCATCGTCGAGAACACTTTCGGGTAGCCAGGTGGGACTCAGTCCCACCGAGCCCCAGAGCGCGTGTCGGGGACGCGCTCTCGCATCCTATCCACACACGTCCGCGCGCGGGGACCCGCAGTGCCGCCGCGCGCGGAGCGGATCACCCGATCAGGCTCGGCTGCAGGTCGCGCAGTGTGCGTCGATGCGTCATGCGGGTGACCCCGAGCATCGCGAACAGCAGCGCGCCGACGAGCCACATCCCGAGCACCGCGAGATCCCAGCCCGCGCGACCCATGCTGCCGCCGTACATGAGCTGGCGCATCGCGTCGACGACATAACCGAGCGGCAGCACGTGATGCAGCGCGGCCAGCGGTGCAGGAAGAGTCTGCCAGGGGAACGTGCCGCCGGCGGTGACGAGCTGCAGCACCATGAGCACGAGGCCGAGGAACTGCCCGACCGACCCGAGCCAGACGTTCAGCGCCAGGATGATCGCCGCGAACGTGGCCGAAGCGAACACCATCACCCCGAGCGTGCCGAGCGGATGGTTGAACGTGAAGCCGAGTGTGAGGGCGAGGATGCCCATCAGGCCGACCATCTGCACGGCGCCGAGCATGGCAGGCGTCATCCAGCCCGCGAGCGTGATGCGCACGGGGGAGTGCAGAGCGGTGATCGCCCGCCGCGAGATCGGCTTCACGATCAGGAACAGCGCGTAGATGCCGATCCACGCCGACAGTGCGGCGAAGAACGGGGCGAGGCCTGCGCCATAGTCCTCCGCGGAGGCGACCTTGTCGCTCGACACCTGCACCGGGTCGGCGATCGTGTCGGCCTGCAGGGTTCGCAGCTCGGGAGTGGATGCCGGGATGGCATCGACGCCGCTCGAGAGTCCGTCGCGCAGCTCGGCCGTGCCCGATGCCAGGGTCTGCAGTCCGTCCCGCAACTGCGCCGCACCCGCGTTCGCGGAGGCGGCTCCGGTCGCGACGGTGCCGGCGCCGGATGCGAGCGTGCCGGCGCCCGATGCGAGTTCGGTGGCGCCCGAGGCGAGGGATGCCGCGCCGGCGGCGAGCTGGTCGACCTTGCCGACGGCACCCTGCACCTGTGCGTTGCCCTCCTGCAGGCGGGCACCGAGGGGGTCGAGCTTCGCGAGGACCTGGTCGACCTCCTCGGGGGTGAGGCCCTGCTCGGTCAGCGCATTCGCGATGTCGGTGCGCACCTGGGGCAGGGCGTTCGCAGCCTGCTGGACCGCATCGCCGGCACGGTCGGCGACGTCGGCGAGCTGACGGTTGCCGTCGCTGACCTGCTGCGCGCCGCCCGCGAGCGTCTGCGCTCCGCTTGCGAGGGTCTGTGCGCCGGTCGCGAGCTGCGCTGTGCCGTCGGCGAGCTGCGCCGTGCCGTCGGCGAGCGTGGTGCTGCCGGATGCCGCGGTGTTCGCGCCGTCCGTCAGCTGCGTCACGCCGTCCACGGCCGTCACCAGGTTGTCGCGCACATCGCTCAATCCGGTGAGCAGTCGTTCGGCCGCCTCGCTGCCGACCATCTCGGCCACCGAACTGCGGATCTTCTCGACGGCCTGCGTGCCCATCGACGATGCGAGGTAGTTGTTCGCGTCGTTGGTCTCGAGCTCGATGCGGGCTTGGTGCGGGGCATCGCCCGCCGCCGAGGTGAGCGCAGCCGAGAAGTCGGTCGGGACCGTCACGGTGAAGTCGACGGTGCCATCGCGGAGCGCGTCGGATGCCTCGTCTGCCGTCATCCGCTGCCAGTCGAAGGCGTTGCCCTCGATGAGGTTCTCGGCGACATCCTCGCCGTAGTTCACGGTCTCGCCGGTCGGAGCCTCGTTGCCGGTCGTCGGCGTCGGGGCGCCCTCGTCGGCCACGACGAGCGCCACCGGGACGTCGGGGAACTTCGCGTACGGGTCCTGATTCGCCCACAGGTAGAGGCCGCCGTAGAGGATCGGCACGCACACGAGTGCGATGAGCGCGATCACGCCCATCCTGCTCGCGGTGAGTCGCCGCAGCTCGGCGGCGATCATGGAGGGAACCTTCATCGCGTGGCTCCGTTCTCGGTGGTGTCGGTCTCGGCCGGGTCGGTATCGGGTGCTTCGGTATCGGGTGCTTCGACAGGCTCAGCAACCCAGGGGTCGGGCGCCGCATCCGAGGGGTCGGGCGCAGCAACCCCGGGGTCGGGCGCAGCATCCGAGGGGTCGGGGGTGTCCTCGACCGTCGCGGGGGCGAATTCGTCAGCGTCGGTCCCTGAGTCCGTCGAAGGGCGGAGAGAGTCGTCATCGGTGTCTGCGCCGGCGTCATCCGCCTCGGGCTCGTCCGGCAGCACGAGCGGCTCGATCGGGCCGGAGGCGTTGATGGCGCCGAGCTCCTGCATCCGCTCCAGCGCAACGGCAGCCGAGCCGCCGACGATCACGAGCATCGCGTAGCCGCGGTCGGCGAACTCGCCTGCGATGCGCCACCACCCGTCCGGACTGCCGCCGTGACGGTCGGGCGAGACGAGCACGACGCCGTCGACGCCCTCGCGGAGCACCGCCAGCTCGCACAGGATGCGCACTCGAGCGGCGGGGTCGATGTTACCGATCGGAACCGAGGCGAGTTCGTGGAAGCCGAGCTGCGTGAGCCAGCGCCGCGCGTGCAGCGGGGTCGCGCCGACGCCTGCGAACATGAGCTCCTCGCCGACGACGCCGGCGAGTGTGATGTCGGCGTGCGGATCACTGACATCCGGCGCATCGACCAGCGCGACGCGTCGGCGGATCTCCTTGGTCTTCGGGACGCCGTCGATGGTCACCCGGCCGGTCTCCGGCCGCATCCGCCCACTCGCGATCAGGCCGAGCACGGTCGGGCGCTGCTCGGTCTCCGCGATCGCGAACCGGACGGCTCCGGTGTGGAACTCGAGGCTCGTCGTGGGGAGGGCCTGCCCGCCGCGCCCCTTGCTCACCTCATGCAGAGTGATCCTCATGCGTGCGCCTCCATGGTCTCGGGGGACAGGATCTCGGGATGCGTCCGCAGCAGTTCGTCGGCCTCTCGCCAGGAGAGTCCGGCGACCGAGAGCACAGCGCTGACGGCGACGTTCGCGGCATCCGGCAGCGATGCGTCGGTGCGCGACACGACGACGCGCGCCATCTCCTCGATCAGTCGGGCGAGTGTCGGCGCGGCGATGTCGGTGCGGAAGACGCCCTCGTCCTGCCCGCGTCGTGTGAGATCGGCGACGGTGCGGCGCAGCGGAGCGAGCGCCTCAGCGGTGTGGTCCACGTGCGATTCGTCGAGCGCGAGGGCGGCGGTGACCTGCACGTGCGCGGTCTCCTGCCACAGCCGAGCGGCGAGGCGGGCGAGGGCGATCCGGGCATCGGGGTCAGTCACCGATGCGGCGATCGCGTTGAAGCGCTGCGCCCCGTGCGCGATGAGCTCGCGGATCAGGGCCTCGCGGTCGCCGAAGTGCCCGTAGAGGGTTCGCCGTGAGAGCCCGGCGCTGCGGGCGATCGTGTCGATCGAGGCGTGCGGATCGACCGCGAGCGCGGAGCGGGCCGCAGACAGGATGCCGATCCGGTTCTCGACGGCGTCACGGCGGGGTGCACGGGAGGTCATGCCTCCATCGTACGTATCATGCACAGTAGTGTGCAAGATAACTCGGAGGACTCACAGCATCCTCTCGCGTCGCCCGGGAACGCAGAAGGGGCGGATGCCGCAGCATCCGCCCCTTCTGCTCGATGGTTCCCGAGCTGCCGAAGGATCAGTCCGTGCCGGAGTCGAACGCAGCCCGCTCGGAAGCCGTGTCGACGGCATCCGCGAGCTGCTCGTTGACGTCTTCGACCGCGCCGGTGATCTCGCCGGACTCCCCGGCGGTCACGCGACCGACGAGCTCGCCGGTCGCTCCGCCGATGAGTCCGAGGCCCGCGTACTGCTCGAGGCGCGAGCGGGAGTCCGCGATGTCGAGGTTGCGCATGGTGAGCTGGCCGATGCGGTCGACCGGGCCGAAGGCGGCGTCGCCGACGCGCTCCATCGACAGCTTCTCCGGGCCGTACGAGAGGTTCGGGGAGACGGTGTCGAGGATCGTCCAGTCGTCGCCACGGCGCAGGCGGATGGTGACCGTGCCCGAGATCGTGAGGCCGACCCAGCGCTGGATCGACTCGCGCAGCATGAGCGACTGCGGCTCGAGCCAGCGTCCCTCGTACATGAGGCGGCCGAGGCGGCGGCCCTGCTCGTGGTAGGTCGCGAGGGTGTCCTCGTTGAGGATGCCGTTGACGAGACGCTCGTACGCGATGAACAGCAGCGCCATGGCAGGTGCCTCGTAGATGCCGCGCGACTTCGCCTCGATGATGCGGTTCTCGATCTGGTCGCTCATGCCGAGGCCGTGGCGTCCGCCGATCGTGTTCGCCTCCATGACGAGCGCCACCGGGTCGCTGTACTCGACGCCGTTGATCGCGACGGGGCGACCCGCCTCGAAGGTCACGGTGACGTCCTCGGTCTCGATCGCGACGGAGGGATCCCAGAACTTCACGCCCATGATCGGATCGACGGTCTCGAGCGAGACGTCGAGGTGCTCGAGCGTCTTGGCCTCGTGCGTCGCACCCCAGATGTTCGCGTCGGTCGAGTAGGCCTTCTCGGCGGAGTCGCGGTACGGGAAGTCGCGGGCGACGAGCCAGTCGCTCATCTCCTTGCGGCCGCCGAGCTCGGTGACGAAGTCGGCGTCGAGCCACGGCTTGTACACGCGGAGGCGCGGGTTGGCGAGCAGGCCGTAGCGGTAGAACCGCTCGATGTCGTTGCCCTTGTAGGTGGAGCCGTCGCCCCAGATGTCGACACCGTCCTCCTTCATCGCGCGCACCAGCATCGTGCCGGTGACCGCGCGGCCGAGGGGTGTCGTGTTGAAGTACGTCTTGCCGCCGGAGCGGATGTGGAAGGCGCCGCAGGAGAGGGCGACCAGGCCCTCTTCGACCAGGGCGGTCCTGCAGTCGACCAGGCGGGATGCCTCGGCCCCGTACTCGAGCGCGCGGCCGGGGATCGACGCGATGTCGTCTTCGTCGTACTGGCCGAGATCGCCGGTGTACGTGAAGGGCACCGCACCCTTCTCGCGCATCCAGGCGACGGCGACGGAGGTGTCGAGTCCTCCGGAGAAGGCGATGCCGACGCGCTCGCCGACGGGAAGAGACTGGAGGACCTTGGACATGGTTCCCAGTCTATCCGCGGGCGGCGCGAGCACATCCGCGCCGAGCGGCCCCTTTGCCCGCGAGCCGGCCCGTGTGCGACGTATGCAACGGGGTGGCTCGCACACAAAGGGGCGGGTCGGCAATCGGGTTCTCGCGCAGGAGTGGGAGAGTGGTCGCGAGACGGAGGTGCGCATGGGCGACGCAGTGCTGTGGGGGACGGTGGCCGCGGCTCCCCTGTTCGTCGGCGCGGTGCTCGCGCTCCTTCGGAAGTGGCCGCCGCGCTGGCTGGGCATCGTGCTCGGCTTCGGCGCCGGTGCGCTCATGGCGTCGATCGCCTTCGAGCTGTGGGAAGAGGGTCTCGACCTCGCAGGGCCCATCCCGCTCGTCGGCGGGGTCGCAGCCGGCGCGCTCAGCTACTACATCGCCGCTCGCATCCTCGACGCTCGGGCCGCGAAGAAGAAGTCGCAGGCCGGCGGCGGACAGCTCGCGGTCGGCGCGCTGCTCGACGGCATCCCCGAGCAGCTGGTGCTCGGCATCGGCCTGGCCTCCGGTGAACCGGTCAGCGTCGCGCTGGTGATCGCGATCCTCGTCTCGAACCTGCCGGAGTCGATCGGCTCGGCATCCGATCTGCTGGACGGCGGCATGGCGAAGTCGCGCGTGCTGCTCCTGTGGGCCGGGGTCGCCGTGATCTGCGCGCTCGCCACGGTCGCCGGCTTCCTGCTCGCCAGCGCGACCGGCGATGACTTCCGGGCGGCGGCGAGCGGCTTCGCAGCGGGCGCCCTGCTCGTGATGCTCGTCGACTCGATGATCCCCGAGGCGCAGTCCAAGGCCAAGGAGTCCACCGGCCTCGCCACCGTGCTCGGCTTCGCGCTCGCCGCTGGCCTGTCGCTCGCCTCCTGAGCTCGTCGCTTCCCCGAGCCGGCTGGGCGGTTGGGTTGGCTGGGTCCCTGAGCCTGTCGAAGGTGTTCCGGTCGCACTTCGTGCCGCCTGATCCGCGCCGGGGCGACATCAACTGCGACCGGAACGGAGCGGGGGAGCACGAACTGCGACCGGAACGAGGGGACACCGTGAGCCCGCCAACCGGCGGATGAACCGCGCCGAAGCGGTACCGGGCGGCGGGTTACGCTCGACTTGGACGTGCAGGATGCTGGCGGGACGCCGCCACGCAGACGGCGAGAACACGAGAACAAAGGAGTTCTGATGGCTGAAACGACCCTGGCCTGCCCGCCGTTCGACCCGGAGCTGGAAGCAGCCCTCGCCCTCATCGGCGACCAGATGCCGTCGACCCTCACGCCCGAGATGATCCCACTGCTGCGGCAATCGCCGGTGACAGGAACGGAGGATGTCTTCGCGCTGCTCGACGAGCGCGGCTTCACCCGTCGGGACGTGACGATCGCCGGCCACGACGGCGACGAGATCGTCGTCTCGGTGGTCGCGAAGGCAGGCCGGACCGGCACGGGCCCGGGGTTCTTCCACACGCACGGCGGCGGCATGATCCTCGGCAACCGCTGGCTCGGCGTCGCGGGCTTCCTCGACTGGGCTGAACGGTTCAACGGCGTCATCGTCACGGTCGAGTACCGCCTGGCGCCGGAGTTCCCCGACCCGTATCCCGTCGAGGACTGCTACGCGGGCCTCGTCTGGACGGCCGAGCACGCGCAGGAGCTCGGCATCGAGGCGAGCCGCATCCTGATCGGCGGCGGCAGCGCAGGGGGCGGTCTCGCGGCCGGCACGGCCCTGCTCGCCCGTGACCGCAAGGGCCCGGCGCTGATCGGGCAGCTGCTCATCTACCCGATGCTCGATGACCGCGACGAGACCGTGTCCACGAAGCAGGTCGACGGCATCGGCGTGTGGGACCGCGGCTCCAACGTCACCGGCTGGACTGCGCTGCTCGGCGATCGGGTCGGCACCGACGAGGTCTCCATCTATGCCGCGCCGGCTCGGGCGACCGACCTCTCCGGCCTTCCGCCGGCGTTCATCGACTGCGGCAGCGCCGAGGTGTTCCGTGACGAGGACGTCGCCTACGCCTCGAAGCTCTGGGAAGCCGGGGTCCAGGCCGAACTCCACGTGTGGGCCGGCGGATTCCACGGCTTCGACGGCTTCGCCCCGCACTCCGCGGTCGCGCAGGCAATGGTCGCGGCGCGCGACGACTGGGTCAACCGCCTGCTCGGCTGATCCGCTCCACCCTCGCGGTCGCCGGCCGACCCCGTAGGGTGGAATCCCCGTGCGATGGAGCCCGACATGCAAGATCTGCTGGGGCGGCTCACCGCCCTCGATCCGGACGCGAGCGAGACGCTCAAGGTCGTCTCCTACTTCGACACGCTGGTCGCGCGTTCGGTCGGCGTCGAGAGCATGCTCCGCGGGGCCGCTGTGCTCAGCGGAGCGACCGTCGGGCAGCGGGATTCGCGCCGGATCATCCGGGTCAGGGCCGACGGGGTCCGGATCGAGCCCGTCGACCCGGGCGGGCGATGGATGCTGCGCGAGAGCGGACCCGATGCGGTCGCCTGGATCGAGCGCGAAGGCGACCCGCATACGAACGACGCGATGATCCTCGAGCGACTGACCCTCGCGCTCGGCATCCTGCGGGCGCGACGTGCCGGCGATGCGGAGAGCGCCGTCGAGGTCGCGATCAGCACGTTCACGAGTGCGGAGGAACGGGCGGCCGCACTCCAGCGGCTCCGGCTGTCGGCCGGCGCGCTCCGGGTCGTCGCCTCGCCACCTGACCCGGCGCCACTGCCGCAGCATCCATCCGCCGTGGTCGCGACCAGGCACGGTCTGACCCGCGCGACGATCATCCCGGCCGACACCGATGAGGAGCACGTCTGGACCGCCGCCGGCGATCTGCGGGTGGGGGTCGGGACGGCGCAGGATGCCGCGCATCTCCCCGATTCCTGGACGGCAGCGCTCATCGCGGTCCGGCTGACGACGGCCGTGGAACCGGTGGTCGGCGCCGACGATCTCGGCGCCGTGCTGCTCATCGCCGAGGCTGCGGAATCACGAGCACTGCATCCGGATGCCGCTGCGCTCGCCGCCCTCGACGATCGCAGTCGCGAGCTGCTCGACGCGGTGGTCGACGAGCAGAGCGTCCGTGCCGCGGCCGTGCGTCTCGGTCGGCATCACTCCAGTGTGCAGGAGCGGCTGACCGCCCTGATCGAGCAGTTGGGCTACGACCCGCGCACCTCGCGGGGTCAGGCGCGGTTCGTCGTGGCACGGATGCTGCTGCGTCTCGCACCCTGACGCCGAGTCGCCTCCCCTGGGTCCCTGAGTCGCCCTCCGCTGGGTCCCTGAGTCGCCCCCCTGGGTCCCTGAGCCGCCCCCCTGGGTCCCTGAGCTTGTCGAAGGGCCCGACGCTTCGACAAGCTCAGCGACCCAAAGAGGGGGGCTCAGCGACCCAAGGGGGCTCAGCGACCCAAAGGGGGACTCAGCGACCCGAAGAGGAGGCCGAGCGACCCGAAGGGGGCCAGTTGCCCGAAGAACGCGTCAGAACCCGGGGTAGTCCTGGAGCTTCTGCTCGAACTCGGCGCGATCGGCCTCGCTCAGCACGGCGCTGCCGAGCACTGACAGCTGCAGCCCCTCGAGCGGTTCCCCGGTGCGTGCGCTCTGCGCCTCGCGGTTCGCCCGGAAGTCGCCGCTCGGATCGTTCGACAGATCGTAGATGTTCGCGTAGAACCGCAGCGGGTCGGGGTAGTTCTCGGTGTAGTACTCCCAGGTGTGCTGGGTGCGTGGATCGTCGCTGCCGTAGAGCTTCGCGATCATGGTCGGATCGATGCCCGACACGGCCGGCTCGTTGAAGCTGTAGAGGCTGAAGAGCCCGTGCTCGGCGATGACGTCGTCGATGACCTGCATGACCTCGAGCTTGCGGGCGTAGTCCTGGATCGGCTCGTTCGTGGCCCAGCCGACCGACGTGTACTCATACAGCATCGACTCGCCGCCGTAGCCGTTGCGCTCCGGACGGAGATCCTCGTCGCCCACCTGCACCCAGGTGTAGCCGAACTCGTCGGTCAGCCGCTCCCGGATGTCGGCGAACAGACTGTCCGCATCCGCCCGCACCGCTTCCAGCGACTGCTGGCTGAGCACATCCTGCGGGTTGGTGCCCTTGATGCCGGGGTAGGCCTCCGCGTGCTTCTGCTCGTCGGACTTCGCTCCGTCGTAGTTGCCGGATGCCGAGGTCTGCAGCGCGCTCATGCCGCCGACGGTCGCGACGTTGAACAGGATGGTCACGATCAGCGCGACCGCGCCCAGTCGGCGTCCTCGTGCGGAGATCAGGGCGGCGACGATCACGCCGACCACGAGCAGCTGCAGGGCGAGCATGGTGACGCCGTAGAGCGCGTCGGTGGCTCCGGCGATCAGGGTGCCGAACAGGATCACCACGAACAGGATGCTGCCGACGAGTGCGATCCACCCGATCGCGTTCGCAGATCGCTTCTCCTCGGCGTCGAGGGTCTCGACCGTGGGCACCGGCGGCACCCACGACGACGGCGCATCCGCGCGACGCGCGCCGCGGTACCCACCGGGAGGCGGCACAGGCGGTGCACCCTCGGTGCCGGCGACGTAGCGCGCTCGTTGCTTCTCGTGGTCCATCACCATGGCTTGTCCGTCCCGGAGCTCCCAGGATCGTCGTCGTCCTGCTGCTGGTCCCGCTCCTGCGTGCCCTGGTCGAGCTTGTCCTGCAGGTCCTGCAGCTTGTCCTCGGACGGCTGCGGCTCCTGCTCCTGCGGCTGCTCCTCCGGCGGCGGCGGCTGATCCTGCTGCTTCTCGGTGAGGCGCTGCTCCGTGTCGTCGAGCGTGTCCCCCATGTCGCGCTGCGGGTCGGAGGACTGCTGCTGCGCCTCGTCGCTGCGGCACTCGTCAGGGGTCTCGAGCGTGATCGTGAGGGCCTCGCCGTAGAGGGTCGCGGCACCGGGCCCGTCGCCGTCTGCTCTGGCGGCATCGCCCTGCCGCTCGACCACGAGGGCGAGGTTGATGCGCACGCCGCACACCTCGAGTCCCGTGGCGAGTGCGAGGGCTTCTTCGAGTTCGGCCCTGGCCTCCGGCAGCTGCTCGGCTCCGGCCAGCGCTGTGCCGACGTTGAACGGCGCCTTGTACGGCTCGAACCAGTTCAGGAACTCCTGGCCGCGAGCCGAGGCCTCCGATCCCGCGTAGTCGTCGACGACGTAGGAGGTGATCGCCTGGTGGGCGAAGGCGTACATGCTGAGGATCTTGCCGACGAACAGCAGGGCGGCGAGTGTGAGCGGCAGCGTGCCGATCGCGATCCAGCGGCGGATGCTCCGGCGCCGACGGTTCGCCGCGAGCAGCGCGGCCGCGGGGTTCGGTTCGGTGTGGCTCATCGTGCACCTCCGTCCGGCCGGGGCGAAGGGCGCGGCGCGCGAAGCCCGCGCAGCCGGGCGATCAGCATGGTCGCTCTCGTCAGCTCGAAGCCGAGCAGCGCGACGATCAGCAGGGCCGCGATCCAGTACAGCTCGGTGACATTGCCGACCTCGCCGGATTCGGCGTAGCTGGTCGTGGTCGAGGGCGCCTCCGGCAGCGTCGGCGGGGTGTCGGCCGTGCGGTGCTGGTACTCGACGCCGAGCTGCTCTGCCACCGCCTCGAGGTTCGCCTCGTCGATGGTCGAGCGTGCGTCAGTGCCCTGGTACTCGATGTAGCCGGAGTCGTCGGTGCCGAGTCCGCCGCTCGTGATCCGCATCGGTCCGCCCTCGGCGGTGCCGTAGCCGAACACCGCGCCGGCATCCGTGTACTTCGCGCTCGCGCTGAAGGGCTCCGGCGTCGAGGTCGCGGTCTGCTCGCCGTCGCCGAAGTAGAACACCATGCGCGAGCGGTCCGGCGACGATTCGGCCGCGGCCTTCAGCGTCTCGGCGACCAGCGGCGCCGCGATGCCGATCGAGCTGCCTCGCGATCGGCTGGTGACCTCGGGGCGCAGCACCCCGAGCGACCCGACCAGCGCGGTCGTGTCGGTGGTCAGCGGCATCCGCAGCTGCGCGGCCGCGTCGAAGGTGACCAGCGCGAACCGGGCGCCGGGGTATTCGGTGATCAACGCCGCCACGTCGTCGCGCACGCCGTCGAGGCGCGGCTGGCCGTCGGCCCAGTCCTCGGCCACGATGCTCGATGTGGTGTCGACGACCAGCAGGATGTCGGTGTCGGTCGCGAGGGTCTGCGTCGCGCCTCCCGGGATGCCAGGGCGCAGCAGCATCACCAGGCAGGCGAGCACCATGACGAGGCGCAGCGACCAGACCGTGCGGTGCGAGCGGAGCCCGCGGTGCGCCCCCTTCGACGAGCGCAGGGACCCAGCTGCAGCGTTCCGGGGCGAAGGTCGCACGATCACCCAGACGACCAGCGCGATCACGGGGGCGAACAGCAGCAGGAGCAGCAGCGGATGCAGGACGGGCTGGACGATCACAGTCTCACCCTCCACAGCACCACGATGAACGCGAGCAGCCCGGCCATCAGCACGACGATCCAGAGGTTCGGGGTGTCGGTCCACACGATCTGCGCCTCGCCGCGCAGTTCCGTCGCCTCCTGCTCCTGCACCTGGTCGACGATGTCGGCGACGGTCGTCGTGTCGCGGAGTCCGAAGGCCGCACCCCCGGTCGCCTCAGCAGCAGCGGTCAGCTCGGCGCTGACATCGGCATCCTTGCCCTGCACGGGGTTCAACGCGAACACCCGCACGTCCTTCGAGGCGGCGAACGCGGCTGCCTCCTCGAGCGTGACGATCGAGGCGCCGTTGATCTCGTTGTCGGTGGCGAAGATCACCGAGCGCGAGCGCTGGTCGTCCGGGCGGTCGAAGCCCATCGTGCACGCGGCGAGCCCGTCGCCGATCAGCGATGCGCCATTGCCGTTCAGCGTGCCGACCCAGTGCTCCGGGATCTCGTCGACGTAGTCGAAGCTCTGCATCATGGTCTCGAGGTGTCCGCGGATGAAGTCGTAGTCATCGGTCAGCGGGAAGATCTGCACCGGCGAGCTGTTGAAGATCGTCAGCCCGATGCGCTCCCCCTCGAAGTCCTCGAGCAGCTCCTCGAACACGCTCAGCACCTCGACGTCGACCTCGCTCATCGAGCCGGACACGTCGAGGCACAGCATGATGTCGCGGCTGGTGTTCACCGGCTGGATCGTCTGCGACGACATCGGGCGCGCGGCCACGACGCCCGCGGCGATGACGGTGATCACCCCGATCGCGAGGATGCCGGTCAGGGCGACGGTGCGGCGGACGAGTGCCTCGCGGAAGGAGGGGAGTGCTCGCAGTCGTTCGGCGCGAGCGATGCGGGCGGCGTCCGCGGGGTCGGCGTGACCACCGCGGCGCAGTCCGAGGACGAGACCGAGCGCGATCGCGATCACGGCCACCCCGATCGCGGCGAGGAGCACCCAGAGGTTCGCTAGTGCCATGTGCGCACCACCGTCCGCGCCGCTTCGGCGCCGGCGATCGGGTCGACCGGAGGCCCCTGGCGGAAGATGCTCGGGTAGTAGTGGCGGCCCATCGCATCCAGCAGCGCGGGGTGCACGCCACGGGCCTTGAGATCTTCGAGCGTGAGCACCGGGGCTTCGAGGCCGCTGTACTCGTTGACGAAGGTGCGCACGACTCGGCTGAGCTCGAGGTTGGCGTTGCGGGGCGACAGCCGTCGTTCGCGGTAGTCCGTCTCGATCTGCTGGATGCGCTCGAAGTACTCCGTCCGCAGCTGCGAGAGCACATCGGTGGTGAGCACCGGCCGCTGCCCGGCATCGGCGATGATCATGCTGCGCCGCGGGCGGGTCAGCATGATCACCAGCCAGGCCGCCGTGATCAGCAGGATCAGGACGCCGATGGCCAGCAGCATCCATCCCCAGCCGTACTGGGCAGGGGGGTACAGCTCGTCAGAACCGGGCATTCGACCTCCGGTTCAGCAGGTGCAGCAGCTGCGCCACCGCATCCGCCTGTCCGTCGAGCACGGCGTGACTGATCTCCATGCGCTGCAGCGTCTCGGCGAGGTGCGCGGCATCCGCCGCGGTCTGCGCCGCCAGCTCCTGCACGATGCCCAGGTCGCCCTGCACGAAGTCCGGCACCTCCCAGCGGCTGTCCACGTCTCGGCGGCTGCGGTCGGTCGTGTGGTCGAGCACCGGCTCGGCATCGCGGACCGTGAGCCAGAGCACGTCGTGCTGCACGCGCAGTCGGCGCAGCATCCGCTCGGTCTCGTCGGTGATCGGCGCCTCGTCGGTGACGACCACCACGATCATGCGGCGCGAGATCGTGCGGGTCACATACGAGAGCAGGGCGTCGCGGTCGCTCGGGTGCGAGCTCTCGTCGATCGCCCGATCGATCGTGCGCAGGGCGTGCTCGAGCGCACCCTCGCTGCGCCCGGGAGCGAGACGACGCACGCGCGCGGCGTCTCCGTACACGGCGGTGAAGTCGTCACCATGGCGCAGGGTCAGCACGCCGAGGGCACCTGTCGCGAGGATCGTCAGGTCCTTCTTCGACTGCTCATCGGCGGCCAGCGCGGCCATCGACCTGCCGGTGTCGACCACGAAGAGGATGGTGTGCATGCGGGTCGCCCTGTGCCGCTTGACCAGGGGAGTGCCGAGCCGCGCGGTCGCCCGCCAGTCGATGTCGCGCACCTGATCGCCGTACTCGTACTTGCGCAGGTCCTCGAAGTCGAGACTGCGCCCGTGCAGCAGCGATGCGTAGGCGCCGTCGAGCGCATGCATCGAGGTGCGCGACGAATGGATGAAGAGCTTGCTCTTCACCTGCGCGATCAGACTGGCCATGGGTCCCTGAGCTCGTCGGAGGGTCGAAGGATCGACGGGTCAGGGGGTCGGCACCGAGGCGAAGATCTGGTCGATGATCTCCTCGCTGCGGACGCCCTCAGCATCGGCTTCGAACGTCAGCAGCACGCGGTGGCGCAGCACGAGGTGCCGCAGCTCGCGGATGTCCTCCGGCAGCACGTGCGCGCGGCCCTTCAGCAGCGCGAGGGCGCGAGACGCCTGCAGGAACGCGATGCTCGCACGGGGACTCGCGCCGTACTTGATGAACCTGGCGCGGTCCTCGCCGATGTACGGAGCCGGGTTCCTGGTCACATAGGCGATCGACACGATGTAGTTGCGGATCGCGGGGTCGACGTAGATGCGGCTCGCGACGTCCTGCAGCAGGCGGACGTCGTCGAGCGTGATCGCGCTGGTGACGTGACGGTCGGGGTCGAGCACGCCGGAGTCGATGCGTCCGAGGATCTCGAACTCCTCGGCCGGGCTCGGATACTCCACGATCTCCTTGAGCAGGAAGCGGTCCATCTGCGCCTCGGGCAGCTCGTAGGTGCCCTCCTGCTCGATCGGGTTCTGCGTCGCGATCACGAGGAACGGCTTGGGCAGGTGGTGCACCTCGCCGCCGATCGTGGTCTGGTGCTCCTGCATCGCCTCGAGCATGGCGCTCTGGGTCTTCGCGCTCGAGCGGTTGATCTCGTCGAGCAGCACGAAGTTGGCGTGCACCGGGCCGAGCACGGTGCGGAACGATCCGGTCGCCGCGTCGTAGATCTGATTGCCGGTGATGTCGCTGGGCAGCAGGTCCGGTGTGCACTGGATGCGCTTGAACTGCGCCTTCACGGTGTCGGCGAGGGTGCTCGCCGCCGTGGTCTTGGCGAGGCCCGGCACGCTCTCGAGCAGGATGTGCCCTCCGGCGATGAGCGACACCAGCAGGCTCGTGCGGAGTCGCTCCTGGCCGACCATCTTGGCGGAATACGCGTCGGAGACGATCGACAGCACCTCGCCGGCTCTGGCCATCTCCGCGGAGCTCGGGGTGCCGTTCGCCGGTGCCGGAGTCGCCGGGGCCACCGGCCGCTGGGCTGCGGGCGGAGGCGGCGGGGCCTGCGAGGACTGCTGGTCCGACGCGTAGGGCTCGGTCATCTGGTGGCTCCCTCGATCTTCCGGAGGCGCACGTCACGTCCAGCCCCCGGAAACAGCGTAACCGCATCGGCTCCGAGGTCGGCCCGGCCGCCGCCCCCGTCTGCGGGATCGGGTGGAGGATGCGTCAGGGGGCGCGGGTGCCGCGGCGGCGGCCGATCCAGACGACGCCGGCCGCGACGCCGATCACCGCGATCGCGATGCCGATGATGTAGCCGGAGACGCCGAGATACCCGCCGGGGACGCGGTGCGGGTCGAGGAAGGGATACGGGTACCACCAGGGATCGCCGGTGGCCGGCGCGACGATGAGGTTCGCGCGGACGAGCGTGTAGACGGCCCACACGATCGGGAAGATCGCGGTGATGAAGATGGCGTTCCACCCGAGCGCCCTGCGCCGAGGCGCGAACAGCACATCGACGAGCAGGAACAGCGGGATGACGACGTGCAGCACCTCGTTCGACCACGGCACGGTCGCGCCCTGCGGGAGCTCCACCCCGCGGAGGAGGATGTTGTAGACGATGCCGGTGACGATCATGTAGGTGCTCACGCAGACCAGCAGGATCGCGAACCAGCGCGGCTCCGGGGTGTCCGACCCACGGTGCCGGAGCGCCCAGATCGCACCGATTGCCAGCACGATGGCTGCGAGGAGGTTCGCCTCGATCGTGAAGAAGCTGAGGAAGTTCGCCGCGACCGTCGGCACGTGCGAGCCCCACTCGGTGCTCGACTCGAGCGCGTTCTGCATCGATCTCGCCAGCTGGGCGATGATCGCCGCCAGTGCGAGGATGGATGCCGCGATGCGGGCGTAGGGCCACCAGGTCTTCATTTCGCCTCCGTCGCCACTGTAGCGGTGCGGTCGCGGGATGCGATTGCGGTTTTCGGATGCGGATGCCGCTTTCGAAAGCGGCAACATATCGCTATACATGGCTCATACCCGATGCTGTCGTGATCACCCGATTCATCGACGGCTCGGGTGCGCTCTGGGGGCGCACGGATGACGGGGAAGGCAGGAATCATGGTCGATTCGCACCTGCGGGCGAGGCTGGGTCCGTTGGGCCAGGGCGCAGTGCTCGGCGACCGTGTGTTCGAGACGATCAGTGATGCGATCGTGTCCGGGAGGCTCGCCCCCGGAGAGCGGGTGAGCGACAAGGAGATCGCCGAGGCGCTCGACATCTCCCGCACTCCGGTGCGGGAGGCGCTGCAGCATCTCTCCTGGCTCGGGCTCGTCGAGGTGTCGCCGAACCGCTTCACCAAGGTCACCGCGGTCAGCGCGGAGACGATCGCGCACACGCTCGAATACACCGGCATCCAAGCAGGAGTCGCCATCCAACTCGCAGTGCGACGGATGGATGACGACGCGATGCTCGAGGCCGTCTCGTTGCTCGATCGCATGATCGCGGCATCCGACGTCGATCACGCGGCCGACCTCATGCTCTCTGCCCGCATGTTCGTCGGGTTCCTCACCAGGCAGTCCGGCAATCCGCTCTTCGTCTCAGGGATGTACGCGGCCGACCTGCTGGTCACCAGGAACCTGCGTGGCACCGACGTCATGCTGGGCACGGCGGAGTCACGCGGCGAGTGCTACCGGCAGATGCGGGCCGCCATGGTGTCGAGGGATGGGGATGCCGCCGAGCAGTGGTTCCGGCATGTG
Organism: Microbacterium sp.; assembly: GCF_036823965.1. GTDB lineage: Bacteria > Actinomycetota > Actinomycetes > Actinomycetales > Microbacteriaceae > Microbacterium. The sequence goes on along the minus strand of NZ_DAITBE010000012.1, from coordinate 40,306 downwards.
CACCGGGAGATCATGGCGCTGCTTCCGGGCTGAGTCGATTCATCGCGGTTCGTGTCGCTGCGATGACATTCTCGGAAGAACGCTGGATCGACGGCCCGGTATATCGGTAGCCTCCTCACCAGGGGCGCCTCTTCGAGGCGTGGCGACGGAGGGCGGCGGATGAGCGACACCGGTGTGAGCACCACGAAGAGCGCTGGCGAAGGGCGACCGAAGCGGGTCCGCGCCGGGTTGAGCATCCAGTCGAAACTCCTCATCATGCTCCTGGCGGTGAGCCTGGTGTCGTCGGTGATCGTCGGAGCCATCGGCTTCATGAACGGTCGGCAGTCGCTGCACGACGCGGCGGTCGATCAGCTCATCACGATCCGCTCGATGCGCGCCGCCGAGATCACGGACGCGATCGAGGGCATCAAGCGGGATGCCTCGTTGCACTCGCGCAACCTCAGCGCGCAGACACTGTCCACCGAGGTGAACGCGGGCTTCGAGGAGCTCCAGCAGCGGGAGGTGACGCCCGAGGAGCGAGCGCAGCTCGAGGCGTACTACACCGACACGTTCATCCCGGAGCTCGAGACCCGCACCGGCGACCAGTACGGGGACAGTGCGTTCATCCCGGAATCCCCGGCCGGACAGTACCTGCAGACGAAGTTCACGGTCGAGAACACCGACTTCGACGAGGACTACGACACCCTCCTGAACGACAACGACCCCGGTGACGGCAGTGCCTACGCCATCGCCAGCGAGCGCTACGGCGACTACTACACGCGCCTCGTCAACGAAGCGGGCTATGAGGACGCGCTGCTGATGAATCTCGACGGCGACGTCGTGTTCTCCGCCTACAAGGGCGCCGAGCTCGGCACCAATCTCCTCGCCGGACCGTACCGCGACACATCCCTGGCGAAGGCGTACGTGGATGCGATCGCCACGAACTCGGTCAGCACGGTCGTCCTGACCGACTTCGAGCGCTGGATCCCGTCGCTCAACGTTCCGACCATGTGGGTGCTGTCGCCGGTCGGCAACAGCAGCCGGATCACCGGCGTGATGGCGTTCCAGGTGTCGATCGAGACCATCAACGACCTCACGACGGGATCGGAGGGTTGGAAGGCGCAGGGGCTCGGGGACACCGGCGAGGTGTACCTGGTCGGGCGAGACGACCTGATGCGCAGCAACGCCCGACGACTCATCGAGGACCCGGAGCACTACGAACAGCTCGCGATCAACGGCGGCACGCCGCCGAGCGTCGCCAAACGGATCATCGAGGTGGGCGGCAGCGTGCTGCTCCAGCCGATCAACACCAGGGCCGTCGCGGAGGCGCAGACCGGCCGCAGCGGCACCACGACCGGACGGGACTATCTCGGCGGTGACAGCGTGACCGCCTATGCACCCCTGGAGATCGACGGTCTCGATTGGGTGATCGTCGCGCGCATCGACTCCGCAGAGGCCTTCGCGCCGGTGAGCGAGTTCACGAGGATCGTGCTGCTCTCGCTGCTCGGCATCCTGCTCGGCGTCTCGCTGCTGTCGCTGCTGCTGGCGCAGGTCTTCACGAGGCCCATCCATCGACTCGTCGGCGCCGTGCATCGTGTCGCCGAGGGCGATCTCGACGTGCAGGTGCCGCAGGGCTCTCGCGATGAGTTCGGCGACCTCGGCAGCGCGTTCAACGACATGGCGTCGAGCCTGCGCATCAAGCAGGAGCTGATCGAGGACCAGCAGGCCGAGAACGAGAAGCTGCTGCTCACGCTCATGCCCGAGAGCGTCGCGACGAAGTACAAGCAGGGCGACGAGACGATCTCCGAGGCGCACGAGAACGTGTCGGTCGTGTTCGCCGAGCTGATCGGCTTCGACGACTACGCCCGCGGACTCTCCGGCGATCAGGAGATCGGCCATCTGAACACGCTGATGCGCGGCTTCGACGAGGCGGCGGAGAAGGCCGGGGTCGAGAAGGTCCGCACGCTCCGCGGCGGCTACCTCGCGTCGTCCGGACTGGTCGTGCCGCGGGTCGACAACGTGCGGCGCAGCGTCGACTTCGCCCGCAACCTGCTCGGCGTGATCGAGCGGTTCAACGCCCAGAACGGTTCGGCGATCGGCCTCCGTGCCGGTGTCGACACCGGCACGGTCACGAGCGGCCTGGTCGGACGCACGAGTCTCGCCTACGACCTCTGGGGCGACGCCGTGAACCTCGCCTACCGGGTGCGCTCGGTCACAGGAGAACCCGGCATCTACGTGAGCCAGACCGTGTACGACCGCTCGCGTGAGATCTTCACCTTCGTCGAGGCGGGAACGATCGAGACCCACGGCAAGGCCGAGACGGTCTGGAAGGTGGCCTGACATGCTCGACGAGGCCTTCCGTGACGGGTGGGGCTGGTGGGTCATCGCGATCGCCGTCGGCGTGCCGGTGCTGCTCGTCGTCCTCACCGAGCTGATCAACGGGCTGCGGCGGCGCAACAGCCCGATCGCCGGACCGCTGCGGCTGCTGCGCAACGGCGTGATCCCCGCCGGCGCGCTGTTCGCGCTGCTGGCATTCGCGATCCAGTCACCGGCAGACCAGGTCTGGACCCGAGTGGTCGCGACGGTGTTCGGCTTCCTCGTGATCCTGCTGGTGCTCTCGTCGTTCAACGTCGCGCTGTTCGCGAATGCGGCGCCCGACTCCTGGCGCAAGCGCATCCCGTCGATCTTCCTCGAGATCGCCCGGCTCGTGCTGGTGGCTCTCGGCCTCGCGCTGCTGTTCTCCTGGGTGTGGGAGGCCGATGTCGGGGGGCTCTTCACGGCGCTCGGCGTCGGGTCGATCGTGATCGGCCTCGCACTGCAGAACGCGGTCGGCGGTGTCATCTCAGGCCTGCTGCTGCTGTTCGAACAGCCCTTCAAGATCGGCGACTGGCTCGACACCGGTGGCGTGAAGGGGCGCGTGGTCGAGGTGAACTGGCGCGCCGTGCACATCCAGACCGGCAACAGCATCCAGATCGTGCCGAACTCCACGCTCTCCGGTGCATCGTTCACGAACATGAGTGCGCCGAGCGGCACCTACTCGGCCACGACGACCGTCGCCTTCACGACCGACGACCCGCCGCACGAGGTCATGGCGCTGCTGGCCGAGGTCGCCGAGGCGCTGCCGATGCGCCTGCAGGAGGAACGCGCCGAGGTGGATTACATCGGCAAGGGCGCCTACGAGGTCACGATTCCCGTGAACGCCCCGGGGGAGGCGCAGCGTGCGCTCTCGTTGTACCTGTCGTGGCTCTGGTACGCGTCACGACGCCGTGGGTTCGCGCTCGACGGCGACGCGACCGATCCGATCGCCGAGCCCGCTCGGCTGGCCGAGGCCATCGAGAAGGTCGGCCCGACGCTGCACCTTCGCGACGAGGACCGTGAGGCGATCCTCGCCGGCACCAGGCTCGAGCGATACGGCGTCGGTGAGCTCGTGCTGGGCTCCGGCGTCGTGCCTGACCGCGTGCTGATCGTGGTCTCGGGTCGTGCCGCGCTCGGCATCGAGGCCGATGGTGGTCGAGTCGACTTCGCCGTCGCGGAGCACGGTGACATGATCGGGCACACCGCGCTGACCAGGGAGCGCACGCAGACGGTCGCCGTGGCATCCGACATCCTGACCGTCCTGTCAGTGCCGCTGGCGATCATCGATCAGCTGATCCAGACGCGTCCACGGCTCGCGGCCGAGATCGGCGAGGCGCTCGAGCTCAAGCGCAAGCTGGCCGCGGACGCGCTGAACGCGATCGGCCTCTCACGGCCGATCGCGCGCAAGCGCTGAGCCGGGGTCAGCCGCGGCCTCGCCACCGCAGTCGGGTGACCAGCACGCCGAGGAGACACAGTGCGCCGCCGAGGAACATCAGCGGCGTCGGCACCTCGCCGAGGATCGCCCAGGACATCAGGATCGCGATCGCCGGAACGACGTACGTGGTCGCCGAGGTCTGACCGGCGGTGCTCCGCTGCAGCACGTACGCCCAGGTGGTGAAGGCGATCGCAGTGGGGAAGATGCCGAGGTAGACGACCCACAGGGTGGCGTCCAGCGGCGCGGACTGCAGCGCGCCGATGAGGCTGCCCGTCCACGGCAGCAGGGCGACGGTCCCGGCGACCGCGCCGAGGAACGTGAGCGTCGTCGCATCCGTCCCGGCGCTGAGCAGGCGCTTCTGCAGCAGGGTGCAGCCGGCGTACATGACAGCGGCGAGGAGGGCGAGCAGCAGGCCGGTGATGTCGGGGCCTTCGCTCGTGGACGAATTCATGCCGATCAGCACGACGCCGAGGAAGGCGATCGGTGCGCCGATCACCAGCGGCTTGGGGAATCCCTCGCGCAGGAACAGCCCGCTGAAGATCACGACCATGAGCGGGGCGAGGTTCACCACCATCGCAGCCGTGCCCGCGTCGAGCGTGCGCTCTGCGGCGTTGAGGGCGAGGTTGTAGACGCAGAACCAGCCGACGCCCCACACGGCGATGAGCCACCAGTGCCGACGCTCGGGAAGCCGGATGCCGTGGCGCACCGCGATGATCGCGAGCACCACGCTGCCGACCGCCATGCGCAGCAGCGCCAGGGCGCCGGGGTCGTAGTGCGGACCCGCGCCGCGGATGCCGATGAACGCGGATGCCCAGAGCACGACCGTCACCAGGGCGGCGATCAGGACGAGGGGTCCCTGCGTCCTCGAGGCGGCGGCGGGGGTGCGGACGCCCGGGTCGCCGGATACGGCTTCTGACATCCTCCGATCCTCGCATCGGCCTCCGACATCGGTCGATCGTCCGGAGTGACAGCATCCGTCGCTTTTCCGTCACGTCGGCGGCCGAGCCATCCGGCCAGACTTCCGGTCGCACTTGCTGCCGCCTCATCGGGTCTGGGGCGGCAGCAACTGCGACCGGAGCTCGACCGAAGGGGCGCAATCAGGCCTCCCGATAGGATGGGAGCGCCCGAAGAGGGCCAGCTCATCGGCCGGTGCAAACCCGGCGAAAGCAGGGGGGACACCCATGCCAGGAATCGTGATCGTCGGCGTGCAGTGGGGCGACGAAGGAAAAGGCAAGGCCACCGATCTTCTCGGTGAGCGCACCGACTGGGTGGTGAAGTTCAACGGCGGCAACAACGCCGGGCACACCGTCGTCGTCGGCGACGAGAAGTACGCGCTGCACCTGCTGCCATCCGGCATCCTCTCCCCGGGCGTGAACCCGGTGATCGGCAACGGCGTCGTGATCGACCTCGAGGTGCTCTTCTTCGAGCTCGAGGCGCTCTCCGCCCGTGGCATCGACGTCTCGCGGCTGCGCGTCAGCGCCAACGCGCACATCATCACGGCGTACCACCGCACGCTCGACAAGGTCACCGAGCGCTTCCTCGGCAAGCGCATGATCGGCACGACCGGCCGCGGCATCGGACCCGCCTACGCCGACAAGATCAACCGCGTCGGCATCCGCGTGCAGGACATCTTCGACGAGAACATCCTGCGCCAGAAGGTCGAAGGCGCCCTCGACCAGAAGAACCACCTGCTGGTGAAGATCTTCAACCGTCGCGCCATCACCGCCGACGAGATCGTGGAGGACCTGCTCTCCTACGCCGAGCGGCTGCGCCCGATGGTCGCCGACACCGGCTACCTCATCTCGCAGGCACTCGACCGCGGCGAGGTCGTCGTGTTCGAGGGCGGCCAGGCCACCATGCTCGACGTCGACCACGGCACCTACCCGTTCGTGACCTCGTCGTCGGCGACGGCTGGCGGAGCATCCACCGGCTCCGGCGTCGGGCCCGGCGCGCTCGACCGCATCGTCGGCATCGTCAAGGCGTACACGACCCGTGTCGGCTCCGGCCCGTTCCCGACCGAGCTGTTCGACGAGCAGGGCGAGTGGTTGCGCTCGGCCGGCTTCGAGTTCGGCACCACGACCGGCCGTCCGCGCCGGGTCGGCTGGTACGACGCCCCCATCACGCGCTACGCGACCCGGGTCAACGGCATCACCGACCTGGTGCTGACGAAGCTCGACATCCTCACGGGGCTCGAGCGCATCCCGGTCTGCGTGGCCTACGACGTCGACGGCGAGCGCTTCGACGAGGTGCCGGTCAACCAGACCGACTTCCACCACGCGACGCCCATCCTGGAGTACTACCCGGGCTGGAACGAGGACATCTCGACCGCGCGCTCCTTCGACGACCTGCCGCAGAACGCGCAGGACTACGTGCTGGCGCTCGAGGGCATGAGCAACACCCGCATCTCGGTGATCGGCGTCGGCCCTGAGCGCGACCAGGTCATCGTCCGCCACGACCTGCTCGACTGAGTCCGCCGCCATGACGCGGTTCTGGCTCGGCGGCTACGGCGAGGGCATGGATGGGCAGGCCGAGGGCATCGGCCTGCTCGCCGGCGACTCCGGACGTGAGGCGAACAGCCTGTCGTATCGCGGGGCCGTCACCCGGACGCCGTCGCCCTCATGGCTGGCGGCGCATCCGCGACTCGACGTCGTCTACGCTGCGCTCGAAGGGGATGCTGCAGTGCAGGCGTTCGCGCGCTCCGGCGAGCAGACGCTGGCGCCGCTCGGCGAGCCGGTCGCGGCGGGCGACTCCGTGTGCCACCTCGCGGTCGCGCCCGACGGGCACTCGCTGATCGCCAGCTGCTACGGCGACGGTCGCGTCGTGCGCATCGGACTGGATGCCGCCGGTGGACTCGTCCCTGCGGCCGGCGACCGTGCAGCCAAGGCGGCCGAGCTTCGGGCGGCGCTGTTCGGGGACGACGGTTCGGAGTCGGCGGATGCTGCCGACGCGCCGCTTCCCGCCGGCGTCGGCGCACCGGCATCCGATCCGTACGACGCCGACCGTGCGTCGCACGCGCACTCCGCTGCATTCCTCCCGGACGGACGCATCGCGACGACCGACCTCGGGTTCGACCTCGTGCGGATCTGGAGACCGACCGGCGACGGACTCCGCCTCGATCACGAGGTCGTGCTGCCGCAGGGCACCGGGCCACGGCATATGGTCGTGCATCCGAGCGGCCACCTGCACGTCGTGACCGAGTACTCGTGCGAGGTCTTCACGCTCGCGGCTGCCGTCGACGGCACCTGGCACGTCGTGTCGGTGGCGCTCGCGAGCCCGATCGCCGAGATCGGCGTCGACTTCCCCGCAGAGCTCGCCCGGACGCGCGACGGGGCCTTCCTCTACACCGCGCTGCGCGGCAGCAACACGATCGCAGCGCTCCGCGTGCGCGGCGGTGGCGAGTCGCTCGAGCCGACGGCCCTCGCCGACTCCGGCGTGGACTGGCCGCGGCACCACCTCGTGCACGAGGGCAAGCTGCTGGTCGCCGGTCAGCGCTCGAACACGATCAGCCTGCTCGACCTCGACGAGCGCACCGGGGCGCCCCTCGGCATCCGCCATCAGGCTCAGGTGCCGACGCCGACGCACTTTCTGCCCGTGCGCTGAGCCGCGGGCCCGCAGGGCCGGCTTGACCTCAACCATTGTTGAGGTTCTACGGTCGAACTCATGACCACAGAAACAGGCGAGATGCGCGCCACGACGGCGAACGAGCCGGGCATCCTGAGCGGCGCGTACCTCTGGATCACGATCGGCGCGTGTGCGCTCGTGTTCCTCGGGGCGTTCGAGTCCCTGGCCGTGACGACCGTGATGCCGGCCGTGAGCGCCGACCTCGACGGTGAGCGGCTGTACGCGCTGGCCTTCGCCGGTCCGCTCGCGACCGGCGTGATCGGCATGGTCGCCGCCGGCAACTGGGCCGACCGCCGAGGACCGGTCGAGCCGCTCTACACCTCGGTCGGCATCTTCGTCATCGGACTCCTCGTCGCCGGCTTCGCGCCGACCATGGAGGTGCTCGTCGGCGGGCGGTTCGCACAGGGCCTCGGCAGCGGCGCCCTGACCGTCGCGCTCTATGTCGTGGTCGCCCGGGTGTATCCGCGGTCGTTGCATCCCGCGATCTTCGCCGGCTTCGCGGCCGCGTGGGTGGTGCCGTCGCTGATCGGTCCGACCGTCGCCGGTGCCGTGACCGAACTGTGGAGTTGGCATTGGGTCTTCCTCGGGGTGGTCGTGCTGGTGCTCGTGGCGCTGCTCATGGTCGTGCCGGCACTGCGCGGCCTGGCGCACGACGACGGCGACGCCGCGACGCCATGGGCGCTCGGACGCCTCGGCTGGTCCGTGCTGGCCGCGCTCGCCGTGCTCGGACTCAACCTGCTCGGCGACATCCCGGGTGCAGGCCCGGTGCTCGCGGTCGCCGCGGTGGTCGTGGCGCTCGTCGCGGTGCGACCGCTGCTGCCGCGCGGAACCCTGCGTGCCCGTCGTGGACTGCCCGCCGTCATCCTGGTGCGCGGGCTCGCGGCCGCCGCGTTCTTCGGTGCGCAGGTGTACATCCCGTATCTGCTCACCGAACGCTACGCCGTCTCGCCCACCCTCGCCGGGCTGTCGTTGACGGGCGGCGCCCTCGCGTGGTCGGTGGCTGCGACCGTGCAGGGCCGGATGGGCGCGCGGCTGTCGAGCGTCACGGCGGTGCGCATCGGCACGGTGCTCGTGCTCATCGGGATCGGCCTGGCGCTCGCGACTGCGGCACTCCAGGCGGATGCCGCACTGATCATCGCCGCCTGGATCGTCGCCGGCGTCGGCATGGGTCTGATGAGCCCGCGCACGAGCGCCCTGACCCTGGCGATGTCGACGCCCGAGACGCAGGGCTTCAACAGCTCCGCCATGACGGTCGCCGACTCGTTCGGCAGCGCGCTGGCGCTCGCGATCACCGGTGTGCTGTTCGCGAGCCTCGCGACGGTCGCCGATCCGTTCACCGCTGTGTTCACGCTCGCCGCCGTGATCGGCCTCGCAGCTGCCGGACTGGCACCCCGGCTCGCGCCGAAGTGCGCAGCCGCGGAGAGCGCGGTCGCCGAGACGGGCGCGCCGACGGTCGGGGACCCGGCGGCGGGGTAGCCGCCCCCGCATCCGTCCCGGCATCCCTCGATGCCCGGATCCCGCACACGATGCCCGGATCCCGTGCGCCATGCAGGGAGATGTGCAGGTTGCAGGACGGATGCCGAGGATCCTCCCTGCATCCGGAACATCTCCCTGCGACGTGCAGGAGGAATGGCCGGATGCAGGAGCGATTCGCGGCGATTCTTCCTGCGACCCGCGGATGCTCCTGCACGTCGCGGGCGAGGTCACGGCGGGACCGGGCCCCGCTGCCCTTGGCATCCGCCCCGCGACCGAGACGTCGGCCGCCCCGCGACCGACACATCCGCCCCGCGACCGAGACATCCGCCGCGCGACCGACACATCCGCCCCGGCGCGCCGGGAACATCCGGCCCGTCATCCGGCGTTGCTCTTGAACATGGCGGCCGGCGACGAGAGGCTATGGACATGACTGCTGAGAAGACGAACGAGTACGACCTGATCGTCGTGGGCGCAGGTCCCGTCGGAGAGAACGTCGCCGATCGCGCGGTGCAGGGCGGGTTGACCGCCATCATCGTCGAGAGCGAGCTCGTCGGCGGGGAGTGCTCGTACTGGGCGTGCATGCCGTCGAAGGCGCTGCTGCGTTCGGCGCAGGCGTTGCGGGCGGCGCAGCACGTCGCCGGTTCGAAGGAGGCGGTGACCGGCACGCTCGACGTGCGGGCCGTGTTCGAGCGTCGCGACTCCTTCACGAGCAACTGGTCGGATGACGGTCAGGTGAAGTGGCTCGACTCCGCCGGCATCGACCTCGCCCGCGGGCATGGCCGACTGACCGGTGAGCGCGAGGTCACGGTCACCGACGCCGATGGCGGCACGCGCGTGCTGCGCGCCAGGCACGCGGTCGCGATCAGCACGGGGTCGGATGCCGTGATCCCGCCGATCGACGGACTGCGCGAGTCCTCGCCGTGGACGAGCCGCGAGGCCACCAGCGCGGAAGAGCTCCCGGACTCGCTCGCGATCATCGGCGGCGGAGTCGTCGCGGTCGAGATGGCGACGGCGTACGCGGCCCTCGGATCGACGGTCACGCTGATCGCCCGCGGTTCCCTGCTCGGCTCGATGGAGCCCTTCGCCGGCGAGCTCGTCACCGCCGGCCTGCGCGAGCTCGGCGTCGAGGTGCACACCGGCACCGGCACCACCTCGGTGCACCGTGGCACGGACGGCGTCACGGTCACCCTCGCCGACGGGTCGACGATCGTCGCGGCCGAGGTGCTGGCCGCCACCGGGCGGTCCCCGCGGAGCGGCGACATCGGGCTCGAGCGCGTCGGGCTCACGCCTGGTACGTGGATCGAGACGGATGACACGCTCCGCGTCTCCGGTTCCGAGTGGCTGTACGCGGTCGGCGACGTGAACGGACGGGTGCTCCTCACGCATCAGGGCAAGTACCAGGCGCGCGCGGTCGGCGATGTGATCGTCGCCCGGGCGAACGGCGACGACGTGGATGACGCCCCCTGGGGTCGTCACGTCGCGACGGCGGATCACGCCGCCGTGCCGCAGGTGACGTTCTCGATCCCGGAGGTCGCATCGGTCGGGCTCACCGAGAGCGCGGCGCGCGAGGCGGGCCGCACGATCGAGGTCGTCGACTACGACCTCGGCGCGATCGCCGGCTCGAGCCTGTACGAGGACGGCTACGCGGGGCAGGCCCGCCTGGTCGTCGACACCGAGCGCGACATCGTGCTCGGCGCGACCTTCGTCGGACCGGAAGTCGCCGAGCTCGTGCACGCCGCGACCATCGCGGTCGTCGGCGAGGTCCCGATCGCGCGGCTCTGGCACGCGGTGCCCTCGTATCCGACGGTGAGCGAGGTCTGGCTGCGACTGCTGGAGGGCTACGGACGGAACTCGGCATGATCCGGCACGGGCGGTCGCGGGATCGGATGCTGCGACGCGGCATCCGATCCGGCATCCGCCCCGAACAGCTGGTGGACGTGCAGGATGCTCCTGCGCGCTCGGATGATCGAACGGATTGTTTCTCACATTGACGGCACGTCGCGCAACCCCGACGTGAATGTCGTCGACCTCTTATACGCTCATACCCGAATCCGAGGAGGCAGGACCATGAAGGCTGTACTCGCAGGAACCGTCATCGCCGATGCAGCAGAGGGCGATCTCGTGAAGATCGAGGGGAACTGGTATTTCCCGCCCGCATCGATCACCCCGGGCGCGCTCGTCGAGAGCCCCACCGCCTACCGATGCCCCTGGAAGGGCGATGCCCAGTACTTCTCGATCCAGGTCGACGACACGCTCCACAAGGATCTCGCCTGGTCGTATCCGACCCCCTATCCCTCCGCGTTCGACCGCGTCGGCACGGACTTCTCCGGCTACGTCGCCTTCGACCCGAGTGTCGAGATCGCGCAGTGACCTCCGTCTGCCGCAGTCGCGGCGCTGACGCACGACTCGTCGACCGACCGACCGGAGACCAGCCATGATCGAATTCCGCAACGTCACCAAGCAGTTCCCCGACGGGACCGTCGCCGTCGACGACTTCAGCCTGGTGCTCCCGTCACGCAAGACCACGGTCTTCGTCGGCTCCTCCGGCTGCGGCAAGACCACATTGCTGCGCATGATCAACCGCATGGTCGAGCCGACCTCGGGGGACATCGAGATCGACGGCGAGAACGTCCTGGTCGGCGACCCGGTGCAGTTGCGTCGGCGCATCGGCTACGTGATGCAGAACTCCGGCCTGATGCCGCACTTCTCGGTCATCGACAACGTCGCCACCGTGCTCCGCCTCACGGGCGTGAAGAAGCCTGAGGCCCACAAGCGGGCCCGCACCCTGCTCGACACGGTCGGCCTCGACCAGGCGCTCGCCGATCGCTACCCGAGCCAGCTCTCCGGTGGCCAGCAGCAGCGCGTCGGTGTCGCGCGCGGCCTCGCCGCCGACCCGAACATCCTGCTCATGGACGAGCCCTTCGGCGCCGTCGACCCGATCGTCCGCGCCGACCTGCAGCAGGAGACGCTGCGACTGCAGCACGAGCTCGACAAGACGGTCGTGTTCGTCACGCACGACATCGACGAGGCGTTCCTGCTCGGCGACCAGGTCGTCATCCTCGACAAGGGTGCGCGGGTCGTGCAGGTCGGCAGCCCGAGCGAGATCATCGAGAACCCCGCGGATGACTTCGTGGCAGCGTTCATCGGCGCGGACCGCGGCCGCCGCGCGCTGCGCCTGAAGGAGACGCCGCACGGCACCGTGGTCGTCGACTCCGAGGGGCGCACGCAGGGCGCGATCATCGCAGAACCCGTGACGGATGCAGCCACGACCGCCGGGCAGGACGGACCGGCGTGAACTGGGTCACCGACAACCTCGGGCTGATCTTCGAGCTGACGCTGGTGCACCTGCGTCAGAGCATCGTGCCGATCGTGCTCGGGTTCGTGCTGTCGCTGCCGCTCGGCTGGGTGGCCTGGCGCTACCGACTCGTGCGCGGTCCGATCATCGTGCTCACCGGGCTGCTCTACACGATCCCATCGCTCGCCCTGCTGATCCTGCTGCCGGCCACGCTGGGCTACTCCGCGATCAGTGAGACGAACCTCGTGATCGCACTGACGATCTACGCGGTGGCGATCCTGGTGCGGGCGGTCGCGGACGGGCTCGACTCGGTCGACGACGGAGTCCGTCAGGCGGCCACCGCCACCGGCTTCGCGCCGTTCCGCCGCTTCTGGGCCGTCGAGTTCCCGCTCGCCGGCCCCGTGATCCTCGCCGGACTCCGGGTCGCCGCGGTCAGCACGATCTCACTGGCGACCGTCGGCATCCTGATCGGCGTCACGAACCTCGGCTACCTGTTCACGAACGGACTCGAGCGCCGCATCATCGCCGAGGTGCTCGCCGGCGTCGTCGCGGTCGTGATCATCGCGCTGGTGATCGACCTGATCCTGCTGCTGATCGGGCGAGCGCTGATGCCGTGGACGACCGCAGCGAAGCGTGTCTCCGCGGGCCGCGCCGTTCCTGTGAGGGCAGCCGCATGAATCTCTTCGCCGACGCCATCGCCTGGATGCTCGCCCCCGAGCAGTGGACGGGGAACTACGCCCTGCCCAAGCTCCTCGCCGAGCATCTCGCCCTGACCGCGATCTCGGTGCTGATCGCCGCGATCATCGCCCTGCCGCTGGGCTGGCTGATCGGTCACACCGGTCGTGGGCGCGAGATCGCGGTCGCCATCTCCGGCGCGGCGCGCGCCATCCCCGCCTTCGGTCTCATGGTGCTGCTGGTGCTCGTGCTCGGGGTGCTGCGCGTCCCCGAGGCCGCGATCACCACGTTCGTGCTGCTCGCGATCCCCTCGCTCCTCGCCGGCGCGTACACGGGCCTCGAAGCGATCGACCGTCGCGTCATCGATGCGGCGCGGGCCATGGGCATGACCGAATGGCAGATCTTCTGGAAGGTCGAGGTGCGCCTCGGTCTCCCGCTGCTGGTCGGCGGTATCCGCTCCGCACTGCTGCAGGTCATCGCGACCGTCACGATCGCCGCCTACGTCAACCTCGGTGGACTCGGCTGGCCGATCATCCAGGGCATCCCGCTGCGTCGCTTCGACCAGGTGCTCGGCGGCGCGCTCATCGTCGCCGTGCTCGCGCTGCTCGTCGACCTGCTGCTCGCCGCCGCGCAGCATGCCGCCGTCCCACGCGGGCTCCGCACGGGTCGTCCGGCCCGCCGCCGCACCCGTCCGCTCACGCCAGCACCGGCGCCGGCGGCATCCACCGCCTGATCCGTTCCGTCCCAGCACGCACAGCACCAGCAAGAAGTCCCAGAGAAGAGAGAAGTCCATGTTCACAGCACGAGGCAAGCGCTCCGTCCTCGCCGTCGGCCTGGTGGCCGCGGCGACACTCGCCCTGTCCGCCTGCGGCGGCAACCCGCTCGACGAGCCGTCGAGCGATACCGGATCCGGGTCGGGCAGCTCCGACACGATCGTCGTCGGCTCGCAGGGGTACTACTCCAACGAGATCATCGCCGAGATCTACGCCCAGGCGCTCGAGGGCGCAGGGTTCACGGTCGAGAAGAAGCTCAACATCGGTCAGCGCGACGCGTACATGCCCGAGGTCGAGTCCGGCGAGATCAACGTCTTCCCCGAGTACACCGGCAGCCTGCTGGAGTACCTCTCGGATGACGAGATCGACGTCACCTCGCCGGACGACGTCTACACCGCCCTCACCGAGGCGCTGCCCGATGGCCTGACTGCCCTCGACTACGCCGAGGCATCCGACCAGGACACCTACACGGTGCTCAAGAGCTTCGCCGAGGAGAACAACCTCAAGACGATCGAAGACCTCAAGAACGTGACCTCGACGGTCACGATCGGCGCACCGCCGGAGTTCGAGCAGCGTCCGTACAACCCGGCTGCCGCCAAGGAGGTCTACGGCGTCGACCTGGCGTTCTCGGCCACCGGCCCGACCACGCTCGAGTCGCTGCTCGCCGGTGAGATCCAGGTCGCCGACATCTACACCGCCGACCCGGCCTTCGAGACCGAGGACATCGTCGCGCTGGAAGACCCGAAGAACCTGATCATCTCGTCGAACGTGGTGCCGATCGTCTCGAGCGACATCGCCGATGAGGTCTCCGACGTGCTCAACGCCATCAGCGCCAAGCTGACGGCGGAGGAGCTCGTCTCGCTCAACGTGCTCAGCACCGTCGACCAGAAGTCCTCGGCCGACATCGCCAAGCAGTGGCTGGCCGACAACGACCTCGGCTGAGTCGCGTCTTCGGCTGAGTCGCTCTCAGTGAAGTGCCCGGACCCGTATGGGTCCGGGCACTTTCGCGTTCGGCAGCTGTGCGGCGCCCGAGCCGCCGTGCGGCATCCGATCCCGGCACCCGCGTCGGATGCACGAGAGAGCGACGGATGCATGATGGATTCGGCCAGATGGTCCTGCACGTGTCGGACTCTCGTGCAGCTGTCGCCCGGCGGCGAGCGGAAGGAGCGTCAGCGGGTCCGAGAGGGGAGCCGCCGAAGCGCCGGCTAGACCCTGGCGTCCTGCCGCGGCACCAGGACCTGCTTGATGATGATGAGGATGGATGCCGCGACCGGCACCGCCACGAGCGCGCCGAGGAGTCCGAGCAGCGTGCCACCCGCGAGGGCGCCGATGACCACGAGCGATCCGGGGATCGAGATCGCACGGTTCATCACGCGCGGCGTGATCACGTACGCCTCGACCTGCATGTAGATCAGGTACACGATCCCGAAGATCAGCGCGCCGATCGGGTCGGTGAACAACGCGAGACCGGTGCCGATGACCCAGAAGATCACCGAGCCGACGAGCGGGATCAGCGTGATGCAGAACGCGACCGTGGCCATCAGCGGCGGGAACGGCAGTCCGAGGAAGAAGTAGAGCGCGAAGGCGAGCACCGCGTTGAAGAACGCCAGCACGACCATGCCCATCACATAGCCGCCGACCGAGTCGGTGATCTGGTCGGTGATGTCGGCGGCGCGTGCGCGGTCACGGGCCGGCGCGAGGCGCAGCAGGGCGTGCGTCATGCTGGGGAGCGTCGCGACGAAGTACAGTGTGAGCACGAGTACCACGATCACGCCGGAGATCGCGGTGGCGATCGAGGCGCCGACCTGCAGCGCTCCGCCGCCGATCGCTGCGATGTTGCCTGGATCGGTGAGGAACTTCTGCACGTCGGCCACCAGCGACTCGAACTGGTCGCCGAACTGCGCCTCGAGCGTCGCGTAGATGTCGGTGCGGGTGAAGTCCGCGATCATCCCGGGGACGGATCGCACGAAGCTCGCGATCTGCTCGATCACGATCGGCAGCACCGTCCACAGGATGAGCGCGACCACGACGATCAGGCTGAGGATCACGACGACCACCGAGATCGCCCGCGACAGGCCGCGGCGTTCCAGGAACCGCACGGAGGGATCGAGGCCGAGCGCGGCGAAGAGGGCGAGTGCGATGTAGATGAGGACGGTCGACAGGTTCGAGAGCGCGAGGCCCAGCAGGATCGCCGCGAGACCGCCGAGTGTCACGAGGAACCCGAAGACGAAGGGCTTGTCGATGCGCGTCCAGAACGAGCGGCTCGGCGCCATCGGCTCGATGACCGAGCGCGGCCGGGTGCCCTGGGTCGCGGATGCCTCAGCAACGGGTGCCTCAGCAGCGGATGCCTCGGCGGCGGGGTCCGAGTCGCCCTGTTCGGGTGCCGTGGCGACCCGGCGGTCGTCGGCGTGCTCAACGGGCGGGGATGCCGGCGACTCGTCGTTGCTCATGTGCTCACGATAGCGGGGACGATCGCCGTGCCAGGAGCGCTCGCGGCTCTAGAGTGGTGGCATGACTGCCGCTGACGACCCTCGGGCCGAACTTCTTCGACTTCGCGCCAGCATCGACAACATCGACGCCGCGCTGATCTTCATGCTCGCCGAGCGCTTCCGTGCCACGCAGCAGGTCGGGCAGCTCAAGGCCGAGCATGAGATGCCGGCATCCGATCCCGGTCGCGAGGAGCAGCAGGTCTCCCGCCTGCGTGCGCTCGCCGAGGAGGCCCACCTCGATCCGGAGTTCGCCGAGAAGTGGTTCAACTTCGTGGTGGCAGAGGTCATCCGTCACCACACCGAAGCGGCCGAGGGGCGCTGAGCGCCGCCGCGGTCAGACCGCGAGGATGCGTCCGGTGATGACGCCCTCCACCGAGCGCACATAGGCGGTGGCCACTTCCTCGTCGGTGACCGGGCGGTGCCCGGGGAACGAGGCGTGATAGCCGGGCGAGTTCGCCAGCACGTCGGGTGAGATCGCGTTGACGCGGATGCCGCGCGGCGCCTCGGCAGCAGCGGTGATCGCGAACGACTCGAGCGCGCCGTTCGCCATGGCAGCGGCTGCACCGGTGGCGATGGGCTCGCGGGCCAGTACGCCGCTGGTCAGGGTGATCGATCCGCCGTCGGCGAGGTGCGGCAGCGCCTGCCGGACGACCTCGATCTGTGCGAGCGTCTTGCCGCTGAACGCGGCGACGTAATCGTCGCGCGTGAGCTCGGCGAGCGGTTTGAAGGGGACGGAGCCGACGGCGACCACGACCGCGTCGACCGTGCCGACTCGACCGAACAGGGCGGCGATGGATGCCGCGTCGTTCACGTCGACGGCCTCATCGCCGCTGCGTGAGGCGCGGATGACGTCGTGCCCGCGTGCTGCGAGCGCGTCGGCGACCACGCCGCCGATGCTGCCGGTCGCTCCGATGACGAGTGCCTTCATGATGTCCTCCCGGTCTGCCTCGGCATCCGTTCGGACGCCACCTCGAGTCTCGCACTCTCCGCGGCGGCGGGGGCGCGAACCCACCCGACCTGCCCGCTCAGCGGGCGCTGAACGCGTGCGAGACCACTCGTGCCGCGGCTCCGCGCAGCACGGCGTCGTCGAGGGTGCTGCCGCGCACCTCCGGACCGCGCGACGGGTGCGATGCGGCCTGCACGGCAGCCGCAGCAGCGGCGATCAGCTCGTCGCCCACGACCGTCGGCGGTCCGCTCAGCACGATCGTCGGCAGGTCGACCGCCGCGGCGATCACCGACAGCGAGGTGCCGAGGCGGGTCCCTGCCGCAGTGAGCACCCTGCCGCGGTCGGCTGCGGTCGCCTCGTCGAGTCGCCGAGACACTGCGGGGACCGATCCCCACGCGTGCACGCAACCGATGCGCCCGCACGGGCAGGCGTCACCCGGGTCTCCGCCGGCGATCACGTGAGCGAGCTCTCGTGCGCCGGTCGAGCGCTCGACCGGAGCGCCGTCGTCATCGAAGGCGCGGATGGCGGTGCCGATGCGTGTGCCGAGCCGCACGAGGAGGAAGTCGCTGTCGAGGCCGCCGAACTGCAGTTCGGCATCCGCTGCGAGATCCGCATCGTCGAACAGGTGCACGGGCGCGTCAACGGTCTGGGCGAGCAGGGCGTGGAGGCCGAGGAGTGCCGGTGAGCCGCTCGGCATCCCGACGCCGACTCCGAGCGGAGGGCTGGATGCCAGCAGCGCGAGCTCGGCGACGATCGCGCCCGCCGCCTGCACGGCGTCCCCGTCGGTCGGGCGCACGCGCCGATGCGCGAGGGCGCCGTCGGGTGTGGCGAGGGCGCCGACCACCTGGTCGGGTGCACTCAGGTCGAGCGCGATCACCTGCACGGCGCGCTGGTCGAACTCGAGCATCACCGCAGGCTTGCCGGGGCGCGCGTCCTGGCTCTGCCCGGACTCGCGGATGACACCCTCATCGATGAGGCTCTTCACGACCTCGGAGATGGTCGGCCGGGCGAGACCGGTGACCCGAGCCAGGTCGGCGCGGCTGACGCCGGAGCGCTGCATCAGGGTGCGCAGCACGAGCCCACGGTTGCGGTCGCGGATGCTGCGCGCGTGGGTGTTCGTCAGCGGGGCGCGCTGGGAGACGGGCGATGCGTCGGTCGAGAGAATGGAAGGCATGAGCGGATGCCGGGTCATCGGCCGGGTCGGACGGCCCGAGCCGTCGTGACCGGGCGTCCTAAGATCGAAGTGGAGGGCACGGTGCTCCTTCGCAGGCGGCGATACGGTGACGAGATCCGGATCTGGTCACTAAGTTTAGTGAATAAAGGAACTTCGCGCGAGCGTCTGCCTCCGCGCGGGATGGGTCGATCACGTCGCCCGACGTGTGGAGGAACGGGAGCCGATGCCGAACAGCGATGACGCTCGCGACACGCAGGCCTCCGTTCGTCGTGCCAACCTCCGCCGAGCGCTGCAGCTGGTGCTCCGCAGCTCGGGAGCGCAGACCAGGGCAGGCATCGCGCGCGCGACGGGACTCACCGCAGCCACCGCATCGTCGCTGGTCGCCGAACTCATCGCGAGCCGGCTCGTCGTCGACGGCGAACAGGCCGCGAGCACCGGCGGCAAGCGCGCGACGACCCTGAGCGTCGACGCCGGCCACCATCTGCTGCTCGGACTCGTGATCCAGCCCACGAGCGCCCGCGTCGCCCTGTTCGCGCTCGACGGCTCGGAGATCGACACGCGCCGCATCACCTACACCGCCGCGACGCGCGACGCGTCGCTCGACGCCGCTGTCGTCGCCGTCGCCGCGGAGTACGGCGACCGTGTGCTGGCAGCCGGTGTGCAGCTCCCCGGGACGACCGACGGGCGCTCGGTGCTCGAGAGCGTGCAGCTCGAATGGCACGATGTGCCGCTGGCAGAGCGCCTCGAACCGCTGCTCGGGGCGCCGGTCGTGCTGGTCAACGACGTCGACGCCGAAGCGATCGCGGAAGCCGGCATGGACGAGTCTCCGTCTGGCTACCGGCTCTTCATCCACCTCGGCGGCGGCGTGGGCGCGGCGATCACCCTCGACGGCGAGCTCGCGCCTGGACCGAGAGACCGTGCCGGTGAGATCGGCCACGTGCAGGTCGAGTTCGGCGACACCGCACGGGCGTGCCGGTGCGGTCGTCGGGGCTGCCTGGAGTCTGCGGCATCGCTCTCCGCGCTGCTCGGTGAGGACTTCGCCGACGGGATGGAGCCGGAGACGGTCGTCGCCCTCGCCGCTGCCGCGGACGAGCACGATCTCGCCGCGGGGGCGCGCGCTCTCGCCAGGGCGATCAAGCTCATCAGTGCACTGCTCGATCCCGGCGAGGTCGTCATCGGAGGGCCGGCGACGGTGCTCGGCGATCGTTTCCTCGAGCTGCTGCAGCACGAGACCGACTACCAGGCCAGCGGCACGGCGACCGTGCCGGTGCGCTACGCCGACACGCGTGCGACCGAGGCGGCAGGCGCTGCGCAGGCGGCGCTGACCGCAGTGCTCGGCGTTCGGTGGAGCCCGGCGCAGCTCATCTCGGCCTCACAGCCAGCGCCCTGAGCCGACAGGGTCGCGTGGTCGAGTCGCCGGTTCAGAGGCCGTCGCCGTCGAACCAGTGCTCCTGCCAGCGCCAGTCGATGGGGTCGGAGACACGTTGATAGCGGATGTCGGTCGACAGACGGATCCGGCGCTCCGGATCGACGTTGTCGGTCGAGGCGTGCACGATGTGCGCCGAGTGCACCATCACGTCGCCTGCCCGGTAGTCGTTGATCAGCCAGCGGGCGTCGTACTCCTCCGCCAGCCCAGGCAGGTCGGCCGTGATCGAGGCGGCCGGCATCCTCAGCGTTCCAGCGCGCTCCTGCGCCAGGACCCGGTGGTGGCTCCCCTCCAGGTAGGCGAGACCGCCGTTCTCCACCGAGCAGTCGCCGAGCGGGATCCACATGGACAGCACGCGGTCGGTGCCCTCACGAAGATAGACGAGGTCGTAGTGCGCCTGGGTGGCGGTGCCGATGCCCGTCTCGCCGGGGCGGGTGTGGCGGATGATGCGACGCTTGTGGAGATGCACGTCGTCGCCCAGGAACCACCGGAACCATCCGCGGATCGCAGGGTGTGAGGTCAGGGCCGCATAGCGGTCGCCCGGGACGACGTCGTCGAAGAGCACGCGGCGGGTCAGAGCGAGGTCGACGTCTTCGCTCGAGTCGATCCCCTCGCGGGCGCTGTCCGGCTGCACGAGCCCGGTGGGTGCGAGCTTTCCGAAGTAGTAGGCCCGGAAGTCGCGGACGAGCTCAGCGTCGAGGTGATCGCTGAGGTAGAGGTACCCGTCGCTGCGGAGGCGCTCCCACAGCGCATCCTTGTCGTCCCGCAGCGCCAATGGAACCGCCTCGAGTCGGCCGAGCCGCTCAGGACGTTCGTCGAGCACATAGCCGTTGGACGTGATCATGCATCCATTGTCGATGCGGGTAGGACGATCCGTCTATGGACTTCCCTCCTTCTCGCTTGTATTTTCGGGGCCTGCGAGCCACACTTGGACGATCATGGAGAACTGGGCGATCTACGCGAACCCGGCCCGCGCGCTCACGGACGTCACGATCGCCTGCGTGGGAGCCGGCGAGTACGGCGGCACCCACGAAGGATTCCGCGGGCGACAGCTGCGCTCCCACGCCGTCGTCGTGATCAGCGAGGGCACCGGCTGGTACTCGAGTCCGCTGACGGGGGACATCAGGGTCGAGGCGCCCGCGCTGCTGTGGCTGTTCCCCGGTGTGGCGCACGGGTACGGGCCGCATCGGTCGGGGTGGACTGAGCACTGGATCCTGTTCTCCGGCGTCGCGACCCGCGCGCTCGACGAGCTCGGCGCGTGGCGGCGCACGGTCCCAGTGGTTCCGCTCGATCGGACGCCCGAGACGCTGACGACGACGTTCGCGCATCTCCGGGAGGATCTGGCCGACAGCGGCTCGATCGGCTCGCTCAGGGCGGCGGCGGTGAGTTACGCCTGGATCGTCGCGCTCGCGACCTCGACCATGCGCGATGCGGCCCCTGACCTCATCGACGCGTTCACCCGCGGTGCGACCCGGCAGGTGTCGATGGAGACCCGCGCGCACGAGCTGGGGATGGGCGTTCCCCAGCTGCGCTCCGCCACGTTGGCCGCCACCGGCCTGACGCCGCTGCAGCTGCTGATCGAGTCCCGGCTCGCGCGAGCCCAGTCCTTGCTCGTCGAGACCGATCTCGAGGTGAGCGTGATCGCGCAGCAGGTCGGCTTCGACGACCCGTCGTACTTCTCGCGGCAGTTCACGCAACGTCGGGGAAGCTCGCCGAGCCTGTTCCGTCGCGAGCAGCGCCGGATGCCCACGCTGACGGATGACAGGCTGTGAGGACCGATGCACCGCTGGTGCTCATGACGGACTGGGTCGCCGCTGCTCCAGTCGGCGACCTCGTCGCCCGCGCCGTCGAGCAGGGGTACGACGGGGTGGAGGTCTGGTGGCCCCGCGATCCGGAGCTGCAGCGTCGACTGGGTGGTGTCGTCGCGAGCACCGGTGCTGCGCTGTCGCTCCTCGTCGGCAGCGCGCATCCCGACCCGG
This sequence comes from Microbacterium sp., assembly GCF_036823965.1. Classification (GTDB taxonomy): domain Bacteria; phylum Actinomycetota; class Actinomycetes; order Actinomycetales; family Microbacteriaceae; genus Microbacterium. The sequence continues at coordinate 18,683 of NZ_DAITBE010000012.1, read as the reverse complement.
CGACCCATATCGCCGAGATCGAGCGGCAGCTCCACGACGTCTCACGGAGTGGATGCACCCCGCTGCATGTCACGTTGCACGCGGGCAGGGACCACTGGAGCGACGCCGACCATGACCGGCTCGCCGAGCGGATCGTGGAGAGCCGCTCGACCACGGGGCTGGACATCCTCGTCGAGCTGCACCGATCCCGGATGCTGTACGCCGCGCATGCGGCACGACGCATCCTCGAACGTCATCCCGACCTCCGGGTGACGTTCGACGTCTCGCACTGGCTGGTGGTGGCGGAGTCGATGCTCGAGGATCAGTCGGACGCGATCGAACTCGCGATCGCGCGGTCCGACCACGTGCACGCGCGCATCGGTCATCCGCAAGGACCGCAGGTGAACGACCCGGAAGCCGCGGAATGGTGCGAGGTCGTCGAGCAGCACCTGCGATGGTGGGATCGCATCGTGCATCGACTGCGGTCCGAGGGTCGCCCGGTCACCTTCCTCGCGGAGTTCGGTCCCATCGACTACGCGCCGAGCGAGCCGGGGTCGCGACGGCCGCTCCGTGACCCCGAGTCCTCGAACCGGTGGATGCAGCGCGTCCTCCGCGACCGCTACCGGTCACGCTGAGGCGCTCGTCGGTGCGCCGCTCGTCCGACTGCGCACCGGCATCCGCCGTGCCGTCGGCTTACTTGACGCTGCCGGCGGTGAGGCCGCCGACGAGGCGCTTCTCGATGAGCATGAACAGGATGACCACGGGGAGGATCGCGACGATCGAGACGCCGAAGACGTACTGCCAGCTCGTCTCGTACTGACCGACGAACTTCGTCAGCGCGACGGACAACGGCTGGTTCTTGTCGGTCGACAGGATCACCAGCGATGCTGCGAACTCGTTCCAGCAGGCGACGAAGGTGAAGACGATCGCGGTGACGATGCCCGGCCAGACCAGTGGCAGGTTGATCTTGAAGAGGACGGTGAAGCGTCCGGCGCCGTCGATCTGGGCTGCTTCGTCGATCTCCTTGGGGATGCCGGCGAAGAAGGAGTGCATGATCCAGACGGCGAACGACAGGTTGAAGGCGGCGTTGATGAAGATCATCGCGACCCACGTGTCGCCGAGGCCGAGGGTGGTGAACTGGCGGAACAGACCTGACGTGAGCACGGCCGGCTGCAGCATCTGGGTGACGATCACGAGGAACAGGAACACCATGCGGCCGGGGAACTTGAACCGTGCCGTGTAATACGCGGCGGGGAGCGAGACGGCGAGCACCAGCAGGGTCGCGAAGACCGCGATGACGATCGTCGAGATCAGGTTGTAGGGGAGGGGCGTCTCGGGGGTCGACCACATGGTGATGTAGTTCTCCCAGTGCCACTCGGTGGGGAGGTACGTGGGGTCGACGGAGCGGATCTGCGGCTTGGTCTTCACGGACCCGAAGAACATGATCAGGTACGGCAGCACGAAGATCGCGAGGACGAGGAAGCCGGCGGCGGTGCGCAGGATGACCCGGGGCAGGGTGACCTGGTCTTCGGTGTAGCGGCGCTTGCGGCCGGGGATCGGGGGCAGGGCGTGTCCGCCACGACCGGTGGTGGTCACGAGCTCGGTCTCGGTCACGGTCATGATCAGACCTCCTTCATGGGCTTGACGATCTTCACGTAGGCCGCGACGATCAGGATCACGATCAGGAACGCGACGACGGAGAGTGCGCTGGCGACGTCGACCTTCTTCTGCAGCTCGATGTATTTGAAGATCAGGGTCATGATCGTGTCGGCGCCGTAGCCGGGGATCGACCCGGTCATCACCTTCAGGATCGGCAGCGAGTTGAACACATTGATGATGTTGATCAGGATCGCGACCGCGAGAGCGCTGCGCAGCTGCGGCAGGATGATCGACCAGTAGGTGCGGGTGGGGCCGGCGCCGTCCATCTTCGCGGCCTCGATCGCGTCGGCGGGGACGGACTGCAGGCCGGCGAGGATCGTGTAGGTCGTGAACGGGAGCGACACGAACACGGCGATCACGATCGACCACGCGAATGCGGTGGCGGGGTTCTTCGTCCACCCGTAGCCGACTGAGTCATCGGAGAGACCGATGTCGTAGAGGAACTTGTTGAACACCCCGAAGTACGGCTCGAGGCTGTAGTAGAACACCATCGTGGTCATCACGACGGATGCCGCCCACGGGATGATGACGGCCATGCGGACGATCTGCCGTCCGGGGAACGCCTTGTTCAGGATCTGCGCGAGCCCCAGCGAGATCACGACCGTGAACAGCACGACGGACACGACCCAGATGACCGTGCGGCCCAGGATCGGCCAGAACTCCGCGAACGCGAACACGGTCGCGAAGTTGTCGAACCCGACCGACCCCTTGTCGAGCCCGGAGAGGGAGATGTCGCGGGTGGAGTTGAAGAACATCACGCCGGCGGGGAAGAGGACGACCCCGAAGATCAGCAGGACGGCAGGACCGATCCACGGGAGTGCCTGCAGGAGATCTCTGGCGCGCGCGCCGGTGGGCTTGCCGCGCGCCGGACCTTCACCGCTCGGGGTGCGGGGGCGGCCGGTGGCCGCCCCCGCGGGGTTCGAGGACTCTGTCGTCTGGCTCATGATGTTCTCGAACCTTCCCGGTCGGCGGGCGTCAGCCCGCGTCGACCTGTGCCTGGATCTGCTTCAGCACGTCAGCCGCCGGCTGCGACTGGAGCTGACCGAATAGCGACTTGAACGCGCCGTCGGCAGCCGACCAGCTGGCGTTCGTCGACGGGTAGAACTGTGCATCCGGCAGCACGTCGAGGAAGGGCTTGAGCGCCTCATCCCCGGCCAGCGCCTCGGAACCCGACTTCGTGACGGGGAGGAAGCCCTCGGCCTGCACCCACGGCACGTAGACGTCTGCCGAGTAGTAGTAGTCGAAGAACTTGGTGATCGCTTCCTTCTTGTCGTCGTCGTTCTGGAACGCCATCAGCTGGTCCATGACGCCGAGGGTGAACGGCGAGCCGTCCTTGGTCGGGATCGGGACGATGGAGTAGTCCAGGTCGGGGTTGCCCTCTGCGATCTGGCCCACTGTCGGCGGGAGGCCGACCTGCATGCCGATCTTGCCCTGGATGAAGATGTCCATCAGCGGAGAGCGCTGCGTGGAGCCCGGGTCGGCCTGCGTCGCACCGGCGTCGATCATCTTCTTGATCTGCTCGGCGCCGACGAGGTTCTCCGGGGTGTCGATCGTGATCTCCGACGCGTCGCCGAACGATCCGCCGCCGCCCCAGAGCCACACGGCTGCCTCTGCCTGTGCCTCTTCGGATCCGAGCGGCATGCCGTATCCGGCCACACCGCCACCGAGTGCTCCGACCTTGGTCGCGGCGTCCAGCAGCGAGTCCCAGTCGGTCGGCGCCTCGACGCCGGCCTGCTCGAGCAGCGCGTTGTTGACGAACAGGGCGCGAGCCGAAGCGATCAGCGGCAGCGCGTACGCGGTGCCGTCGACCTCGGCGTTCTTGAGGAACGACTCCTGGAAGTCCGAGAAGGTGTCATCCGAGACGACATCCTTCACCGGGTAGAGGAGCTCGTCGCCCACGAAACCGGCGAACGGTCCGCCGTTGTAGATGTCCGGTGCCTCGCCGGCCTGGATCTTCGTGGAGACGACCTTCTCGAGGTTGTCCCAGGACTGCACCTCGAGCTTGACGTCGATGTCGGGGTTGGCCTTCTCGAACCCCGTGATCACGGTCTCCCAGTTGGCCTTGGTGCCGTCCGAGTAGCTCGGGACCAGGAGGTCGATCGTGGTCGAACCTCCGGCGTCGCCGCCGCTGTCGCCGGACGAGCCGCCGAATCCGCACGAGGCGAGTGTGAGCGTGGCGGTGGCCGCAAGAGCGACCGCCGCTCCGAATCGCAGTGACTTCTTCATGGGTGTTGCATTCCTCACTGTGTGGTGTTGCCGATCCGTCCGGCGGGTGTCACTCGGTGAGGAGCTGGCTCGTCGTTCGGGGAGGGGAGGGCGCGGGTGCACAGTCGCAAAGCAGTTCACGCGACGGTGCGTGGTGGAACCGTACTGATTATTTGTCAGGCTCATATACAAATCAAGAAGTTCCTTGAGTGAATCTTCGTAAGCGTCATACTATGATCGAAACAAGCTTCAAACAATCACAAAAGCGCAAAGATTGATTCGAAAGGCGTCACGATGACCGAACCGCAGCCCGGAGCGCACATGCGCGCAGAACTCACCTCGCAGCCCGAGACCTGGGCGGCGGCAGCCGATCTCCGCGATGCGCAGGCCCTGCTGCCCGCCTCCGGTGCCCGCGTCGCGGTCGTCGGCTGCGGCACCTCATGGTTCATGGCGCAGTCCTACGCGGCGCTGCGGGAGACAGCCGGTCAGGGCGAGACGGATGCCTTCGCGGCATCCGAGTCCTTCGTCGATCGCGGCTACGACGCCGTCGTCGCGCTGACCCGCTCCGGCACCACCACCGAGGTGCTCGAACTCGTCGACCGCATCAAGGGCCGCGTTCCGACGATCGGCGTGATCGGTGATCCGGAGTCGCCCCTGGTCTCGCTCGTCGACGAGGCGGTGCTGCTGCCCTTCGCCGATGAGCAGTCTGTCGTGCAGACCCGCTTCGCGACGACCGCGCTCGCGCTGTTCCGCGCATCTCTCGGCGAAGACCTCGGCGGCGCGATCGCCGATGCCGCCGCGGTGCTCGAAGCCGACGTCGACGACGAGCTGCGGGATGCCGAGCAGTACACGTTCCTCGGACGCGGCTGGACGGTCGGGCTCGCCCACGAGGCAGCGCTCAAGATGCGCGAGTCCTCGCAGTCGTGGACCGAGTCGTACCCGTCGATGGAGTACCGTCACGGTCCGCTCGCGATCGCCGCGCCCGGTCGCGTGACCTGGCAGTTCGGCGAAGCTCCTGAGGGGCTGGCCGCGCAGGTCGAGGCGACGGGTGCCCGGTTCGTGCAGCATCCGATCGATCCGCTGGCAGACCTCGTGCGCCTGCACCGGGTCGCCCTGGAGCGTGCCGTCGCCCGCGGGCTCGACCCCGACCAGCCCCGCAACCTCACGCGGTCCGTCATCCTGGATGCATGACCGAACACACCACCGGGACCGCTGATGACCAGGCCTGATGACGTGACGGGTGCGACCGACTCCTCGCCGCGAGTGCACGCATCCGTGCGCTCGATCGGCGCCGGAGCTCCGGTGCTCGCCTTCGACGTGGGCGGCACCGACATCAAGTCGGGGCTGTTCGACGCCGATGGCCGCGTGCTCGGGCTGCGCCGATCGCCCACGCCGCAGGTCGATGGCGACAGGACCGACGCCGTGATCGAGCAGCTCGGACTGCTCGCGGCCGAGCTGCGCGCCGAGCACCCGGAGGTGCAGCCGCTGGCCGCTGGTCTCGTGGTGCCGGGGATCGTCGATGCGGATGCCGGACTCGGTGTGTTCGCGAGCAACCTCGGGTGGCACGACTCGCCGCTCCGCGACCTCGCGAGCGCACGCCTTGGCCTGCCGGTGGCGTTCGACCACGATGTGCGAGCGGCCAGCTGGGCCGAGCATCGTCTGGGCGGCGCACGCGCCTACGAGAACTCCGTGGTGCTCGTGATCGGCACCGGGATCGCCGGTGCCCTCCTGGTCGGCGGTGAGCCGTACACCGCCGGCGGATATGCGGGTGAGATCGGCCATTCGCCGGTGGCCGAGGGGCCGATCTGTCCGTGCGGCGCTCGCGGATGCCTCGAAGCCGTCGCCTCGGCCGGCGCGATCGCCCGCCGCTACCGCGACGCCACCGGGATCACCCCGGACGGCGCCCGAGACGTGATCGCCAGGGCGGCGGCGGGGGATGCCGCGGCATCCGACATCTGGAACTCCGCGCTCGACGCGCTCACCCTCTCGCTCGCGCAGCTCACCGCCGTCTTCGCACCGGAGGCCGTCGTGATCGGCGGCGGGCTCTCGCGCGCGGGCGACGCACTGTTCGATGAGCTGCGCACCCGGCTCGCCGCCCGCCTGAGCTTCCATCGCCTCCCGGTGCTTGTGCCGGCCGAGCTCTCGGGCAACGCCGGGCTGATGGGTGCCGCGCTGCGCGCCAGGGAGCTCACATGATCCTCACCGTCACGCCGAATCCGGCGCTCGACCTCACCTGGCACGTCGACCGGCTCACCGTCGGCGGCACGCATCGATCGGATGCCGGAGCCGCGCGCGCCGGCGGCAAGGGCCTCAACGTGGCCAGGGTCGCGCACGCGCAGGGCGCCGCTGTCAGGGCCATCACCACGGTCGGCGGCCGCACCGGCGAGGAGTTCGCCGAGGAGCTGCTCGCGAGCGGTGTGCCGCATTCGTTCGTACCCGTCGCAGGGGCGACGCGTCGCAGCATCGCGATCGTCGACGCCGAGCTCGGCGACACCACGATCGTGAACGAGCGCGGGGTCAACCCGAGCGACGCGGAGTGGGGCGAGATGGTCGCCGTGGTCGTCGATGCGGTGCCGAGCGCAGACGTGCTCGTGCTCTCCGGCAGCCTCCCGCCGGGGGCACCCGCAGCGCTCCTCTCGGTGCTCATCGGGGTCGGGCGGGACGCCGGAGCATCCGTCATCGTCGACACCTCGGGCCCAGCGCTGCTGCTCGCCGCCGAGGCCGGAGCCTCGGTGCTCAAGCCGAACGGCGCCGAGCTCGTCGAGGCCACCGGCATCGGCGATCCGATCGAGGCTGCGCGCTCGCTCATCGCGCGCGGCGCCGGACTCGTGCTGCTCTCGCTCGGTGCCGAGGGGATGCTGGCGGTCACGGCGTCCGATCTCCTGCATGCGCGACTCGACGTGCCCCTTGCCGGCAACCCGACCGGTGCCGGCGATGCCGCGGTCGCCGCCTGCGCCCACCTGTTCGCGCAGGGGCAGCGCGACCCCGAGACGATCCTCCGCCGAGCCACGGCCTGGTCCGCGGCAGCGGTGCTCATGCCGCTCGCCGGCGACATCTCCCCCACCTGGACCGAGCTCGAGCAGCGACTGCTCGTCTCGCGACCCGACCCAGCCGCCTTCCGGAAGGACCCTGCGTGACCCTCGTCTCCGCCCGCGACCTCGTCTCGACCGCTGTTGCGGCCGGCACGGGCATCGGCGCCTTCAATGTGATCCACCTCGAGACCGCCGAGGGGCTCGTCCGGGCCTCGGAGCTCGCCGGGCTGCCGGTGATCCTGCAGATCTCGCAGAACTGCGCCGACTACCACGGTGGCCTCGAGCCGATCGCGCTCGCGACGCTGGCAGTGGCCAGGCGCGCGCAGACGCCGGTCGCCGTGCACCTCGACCACGCCGAGCGACCAGAGCTCGTCGATGAGGCGATCGCGCTCGGTTTCGGCTCGGTGATGTTCGACGGCGGCGCCCTGCCCTATGACGAGAACGTGGCTTTGACGGCCGAGGTCGCGGCGCGCGCTCGGGTGGCCGGCGTCTTCATCGAGGGCGAGCTCGGCGAGGTCGGCGGCAAGGACGGCGCGCACGCCCCAGGGGTGCGGACCGACCCGGATGAGGCCCGCGCATTCGTCGAGGCGAGCGGGGTGGATGCGCTCGCGGTGGCCGTCGGCTCCTCGCACGCCATGACCGATCGCACGGCCTCGCTCGATCTGGAACTGATCGCCCGGCTGCGCGAGGCGCTCCCGGTGCCGCTCGTGCTGCACGGTTCGTCCGGAGTCGCCGACGACGTGATCGCCGCGGCCGTGCGTGCCGGCATGACGAAGATCAACGTCTCGACGCATCTGAACGGGTTCTTCACCAGGGCGATCCGCGAGACGCTCGCCGCCGATGAGACGCTGGTCGACTCGCGCAAGTACCTCACTCCCGCGCGCGATGCGCTCGCCGCGGAGGCGGCCCGGCTGCTGCGTCTGTTCGCCTCTGCCGGGAGCGATACGGTGGCGGGATGAAGCGCGCGTCGCGGCTCAACGCCATCCTTGACCTCCTCGCCGATGGCGGTGAGGTCACGGTCGACGACCTCGTCGCCCGGTTCGGGGCGTCTCCGGCGACCACCCGCCGCGACCTCGACACGCTCGCCGAGCAGCGACTGCTCACCAGGACGCACGGTGGCGCGGTCGCGCAGACCGTCGCATACGAGTTGCCGATCCGGTACAAGAGCCACCTCCGAACCGAGCAGAAGGAGAGCATCGCCCAGGCCGCTGCCGCCCTCGTCGCTCCTGGCATGGTGGTCGGACTCTCCGGCGGCACGACGACCACGGCGATCGCCGCCGCCCTCGCCGCCCGCGACGATCTGGCGGCAGGTGCCGGCATCACGGTCGTGACGAACGCGGTCAACATCGCCGCCCAGCTCGCCACCCGCCCTGAGATCAAGGTCGTCGTGACCGGTGGCGTGATCCACTCCCGCAGCTATGAGCTCGTCGGCCCATTCGTCGAGCAGCTGCTGCGCGGCGTGCGCCTGGACATCGCCTTCATCGGCGTGAACGGCATGGACGCGCTCTCCGGCGCCAGCACCCACGATGAGCGCGAGGCGGCCGTGAACCGCATGATGGCGGAACGCGCGCGCCGCGCGGTGGTCGTGACGGACAGCAGCAAGCTGGGTGTCGCGGCCTTCGCGGCGGTCGGCGGTGTCGACCTCTTTCCGACCGTGCTGACGGATGCCGGGGCGGATGCCGAGGCCATCGCGGCGCTGCGAGCGGCCGGCCACGAGGTCCTGATCGCCGACTGATCGCCGTCATCCGTCCGATTCGGACGGATGCTCCGCAGGGCCCCGACGCCCCCGATAACGTCGAAGCCCTGCGGAGTGCCGCGGTCCGCGGCCACCCTCCGAAGTCGGTGTTGTTGTCTGCCCGCGTTCCCCAGATCGCGGATTCCCCAGTCGACTGCGCCTCCCTCGCGCCTCGAAACCTCCGAAGCCCTTCGCATCAGCACCTTCCGAACATCAGGAGCGGCGACCAGGTCCACTGATACACCGAATGGAGAAAAAGTTCAGAATCCGCTGCCGTGACTCTGGAACGGCGCGCGATGACCGGTGGTGACGGACGCCGCAGCCAGCGCCTCTGCCGGTGCGGCGCCGGCTGCGAGTTCGTCGTGCACCGCGCCGAGCAGCTCGCACGCGACGTCGTCGGCGACCACGACGGGGGCCGCGATCACGCAGCTCGTGCCGGCGTGCAGCCACACCCGCGTCATCCCCAGTGCCTCTTCGCCCCACCGCACCGAGGAGCGTCCGAGCTCGCACGCCGACAGGATCACCGTGCTCGGGGTGCGGGGGATCAGGTCGACGTCGTAGCCGAACAGGGTGCCGTCGGCGAGCTCGAATCCCGAGAACAGGGGGTTGTCGACGGCATGACGTCCGTGCGCGGCGATGTGCAGCAGGTCGACATCGCTCGCCACCGCGGTCACCGCCGACACCGTGGCGCGTTCGCCGTCGAGCAGTCGTGGCGCGGTGGTCGACCCGCTCCACGCCTCAGCCGCCCGCTGGATCTCCTCGTCGGCACGCGGCACTCGTGGTCCTGCGGCGAAGCCGACCTGCTGCGGTGTCGTCGATGTGGCGGTGCTCCGCCGCGACGGCGGCGGGTCGTCGACCCAGCGCGAGACCGAGGTCGCGAGCGTGAACGGCGTGCCGTGCATTCCGGGCAGCATCGCCCACGGCACGCCGGCGAGGATCCCCGGCACCGTGACCACCAAGCGCCGCGCCGCGCCTGCGCACGCGCGAGCCGGTGCCAGCAGCTCGGCGTCGAGCAGCTGCAGTCGCGCGTCGAGCGAACGGTCGATCACGGTCGACATCAGCCCGCCGCGGGTGAGCGCGGCCATGTCGAGATCGGCGCGGAGTCCATCGAGCGCGGCCTGCACGCCGGGCCAGCCGAGGTCTACGATCTCGGCGCCGGATGCCGTCACCACGACGCCGTGCAGGGCCGACCCCGTGTAGACGTACGACAGCACCGCGGTCTGCTCGTCGAGCTGCGACATCGCGGCGGCGAGGTCGAGACGGCCCCGCGTGCCGCCGGTACCGGTCGATGACCACTGCCGCTCGCGCACCCGGTCGCGCAGGACCCGCACGCGGGCGTCGGTCGTCCAGTCGTGGCCGGCGAGGTCGGCACGAAGCATCCGCAGCTCGGCCAGGTCCGCCGCGAGCTCCGCATCGTGCGGAGGACGCAGCGGCGCCACCTGTTGGCTGAGATGCCTCGCCCGCTCGGACCAGGCGAACAGCGTGGCAGCATCCCGGCTGCGAGCGGCGGCGCTGAGCCCCGCGAACACGAGGTCGGTGCCGTGCATCGCGAGCGAGGCCTGCAGGTCGAGGGCGCCGAACGACTGCTGCCAGGCCGTGAGCAGGTCGAGCCCGGATGCCGCGGCCTGGAGCGCGGCGCCGGTCCGGCCGGCGGATGCCGCGCGCGCTGCCCGCACCTCGTGGGCGCGCAGTCGGAGGGGAGCCGGTGCGTCGTCGGCGATCCGCGGCATCCGTCCCTGGCTCGTGCGCAGCGCGGTCAGTCGCAGCGCTGTCGCCTCGGTGCGGAATCCGCCCTGGTCGAGCGCGGACGCCGCCAGCGTGATCTCGTCGAGGTTCGGCGTGGCCTCGGGTCTCGCGCGTGCTCTGGCCTCGAGCCGCACCGCCTCGGCGCGTGCCGACCATCCCGCACTGCCCAGTGCGGCGAACCGGCGGGCGGCCGTGCGCGCGACCCGTTCAGCCGCTGGAGCATCGTGGCGCAGCAGCGACCGCGCGAGGTGGAACTCGGCCTCGCCGCGCGCCTGTCGCATCCGCTGCGCGCCGAACTGCACCGCGACCTGCGCCAGCAGTGCCTCGGCCTCGGTGGTGAGCCCGGCGTCGCGCAGCACCTCGGCCCGGTCGAGGTCGCTGATCGCCGCGGCGAGGTCGCTGACCGCGGCGAGCGTCGGCCGTGATCGGGTCATCAGAGCCAGCGCCGTGACCAGGTCGCCGCCGAGCAGTGCGGCATAGCCGAGGTTGTGCCGCGCTTCGGCGAGGGGCTCCGCGTCGCCCGTCGCCTCGTACACCGCGACGGCGCGCTGCAGATCGGTGACGCCCGCGTCGAGGTCGTGCTGCTGCATCCGCACGATCGAACGGTTCATCAGGAGATTCGCGAGCTCGGTGCTCTCCTCGCCGATCGCATCGATCGCCTGCGTCAGCGCCGTCTCGGCCTCGGCCAGCCGCCCGGCGTGCATCAGCAGCGTGCCCAGCTGCCCGTTGAGCACCGATGTGGTCTCCGTGCTCAGCCCCGGCCGGTCGAGTGCCCCGCGGCACAGCGCCTCCGCTTCGGTCGGACGTCCGGTCTGCGCGAGCACGTACGCCATGGTCCCGTCGATGCGTGCCCGAAGGTCGGGGTCGTCCGTCCGATCGGATGCCGTGTCGAGCGCACGCCGCGCAGCCGCGAATCGTCGTGCGTTGGCCGCCTCGACGCCGCGCCGGTGCAGCTCGCTCGCGGACAGGGGCATCCTCCCAGAATGCCGTGCCCCGCACTCGTGCGGAAGTGCTGCGCTCGCCGATCTGCGGCATCCGTCGTCCCGTGCGTTCGTTCTGCAGGGAGAAACCCGTCCCGCAGGGAGGATTCCTCGAATCCTCCCTGCATCCCGCACATCTCCATGCAGGATGAACCGGAGCGACCCACCAGACCGATGGATCCAGCGCAGCCCAGTACTCGACGGATGCCGCGCCGCCCCGTTACTCGACGGGCGCCGGCAGCCCCTCCAGCACTGCCCTCACGGCATCGGCCGCGGCATCCGCTCCGACTCCGGCGACCGCGACGCTGCCGAGCTGCGCCGCGATGCGCCCTGCGACGTACGGCGCCGCGAACGAGGTGCCGCTCCAGACCGAGAAGCCGCCGCGGTAGTCGTCCGGGTCGATCGTCTCGCGGCGGAGTCCGTCGATGTCGGCCCTGGTCGTGGCCTGCGCGCCGCCGACGAAGGCGGGCGAGGTGCTGACGATCGCAGCCCCTGGGGCGTAGACCTGCACCCACGGTCCGACGTTCGAGAACAGGGCGACCGAGCGCGACGACGGGTTCAGGGCGCCGACCGAGACATGCGGTGCGCCGCCGTCCGGCGCGATGCCGTTGTCGGACCCGGGCCATGGCCACAGGGAAGCCGGGAACGAGGGCCGATCGATCGCATCGTTGCCCGCCGAGCACACCACCACGCAGCCGAGTTCTCGCGCCTTCGCGAGCAGCGCGTGGAGGGTGCGGCTGAAGAGCCCGTCGACCGGGGTCTCGTGGTAGTACCCGAGCGACAGGTTCAGCACGTCGATCGGATGCCCCGTCTTCGGGTCCTCGCGATAGCGGCGCAGCAGCTCGACGACCTGCGCGATCGTGCCGAGCAGCGTGCCCTCGTCGATCACGCCGAGGGCGCCGGCGACCCGCACCGAGAGGATGTCGGCGTCCGGCGCGGTCTGCCTGATGATGCCGGCGATGAACGTGCCATGCCCTGCGACCGCATCGATCTCGCCGTCGAGCTGCCCGTACAGGTCGGGGTAGCGCTCCGGATCGGCGTCGTCGGTCAGCCCGACCGGCACGCCGTCGATGGTCACGTGTCTCGTCACGATGTCGTCGGGCAACCAGTCGTGCACGCCGCAGCCCGTGTCGAGCACCGCGACCACCGGGCGGCGACCTCGCTTCGGTGCGGGACTGCGCCGCGGGGCCGGCCCGATCCAGGTGACCGGCTGCCGTGCGCCGCGCCCAGGCTCGAGATAGTCGTCGCTGCCGCCTGCGCCCTCGCCACGCACCGGGTTGGTGCGGCTGAAGGGATTGGTCCGGCTGAACGGGTTGGTGCGGCTGAACGGGTTGAGTCCGACCGGGTCGATCGACAGCACGTGCTCGAGGCCCGTCCGCGGCATCGTCGACCGCGACATCCGCCGCGCCCGCTGCAGCACGCGCCACGCATCCGGAGCGACCGGCGACTCGCCGCGCACCGGTTCGTCCGGCGTCGTGAGTCGTGCACGCAGGAATCCGGGCACGCCGGGCACCAGCTCGCGCGCCGCCTGCTCGGGGTCATCGACTTCGAGCTGCCAGCCGAAGGTGTCGGCGGCATCGCGAAGCGTGCGGATCTCCTGGTCGTACGCCTCGAGATCCTTCTCGTCGCGGACGATCAGCAGGCGCTGCGGCAGGTACGCGGTCGGATAGGCGCGGATGCCGTCGACCGGTTCCGTGCTCGGATCGAGCGCCGAACCGCGGCGGATCGATCCTTCCGCGCGGTCCTGCCAGCTCCAGCCTCTGGGTTGCTCCATGGATCATCCTCTCCGGTGCGGACCGCTGGGCGGGTCCGCTACAGCTCGAACAGCGGCGTCGACAGGGTGCGCTGCTCGTCGCCGACCGTGGTCGTCAGACGCACCTTCGTCAGTCCCGGTGGCACATCGTCGAACGCGAAACGGCCGGTCTCGGCCGGCGCGGTCGTCCGCTCCCGCTCGCCCTGCGTCAGCACGATCTCGGCCGCGGCCGTGTCGACCCACCCGTCGACGCGGCGGCGACCGGATGCCGTGGTCGTCACGTGCAGCAGGATGCTGGTACTGCCGTCGCTGAACTGCAGCGTCAGCGCATCCGCGTCTCCCCTGACCGCCCCGACCTGGCCCTCGACCAGCGTGAGCAGGGCGTATTCGCGATTCAGCCCGTCGGCCGCGACCGCCGCGACCATGCGGTCGATCAGGTCTGCCGGCATCGGATCGACATCGCGCCAGAGCGACCGAAGGCTCGCGAACATCGCGGCGTCATCCTTGTCGCTCATGTCCGTCCCTCCAGCCGAGGACCCGGAGGCGCATCGAGCATCTCCCGGAGCTTCGCGAGGCAGCGCGCCCTGGTCGGTCCGATGCTGCCGACCGGCATCGCGAGGTCCTGGGCGAGACGCGCATAGTCGGGGCGATCCTCGAAGGCGATCACGCGCAGCAGCCGCTGGCACCGCTCGGCCAGACGTCGCACCGCCAGCCAGAGTCGACGCCGCTCCTCGCCGAGCGCGGCGTGCTCCTCGGCTGACGGCTGCTCAGGCAGCAGGACGTCCAGGTCGTCGGACTCGGTCGTGTCGACACGACCGTTCGCCTTGCCGACCCGCCAGGCCTCGCGCCGCGCGGTCGTGGTCAGCCAGGCCGAGACCGCACGCGCATCGGCGATGGAGCCGCGTCCGCGGACGAGTCGGAGCCAGGTCGTCTGCACGACGTCCTCGGCGAGTGTCCGCTCGAGACCGTAGGCGCGCACGACGTGCCACAGCACGGGAGTCATCAGCCGTACCAGCTCGTCCATCGCGCGACCATCGCCCTCGCGCCATGCGTCGAAGAGATCGGCGGCCCGCAGCCAACGCGCAGGACCGTCATCCGATGCAGGATCGAGAGCGGTGCCGGGTGCACCGTCGATCATGAAGCCCATTGTGATCACATCCACCAGGAGCACGGCAAGAGGTTTCTGATACATGTCCGGGTCCAAGAACGGACGGACGGATGCCGCCGCCGCAGCCGATACCGTGGAGGGGTGATCCCTCTCGCCATCGTGCTGTTCCTCAACGCCGTCTTCAACGCCGTCGTCTGGCCCCAGTTCTACAAGCGCGTCGCGAAGGATCCGCGTGCCAAGGACGCGAACGGCAAGGCCACGACGTTCCTGAAGGTGCACGCCGTGCTGATCGGCATCGCACTGGTGCTCGCGCTGGTCTCGCTGCTGGCCGGCATCGCGGCGCTCACCGGCGCGCTCTAACTCGCGCGGGGTCCTGTCACCGCACCTCGTACTGCTTCGCGTGCTCGGCCCACCGTGATTCGACCGGGAGTCCGCGCAGTGCCCGATTGCCGACCGCGAGCACGGCCGCGAGCAGGCAGAGCCCGGCACACGCGAGGATCGTGCCCTCGCGCCCGACGAGGGTCAGCCCGAACCCGGCGATCAGTGGTGCGAGCGGCATCGCCCCCATGCCGAGCACCCCGGCTGCGCTGTTGGCGCGACCGAGCAGCTGCGTCGGCGTCGCGACCATGAAGTAGCCCATCATCCCCGCGTTGAGCGCTGGCAGCAGCAGGACTGCGGCGCCCAGCACCACCGCGATCGCCCAGGGCACCGTCACCATCGAGAGTGCGGCGGCTCCGGCGGCGGCCGCGGCGAGCCCGACGATCGCCAGGACGCCGGCGCCGACACGGGGGACGAGCAGCGGCGCCACGAACGCGCCGATCAGCATCGCCACTCCGGCTGCAGCCGAGACGGTGCCGATCAGCAGCTCCGAGTAGCCGTCCTGCTGCAGGGAGTAGATCACGGTGATGATCGCGGAGTTGAAGCCGAGGTTGATGATCGTGATGATGAGCAGCACGCCGCCGAGGTCGGGTCGCGAGAGGAGCCACGCGAACCCTTCGCGCATCTCCCGCCAGGCGTTCGGCCTGGCTGTGACTGTGGGTGCGGCGATCGCGGTGGATGCGGTGGTCGCGGGGGCGGTGGCCGGATCGGCGCCGCGCCCGAGCAACCAGGCGGTGACCGCGGCGACCACGTGACAGAGGGTCATCACGACGCCGACCAGCCAGCCGCCGACGCCGAGCAGCAGACCGCCGAGCGGTCCGCCGGCGAGCTGCAGCGCGGCATCCCTGCCCTGGTTCGCGGCCTGCGCGCGGCCCATGGCGTCTTCGGGGACGATCTCCTTGATGGCGCTCTCGCCGGCCACGTCGAACAGTCCGCTGCGTGCCGCGAGCAGGATGTTGAGCAGCAGCAGGATGGGGAACGTCAGGGTTGCGGAGAGTGCGAGCGCGGTGAACACACCGGCCAGCGTGACACCGGCGACGGATCCGATCAGCATCAGGGTGATGCGCGGATGCCGATCGGCGAGGATGCCGCCGACCAGCGTCGTGAGCAGCCTGGCGACCATGCCGGCGCCGCCGATGATCCCTGCCTGGGCAGGGTCGTTCGTCAGGATCAGTGCGAGCAGCGGGACGGCGAACGCGAACAGCGCGGCAGCCAGGCCCTTGCTCGTGTCGCTCACGAGCCAGGTCACATAGCGGGTGTTGCGCCACAGGCGGTGGGGCGCGGTCGCGGTCGTCACAGGTCCGGTGCTCATGGGTCGAGCGTAGATGCGCAAGAGAAGTTGCGCAAGTCTTATTGCGCAACTTCTGGTGCGGATACACTCGGGGGATGAGCGAGGAGCAGAAGCGGCCCGATCCGGTCTGGATGACGACGGCGATGCTCAAGGCGTACACGCACCCGTTGCGGCGCGAGATCCTCCAGCTGTTCCGCCGGCGCGAGCACCTGCGCGCCGCCGACATCGCCGAGGAGCTCGGGGTGGCCGCGAACAGCGTCAGCTTCCACCTGCGGGTGCTCGCGGATGCCGGACTGATCGACGAGGCGCCAGAGCGTGCGCGCGACCGCCGCGACCGGGTGTGGGTCGCCAGACGGCAGGCGCTGAGCCTCGGCGGACCGGAGAGTCCCGTCACCGATGAGGTGCTCAGCGGCGTGATGGTCAGTGCCATCGCGGAGGAGCATCAGGAACTGCTGCGCCGCGTCGTCGCCTGGACGCCCGAGTACATCAGCGGTCGCACGGCCGAGGTCCATGCGACCTTCTCCCAGCGCTCCGTGCGCCTCACCGGCGCGGAGTTCGACGCGCTGATGGAGCGCATCGAAGACGTGATGACCGAAGCCGTCGACGCCCATGACCGCGACGATCCGGACAGTCGTCCATGGCAGGTCGACATCCTGGCTGCGGACGACCGGATCTGAGCGCGGCCACCACGACTGCCGCCGCGCTCCTCGCCGATCCGTCAGGGCTTGACGACGGTGAGGTCATCCCAGGTGAAGACGGTCGTCGGGAGGGTCGACGCCGACGACACGGTGTTCATGAGGCTGATCGTCCCGGCCGCCTGCAGTGCGGGCGTCGTGTCGGTCGCGGTGACCTGCCAGGTGACGGGTTCCGCATCGGAGGCCTTCCAGACCTTGGCGGCGAGGGTGGTCGGCGCGGTGCCGGTGACGGACAGTGCCAGGTTCAGCGCAGTCCCCGGTGTGTAGGTGACGCCGGGCATCAGGTACGACCCGAGGGCGACCTCATCGCGCAGGAGGTACAGCCGCACGCCGCCGCCCACCTCGAACCGAAGGCGGGCGGAGTAGGTGCTCGCGCCGACCTGACGGGCGATGACGGTCGCGGTGGCTGCGCCTCCCGTCGCGACCTTATCCGCCGCCACCGAGACGCGGATCGCCGCGTCCGTCGTCGTGAGGCCCAGTCGGGCAGAGCGCGTGGACGACGGTGCGAGCGCCACGCTGCCCTTGCCGCCTGCGACGGAGAACGCAGCGGAACCGCCAGAGAGCGTCCAGGCGCCGCCGACGTCTGCCGAACCCCACCCACCGGCCGGAACCGTGCGGGCGAAGGCATCGGAGACCACGGGCCCCGCGGCCGGTGCGGCTGAGACCGTGACCTGCGTCGTGATCGATGTCGTGGCACCGCGGTCGTCCGTCACGGTGAGCGTGATCGGATAGGTGCCAGCGGTGGCGTAGGTGCGCGATGCCTTCGCGCCGGTGGCGGTGCCGCCGTCCCCGAACGTCCACGCGTACGACTGGATCGTGCCGTCATGGTCCCTGGAGGCGGATCCGTCGACGGTCACCGACAGGCCGCTGAGCGTCGGTGTGAATGCCGACGTCGGCGCCTGGTTCGGTGCGATGCCGTTCGGGTCGGTCCTGACGGGCGTCCAATCGCCCTGCGTGCTGTTGCCGAAGGCGTCGATGACCTTGATCCGATAGTTGTAGGTGGTTCCCGGCACTGCCGTCGCGTCGCGGTATGACATCGCCGGCTTGCTCCAGAAGCTCGACAACTGGTCGGTCTCGTACAGGGGCGTCGTCATGCCCTTGTCCTGACGGAAGACCTGGTAGTGCAGGCTCTGGTTGTCGCGGTCGGAGTTCGCGTTCCAGGAGAGGACGTTCCCCTCTCTGGAGGGCGCCGCAGTCAAGGTCCATGCGCCGCCCTGCACCTGCGGTCCCTGCGTGTTCGGTGCGACGTTCTTCTTCCCGAACCGGACGATGCCCTGCTGGGCCGTGCCGTTCACCTTCAGGAACTCGCCGCCCACGAGCAGGTAGTCGCCTGCAGCGGTGATCTGCCATGGGCCCTGCGACTGACCCGTGTAGGTGCCGGGTGTCCAATCCGGGAACCAGTGCAGCAGCGACGGCGCCGCGGCGGTGCCGCCGAAGGTGCGCTTCGCGGTCGGTGTCTTGGAGAATGCGAGCGAGTTCTTGAACGGCCCGGTGTACGGGAATCCCCCGACCGAGGTGCAGTCGTACGGGTGACCGACGACGTAGATCGCGTCACCGGCGGGCGCTATGTCGTAGGTGTCGCCGCCGCAGTCCTCGATCCATTGCAGGCTGCCGTCGCTCCAGTTCGCGCGGAACGAGCCCTCGAGGACGCCCGCGGGGTGAGTCTGGTACGCGGTCCCCGTCCCGTAGAGGCTCTCGCCGTCGGAAGACAGGGAGAAGATCACGGCTTTGACGTCGCCGTTGCGGATGGTGCTGTTCATCGCCCAGGGCATCAGGGCGCCGGTGCTCGCGTTCAGCGCGGTGATCCCACGCCCCGGGTTGGTCGAGCCGTTGACCGAGGTGAACGATCCGGCGATGACGACCTTGGACTGGTCAGGGGACACGACGACGGCCTTCGCGCCGTAGCCGCCCTGCACATCGGCGGCGAACGGCGTGAGCGCGCCGGTCGACGGGGTGACCGCCGCCACCTTGGTGCGCTGCGTGCCGTTGATCGTCGTGAACTCTCCGGCGAGGTACACGGCCGAATCGGTCACGGCGATGCCGTCGATGCGGCCGTTGGCCTCTGGGGCCCAGGAGGTGATGAGCGCTCCGGTGGCGGTGTCGAACGCGGCCACGCGGTAGC
>NZ_DAITBE010000011.1:0-99587 GCF_036823965.1 Microbacterium sp. | reverse complement strand
ACGATCATGTCGTACGTGCCGTTCTCGGCCCCGGTCGGGATGCCGATGCGCCTGTTCGTCGGCGAGGCGCAGTGGTGGGAGCCGCTGCTGAGCCTCGCGATCCTGCTCGCGAGCTGCGTCGCCGCGATCGTGATCGGCGCGAAGATCTACGAGAACTCGCTGCTGCGCATGGGTTCGCGCGTGAAGCTGGCCGAGGCGCTGCGCGGCTGAGGCCGCACCGCACACACGAGACCCCCTGTCACGAGCACGTGGCAGGGGGTCTCGTCGTCAGCGCATGATTCGTCGGCGCAGCGTCAGATCACGCCGTCCGTCAGTCCGGTCGGGTTGCCGAAGCGGTGGTTCGTGATCGAGACGGCTTGCTCGTGCAGGAACGGCAGGATCTCGACGCGGCCGGCACCGGTCACGGCGTGCGACCAGACCGCGACGTCCGGCAGTCCACCGAGCGCCTCGAACAGCGCAGAGGCGTCGCCGCCGACGAGGCGGACACGCGCCCAGCTGTGCGCGGCCTTCGACACGGACTTCGCGAAGCCCTTCGCCCAGGCGGCATCCTTCTCGTGCGCGATCGAGACGCCCTGCGCGCGCAGGACCTTCTCGATGCCGGAGGGCAGCTTCGACGACGACACCGTGAACGGGCTGCCGCTGCGGAGGGCTGCCGCGAGCACGCGGACCCCCTCGACCAGCGGGGCACCCTCGGCGATGCGCACGTCGACGGCGACCGGACGATAGCGGAACAGGTTGCGCTCGACGCCGAGGCCCGACTTGTCGGTGATCGCGCCGAACTCGTCGACCCACGCGCGCTCGTCGGATGCCGCTGCGCGCAGCAGCCACTCGGACTCGACCGCATCGAGCTCGCCGGCTGCTGCGCGGAGCAGCGCGTCGACCGCTGGGGTCACGGCGGCGTCCGGCGCGACGGCCGGCAGCTCGGCAGAAGCCCACTCGCCGAGCCCGAACAGGTAGTTCGGTCCACCGGCCTTGGCGCCGGCGCCGACCGCGGAGCGCTTCCAGCCGCCGAAGGGCTGACGCTGCACGATCGCGCCGGTGATGCCGCGGTTCACGTACAGGTTGCCCGCCTCGACGCGGTCGAGCCAGGTCGCGACCTCGGTGGAGTCGAGGGAGTGGATGCCCGCGGTCAGGCCGTAGTCGACGGCGTTCTGCAGGCGGATCGCCTCGTCCAGGTCCTTCGCGACCATGATGCCGAGCACCGGGCCGAAGAACTCGGTCATGTGGAAGTACGAGCCCTCACGGACGCCGGTCTTCACACCGGGGGTCCACTGCTTGCCCTCGTCGTCGAGCTGCTCGGGCTTCACGAGCCACGACTCGCCGGCGCCGAGCTCGGTCAGGGCTGCGAGCAGCTTGCCGTCAGCCGGCTCGATGATCGGGCCCATCTGCGTCGCGGGGTCGTCGGGGAGTCCGACGCGCATCGACGAGACGGCGTCCACGAGCTGACGCCGGAACCGCTTCGAGTCCGCGACGGATCCGACGAGGATCGCGAGCGACGCAGCGGAGCACTTCTGGCCGGCGTGCCCGAAGGCGCTGCGCGCGACGTCGGCTGCCGCCAGGTCGAGGTCGGCCGACGGCGTCACGATGATCGCGTTCTTGCCGCTGGTCTCGCCGAGCAGCGGCAGGTCGGAGCGGAACGAGCGGAACAGCTGCGCCGTCTCGTACGCACCGGTGAGGATCACTCGGTCGACAGCGGGGCTCGAGACCAGGCGGGTGCCGAGATCGCGCGAGGCGAGGTCGACGAGCGCGAGCAGGTCGCGCGGCACACCGGCAGCCCACAGCGCCTCGATCATCACGGCGCCGCAGCGCTGGGTGAGCTTGGCCGGCTTGATGACGACGCCGGAGCCGGAGGCGAGTCCGGCCAGCACGCCGCCGGCGGGGATCGCGACCGGGAAGTTCCACGGCGGGGTGACGACCGTGACCTTCGACGGGATGAACTCCGCGCCGGAGACGGACTCGAGGTCCTTCGCACGCTCCGCGTAGTAGTGCGCGAAGTCGATCGCCTCGCTGATCTCCGGGTCGGCCTCGGCGATCGTCTTGCCGGCCTCGTGCGCCATGATCTCGATCAGCTGGCCGCGGCGGGCGGAGAGCTCGTCGCCGGCTCGGTGCAGGATCTCGGCGCGCTCCGCTGCGGGACGGGCCGCCCACTGCGCTGCGGCAGCCGTGGCTGCAGTGAAGATGCCGTCCAGCTGCTCGGTCGTCTCGACACGGGCGGCCGCGATCGCGTCCACGCCGAGCGTCGATGCGACCGAGCGCTGCAGGATCTCGCGACCCCAGGCGCGGTTCGCACCGAGCGCCGGGTCGGTGTCGGGCTGGTTGTGGAACGCGGTGGTCGGCGTCGCGGCATCCGCTTCCGTGGTCCGGTCCTGCACGCGGTTGGATGCCGGCACGGAGCGGTCGGCCTCGAGCGCTGCGAGTGAGCGCTCGAAACGCTCGCGCTCACGGGTCAGCAGGGTCGGGTTCGAGGCCAGCTCGAAGACCGCCGACATGAAGTTCTCCTGGCTGGCGTTCTCCTCCAGGCGACGAACGAGATACGCGATCGCGACATCGAACTCCGCCGGGTTCACGACCGGCGTGTAGAGCAGCAGACGACCGACGTCCTTGCGGACCGCCTCGGCCTGACCGGTCGCCATGCCGAGCAGCATCTCGTACTCGACGAGCGAGCCGCCGTCGACCCCGCGGGCCTGCGAGAGCAGCCAGGTGTAGGCGATGTCGAACAGGTTGTGGCCGGCGACGCCGATTCGGACGGCGTCCAGACGCTCGGGCGTGAGCGACCAGTCGAGCACGCGCTTGTAGTTCGTGTCGGAGTCCTGCTTGGTGCCGTAGGTCGCGAGCGGCCAGCCGTGCACCGCGGCGTCGACGTGCTCCATCGCGAGGTTCGCACCCTTCACGACGCGCACCTTGATCGGAGCGCCGCCCTTCGCCCGGCGGGCGGCAGCCCACTCCTGCAGGTGCTGCATCGCGCCGAGCGCATCCGGCAGGTACGCCTGCAGCACGATGCCGGCCTCGAGGTTCTCGAGACCGGGCTGGTCGAGGATGGCGGTGAAGGCGGCGATCGTCAGATCGAGGTCGCGGAACTCCTCCATGTCGAGGTTGATGAACTTCTGGGTCCTCGAGCCCGTCGAAGGGCCCTTCGCCTCTGCCTTGGCTGCCAGCTCATACAGCGGGGTGAGCTTCTCGACGACATCCGCGACGGCCTCGTCGAACGACCACATCGACAGCTGGCTGACGACGCTCGAGACCTTGATCGAGACGTAGTCGACGTCGTCGCGGGCGAGGAAGTCACGAGTTCCCTGCAGGCGGTGGCCTGCTTCGCGCTCGCCGAGCACGGCCTCGCCGAGGAGGTTGAGGTTGAGGCGGTTGCCGCTCTTGCGCAGCTTCGCGATCGCGGGGCCGAGCTTCGATGGCGTGGCGTCCAGCACGAGGTGGCCGACCATCGCGCGCAGCACGCGGCGCGAGATCGGCACGACGACGCCGGGGAGCTTCGGCGCGAAGAACCCGCCGGTCTTGATGGCGCTGCGCAGCACCCAGGGCAGCAGCGTCGGGGTGATCTCGGAGATCTCGGCGAGCTTGCGACCGGCGACACTCAGGTCTTCGGGGCGCATGACACCGTCGACGAAGCCGACCGTGAAGTCGAGGCCGCGGGGATCCTTCAGCACCTCGGCCAGACGCTGCGCTGCCGGCTCGACGGGGTGGGTCTCGCTCTCGGTGAGCCAGCGCTGCACGACGGCGGCGACCTCTGAAGTGCGGGGGGTGGTGTCGACGGCGGTCATCGGCGGATCCTCTTCGTTTGTGCTGGCACCCAGTCGGGATCGCACACCTTCGGGTCGTGTGCGGCTGGATCATTGTCATCCGCCGCAGTAGGCTCCGTCTATCAACCAATTCGAGTGAGTTCTGTTCAGTCGTACTGAACGAAAGAATGAAGGGACCGCATGCCGCATGCTCGACGTGAATCGTCTGCGGATGCTGGTCGAACTCAGCCGCCGCGGAACGCTCTCGGCGGTCGCCGACGCCCTCTCCTACAGCAAGGCATCGGTGTCGCAGCAGCTCAGCGCGCTCGAGCGCGACGTCGGCGTGCCGCTGCTGCGCCGTGTCGGCCGCGGCGTGCAGTTCACGCCGCAGGGCAACGTGCTGGTCGCCGAGGCCATCGGCATCCTCGACCAGCTCGAGCACGCCCAGGTCGCGGTCGCCGAATCGCTCACGGAGGTGACAGGCACCGTGCGGATCGCCGTGTTCCAGTCGGCGGCGCACTCGCTGCTCCCCCGCGCGCTCGACGCCCTGAAGGCGCAGCATCCCGCCCTGCGCGTCGAGGTCACCGAGTGCGACCCCGAGACCGGCCTCGTCGGCGTCTCGAGCCGCGACTTCGATCTGATCCTCGCCGAGCAGTACCCAGGGCACACCCGCGCGATCCATGCCGACCTCGACCGCGTGATGCTCGCGCACGACACGATCGCGCTCGCCCGGCGTGCCGGCACGCCCGATGCAGCGGATGCAGCGGCGGCGCTGTGGGCGACCCGCGAAGAGCCGTGGGTGCTCGAGCCGGCCGGCACCGCCTCCCGTGCCTGGGCTGAGCAGCTCTGCCGCACCGCCGGGTTCGAGCCCGACGTGCGGTTCGAGATCGCCGACCTCACGGCGCACATCCGCCTGATCAGGGCCGGTCTCGCGGTCGGCCTGCTGCCGGAGCTCGTGTGGGCGGGCGAGACACCCACTGTCGCACTCTCACCGCTGCCGTCCGAACCGCGTCGCGAGATCTTCTCCTCCACGCGGCGGGTGTCGGTGGCGGCTCCCTCGATCCGCGCGGTGCGGCAGGCGCTGGCATCCGCGGCCTCGCACAACCTCCTCGACTGAGGAGGTCGTACGAGGCCCGGGCGCTCAGCTGTTCGACTGCTCACGCGCCCACTTGCTCACGCGCCCAAATACTCAGGCCGCTGCATTGCTCAGGCGCTCAGTTCGTTCAGGCGCTGGGTTCGTTCAGGCGCTGAGGATCACGGTCTCTGCGATGGGGCGACGGACGCGCGGGGCGACCTCGCGCTCCTGCAGCACCTCGGGCAGCGTGGCGACGTCGCCGAACTCGCCGACGGCGAAGACCGTGGCGGGCACGAAGCGCTCCTCGAGGTCGGCGAACTCACGCACGACCTCCGGGTCGAAGCCGCTCATCTGGTGCACGACGAGACCGTCGTGGTGGGCCTGCACCGAGAAGTGCGCGACGGCCTGGCCGAGGTCGTAGAAGGCGTGCGTGATCGGCGTGCCGTCGGCGGCGGCGGTCTCGGCGATCGCGACGACGAGCACGGCGGCGTTGCGGGCCCAGGTCTGGTTGAAGCCGACGAGCGAGTCGACGACCTGCGCGTGCAGGGCGGTGCCGCGACGGGCGACGATGAAGCGCCAGGGCTGCGAGTTGCTGGCGGAGGGGCTCCAGCGAGCGGCCTCGAGTGCGGTCGCGAGCTTGGCCTCGTCGATCGTGTTCTGCGCGTCGTAGGCGCGGGGGCTCCAGCGTCCGGCGAGGACGTCGAGGACGGGGTGCTCGGTCGGTGCGGTGCGATCGATGACGGGATTGCTCACGGGAGTGCCTTTCAGAAGGAGTCGAACCGGACTCCATCGTCCGCGTACACGTTGGCACAACCGGTCCATGCACGCGCATATTCCCGGATGCCGATGTGTGACGCTCCATCTCGTCGAGTGACGTGCTCAGCGGATGTCGTGGGCCCGGGTCTCTCGCCGACGCTCCTGCGCCGGCGACAGCCACCCTCCTAGAATCGTCCGCATGGCGATTCAGCGAAGGATCAAATCCGTCGAGCAGTCGATGGCGGAGACGCACGACGAGAAACGTTCCCTGAGACGTTCGCTCGGCGTCTGGGACCTCGCCGTCATGGGCGTCGCGGTCGCGGTCGGCGCCGGCATCTTCTCGGTGGGCGCCGAGGCATCCGCTCGCCACGCCGGCCCCGCCGTCATCATCTCGTTCATCATCGCCGCTGCCGTCTGCGGCCTGGCGATCCTCTGCTACGCGGAGTTCGCGTCGTCGATCCCCGTCGCAGGCTCGGCGTACACGTTCACGTACTCGACGCTCGGCGAGTTCCTCGCCTGGATCATCGGCTGGGACCTCATCCTCGAGATGCTCATGGCCTCGGCCGTGATCGCCAAGTACTGGGGCGTCTACCTCGGCGACGCGGTGTCGCTGTTCAACCTCCAGATCCCGATGTCGATCCAGATCGGCCCGGTCGCGTTCGACTGGGGTCCCGTCGTCATCGTCGCGATCTTCACGCTGCTGCTCGCCCTCGGCACTCAGCTGTCGAGCCGCGTGAACAGCGTGTTCACCGTCATCAAGGTCGCCATCGTGCTGTTCGTGATCGTGGTCGGCCTGTTCTTCATCAACGGGGCCAACTACTCGCCCTTCGTGCCGCCGGCGCAGGACGGCGCGGCGACCGAGAGCGTCTGGACGCAGTCGCTGTTCTCGTTCATGACCGGATCGGATCCCTCCATCTACGGCGTCTTCGGCATCCTCAGCGGTGCGGCGCTCGTGTTCTTCGCGTTCATCGGCTTCGACGTCGTCGCCACGAGCGCCGAGGAGACGAAGGACCCCAAGCGCACGGTGCCGCGCGGCATCATCCTCGGCCTCATCATCGTGACCGTGCTCTACGTGCTCGTCGCGATCGTGATCACCGGCATGGTCTCGTACACCGAGCTCGCGAAGCTCGACGAACCGTCGCTCGCGAGCGCCTTCGAGCTCGTCGGCGCGACCTGGGCCGCGCAGGTCATCGCGATCGGCAGCCTCGTCGGCCTCACCACCGTCGTGATGGTGCTGCTGATGGGTCTCGCCCGCGTCGTGTTCGCGATGAGCCGCGATGGCCTGCTGCCCCGCGCGCTCAGCGTCACCGACAAGAAGCGCGGCACGCCGATCCGCATCCAGCTGATCGTGGGCGTGGTGATCGCCATCATCGCCGGCTTCTTCGACGTGCAGGTGCTGGGCGACATGATCAACATCGGCACCCTGTCGGCATTCGTGCTCGTGAGCATCGGTGTGCCGATCCTGCGCAAGAGCCGCCCTGACCTCGAGCGCCCGTTCACGGTGCCGCTGTCGCCGTGGCTGCCCTGGATCTCGGCACTGGCGTGCTTCTGGCTCATGCTGAACCTCAGCACCGAGACCTGGGTGCGCTTCGCGATCTGGCTCGCGATCGGCATGATCATCTACTTCGCCTACTCGAGGCGGAACTCGATCATCGGGAAGGAACTGGCGAACGACGCTCTCGGCGGCATCCGCCAGAAGCCGCTTTCCTGACCTTCGACGGGCTCAGGGACCCGACGGGACAGGCTCAGCGCCCCGACGGGACAGGCTCAGGGACCCGACGGGACAGGCTCAGCGCCCCGGTCTGGGTCGCTGAGCCTGTCGAAGCGTCGTGCGGACCTTCGCGAATCAGTCCTCGAGCAGCTCGGCCTCGATCACGTCATCGTCGGGGTCCGGCTCCGGCGAGGTCGAGGTGAGGACCAGACCGCTGCCGTCGGCCGCGGCATCGACACGAACCGTGTCGCCGTCGCGCACACCGCCCGAGAGCAGTGCCGTCGCGAGCTTGTTCTGCACCTCGCTCTGGATGAGCCGACGCAGCGGACGCGCTCCGAACATCGGATCGTAGCCGCGCTCGGCCAGCCACGACCGGGCATCCGGTGTGACCGCAAGGGTGAGCCGACGGTCATGCAGACGCTGGTGCAGCTGATCGATCGACAGCTCGACGATCTGCGCGAGGTCGTCCTCGCTGAGCGCGGAGAACATCACGATGTCGTCGAGGCGGTTCAGGAACTCCGGACGGAACGCCTGCCGCACGAGCGCCATGACCTGCTCCCGTTTGTCGTCGGGCGACAGCACCGGGTCGATCAGGATCGGCGAGCCGAGATTCGACGTCAGGATCAGGATCACGTTCGTGAAGTCGACCGTGCGCCCCTGGCCGTCGGTGAGCCGACCGTCGTCGAGCACCTGCAGCAGCACGTCGAAGACCTCGGGGTGCGCCTTCTCGACCTCGTCGAGCAGCACCACGCTGTATGGGCGACGCCGCACGGCCTCGGTGAGCTGGCCGCCCTGCTCGTAGCCGACGTACCCCGGTGGGGCGCCCACGAGCCGGGAGACCGCGTGCTTCTCGCCGTACTCCGACATGTCGATGCGCACCATGGCGCGCTCGTCGTCGAAGAGGAAGTCGGCCAGCGCCTTCGCGAGCTCGGTCTTGCCGACACCGGTCGGCCCGAGGAACAGGAAGGATCCGGTCGGACGACCGGGGTCGCTGATGCCGGCGCGCGAGCGGCGCACCGCGTCGGACACGGCCTTGACGGCATCCTTCTGCCCGATCAGCCTGCGGCCGAGCTCGGACTCGAGGTGCAGCAGTCGCTCGCTCTCGCCCTGCAGCAGGCGACCGACGGGGATGCCGGTCCACGCTGCGATCACGGCGGCGATGTCCTCGTCGGTGACCTGCTCGTTGACCATGCGCGGTTCGTCGCGCGTCGCGGCCTCGGCTTCCTCGGCCTCGGCGATGTCGCGCTCCAGGCGCTTGATGGTCTCGTACTCGAGCTTCGAGGCTTTCGTGTAGTCGGCATTGCGCATCGCGAGGTCGCGCTGCGTGATCGCGTCGTCGAGCTGCTTCTTCAGGTCACCGACCCGATTCAGCCCTTGACGCTCGCGCGCCCAGCGGGCCTCGAGTTCGGCGAGCTGCTGCTCCAGGCCGACGAGCTGCTCGCGCAGCGCACTGAGACGCTCCTTCGACGCGGCGTCCTTCTCGCGCTTGAGCGCGAGCTCCTCCAGCTTCATCCGGTCGACCTGGCGCTTGAGCTGGTCGATCTCGACCGGCGAGGAGTCGATCTCCATCTTGAGCCGAGACATCGACTCGTCGATCAGGTCGATCGCCTTGTCCGGGAGCTGCCTGGCCGGCAGGTAGCGACTCGAGAGCGCGGCGGCGGCGACGAGCGCGCTGTCGGAGATCGTGACGCCGTGATGCGCCTCGTAGCGACCCTTGAGCCCGCGGAGGATCGCGATCGTGTCCTCGACGGTCGGCTCGCCGACGTAGACCTGCTGGAAGCGGCGCTCGAGCGCGGCGTCCTTCTCGATGAATTCGCGGTACTCGTTGAGCGTGGTCGCGCCGATCAGGCGCAGCTCGCCGCGGGCCAGCATCGGCTTCAGCATGTTGGATGCCGCGACCGAACCCTCACCGCCGCCCGCGCCCATCAGCACGTGCAGCTCGTCGATGAACGTGATGACCTGCCCGTCGGACTCGGTGATCTCCTTGAGGACCTGCTTCAGTCGCTCCTCGAACTGCCCGCGGTACATGGCGCCGGCCACGAGGGCGGAGATGTCGAGCGTGATCAGCTCCTTGTCCTTCAGGGACTCGGCGACGTCGCCGGCGACGATGCGCTGGGCGAGCCCCTCCACGACGGCGGTCTTGCCGACGCCGGGTTCACCGATGAGCACCGGGTTGTTCTTCGTGCGGCGGGTGAGCACCTGGCTGACGCGACGGATCTCGCTGTCTCGTCCGATCACGGGGTCGAGCTTGCCCTGCCGTGCGCGGTCGGTGAGGTTGATCCCGAACTGCTCGAGGGCGGACTGCTGGTCGTTCTGAGAACTGGTCTGCGGGGTTGCCATCTGTTCCTCCTGAGGAGACTCCTTCTGTTGCTGTCTCGGTCACTGCCGCTCAAAGTTGAGTCGACTTGACTCAAGTTTAGCGCATGTCAGTCACCGCGCGCCAGATGGCTTTCGCCACTTCGCGCTTGGTCCCCGACGCCGCGCCGACCACACCGCCGGCGTCTCCGATGATCTCGACCGCGTTGTCGGACCGCTCGAAGCCGTGCTCGGCGTCCGCGAGGTTCACGGCGAGCAGATCCACGCCCTTCCGCTCGCGCTTGCGGCGAGCGCGCTCACGACGCTCACCGGCATCGGTCAGCGTCTCGGCAGCGAACGCGACGATGATCTGCCCATCGGGCGCCTGCCCCGCAGTGCGAGCTGCGGCGAGCGCCGCGACCACGTCCTCGTTCTCCACGAGATCGAGGCGTGTGAGCAGCCCCTGCTCCTTCGTGAGCTTGTGCTCGGCCACAGCAGCCGGGCGATAGTCGGCCACGGCGGCCGCCATGATCACGGCATCCGCTGATGCAGCCGCCTCCGTCATCGCCGCCCCCAGCTCTGCGGCGGTACCGACGCGCTGCACGCGGATGGACGGATGCTGCGCCACCGCCAGCACCTCGGCGTCGACGTGCGCGGCGACCAGCACGACCTCTGCCCCGCGCGCGGCGGCCTCTGCGGCGAGCGCGGCTCCCTGGCGCCCGCTCGAGCGGTTGCCGAGGAAGCGCACCGGATCGATCGGCTCGCGAGTGCCACCGGCCGAGATCGCGACCCGGAGCCCGGCGAGGTCCTGCGGGGCGAGCACGGCGAGCGCCTGCTCGACGATCTCCTCGGGCTCCGACATCCG
The DNA here is from genome assembly GCF_036823965.1 of Microbacterium sp. Classification (GTDB taxonomy): domain Bacteria; phylum Actinomycetota; class Actinomycetes; order Actinomycetales; family Microbacteriaceae; genus Microbacterium. The sequence goes on along the minus strand of NZ_DAITBE010000011.1, from coordinate 89,154 downwards.
CCCCGGTCCCGTGTCGCCGCCGGCGAGCTCACCCTCGGCCGGACCGACCAGGTGCACGCCACGTGACCGGAGCGTCGCGATGTTCGCCTGTGTCGCGGGATGCCGCCACATCTCGGTGTGCATCGCCGGGGCGATCACGACCGGGGCGAGCGTCGCCAGCAGCGTCGTGCCGAGCAGATCGCTCGCGAGGCCCGCGGTCATCGAGGCGATCGTGTTCGCGGTCGCCGGCGCCACGATCACGAGGTCGGCGGCCTGCCCCAGGGCGACGTGGCGCACCCTGGCGACGTCGTCATGCACGCTCGTCGTCACCGGATGGCGACTGATCGCCTCCCAGGTCGGCGTGCCGACGAAGCGCAGCGCGTCATCCGTCGGCACCACGGTCACATCATGACCCGCCTTCGTCAGCAGGCGCACCAGGTGCACGGACTTGTAGGCGGCGATACCGCCAGTGACTCCGACGACGATGTTCACCCTTCCGATTCTGCCGCAGCAACAGCGCGAGCGGGTCGGAACCTGCGCGCCGAGCGCCACCGCAACGCGGATCCACTCCGAGATGAGCGACCTAGAATTGCCCGTGTGTGCACAGTCGTGATCGATGTCGAGGATGCCGCGTCCGCACGACTGCTGGCGGTGCGCGATGAGGACCCGCAGCGCGAGTGGGATGGTCTCGGCCCGTGGTGGCCCGAGCAGTACCCCGGCGTGATCGGCATCCGCGACCGCCGGGCGGGCGGCGCGTGGCTCGCGGTGAACCCCGCCGAACGACGGCTGGCCGTGCTGCTCAACCGCGCCCATGTGCGCGATCTGCCCGAGGAGCGGGCCGTGTCGCGCGGCTCCCTCGCCCTCGAATCCGTCAACGGCCGCTCCCCCGCCGGCGCGCTGCCGATGCACGGCTTCAACCTGCTCGAGGTCGGCCCCGATGGCGCTCGAGTCGTGTCCTGGGACGGCGTGACCCTGCGCGCGACCCCGGTCTCCCCTGGCACCCACATGATCGCGCACGACGACCTCGACGATGCCGTCACCCCGCGCATCCAGACCTGGTTGCCGCGATTCCGCGCGCTCGCGCCCGCCGCTGAGCGCGACGACTGGGCGCACGACTGGATCACCCTGCTCGCGGAGAGCGCCGAGCTGGCCCCGGAGGACGACCGCGCGATCATCCGCGACAACCGGCCGCACGGCTATCCCACGCAGTCACTGCTGTACGCCACCGCGTCCGTGACCCCCTCCGGGGTCGATGTGCACGATCACGCGCTGCCCTCGCCTGCCCACTGGGACCACGGGACTGCGTAGTCATCCGCGGGATCATCGACGTTACGATGGGAATCCCGGCCGGAAGAGGAGCGACCATGCCGCCCAAGTCACGCGGAGTGACGAGCATCGACGTCGCCAAGGCGGCAGGCGTGTCGCAGACGACCGTGTCGAGGATCGTCAACGGACACGAAGGGGTGTCCGAGCGCATCCGCGCCAAGGTCGAGGCGGCCATCGAGCAGCTCGGCTACCGGCCGAACCTCAGCGCGCGGAGTCTGGTCACGAGCCGCACGCAGACGATCGGCGTCGTGCTCGGCGATCCCCGCAACAGCTACTACGCCGAGCTGCTGCACACGATCAGCGACGAGCTCTCCCGAGCGGGCTATCGGGCCCTGATCCTCAGCGGTCGCGCCGACACCACGGAGGACCTCGCCAGGACGCTCTGGGAGACCAACGTCGACGCGGTCATCCTCACCACGACGCTGCTGCCGGCGGATGACGAGGGACGCATCGTCTCGCTCGGCGTCCCCTCGGTCACGATGGGTCCAGGCACCGCGCCTGAGACGGCGACGATCTCGCCGGACAACCTCGAGGGAGGGCGGATCGCCGGCCGCCACCTCGTCTCGCTCGGGCACCGACGCATCGGGGTGATCGCCGGACCGCTGGGGGCGGCATCCGTCGCCGACCGCCACGACGGCTTCCTGCAGGAGCTGGATGCCGCTGGCGTGACGTTCGACGACGACCTCCTCGACGTCGCCGACCTCGACTACACCCGCGCCTTCCAGGCAGCGACCCGCCTGCTGCAACTGCCGACGCCGCCGACCGCGCTGTTCTGCCACAACGACCTCGTCGCCTTCGGAGCGCTCAACGCCGCGACGGCACTCGGGGTCTCGGTACCCGGGGACGTGTCGATCCTCGGCTTCGACGATGTCGCGATGTCGTCGTGGGAGGCGTTCGATCTGACCACGGTCCGTCAGCCCATCACCGAGATGGCACGCGGCGCGGTCGAGCTGACGCTCTCGCTGCTCGACGACCCGACGCAGGAGCGCGCGCACCTGGTGCTGCCGTGCACGCTGGTCGAGCGCTCGACGACCCGCCGACTCTGAGCTGCCGCCCCGCTTCTCCCTCCGGTGACGGGATGGGAGTCAGGCTGATGGGAGTCAGGCTGCCGACTCCGCGCCGGCCGTCTCCTCGGCGCAGGAGAACCGCGAGCGGTAGGCGGTCGGGGTGAGCCCGAGCACGCGCGCGAAGTTCTGCCGAAGCACGGCCGCCGAGCCGAAGCCGCACTCCTCGGCGATCTGCTCGAGCGGCAGATCGGTGCGCTCGAGCAGGCGCTGCGCCTGGATGATGCGCTGCCTGGCCAGCCATGCGGCCGGCGTGGCACCGTACTCCGCCTTGAAGCGGCGGGCGAAGGTACGCGGCGACATCAGGGCGCGCGCCGCGAGCTGTTCGACGCCGAGGTCGTCACGCAGGTGCTCGACCGCCCAGTCAGCGACGGCCGAGAGCAGGTCGTTCGGCACCACGGGCAGCGGGCGGTCGATGAACTGCGCCTGACCGCCGTCGCGCTGCGGTGGAACCACCATGCGACGAGCGATGCGGTTCGTGAGCTCTGCGCCGAGCTCCTGACGCAGCAGGTGCAGGCAGGCGTCGATGCCGGCCGCGGTGCCGGCGCTCGTGATGATCTTGCCGTCCTGCACGAAGAGCACATCGGGGTCGATGTCGATCTGCGGGTACATCTCCGCCATCACATCCGAGTACATCCAGTGGGTGGTCGCCCTGCGCCCGTCGAGCACGCCGGCGGCTCCGAGGATGAAGGATCCGCTGCACACGCTCATGACCCAGGCGTCACGGGCGACCGCATCGCGCGCCACGTCGAGCACGAGCGGGTCGATCCGGTCCCAGTGCGATCGCGGCAGCGGGCAGAACACGACCAGGTCGGCCTCGTAGGCGAAGGAGAGGTCGTGTTCGACGTTGACCGAGAAGCCGATCTTCGACGGCACGACGCCGATGCGGGGAGCCACCACACGGAAGTCGAAGTTCGGCACGCCGTCATCGGAACGATCGAGGCCGAACGCCTCGCAGGCGACTCCGAACTCGAACGGGGCGAACCCGTCCTGGATGATGCAGGCGACCGTCTTCATGCGCACTCCCGAGTTGGCAGTTTTCCTTCGATACGCGTCTATTCTGCCACTCGTGGCCGATCGACGTCGATCGTAGTGTTTCTGCCATGCTACTCCTCATCGCACTCGCCGCCCTCGTTCTGTGGGCCACCATCGCCACCGTGGTCGAGCTGCGCCGCGACGGCTATCGGCACCAGCCCACCGACTGGAGCCGGGTCTCCGGACACGAGCCGGAACTCACGCGCTCGAATCGCTGACCGGGCACTCCTCCCCCTCCCGCTCACGCGCCACCGCGATTACGCTCGTGCACATGAGCGAGCCGCAGCAGCCTCCCGTCCCGCCGACGCACCAGCCGCCGCAGGCGCCACCGGCACCGCCTGCCGCATCGCCGCTCCCGGCGGACCCGCAGTACCCCGCGGGGCAGCAGTATCCCGCCCCGGCGGGGCAGCACCCGTTTGCAGCGCAGTACCCGGCGGGGCCGCCGAACCAGGCCCCTCAGCAGTACCCGTCGCAGCAGTACCCGCCGCAGCCCCAGAACCCGGCGCCGCAGCACCCAGCGCAGCAGTATGCGATGCCGCAGTATCCGGTCGGCGCTCCGCCCGCCCAGGCAGCTCCGGGCAACCCGCTCGGTCGCGTCGCGTTCATCGTGGCGCTGCTCACGCTCGCCGTCGGACTGCTGATCTCGCTGCTGCGCCCCTTCATGTACTACGCGGCGGACTTCTCGGTCTCCGGCATCAGCGTGCTCGACGGACTCGGCAGCGTGCTCACGCTCGCCGGCGCGATCGCCGCCCTGATCCTCGGGTTGGTCGCGGTGCGCCGCCCGGCGCCGCACCTGCTGGCCGGCATCGCGATCGGAATCGCGGCCTCGCACATCACCAGCATCGTGATCGGCTGGATCGCGTCGCTGTTCTACCGCTTCTTCTGATCGGCAGCCAGCACGCGCCGGTAGACCTCGACCATCGCACCGGTGCGCGAGGACTGCCGGAATCCCTCGACGACGGCCGGCACCGGGGTCGGGGCGGCGCCCGCCGCGATGTCGGATGCCGCCTCGCGCAGCGTGCGCGCGAGGGCTGCGATGCGCTGCGGCTCGGCAGCATCCGCCTCCGGCACCGCCCAGAGCCCGCCGCCGAACTCGGCGGCGATGTCGGGATCGCAGATCACGGAGGGCGTCCCGAGCGTCGCCGCCTCGAAGGGCGTCATGCCCTGGGTCTCGAAGCCGATCGACGTCTGCACGAGCGCGTCAGCCGCCGCGATGCGCGCCAGCGTCTGCGGGTAGCTGAGGCGCCCGGCGAATCGCACGTTCGAGAGGCCGGCGACGACCTTCTCGGCCGCAGCGCGCTGACCGCCGCCGCCGATGATCTCGAGCTCCGCGTCGACCCCGGCAGCGACGAACGCTTGCAGGAAGGGCAGCAGCCGCTTCTCCGGGCTCATGCGCCCGAGCCACACGAACCTCGGGCGACCCGGCTCGCGCTCCGGAGGCGCTGCTGCGAGCGTGGCGTCGCGCACGTCGTCATCGATGCCGTTCCAGATCACGTCGACCGAACCGAAGACACCGTGCTGCTCCAGCCGTCGCGCGAAATGCGTCGACGGCGCGGTGACGGCGGATGCTCCGGCGGCGAGTCCCTGCAGGAACGCCCAGCCGTCCGAGCCTCGGACAGGGGACGCCCCGATGCCGCGCATCGCGCTGCGTCGCCAGAGATTCAGCACCGCGAGCACCGGGCGGTGCAGCGGCGTGACCGCGGCGATGCCGACATCGACGCGGTTGTGCATGGTGTGGACGACGGGGATGCCGTGGCGCCGCGCGAAGCGGTGCCCGATGAACGCGCCCCAGAAGTCCGCCTGCACGTGCACGAGGTCGACGGGAGGCCGGCGGGTCATGGCGCGGTCGAGGAAGCGGTCGGTGCCGCCCCCGGGCCAGGTCATCGAGTACTCGCGGTCGAGCGTGATCGGCATCGACGGGAGATCCAGATCGCCCGCGGCTGGAGCACCCGCGGACACGGCCGCAGTCGAAGCGCGCTTCCCGTGCATCCGCGGAGCGACGACGGTCACGGTGTGGCCTGCGCGCTCGAGGAACTCCCGTTGCAGCCGCATCGAGACCTGCGCACCGCCGAGCGAATCGAGGTGCTGATCGCCGAAGAAGACGATGTGCATGCGCGCGCCTCGGCTACTCGGGCAGGGGCTGGTCGCGGTACAGCGCCTCGAACGTGTCGAGCGTGCGGTTGATGTCGTGGATGGCCACGCCGTCGAGGGACGCCTGCTGCATCCGCGCGTACTCCGCGGGCTCCGCCGTCAGCACGTCGGTCAGGCGCGCAGCGAGCTCGTCGACGTCACCCGGCGTGAACAGGTAGCCGTTCTCGCCGTCGTGCACGAGGTGCGGAAGCGCGACGGCATCCGCCGCGACGATCGGGAGCGCAGAGGCCATGGCCTCCATGGTCGCGATCGACTGCAGCTCCGCGATCGAGGCGATCACGAACAGGCTGGCGCGAGAGAGCAGCGCCCGCAGCTCCTCGTCGGTGGTGCGTCCGTGGAAGGTCACGCTCTCGGCGAGTCCGAGCTTCGCCGCGAGCGATTCGAGCTGCTTGCGCTGATCGCCGCCGCCGACCACGTCGAACCTGGTGCCGAGCGCCGGGTCGAGCTTGGTCATCGCCTGCAGGATGACCTCGACCTGCTTCTCGGCGGTCAGCCGGCCGACGAAGATGATGCGGTTCTGCTCGCGCGGGGCGATCACCGGCGTGTACTGGGTGCGGTCGATGCCGCAGCTGACCGGGATGACTCCGGAGATGTCGATCGAGCTCTCGAGGAAGTCCGCCGCTCGACGGGTGGGAGTGGTGATCGCGCGCGTGCGGTCGAAGGTGCGCTTGGCGTCGCCCCAGGCCCACTTCACGATCGCATTGTCGACGAATGTCGGCAGCATGCTGTGGTCGAGGATGTTCTCGGCCATCACGTGGTTGGTGGCGATCACGGGGATGCCGCGCTCCTGCGCGATGGACGCGAGGCCGCGACCGATCACGATGTGCGACTGGATGTGCACGACGTCGGGCTGGACCTCGTCGATGATCTTGCGCACATACGGCTTCACGCGCCACGGCCACACGAAGCGCAGCCAGTCGTGGGGCGCCCAGCGCACCGACGGCAGGCGGTGCAGCGTCATCGGCTCGCCCTCGATCACCTCGGTGTGCGGCGTCGCACGGCGGTATGCCACGTTCGGCGCCACGACGTGCACGTCATGGCCGCGCTGGACGAGTCCGGCGGCGAGACGCTCGGCGAAGCGCGCGGCTCCGTTGATGTCGGGGGCGAAGGTGTCGCAGCCGATCAGGATGCGCAACGGTCGCTCCGCGGGAGCACTCGGATCAGAGGGGGAAGAAGACATGCTGCCTTACGGTACGGCGGCCAAGGAAAGCCCTGGTCGGGGCGCTGGCCACTCTACCCGAGCGCCCTGCGCGTCGGACTGAGGCGTACCGGCATCCACCATCACTTCGCCTCACTCCGGCATCCCCCAGCCGGAACCCGTACCGTTGAGTCATGCGACTGACTGCCGACGCCGATCCAGCGCTGTGGATCCCCGTGACGGACTCGCTGGGCTGGCGAGGGCGACGCCACCGCAAGGCGGCGATCCGGATGCTGCTGGGGCAGGCGAACACCGCCCTGGGCGCCACCGAGCGCCCCGGCTCGCGATTCGGTGCGTGGGCGATGAGCCAGGCGGCGCCGTTCATGATGAAGCAGGCGGACGGCCGCGTGCTGGTGTGGACGTGGAAGGCGGAGCCGGAGCTGATCGTGGCGATGGCGACCGCGCAGCAGCTCACGCCGGACATCCGTATCGCCCGGGCATCGATGCCGATGGAGTACGACGACACGGTGTCGTTCCCGACACGTCTCGGCGTGGGCGAGAAGCTGCTCGTGCCGATCCCGTCGACGCCGACCGCTCCCCCGTTCGCGACCTACACCTGGGACACCGGCACGCACCTCGTGACGCTCACCGCGATGTGCAGCGACCGTGAGCGCTTCGGCGTGCTGACCGGCGCACTCGACGATCTCGCGCGCAGCATCCGCATCGCCGATGACCTCACCGGCGGCGAATCCCCCGACGTGCTGCGGCTGCCGCCCGCCTGAGTCAGGACCGCGCGCCACTCACTCGAGCCCGCGTTCGGCGAGCCAGGCCCGAGCGACCTTCGCCGGCGCCCGAGTCAGCCAGGCATCCGTGATGATCTCCTCGAGCCGATCCCGGTCGACCGCATCCAGCCGCACGAGCAGCCCGGGGTAGCCGTCGAAGTGCGGGATCGTGAAGCAGATCTCCGGGGATGCCGCGAGCAGCTCGTCCTTCTCCTCCAGAGTTCCGACGCGCACCGCGATCACCTCGCCGTCCGGCCACTCCCGTCCGAGTTCGGCCAGCTGTCGCAGATCCGTCGCTCGCGGACCGCGCACGCCTGCGAACTGCCCGCTCGTGACCCGCCACGCCGGATCTCCCGTGTGCCCGTTCGCTCGCTCCTCGACCTCGGGCAGGGCGAGTGCGATCTCGCGCACGTCATCGATGGTCGCCATGCACCCATCGTCTCCCCCGCGCCCGCCTGCCACAATGACCCCATGCACGAGTGGACTCCGCCGGCCTCGCGCCGCGCCCTCCTCGACCGCGGCGTCGCCGCCCGCAAGCGCACGCCTCGCCGCGCGCTCGCCGAACTCCCCACCGGTCGACGCGATCCGCTCGGCATCCTCGACGCGCAGAACCGCGACCGCATCCCCGAGCTGGTCCCGCTGCGCACCGAGCGCATGTCGGCGAGCCCGTTCGCGTTCTATCGAGGAACAGCGGCGCTCATGGCCGCCGACCTCGCGGATGCCCCGCACAGCGGCATCCTGGTCGCGTCCTGCGGCGATGCCCATGTGTCGAACTTCGGCTTCTACGCGTCAGCGCAGCGCAGCCTGCTGTTCGACCTCAACGACTTCGATGAAGCCGCATGGGCGCCCTGGGAGTGGGACGTCAAGCGACTCGTCGCGAGCATCGTCGTCGGCGGGCAGGCATCAGGCAGAACGGATGCCGTGATCAACGAGGCCGTGCTCGCAGCGGTCGCCGCCTACGCGCGAGGCATCGAGCGGGCCACCTCCCTCAGCCCGACCGCTCGGTACTTCACGCACTTCGATGTGGAGTCCTCGCGGAGCATGCTCGACAAGGCCTCGCAGAAGGCGACCCGCAACGCTGTCAGGCAGGCACAGCGTCGCACCGGTGAGCGCGCGGTGCTGCGGCTCACGGAGGAGGATGGCGCAGGACGCCGCCGCTTCCGCCACGAGGCGCCGACCATGACTCCGGCCGGCCCCGACGTGCTCGACCGCGTGCACGACCTGGTGGCGCAGTATCGACGCACAGCGACCCCCGACATCGCGCTGCTCTTCGAGCACTTCGCGGTGAGCGACGTCGCGCGCCGTGTGGTCGGGGTCGGCAGCGTGGGCACTCGCTGCTACCTGGTGCTCTTCCAGGACGGCGAGGGCAGCACCGTCCTGATGCAGCCCAAGCAGGCGTCACGCAGCGTCCTGGTCGAGTACGGCGGGATCGAGCAGCCGGCGGCGTTGCAGGCGCTGATCGAGGCCTCCGGTGAGGGCGCGCGGGTCGTCTCGATGCAGCGCATCCTGCAGGCGCTCTCGGATCCGTTCCTCGGCCACCTGCGCGGACCGGAGGCCGACTACTACGTGCGGCAGTTCCACGACATGAAGGGGAGCATCGAGGTCGAGGAGCTCGAGGACGGGCCCTTCGTCACCTACGCGCAGGCCTGCGCCGCGACGATCGCCCGCGCGCACAGCCAGTCCGTCACGGCATCCGTGGTCGCCGGCTACCTCGGCAGCGGGCGGGTCGTCGGGCAGGCGCTGCTCGAGTGGGCGCGCGCCTACGCCGTGATCTCGCTCGCCGATTTCCAGGCGTTCCGCGCCGCCGACGGACCGACGACCCACCCGAGCTAAACCGGTATAGTGGGCGCAACTCACCGGAAGGGATCCCCGATGACCACCCCCGCCCCGCTGCGCTTCGGCGCCAACTACACGCCGCGATCGCAGTGGATGCACGCGTGGATGAAGCTCGACCTCGACGAGGTGCGCCGCGACTTCGCCGCCCTCGCAGAACTCGGCCTCGACCACCTGCGCATCTTCCCGCTGTGGACGGTGCTGCAGCCGAACCGCACGCTGATCCGCGCCGAGGCCGTCGACGACGTGCGCGCCGTGGTCGACGTCGCCGCCGAGTTCGGCCTCGACGCGAGCGTCGACGTGATCCAGGGGCACCTGTCGAGCTTCGACTTCATCCCCTCGTGGCTGTTCACCTGGCACGACAAGAACATGTTCACGCACCCGGACGCCCTGAGCGGTCAGGCCGAGCTGGTCACCCGTCTCGGCGAGCGCCTCGGCGATGCCTCGAACTTCCTCGGCTTCACGCTGGGCAACGAGACGAACCAGTTCTCGGCGCAGACGCACCCCTCCCCCTGGCCGGTCACCGAGGCGGATGCCGCGAACTGGATCACCACGCTGCTCGACGCCGCGCACGCCTCCGCCCCGGCGCAGCAGCACGTGCACAGCGAGTACGACGCCGCCTGGTACATGGACGGCCACGGGTTCACGCCCGCCCTGGCCTCGCGCCTCGGCGACATCACGACCGTGCACTCCTGGATCTTCAACGGCACCGCCCAGAAGTACGGCGGGCGCTCCGTGGCATCCGATCGTCATGCCGAGTACATGATCGAGCTGGCGCGGGCATTCGCGACCGACCCGGCCAAGCCGATCTGGCTGCAGGAGGTCGGTGCCCCCTCGAACTGCCTCACGCCGGAGCAGACCCCTGACTTCCTCGAGGCGACGCTGCGTTCGGTCGTGCGCACCGACAACCTGTGGGGCGTCACCTGGTGGTGCTCGCACGACGTGAGCCGCAGCCTCGCCGACTTCCCCGAGCTCGAGTACACGCTCGGTCTCGTCGACCAGAACGGCGAGGCCAAGCCGATCGGACGCCGCTTCGCCGAGCTCATCCCCGAGCTTCGCGAGCGGCGGCCTGCGCCCGCCCGTACGCTCGGCATCGTGGTCGAGGTCGACGAGGCCGAGACGCCGGTCAGCCGAGGAGCGATGAGCCCTGGCGGCACGATCTTCCAGGCCTGGGTCGACGCGTGCGAGGCAGGAGCGGACCCCGCGTTCGTGACGTCGCGGGATGCGGACGACCCGGCAGTGCTCGCTGCGCGCGGCATCACCGAGCTGGTGCGTCCGGTGGTCGAACCTTGGACATACGCCTCGCAGAACACGGTCGTCGAGCACCGGGCGGTCTAGCAGGCGTCCGTCTAGCTGAGCGAGGCCGTGCTGTCGCGCGCCGTCAGCGTCGGCACGGCGGCGGCTCTATCGGAGAGCACGTCCGGCGCGTCGATCTGCTCGAGCAGGAACGTCGCGGCGTCCGCCCCGAGGCCGAAGGTGTCTCGCGTCATGCAGGTGATCGACGGATGCACGAGGGCGGCGACCACGGAGTCGTCGAACGATGCGATCGACAGGTCGGCCGGCACCGGGATGCCTCGCTCCTGCGCGGCACGGAGTCCGGCGATCGCCATCACGTCGTTGTCGAACACGACGGCGGTCGGTGGCGCTGGACGGTCGAGCAGTTCGCGAAGCGCAGCGGATGCCGCGGCCGGCGACGAGTCCGTCGCGACGACCTGCACCCGGGTGGCCATCCTTGTGAGCACCTCTGCACGCAGCGTCGTGTGCTGGAACTCCGCAGGGCCGGCGATATAGGCGATGTCGCGGTGCCCGCGTTCGATCAGGTGCGCGAACAGGGTGCCGGCGACGCGGCGGTCGTCGATCCAGAGCGTGGCCGGGTCGCCGGGCAGGGAGGCGACGCTGCCGATGACGATCGCAGGCAGGCCCAGTGCACGCAGCGCCGGGAGTCGCGGGTCGTCGTTGCGCGGATCGATCACGATGACACCGTCGACCTGATGCGCGCTGCACCAACGGCGGTAGGTGGCAAGCTCCTCGTCGACCGAGTCGACGAGGGCGGTCTGCAGTGCGGTGCGATGGGGCGCGAGCGCGGACTGCACTCCTGCGATGAGGTCGGTGAAGAAGGCCTCGGCGCCGAGCGTGCGGGCCGGGCGGTTCACGGCGAAGCCGATGACGCCGGCGCGCGCGCCGGTCAGCGCCCTGGCCGTCGAGCTCGGCAGCCAGTCGTGCTCGGCGGCGACCGCGAGGATGCGCTGCCGAGTCTCGTCGCTCACCCCCGGGCGGCCGTTGAGCGCGAACGACACGGCACCGGGTGAGACACCGGCGAGGCGCGCGATATCGGTGATCGTCACGCGCTTGGCCGGGGGCATCCCCTCACTGTAGCGATCCGTTCGGACCACTCCTGCTGCACCGGATCGGAAGAGCTCGACACGGAGCTGATGAACCTCGCGACGCGCTTCCGGCGCTCGCAGTCGCCGTTCGGCCCAGACGATCAGCGGGGACGGATGCCGATAGCATCCGTCCCCGCTGTCATGCAGACCGCTCAGCTCAGACCGCGACGTCTCCGACCAGGTTGACCTTGATGCCCATGCCGGCGAACATCGCGGCCTTGGCGATCAGCGCCTTGTCAGCGGTCTCGGCGTCGGGCGCGTAGACCGTCTGCGCGTGGTTGGCCTTGTGACGGGCCATGAACTGGTCGCGCGAGATGCCGTGCAGCACGACGTGCGCGATCGGCCACTCCGGGTTCGTGGCGTCCTTGCGGCGCTTGGTCTCCTCGGCCGGCAGCTCGACGACCGATGCGCGGAAGATGTCGGCCTGCAGGATGCCGTCGGCGATGAACACCCGCGACAGCACCAGCTCGCCCGGCTTCGAGACGCCGTTGATCGTCGCACCGCCCGCCGGGAAGAACACGTGACCCTGACGCCAGCCCTCCGCGTTCTGCCATCCGCCGAGGTGCGAGGCGGGCACCGAGCCCGAGATCTCGTAGACCCACACGAACTGGCCGTCGAAGTCCTCGCCCCAGCGCACGTCGTGCAATGTGTTGTCCGGCACGAGACCCATCGCGCGCCACACACGGTCGGTCACGAGCGCGTCGACAGCGACGCCCTCGTCGGCCTCGTTGAAGTGCGGGAACGCGCGGCCCTCGTGCAGCACGCGCGAGCCGTCGCGCGAGGTCACCGGCGGGCGCTCGGTGGAGTTCAGGATGCCCTCGGCGAGGTCGGATGCCGGCACCAGATCCTTCAGGCCCTGCTGATACTGGATGCCCACCGCGTCGAGCCCGAAGTCGTCGGCGATGCGGAGCGCGGCGATGTACATCTTCAGCTGCCACTGCACCTGCTCGCGGGTGAGCTCGGTCGCTGCATCCTCGCCGTACTGGAAGGTCATGCCGGCGTCGATCAGCCAGTCGTATGCGGCATCCGCCTCGTCCTCGCCGACGTTCAGCATCTCGGCGTACAGAGCCGACTGCGACAGCCGCTCCTTGTAGATGCCTGTCTTGTTGAGCAGCTCGTCGTCGAAGATCGCGTTGTACATGCCCATGCAGCCCTCGTCGAAGACGCCGATGATGGCCTTCTCGGCGAGCAGCTCGGCGGCGAGCGCCTCGCCCAGCGCCTTCTCCGGGCTGTCCGGCAGCTCCGGCAGCGCCCGCACGTGCGAGGCATCGTGCGTGATCGAACCGGTCTCGGTCCACTCCTTGATGCCGTTCTTGAACCAGTCGTCGCTGAAGTCGACCGACCAGATCGAGGCGTAGGGCTTGTCCATCTTCGTCAGACCCGCGTTCAGGCCGAGGAGGCCGACGAGTCCAGGCCAGTCACCCGCGAAGTTCGCGACCGTCAGGATCGGCCCCTCGTGCGTCCGCAGACCGGCGAGCACGTGGTGCGAGTACTGCCACACGGCCTCGGCGACGATGAGCGGAGCATCCGTCGGGATGTTCTTGAAGACTTCCAGGCCCATGCGCTGGCTCGAGATGAAGCCGTGCCCGGTCTCGGGGTCGACCTCGTTGGCGCGGATGACGGTCCAGCCGAGCTCGTTGAACACACCGGTGACCCCCGCTTCCAGCTCGACCTGCACGGGCCAGCCGCCGGTGTTGGCGGCCTCGCGCAGGTCGCCGGAGGCGATCAGGTACGCGGTCTTCGGCGTGGATGCCGGACGGGATGCCGGGTTCGGCAGGGTGTAGGTGGTCATGATGCCTCCGGGGTTGGGGTCTGGGTGAGCGGGACGCGCTGCGCCGCCGCGAGTTCGTGCACGACGTCCTTCGAGCCGTCATACAGCCGCACGTAGCGGTCGAAGAGCGTGTCGTAGCGGGGGCGCAGCGACTCGTCCGGCCGGATGCGCTGCGCGATCGGGTTCCAGTCGGTGATGGCCGGCGCGGCATCCGATCCGGCAGTCGCGGTCGCGGCGAGGAACGCGGCGCCGTAGCTCGCGCCGATCGTCGTCTCCGGCACCTCCTGCATGAGCCCGGTGACGTCGGACACGACCTGCAGCCACAGCTGCCCCTGGGTGCCGCCGCCCACCGCGACGATGCGACGGATGTCCGCGCCGGCGGCCCGCATGGTCTCGACGTTGTGTCGGACGCCGAGCGCCGTGGCCTCGAGCGCCGCGCGATACAGGTCGCCTCGCGAGTGCTCGAGGGTGAGGCCGGCGATCACACCGCGCGCATCCGGGTCCTGGATCGGGGTCCGCTCCCCAGCGAAGTACGGGAGCACGAGCAGGCCGTTCGCGCCTGGCCCAGACTCGGCCGCCTCCGCGAGCAGCTGCGGGTAGTCAGCGCCGGTCAGGCCCTTCAGCCACGCCGTGAGCGCGCCGGAGGTCGAGAGGCCGCCGGCGAGGTTGCGGGTGCCGGCGAAGGCGCCGGCGGTCGTCCACATCGACGGGGTGCGCAGCGTCTCCTCGCCGGTGGCCACCAGGAACATGGTCGTGCCGTACATCAGCATGAGGTCGCCGACCTCGTGCGCCCCGACGCTGACCGCCTCGGTCCAGGCGTCGATCGTGCCGGTGATGACGGGAGTCCCGACCGGGATGCCGGTGGCGGATGCCGCCTCCGCCGTCACGTGTCCGGCGACGTCGCCTGCCCATGCGAGCGGCGGCTGCTCGATGTGCTCGGCGTACCGCGCCCACCATGGGTCGTGCCAGCGCTCCTGCTCGATGTCGTAGAGCGGCGAGACCTGGCTCGCGGACTGGTGGTCGAGCACGTAGACACCGGTGAGCTTGCGGGCGAGCCAGGAGGCCGGCATGAACAGGCGGCTGGCGAGCGCCCACGCCTCTGGCTCCTCCTCGGCGACCCACGCGATCTTCGGACCGCCGGCCTGCGACGTGAGGGTCGAGCCGCCGACGCGGGTGATCTCGTCGACGCCGAGCTCCTCGGTGATCCGCCGGATCTGCGCGGTGGACCGGGTGTCGACGCCGTAGAGGATGGCCGGCCGCACCGGCTCGTCGTGCTCGTCCGCGAGCACCACGCACGGGCCCATCCCGCTGACGCCGACGCCGACGATCTCGGCGTCAGGGACAGCCGCGAGCAGCTCCCGCGCGATCTCGACGAACTCGTCCCACCAGATCCGGGCATCCATCTCGACCCAGCCGCTGTGCGGCCGATCCACGTCGTGCGCCCTGGTCGCGGAGCGCAGGATCGCGCCGTCGGCATCGACCAGCACGCCCTTGCTGCTGGATGTGCCGATATCCACCCCGAGGGTGCAGCGCATGGCGTCCTCCTTGAAACCCGAACCGCAGAATCCGAAACCTGTCGACACTGTACGCGAAATCGATTTCATGACGCAAGCGGCAGCGACTCCGCACTCCTGCTGCGGCTCAGCTCCTCGGGCTCGCCGGCCGGACCTCGTTGCGCAGCACGACCGTACGGGCCGGCTGATCGTCTCCGGCGATGCGCTCCAGCAGCATGCGAGCCGCCGTCACGCCCATGTGCCGGGCGGGCAGCCGCACGACGGTGACCGCGGTCGGCGACAGCGTCGTGAAGGGCAGGGAGCCGATCACGGCGACGCCGACCTCCGGTGGCGTGAGTCCGTGCTCGGTCAGCACCTGGATCGCGCCGACCCCGATGAGATTGTTTCCCGCGACCACCGCGTCAGGGGGCTCCGGCAGCGCCAGCAGCTCCTCCATCGCGGCACGACCGCCGTCGACGCGGAAGGTGGTGAACCGCATCAGCTCGTCGAGCTCGAGATCGGGGTTCGCGGCGGAGAGCGCGGCCCGCCACCCGGCCGCGCGCTCTGCCGCGGTGTCGATGTGCTCGGGGCCGCCGATGTAGGCGATGCGGCGGTAACCGGCGTTGATCAGGTCCTTCGTCGCCGAAGTACCGGCAGCGCGGTTGGCCATCACGACGCCGTCGATGTCGTAGGTCGTGCCGCGGTCGACGGCGACGACGGGGCGACCGGTCGCCAGGATGCTGCTGAGATCGGACTGCTCATCGGCGGTCGCGATGATGATGCCCGACATGTGCTCGGCGATCGCGATCCGCAGGTACGTCGCCTCCTTCTCGAGCTGCGCATCCGTGTTGCAGAGCACGACGGAATACCCGGCCTCCGATGCGACGTCCTCGACGCCGCGGGCCATCTCGGTGAAGTACGGGTTCTCGATGTCGGGGATGACGAGGGCGATGACCTCAGAGCTCTGACGACGAAGCGTCCGCGCCGTCCGGTTCGGCGTGAAGCTCAGCTTCTCGGCCGCGAGCCGGACGGCGGCGACCTTCTCCTCCGACACGCTCGTGCCGTTGAAGACGCGCGATACCGTCGCCGGGGATACACCGGCGAGCTCTGCGACGTCGTAGATCGTAGCCATGCACCCTCACTGCCTCTCCGGTCCGGCCGGATGTGAAGCAACAGTATCGCGCACGCACCGGCCCGAGAAGGTCTGATCTGAAATCGATTACATCCTGCCCGACCACTCGGGACGCACCAGCCGTGTCCGCCGTCTCCGAGTGAGAGCACCGGCGGGCGTCGGATCTGACATGCTGGAACCATGGAATCGGAGTCGCACGCAGCACCGGGCGGCCCCGACGCACGGCTGATGCGAGCACGGGAGACCGTCACCTCCTCGGCGACGCGGATCAAGAACTCGCTCGGCAGCATCATCGCCCTCACCGGCACGCCGACGCAGGCGAATCAGCCGCTCTGGCGACGACTCGACGTGTTCGCCCGGACGGATCTCAAAGACATCCTCAGCGCCGAGGCGCAGGCCGACATCGCCGACCGCCTTCGCCCGCTGGTCTCCCTGCACAATCGACTCACCGACGCCCGATGGGAGCTCTCGACGTCAGCCGAGTCGTCGACCGGCGACGTCCTCAGCGGCCACGGCAGTGGCAGCATCACGCTGACCACGATCGCCGCCGTCGAACTCCTGGCGGAGGTCTTCACCACCGTCGCCGGAGCCGTCGAGTCCCTCGACACCCGGCTGACCGCGCAGAGCGTGTTCAGCGCGCCGATCCCGATCTCCGTGCCAGCGTACGTCCGCGAGATCCAGGCGAGCACCGCCCGCATCTCGACAGCCCCGGACGCCGCCTGGACGTGGGAATCGCGCCTCGACGCGAGCTGACGCACCCCCGGCGCAGCGCCGAGCGAGTCCCGGTCAAGCGATCCGTGCGTCCTCCTCCGCCGTCGCGGCGATGTGCTCCTGCAGTCGCTCATGCACCGAGTCGAGGCGCGCGCGCCCTGCGTCGTCGAGCGACGGCAGCGGTGCGCGGCACGCACCGAGCGGCACGGAGTTCTTGCCGCCGAGGTATTTCGCGGCACCGAACACCCCGACCTCGACCATGCCCTCGACCGTGTCGTTGATGCGCACCTGGACGGCGCGCGCTCCAGCGAGGTCGCCTGCGTCGAAGCGCCGGCGAAGCGACCGGAACAGCTCGATCTGCAGACTGACGGTGGTGCCGATCGCGCCGCGTGCGCCGATCGACAGCGCCGGCAGGTAGAACTCGTCGAAGCCGTTCACGAGCGACAGGTGCGGGTATCGGCTGAGGATGCGCTCCGCACCGTAGAGGTTGCGCGAGGTGTGCTTCACGCCGACCACCTGCGGCAGGGCGAGCAGCTCGTCGAAGCCGCCCTCCGAGATGTCGCGACCGGTGAACTGCGGGATGTTGTAGAGCACGAACGGCAGGTCGACCGCGTCGATCACGCTGCGGAAGTGCCGCACCACATCGGGCGTCGAATAGCCGTAGTACAGCGGCGGGATCATCGAGATCGCCGCGACACCGGCATCCTTCGCGGCTTCGGCGATGCGGATCGCTTCGCCCGTCGACATCGCACCGACGTGCGAGACGACAGGCACGCGACCGGCCGCTGCGGTCACCGCGGTCTCGGCGACGGCGATGCGCTCAGCCTCCGAGAGGAGCACGCCCTCCCCCGACGAGCCGCACACGTAGAGCCCTTCGACTCCGCGGCGGATGTCGCTGTCGAGCATCGCCGACAGCGCCTCGTGATCGATCCGCTCGTCGGCGTGCATCGGCGTGACGGCCGCCGTGAACAGGCGGTCCCCGAGCAGCGCGTTCACCATGCGGTCCACCCTCCGTCGACGACCACGTTCGAGCCGGTCATGTACGTCGAAGCGTCGGAGGCGAGGAACACCAGGGCACCGTTGTACTCGTCGGCCTCGGCCATGCGGCCGATCGGCATCCGCTCGATGTAGTTCGCCTGGAACTTCGCGTCCTGCGTGTCCCGACGCACACCCGACGGGGTGAGGGTGTTGACGCGGATGCCGGCGCGCCCCCAGTACGTCGCGCAGTATCGCGTGAGGTTGTACAGGCCGGACTTCGCCGCCGAGTACGCGACCGGCTTGATGAACGGGATGCCGGTGTCCTCGGCCTTGTACGCGTAGATGTCCTGCACCGGTGAGACCATGCCGTAGATCGAGCCCACATTCACGATCGAACCGCCGAGCCCGGCATCCCGCATCCGTCGACCGGCCGCCTGCGTGACGAGGAAGGTGCCGACGAGGTTCGTGTCGACGACCTCGCGGAACACGTCGACGGGGAACTCCTCGAAGGGGCCGGAGACCTCTGGCGGGGCGCTCGGCTGCGTGTCGATCCCGGCGTTGTTCACGACGACGGTCGGCACGCCCCAGGTCGCCATGACGCGGTCGAAGCCGGCGTCGACACTCGCCTGGTCGGTGATGTCCATCTCGACCGCGAGCAGGCGTCCCTCGGGGTCGTCGAGTCCGAGCCTGGCGGCCGGATCGGCCACCTCGCTGCGGGAGGTGACGGCCACGCGGGCGCCGCGTTCGTGCAGCGAGCGGACGAACTCCGCGCCGATCTGGCCGAAGCCGCCGGTGACGACGACGACCTTGTCCCGCACGGAGAAGAGCGGATCGAGTGCTTCAGGCATGTGTGGATACTCCAGATTGCAGGGCGCTCAGCCCTTGACGGATCCTGCGGTGAGACCGGAGACGATGCCCCGCTGCGCCCACAGGAAGAAGATGATCGCGGGAAGGGCGAACAGCAGCGCACAGAACATCACGACGTTCATGGGCGTGTAGAACTGGCCGAGGAACGACGACAGTCCCACGGATGCCGGCCACAGGTCGGACGACGAGATGAAGGTGTTCGCGAACATGAACTCGTTCCACCCGTCGAAGAACGCGATGACCGAGGCGGCCGCGATGCTCGGCATGATGAGCGGCAGCACGATCGTCGTGAGGATGCGCACACGGGAGCATCCGTCGATCCGGGCCGCCTCCTCGATCTCGTAGGGGATCTTGTCGATGCCGCTCTTGATGATGAACATCGCGACGGGCATCACGAACGCGGTGTCGGCGAGGATCAGTCCCCAGTGGCTGTTCAGCAGACCGGCGCCGGCGAAGATCGCGTAGAGCGGCACGATGATGAGTGCCTCGGGCAGCATCTGCGTGCTGAAGAAGATGAACCCGGCGACGCCGCGGCCGTGGAAGCGATAGCGGCTGAGCGCGTACGCGGCCATGGTCGCCAGCACGAGGCTGAGGACGGTGGTGCCGGCCGCGATCACGAAGGAGTTGCCGAGCCAGCGGAAGATCGGGATGTCGGAGAGGAATCCACCCCACTGCCCGACGTTCTGGAACTCGGGGATCAGCGGTTGCCCGTCGCGGTAGAGCGACGCCTCGGTGCCGAGCGAGGTGCTCAGCATCCAGTACACCGGGAACCCGGCGAAGACGACGAGCAGCGTGATGAGCACGGCCTTGCCGAGGCTGCCGAACTTGGCTCCGACACCGCGGCGACGCGGCAGATCGGTGGGGATGCGCATGGTGGTCATCGCTGGCTCTCCTGACGTTCCTGGATCTGCTCGACGATGAAGTAGACGACGGTGACGAGCAGCGACAGCACGAGCCCGAGTGCCCCGATCGCGGCTGCCCTGCCGAGGTTCTGGTCCTGGAAGGCCGTGCGGTAGACGTTCACGACGAGTGTGTTGGTCACGTCGAGCGGGCCGCCGCCGGTGATGAGGAAGATGATCTCGAAGCGGCGGATCGACCAGATCGTCATGAGCAGGGTGATCACGCGGAGCGTCGGCATCAGGTGCGGCAGCGTGACCGCGAGGAAGGACTGGAAGCGCGTCGCGCCGTCGACCCAGGTCGCCTCGCGCAGCTCCTGCGGCACGCTCTGCAGCGCGCTCAGCATGACGAGCATCACGAGCGGGGTGAGCTTCCACACCGTGGCGAGCGTCACCGCGAACAGCCCGTACTGCGGGTCGACCAGCCAGCCGTGCTGGCCCATCCCGAGCGCCGAGGTCGTGCGGTTCAGGATGCCCTGCTCGTTGTTGTAGATCCACACGAAGATGAGCGCGGCGGCCACGGTCGGCACGGCCCACGGGATCGTGGCGATCGCGCGGATGATGCCTCGGCCCTTGAAGGCGGTGTTCAACAGAAGCGCGCCCGCTGTGCCGATGCCGACCGAGAACACGACCGTGAACAGCGTGTAGAGCAGGGTCGTGACGACCGAGGTCCAGAACTTGTCGCTCGAGAGCAGGTACTCGTAGTTCTCGACGCCGACGCCTCGACCGCCGGCCGGGTTGACCAGCTTGGTCGCGGTGAACGACAGCATCAGGCCGCGGATCAGCGGGAACACCGTGAAGATCGCGAGGTACACGATGGCCGGGAACAGGAAGAGGTAGGCGCCGTTGCGCTCGACGAAGCGTCCGACGGCTCCGCTGCCTCGTGGCCGCTTCGGCGGTGCAGCGCGAGGCGTCGAGCGGGACGCCTCGAGTGTGCTGGTGGCCATGCTGAGGTCCTTTCGGGTGTGGGGGTCGAGGGGCGGGATGGGGGTGGTCCCGCCCCTCCGGTGCGCGTCGGGGCTGCGCTGTCGGGGCTGCGCTGTCAGGGCTGCACTGTCGGGGCTGCTGCTCAGCCGAGTTCGGCTTCGAGGGTCTTCTGCACCTCGGCGAGCCTGCTCTTGACGTCGCCGCCGTTGACCCTGAGGTCTTCGACCGCGGTGAGGACCTCGCGCCAGATCGGCTTGCTCTCGGTCTCGAAGCCCTCGACGAGCGTCGACTTCGAGGTCTTGGCCGCCTCGAGGAACTGCGTCGCCCACGGGTTCTTCGCGAGGAACTCCGCGTCAGGCTCGACGTCGGTCGCCATGGCGGATGCCCCGAGGCCGGCGCGGATCGCGGTCTGCCCCTCGTCGCCGAGGACCCAGCGGACGAAGTCCTTCGCGGCCTCGACGTTGTCGCTGTTCGCGTTGACGGCGATGATGAGCTGCGAGTTCGAGCCGGCGTTCGCGAGCGGCAGCGGAGCCGCGCCCATGTTCTCGCCGTTCACAGCGTTGTCGGGGTTGCTCGTGATGGTCGTCGCGACGCCCGAGTTCTCGAACAGCATGCCGACCTGACCCTGCCCGAACTTCGCGCGGAAGGTCGACGCGTCATCGCCGATGGGTGCGACACCCGACTCGAAGGTCTTGAGGAAGGCCTCGACCGCTTCGACGTTCTCGGCCTTGTCGATCGTCAGCTTCTTGCCGTCACTGAGCTCGCCGCCGAAACCGTAGATCCAGTTCGCCATCTCGAGCGTCCAGCCGTCGATCTCTGCGGTCTGGTGGCGACCGGCCCACCCTGCGATGCCGAGCTCGGACTTGATGGTCTCGGCCGTGGTGAGGAACTCGTCGAACGTGGTCGGCACCTCGAGCCCGAGCTGGGCGAAGATGTCCTTGTTGTAGATCACGGTGTTGTAGGTCGGGCGCTCCCAGTTGAAGCCGTACTGGCCGTCCTGGAAGTAGCCGGCCTCGTTCGTGTTGTTCAGGCTGTCGCCGAGCTCGTCGGCGATGTCGTCGAGGGGCTCGAGCACACCGGCATCCACCAGCGAGGCGAACTGGCTGTCCTGCAGGACCATGACGTCGGGACCGCCGCCGGCGCCGAGCTCGGTGCTGAGCTTGTCGGCGTAGTTCGCGAAGGGGATCTCGACCTTGGTCAGCTCGATGTCGTCGTTCGGGCCGGTGTAGCCCTTGACGGCGTCCCAGATGATCGGGCCCTTGCCGTCTTCGAGGAACTGCCAGTTGGAGAACGTGAGCTCTCCGCCGGCCGCCTCTCCGCTGTCGCCGGAGCCGCTCCCACCGGAGCAGCCGGCGAGGGCGATCGCGGCGACGGCGGCGATGCCGGTGATCCGCAGCGCTCTGACACGGCGGGACGGGTGTGCGTGGTTCGACTTCACTGTTCACTCCTTTGGGCAGCAAGTTGATTGCGACGATGCAGTCGATTTCCCGCCCGGGATGCGTGAAATCGATTTCGCTACCGTAACCCGCCTGTTTGAGCAGTGTCAAGCAAAAATGGTTACGTAACTATTTTGATACCTGAAACCTACACGACCGCGCGTGGCGCCGATCACGAAGGACCTCCGGGATCCCCTCCGCCAGGTCTCGGAGATCTGCGGAATCACGGATGCCGAGCGCGCGGAGCATCCGTGATCTCGCACATCTCCGCAGTATCGCTACCATGTGCTGGTGCTCGAATCGCCCGGAATTCTCTGGCTTCCTCTCCGGCTGCCGCCGTCCGAGGCGAATCAGGCCGAGGAGCTCGCCGCTCTCCTCGAGTCGCTCCGCGTTCCTGCCGCCGTGCGTCACAGCATCATGTATCACACCGGCACGTTCGCACTCGTTCCCAGCGACGGCGCCTCGATCCTCATGGTTCCCGACGAGTACGCACCGGCCGTGCCCTGGAGCAGGATCCCCCTCGACGATTTCTCCTCCGCACTTGCGGAGCGGTTCGGCCCGGGGATGCACCTCGACGGTGAACTGCTCGTGTCCGATGCGGACCATCCGCACCCGAGCCCCGCGGCGCCCCCGAGCCCGGCGACTTCCATGGACGCCATCGCGTGGACTTCACGAGAGGAACGAGACTTCATCGCGATGCTGGGCGCGCGATTCGGGATGAGCTTCGACTCCGTCGACGCGGGCGATCTGGGGCGCGCCCTGAGACCGCACTTCGGCGCGGACCGTGACACGGCCTTCGACGACGGGCTGTGGGCGATGACCGACGGCATAGCACTGTGGCGTCGGGGTTCGGAATGCGCGGCGGCGTTCATGAGTCGACGACATCGACCGAACATCGCGTCATGGCGCAGCCCATGGGTTCAGGTGGATCCGAGCAAGCCGGGGCAGCTCATCGATGGCGCTCTCCTGCGCACGTGGCTCGACGAGGTCATTCCGCCTGACCGAGATGTCGACGCCTGGATCGCGCACTTCGATCTCGACTCCGCGAAGGCGAGTCGACTGCGCGCACTGTTCCGTCGCGACCCGGACGAGAGCACCCTCGACGACCTGTTCGACATTCTCTCGCTCGACACGGCCTGCTTGAAACTGGTCCGAGACCATCCCTTGCTCGACAGCGACCTCGAGGTGATCCGCCCCCGCAACGCCCGCGAACAGTTCGGTGATGGGATGCGTTCGGAGATCGATGCCATCGCCGCGCGCCCAGAGGGATTCCGACATCGCCATCCGCGCCTGTGGCTCACGATCTCGCTCGTCGCGATCCTCGGCCTCGCCGGCATCGCGGCCGCCGGACTCGCCGCGGGCAGGATGACGGCGATCCTTCCTGGAATCGTCTCCCTCGTCTGGACCGCGAGTCTCTTCATCGACCGCGCTGCCGCACGGGCGAACGCCCGCGTACCCGACGACCTCCCGGACGATCTCGACGGCTGACCTGCGGATACCCCGTTCGCCGGGTCGCGGAGATCTCCGCAGCGTCGCCGGCCGGGTCCCTCCGACTACGCTGAGGGGATGCCAGAGTGGTCGCAGACGGTCCCCGCCGCGGTGCGGCGCGAGCAGATCGTGTCGATCATCGAGCGCCAGGGCTTCGCCCGCGTACAGGAGCTGAGCCGCGCGCTCAGCGTCTCCGAGGTCACGGTGCGCAGCGACCTCGATCTGCTCGCCGAGGAGAACATCATCCAGCGCGTGCACGGCGGGGCGATGTCCGGCATCAAGTCGACGGCCCACTCCCCCGATTACGAGCGTGCGCTCACCCGAGCGGTGACCGAGAAACGACGGATCGGCAACGCCGCCGCGGCACTCGTGGAGAGCGAGATGGCGATCCTCCTCGACGCGGGCACCACGACGCTCGCGCTCGCCCGCGCTCTGCGCGCACGGGAGGATCTGCGCGGCGTCGTCGTCTTCACCAACTCGCTCACGATCGCGCTCGAGCTGGGCGTGGCGGAGCCGCACCACATCACCGTCGTGGTCACCGGCGGCACCGTGAGCTATAAGCAGCGCTCGCTGATCGATCCGCTGGGCGACATGTTCCTCGGCTCGGTGCACAGCGACCTGTGCTTCATCGGATGCAACGGCGTCTCGGTCACCGGCTTCACGAACTCGAGCCTTCCCGAGGTCACCATGAAGCGCCGCTACCTGGATTCCGCCGCTCGACGCATCGTGGTCGCGGACAGCTCCAAGATCGGCAAGAGCCAGATGATCCAGGTCGCGCCGCTCGACCGCATCGACACGCTCGTGACAGGCATCGAAGCGCCTCCGTTGGAGCTGGAGGCGCTTCGAGAGGCCGGGCTGACGATCGAGCTCGCCTGACGATCCGTCCGGATGCGGATCAGGCCCGTCCGGACGACCCGAACTCGCGCATGCGCTGCGCGACCATCGCCCGGAAGCCGCCGATCGCCGGACGCAGCTGCTCGCTCGGCTCGACCACGGCGGGGTTCTCCTGCAGGAAGCGGCGCAGCTCTGCACTCCAGGCGAGGTGCGAGTCGGTGCCCTGATTGATCTTGCGGATGCCGGCGGCGACCCCCTGCGTCTTCTGCGCCGGGGAGATGCCGTACGAGGGGCGCACGACGCCGCCATGCGCGTTGATGACGGAGACGGCCTCGGCCGGCACCGACGACGAGCCGTGCAGCACGAGGAAGGTCTCCGGCAGGCGGCTCTTGATCTCGGCGATGAGCTCGAGGCGCAGGCGCTGTCCGCCTGCCTCATCCGTGAACTTGACCGAGCCGTGACTGGTGCCGACGGCGACCGCGAGGGCATCCACTCCGGTCTGCGCGACGAACTCGACCGCCTGATCCGGGTCGGCGAAGACGATCTCCTCGACGATGCCGCTGACGCCGGCCTCCGCACCACCGATCGTGCCGAGCTCGCCTTCGACGCTCACGCCGGCCGGAGCCGCCGTGTCGACCACGCGACGGGTCGCAGCCACGTTCTCCTCGAAGGAGGCCGGCTCGTCCGTGTCGGTCGAGCGGCTCGCGTCGATCATGACGCTCGTGAACCCATGGTCGATCGCCCGCACGCAGTCGTCGTAGGTGCGGCCGTGGTCGAGGTGCAGCACGACCGGCACCGCGGTGTACTCCTCGACGAGTCCCCGCAGACGTGTCCACCAGCGCGACTCGTCGTCGTAGGCCGACATCCCGGCGATCGACTGCACGATCACGGGCGAGCGCTCGGCATCGGCGGCATCGAGCACGGCGATCGCCTGATCGATGCTCGACACGTTGAAGGCACCGACGGCGTACTCGCCGGCTTCGGCCTCGGCGAGCGCGGCCCGCAGCGTCTGAAGTGTCATCCCCGAGCCTCAGAGCGACTCGGTGATGCCGAGGGTGTCGTAGTCGAGCACGATCGGGGTGTCGGTGAGGGCACGGGCGTAGGCCTGCACCTTCGCAGCGGACTCCACGGCCACGCTCGTCTTGAAGGCGTCGCGCAGGTTCGGTCCGACCGTGAGCAGACCGTGGTTCGCCCACACGACCGCGTTCAGGTCGCCCATCGCGTCGCACATGTGCTCGCCGAACTCGGTGTTGTTGCTGAGCTCGAACGGCATGATCGGAACGTCGCCCTTGGTGTAGATCACCATGTTGACCAGCGTGCCCAGGATCGGGGAGCCCACGACGCCCCACACGTTGGAGTAGATGGGCTCGGAGTGCACGATCGCGTTCACGTCGGGGCGGCGCTTGTACACCGCCATGTGCACCGTGACCTCGCTCGACGGGCCGAGGCGTCCCTCGATGAGCTCGCTGTCGCCGTTGACCAGGACGATGTCCTCGGGGGTCATCTTGTCGTACTCGAGGTCGGTGGGCGTGATGAGGAAGCGGTCCTCGACACCGGGCACGCGGATGCTGATGTTGCCCTGCGTGTTGAAGTTGAGCCCGTACTCCATCGAGCGCAGGCAGTAGTCGAGGATCTCCCTCTTCGCGGCGGCGATGTCGAAGTCGACCTGCAGCGTGGTCTCGGTCATGTCATGTTCTCCTTCTGATGTGGCTGGGGTCGTGAGGTCAGGTGGGGGTTGAGGGAGCGCGTCGCCTCGTAGAGCGCGACGTAGGCGGCGCGTTGGCCGGTGTACCAGTCGGCGAAGGCCCCGTCGGAGCCATCACCGGCACGCGTCGCCCCGGCGGGTTCGACGCGCAGCGCCGCCGGGTCTCCGCCGATGCCGCGAAGCGCGAGCATCGCGGCACCCCGGGCAGAGGCGTCTCGGGCGACGGGGGTCAGGGAGGCACCCGTCGCCGCCGCACGCGCGTCGAGCGCCGCAGCGTTGTCCGCACCCGCTCCGGTGACGTGCAGGTCGGAGACCTCGACGCCGTGCGCACGCAACGCGGCGATGATCTTGTGGAACTCGAACCCTGCCGCCTCGACGACAGCGCGGGCGAGCTCGGGCACCGTCGTGTCCAGCGTCAGGCCGTGGATCGTGCCGCGTGCGGACGGGTCGTTGTCGAGCGTGCCGGAGCCGGCGAGGTACGGCAGCACGAGAAGCGCAGGAGGCGTCTCGGCGACCCTGCCGAACACATCGGCGACGCCTCTGCCGAGCAGCCCGGACAGCCACTCCAGGGCCCACCCTCCTGCTGCTGTGCCGGCGAGCGTCACCCACAGCTCGTCGTCGACGCGGTAGCTCGCGAAGCCCGTAGCGCCGAGTCCGTGGGGGCGCACCCGTGAGCCGACGGTCAGGCAGTCGCTCGAGCCGAGCGCGATCACCGAGCGCACGCCGGGCTCGCCTCCCGCGCCCAGGAAGGCCGCGGCCTGATCGTGTGTCCCCGCCACCAGCGGGGTGCCCGGTGCGACGCCGAGAGCATCCGCGGCCCCCTCCCGCACGACGCCGATGACGCTGCCGGATGCGACGGGCACGGGCAGGCGCTCCGCCCGAACCCATGGCGCCGAGACCGCGGCGGCACGAAGGATCTCCGCGCTCCACTCCCCGCTGTCCACATCGAGCATGCCGGTGCGCGCCGCTTGACCGAGATCGATCGCCGCGACGCCGCTCCAGCGCTCGGCAAGCAGATCGCCGATGCAGCGGTAGCCTGCGGCATCCGCCCAGCCGGTGTCTCCGGCCATGATCTTGAACAGCGAGAACATGCCGTGCAGGGGCTGGCCGGTGATCGCGGTGAAGCGTCCGTCGCCCAGGATCTCGCCGACCGCGGCGGCTGCTGCCGTGCCGCGGGTGTCCATGCTCACGGCGACCCGGGCCACCGGTGCGCCCGCCTCGTCGATCGGCACGACGGCCTCGCCGAGGACGCTGAAGCCGATCGCCTGCACCGGGTCGCCGGCCCCCGCGGCCTGCGCGGCCGCGCGTCGGACCACGTCCTCCGCAGCGGTGATGATCTCCCCGGCTTCCAGTTCCACCCGGCCTGTGCCGTCGCGCCGCAGCGTGAGCGCCACGGAGGCGGCACCGTGCACGTCGCCGTCGGCGGAGAAGGCCACGGCGCGCATACCGCTGGTGCCGAGGTCGAGTCCGATGACGCTCATTTGATCGCCCCCGAGAGGCCGTTCACCAGGTACTTCTGGATGAAGAGGAACAGCAGCACGACCGGGATCGAGATCAGCACCAGGATCGCGAACAGCGCTCCCGGCTGCGAGAGGTACATGCCGCGGTACGCGAGGGGCACGAGGGTGAGCGGCTTGAGAGAGTTGTCACCCAGCGTCACCAGCGGCAGCAGGAAGTCGTTCCAGCTCATCATCGTCTGCCACACCGCGACCACCGCGAGGGCGGGCTTGCCCAGAGGCAGGTAGATGCGCCAGAAGATCTGCCACGCGCTCGCTCCGTCCAGACGCGCGGCCTCGTAGGTCTCGAGCGGGATCGCCAGATACGAGGTGCGGATGATGATCACCGCGAACGGCAGCCCGAGCGCCGTGTACACCAGCACGAGGCCCAGGAGGTTGTTGTACAGCTGCATCGACTGCAGGATCCGGAAGGTCGCGACCACGATGCTCGACATCGGCAGGATCAGCGCGAGGATCAGGATGCCGAAGATCAGTGCCTTCAGCGGCACGCGCAGCCGAGCCAGCGCGAACGCCGTCATCGAACCGAGCAGGCACACCAGCAGTACCGAGGGCACGGTGATCAGCAGGCTGTTGAGCAGGTGCAGCAGGATCGGGTTCTGCGCCCAGATCGTGAGGTAGTTCTTGATGCTGAACTCCTCGGGGAAGATCCCGAAGAACTGGGTGCCGGGGTTGTTCGGCGGCATCATCGAGAGGCCGATCACCATGATGATCGGCACGAGCCACAGCACCGACAGCGGGATGAGCACGAAGTGGAGCCAGCCGACGCGACGACCGGGCGCCCCGTGGCGGGAGCGGGTCTTCGCCGCCTCCTTCGGGACGATCAGGTTGCGGGTCTCGTTCATCGCGGTCATTTCTCGTCTCCTGTGATGAATCCGGCACCGAACACCCGCACCATCGAGAGCGAGCTCACGACGGCGATCACGAGCAGCACCACGCTGATCGCCGAGGCATAGCCCACGTTCTGCAGCTGGAAGGCCTCGAGGAACGCGAAGGTGGGCAGCATCTCGGACGCATGGTTGGGTCCGCCCTGCGTGAGCACGTAGACGAGCTCGAAGGTCTTGAGCGAGCCGATGATCCCGAGCAGCACGAGCGAGAGCGTCGTGGTCTTCAAGAGGGGGAAGGTGATGCGCACCATGGTCTGGAACCCGCTCGCTCCGTCGATGCGGGCCGCCTCCATCAGGCTGGGGTCGATCAGCTGGAGGCCGGCGAGGTAGAAGAGCATCGAGAATCCGGTCCACATCCACACGTTCACGAAGATCACGGCGAAGATCGCGGTCTGCGGATCGGCGAGGTAGTTGCCGCCGAGGAACTCGAGCCCCGTGGCCTTGCCGATCGCGGTGAGCACACCGTTGAACGGGTCGAGGATCCGCTGCCAGACGATGCCGACGACCACGGGCGAGAGGATCGCGGGGATGAAGAAGATCGCCCGGTAGATCGTGCTGCCCCGCAGTCCCTGGTTGAGGGCGACCGCCAGGAGGAAGCCGATCACCCCCTGCGGGATGATCGTGAACACGATCCAGAAGGCCGAGTTGCGGAGCGTGATGAGGAACGTCGGATCCCGGAACAGCTCCAGGTAGTTGTCGATCCCGACGGCGGTGCCGACGTTCACGCCATCCCATTGCAGCGTGCTCGCCTGCACGTTGTAGAAGATGGGGTAGACGACGAATACGCCGAAAAGGATGAGGGTCGGGGCCAGGAAGGCCAGTCCCACCAGCCTCTCTCTCGTCAGGATCTTCATGCGCGCTCCTCTCAGGCAGGGTTCGGGGATGGCGCCCCGAACCCTGCACGGATCCGGTTGTTACAGAGTGTCCTGGACAGCCTGCACGGATTCCGCGGCCTCCTGCGGAGTGGCGTCACCGGTCGCGATCGCGGCCAGCGCGTCGGCGACCGCCTGGTCGAGCTTGGGAGATTCGAAGTAGCGCGACCACTTCACCTGCGGCAGCCACTCGTCGACGAACAGGTTCCAGATCTGCTCCTGCTTCTCGCTCGTGAACTTCTCGGGAGCGAGTCCGGTGACGGCAGGCACGTCGTTCATCGTGTTGACGAGCTTCTGCGCGGCGGAACCGGCGATGAAGTCCGTGAGCACCTTGCACGCCAGCTCGGGGTTGGCGGTGTTCTTCGAGATGCCGAGGCTCACGTCGATGCCGCCCACGAACTGCGGCTCCGCCGCTCCTCCCGGGATGGTCGGGAACAGGAACGGCTCGTAGCCGGACATGCCCTCCGACAGCGGCGGGATGTCGGACTTGGTCGGGTCCGACTGCTGGATCCACCAGGCACCCAGCGGGATCATGGCCGCGTTGCCCGCCTCGAACTGGTTCACGGCCGAGGGGTACGCGTCGAGACCGATCGCGCCGTCCTGGGCGATGCCGTCGGAGAAGAGCTTGCCCCAGTACTCGAACGCCTTCACGATCGCGGGGTCGGTCCACTTCGTGGTGCCGTCCTCCGCCTCGTACACGGTGCCGGGTGAGACGTTGTTGGCGATCTGCAGGAAGACCACGTTGCGCAGCCAGGAGTCCTTGGCCGGCAGCAGGAACGGCGCGGCGTCACCACCGCTGAGCTCCTCGGTGGTCTGGACGAGCTCGTCCCACGTCTTCGGCACGCTCAGTCCCGCGTCGTCGAAGATCTCTGAGTTGGCCCAGAGGTTGACGGTCTGGGTGAGGATCGGCAGCGAGTAGAAGTTGTCGTCGCCCTCGGGGTTGCCCATGCGGGCCTGCTCGATGCCGATCGGGTAGAACTTGCTCTGCCAGTCATCGCCCCAGGTCTCGGCCGCGCAGTCCTGCAGCGGCATCAGGTTCTCGCGGTACTGCTGAGTGAGCGCCCCCGGCTGCAGGCCGAGCACGTCGGGCATGGTGTTCGAGCTCGCGCGGCTCTGCAGGTCGACCAGGTACTCCGGGTAGTTGAAGATCGTCGCGTCGATCGTCGCGCCCTCGTTCTCGGCCTGGAAGGCGTCGATCATCTGACGCGTGGTCTGTTCGATCGGGCTCCACGAACGAAACGTGATCGCGTCCGCCGACGCGTTGCCCGATTCCACCGGCGCTGCGCCGCCGGCGCACGCGGTGACCCCCAGTGCAGTGATGACTGTCGCCACCCCTGCCAGGCTCCTCTTGAGCTTCATCTGCAATCCCCTTACTTCGCTGTAAAAGTCCGCGGCGGATGCCGGCTGCGCTCAGTTTAGGTTTATTTGCGTATTGAGGACCAGGATTACAAGGAAGCTCAGCGAAAGTCTTTCTACTTTTGTGTTTTCATATGTTTCTACTTGCGTAAACGCAAGTGGACGTCCCGCCGCGGGCCGCAACGACGCGAAGCACCGGTTTCTCTTCCGCAACACGGCGCAGAGACGACGGATGCCGCGACCCCTCGGCCACGGCATCCGTCGTCATCGTGCGCGCTGTTCAGGTCAGCTCAGCCAGGCGGGGGCGCGACCGCGCAGGAACGCGCCGTCGACCGAGAAGCGACCGGCGCCGGTGAGAGCCAGCGCGAGGGCTGCGACACCGAGCACCGCGACGAACTCGTAGCCGCCCTCGCCGACCCAGAGCCCGGCCGGCAGGTGCACGAGGATCAGTGCGACCAGCATGTCGATCGCCAGGATGATGCCGACCGGACGCGTGAGGAGTCCGAGGATCAGCAGGATGCCGCCGATGAGCTCGACGAACGCGACGACGGGAGCGGCGATCTCCGCCATCGGCACCCCCATGTCGGCGAAGCTACCGATGGTGCCGGGGATCGTGAACTCGAAGATTTTCTGCGCACCGTGCGCTGCGAAGATCGCGCCCACCACGATGCGGAGGACGAGGAGTCCCAGCGAGGCGGCGGAGGAGGGGGCTTTGGTGTTCGTCATGAGGAGTTCTTCCTTCGTGGCAGGACACCCGCGCGCCAGGCGCGGAGCAGGGTCGTTCCCTGCGTCCACGCTAGGAAGCAGACATTTCGATCTCCTGTGCGCCGGCGATGACCGGCGCGCAGGAGATCACCGATACCGGCACTCAGCGGTGCGCGGCCACGACCTGCGCGACCGCGGCGCGCTCGGCATCCGTCGGCTCGGCGATGGCCATGCGGCAGTGGGCGTCGACCACGTCGAGCACGCGGTACGCCTCCTTCATGCGGGCCATGTCGCCGCCGATCAGCGAGACCACGTCGTCGACGGCGGTCTGCGCTGCGGCGATCGCGTCGGCATCCCCCGAGCGGCCGGCGTCGGCCAGCGCGCGGAACGGCTTCGGCGTCACCGAGGAGACGCCGGATACCACGCCCTGCGCTCCCGCGTCGACAGCGGCGATCAGGTCGCGGTCGGCGCCGGTGTAGAGGTCGAAGTCGGCGGGGACGGCTGCGCGGTACGCGGCGATCTCGTCGAGCGACAGCTCGCTCACCTTCGCGCCGACGATGTTCGGCAGCGCCGACAGCCGCACGAGCAGCTCGGGTGAGACCGTGTTGCCGCTGCGCGCCGGGTAGATGTACACGTACAGGCGACCGTCGCCCACGGCATCCGACACCGCCTGGAAGTAATCGAAGATCGAGTCCTCGGTCGACTTCAGGTAGTACGGCGTGAGGGCGGCGAACTCGCTCGCCCCGAGCCCCTTGGCGATCTCGACGAGACGAACGGCCTCGTAGGTGCTGGGCTGGCCGACGTGCACGATCACACGCATGCGGTCGGCGAGCTCGTCGATCGCGGCACCCACCAGCTCGGTGAACTCGGCGACGTCGACCGCCGGGAACTCACCCGTGGTGCCGAGGATGAATGCGCCCTCGTTGCCCGATTCCGCGACGAAGCGGAAGATCGCCCGCGAGCCCTCCAGGTCGAGGCTCCCGTCGCGGTGGAACGCGGTGGGGACGGCGGTCAGGATGTCGTAGCGGGTCACTTCTTGTTCTCCTCGGAGTTCTTGCGGGACGTGCGTGCCTTGCGGGACGCACGGGATGAGGTGTCGACGTTGCGCACGGTCGAGGTGAGCAGATCGGGGTTCGCCGCGAGCTCGTCGTGCGCCTTCTCGATCTGCACGATGCTCTCGTCCTGCAGGATCGAGTCCTCGAGCGACGCCCGCTTGGCGCGGGGCGTGCGGGCGGCGCGGATCGCCGGCATCACGATCGAGAGCACCGCGAGGGCCAGCAGCACGAGCGCGATCGGGCTGACGACCTCGAAGAACGGACGCGTCGGCAGGATCGCGAGCGTGCGGGCGAGGTTCTCCTCGGCGAGCGGGCCGAGGAGCAGACCGAGCACGACCGGACCCGCCGGCACCTGCATGCGCTTGAGCAGCACGCCGACGACGCCGAAGACGAGCATCGTGAGCACCGTCGACAGGCTGTTCGAGGTGGCGTAGGTGCCGATGATGCAGAAGATCAGGATGCCGCTCCACAGGTACGGCTGCGGCACGTCGAGCAGCTTCACCATGCCCTTCATGCGCACCAGGCTGAGCGCGAGCGACAGGATCGTCGCGACGAGCATGATGCCCACGATCGAGACGACGAGGTCTGGCCGGTTCGTGAAGAGCGTCGGGCCCGGGGTGATGCCCCAGATGATCATCGAGCCGATCATGACGGCCATGACGGAGTCGCCGGGGATGCCGAGCGCCATCGTCGTGGTGAGCGATCCGCCGAGCGTGGCGCTGGAGGCGGTGTCGGATGCCGCGACACCCTCGATCGACCCCTTGCCGAACATCTCCGGATGCTTCGACGCCTTGCGCGCCCGCTCCCAGCCGATGAGCCCCGCGATGTCGCCGCCGGCCGCCGGGATGAGGCCGACGCCGAGGCCGACCGCCCCGCCGACCGCGGTCGCGCGGCCGCTCTGCTTGAGCTCTGCCCTGTTGGGCCACCAGCGACCGAGGCTGGAGATGGGTCGGACGTTCGACTTTCGGTAGGTGAGCAGCTGGTCGAACAGCTCGGCGATGCCGAAGAGGCCGATGATGACGGCGATGAAGTTGACGCCCTCGACGAGCTCGAGCACGCCGAAGGTGAAGCGCTGGTCGGCGGTCGCGGCGTAGGTGCCGACGGTGCCGAGCGCGAGACCGAACAGGCCGGCCAGGATGCCCTTCAGCATCGACTTCGACGAGATGCCGATCATGATCGAGATGCCGAACACCACGAGTGCGAACAGCTCCGGCGACTTGAAGTAGTCACGGGCGAAGCTGGCGATCGGCACTGCGGCGACCGCGAACAGCACGAGCGAGGCGAGGATGCCGACGGCCGAGACGATCGCGGAGATGGTCAGCGCGAGGCCGGCCCTGCCCTGCTTCGCCATCGGATAGCCGTCGAGCGTGGTCGCGATGGATGCCGGAGTGCCGGGCGTGTTGATGAGGATCGACGGCACCCGGTCGCCGAAGTTGGCAGCGACGTAGATCGTCAGCAGCACCGCGAGGCCCTGCACGGGCTCGAGGGTCATCGTGAAGCCGGCGGCGAGCGCGACCGCCATGGTCGCGGTGATGCCCGGGAAGGCTCCGACCATGAAGCCGAGCACGAGGCCGACGAGCATGTAGAGCAGGATCGAGATGTCGAGGAGCGAGTTCAGCCCCTCCATGAGTGCGTTCACAGGGGGATCCTCAGGAGCATCCCGAACACGACGTAGACGAACGCCGTGACGGAGACCGAGTAGATGATCAGGCTGATCCAGCGGCGGTGGCCGTAGAGGAGCATGAGAGCGGCCATCAGGACGGCGGCTGCGATCGGGAAGACCTCGATGCGATAGCCGAACAGGATGACGGTGCTGAGCGACCACAGGGCGACGAAGGCGCAGGTGATCACGAGCGTGGCGATGACTCGGACGTAGCCGCCCGGCTGGATGCGCTCGAGGTCTTCACGACCGGGAGCCGGTCGGGTGAGCGCCATGGCGAGGATCGCGATCGCGATGACGACAGCGGTGACGGCGATGACCGTCGGCCAGAAGCGGGCGTCGATCTGCCCAGGCGCCGCCTCACGGCGCAGCGGGATCTGCGTGGTGAGGAAGAGATAGCCGGCCGAGAAGGCCAGCGCGACGACGCCGAAGACGATCTCGAGCGGCCGGGATGCCGGTGCGCCCTGGTAGTCGTCGTCGGCGACGGCGACGCCCGCTTCTGGAGTGGACATGCTGGGTGACCGCCTTCTCAGCCCAGGAGGTCCTTGAACAGCGCGAACTGCTCGTCGACGAAGGAGGTCCACTCGGCGGAGTCGCGGTAGACCACCAGGTTGCCCGCGTCCTTCTGGAACTGCGTGTAGGTGTCGGACTCGACAGCCTCCTTGACGGCGGCCTCGAGCGTCGACTTCACGTCGTCGGGCAGGCCCTTGGGTGCGTAGATGCCACCCCAGCCACCGAACACGACGTCTTCACCGATGGCCTCTTCGACCGTCTCGACGTCTTCCGCATCGGGGTGGCGCTCGTCGTTCATGACGGCGAGGATGCGCACGGCCTCGCCCTGAGCGAGTGCTTCGCCGAGTCCGGAGACTGCGGCGACGGTCTCACCGGATGCCGCGGCGGCGACGGCGGTCGCGCCGCCGTCGTACGGGACCGGCGTGAACGTGGCGTCCGTGGCGTTGCCGAGGCCGATGGTCGCGGCCTCCCAGATCGAGCCTGCACCGGAGTTGGCGACCGTGACGGCACCCGACTCCGCCTGTGCGACCAGGTCTTCCAGGGTCTCGATGCCGCTGTTCGCGCCGACGGTGATGACGCCGGGCGCGAGCATGATCTGGCCGAGCAGGTCGAAGTCCTCCGGGAGGACGTTCGCGCTCTGCGTCGTGTTCAGCATCGCGATCTCGACGGGCGCGAAGCCGATGACGTAGCCGTCGGGGTCCTGCGCGCCGACGTACTCCATCGCGAGTGCACCAGCGGCGCCCGGCATGTTCTCGGGGATGATGCTGACGCCGAGGATCTTCTCGAGCTCGGTCGCGAGCGCGCGCGACGAGAGGTCGGAGCCGCCACCGGGGTTGGCCTGGATGATCAGTCGGATGTCGTTCTCGGGGAATGCCGACGCTGCGTCTTCACCCTCCTCGACCTTGGTGCAG
Organism: Microbacterium sp.; assembly: GCF_036823965.1. Classification (GTDB taxonomy): domain Bacteria; phylum Actinomycetota; class Actinomycetes; order Actinomycetales; family Microbacteriaceae; genus Microbacterium. The sequence continues at coordinate 53,751 of NZ_DAITBE010000011.1, read as the reverse complement.
GCCGAGAGGACGAGTGCGGTGGCTGCGAGGGCGGCGATCGCGGCGGCCGCCCGGGTGATGCGCTTGCGGGGCATCTTTGCTCCTCTACGTGGGTCGACCGTGTTGTCGACGTCCTGAGGCTAGCAGTGTTGACTGTTAACAGTCAACACTCGCGATCATGGCCGTGCCTCTCGTGACGGGGCTCAGCGCCGCGCGGTGATCTCGCTGAGCATCCGGTCGCGGGCGCCGTCGAGGTGCGAGGCGAGCACCTCCGCAGCCTGCTCCGGCGTGCCGGTGCGCATGACGTCGAGCAGCTTCATGTGGTCGCCGGAGGACTCGTGCAGATCCTCGTCATGATTGATCGTGACGTCGAGCAGCGCGGTGAACGTCGGCAGGTACTGGTTCCACGCGCCCTCGAGGCGCGGATGATCGGCGAGCGCGTAGATCTGCGAGTGGAAGTCGAGGTCGGCGGTGACGAAGGCCGCATGGTCGCCGTCGTCGGCCGCCGTGCCCATCCGGCCAACGGCGGCTGCCATCGGAGCCCAACGAGCGGCATCGTCGACCCGCATCGCCCTGGAGAGCGCGAGCTGTTCGAGTGCCCCGCGGAGGCTGTAGAGCTGCTCGACGTCATCGGGCGAGAGGCCCACGATGTACACGCCGCGAGGGCGCTGCACCTCGACGAGCTTCTCGAAGCTGAGCTGCGTGAGTGCGTCGCGGATCGGGCCGCGGCTCACGTCGAACTCCTCGGCGAGCGCCTCTTCGGTGATGCGGGCACCCGGCGCGAGCTCGCCGCGCACGATGCGCTGTCTCAGCACTCGGGCCACCTGTGCACCGAGGGATTCTCCACGCTTCACGCTCTGCGTCACGGTGACCTCCTGTTAACAGTTGACAGGATACACACCGGGCGCAGGAATCAGTCCCCTCGCGGGTTCCAGAGCACGACCTCGGTCGAGCGGCGCAGACGGCGACCGCTCGGCATCGGCACGACGCCAGCGGATCCGGCGGCGAACACTCGCACACCGGGCCGGTTGTCGCGCTCGGCGCGGATCGCGGCTTCGAGCTCGGAGACGCGGCGGCGCAGCATCCGATTCTCGTCCTCGAGGTCGAGCACGCGCGCGATCGCGGGCAGGCTCACACCCTCAGCGGAGAGCTGGGCGACCTCACGCAGCTGTTCGATGTTCCGAGGCGAGTAGCGGCGGGAACCGCCGGAGGTGCGCCCCGGCACCACGAGTCCGATGCGGTCGTACTGCCGCAGCGTCTGCGGATGCATGCCGGCGAGTTCGGCGGCGGCGGCGATCGCGAACACCGGGGTGTCGGCATCCAGTCGGCGGTCAGCCATGTCTGGTCACCTCGCCCCCGGTGTCGCGGTCATCGATGCGTCCATGATCAGCGGCGAGCCTTCGCCATCAGTTCGGCCCGAGGGTTCTCAACGGGCTCGAGCGCCTGGAACTTCTCCAGCGCCTCGCGCGCTGCCTCGTCGAGGTGCGACGGCACCGCCACCTGCAGCTCGGCGAGCAGATCGCCGGTGCCCTTCGAGGTGGTGACGCCTCGTCCCTTGACGCGCAGCACGCGCCCGGAGGGTGTGCCGGGAGCGACGCGGAGCTTGACGATGTCGCCGCTCAGCGTCGGCACCTCGATAGTGGCGCCGAGCGTCGCCTCGGTGAAGGTCACGGGGACCGTCAGCCGGAGGTTCAAGCCATCGCGGGTGAACACCGGGTGCGGGCGCACCGCGATCTGCACCACGATGTCTCCGCTCTCGCCGCCGTCCGGAGAGGGACGACCCCGGCCGCGCAGACGGATCTTCTGCCCGTCGGCGACCCCGGCGGGGATCTTCACCTTGAACGGCTTCCCGTCCTCGCCCTGCAGGGTGATGGTCTCACCCTGCACGGCGGTGACGAAGTCGAGCGTCGTGCGGGCCGTGACATCGGCGCCGCGCTGCGGTCCGCCGAAGCCGCGGTACCCACCGGACGTCTGACCGAAGCGGCCGTTCCCGAACGCTCCGCCCTGCCCTTGGTTGAACATCGCGAAGATGTCCTCGAAGTCGGCGGACTGACCGCCACGGCTCTGCTGGCCGTAGCGGCTGAAGACGTCTTCGAACCCGCCGGCACCCGAGCCGCCCGCCGTGAAGCGAGCGCCCGAGCCCATGGCGCGGATCTCGTCGTACTCCTTGCGCTGCTCGACATCGGAGAGCACCGAGTAGGCCTCGCTGATCTCCTTGAACTTGGCTTCCGCCTTGGCATCGCCCTGATTGGAGTCGGGGTGATACTTGCGGGCGAGCTTGCGATACGTCTTCTTGAGATCGGCAGCAGTGACGTCCTTGGAGACCCCGAGGGTCTTGTAGAAGTCCTTGTCGAACCAGTCCTGGCTAGCCACTGATCACCTGCCTACTCAGCCGGAACAGCGACGACGACCTTCGCGGGACGCAGCTCGACATCACCGAGGCGGTAACCCACCTCGACGACCTCGAGCACGGTTGCCTTGGCCGCACCGGGGGTGGGCTGCTGGAAGATCGCCTCATGGCGCTGCGGGTCGAATTCCTCACCCTTCTCACCGTAGGAGACGACGCCGAGGCGCTCCACGACCGCGCGCACCTTCTCAGCGATGACCGCGAAGGGCGTGCCGTCGACCAGGTCACCGTGGGTGGCGGCGCGGTCGAGGTCGTCGAGCACCGGGATGAGGCCCTTGACGGCCTCGCCCTTCGCCCGCTCGTTCTCGACCTGGCGCTGCTCCTCGGTGCGGCGACGGTAGTTGGCGTACTCGGCCTGCAGACGCTTGAGGTCGTTCAGCAGGGTCGACTCGAGGTCGGCGAGCACGGCATCCTCCGCCGCGGCCTCACCGGTCTGCGGTGCGCCGAGGATGTCGTCGACCGTGAGCTCGTCAGCGGCGCCGTCGACCGGCGTCTCGTCCGAGCCCTCGGCGGCTGCGGCCTGCGTGGAGTCGGGGTTGCCGAGATCCGGCTGGGGGCCGGACGCATTCGCGTCCGACCCCTCCGGAACTCCGGCGTTCTCGTCGAAGTTCTTGTCCGTCATGGTTACTTCTTGTCTTCCTCGTCGTCGACGACCTCGGCGTCGATGACATCCTCCTCGGAGGATGCGTCATCGGCCGCGGGCGTCTCGCCCTCGGCCGGAGCGCCGGCTGCGGCATCCGCCTGGGACTGCGCGTAGATGGCCTCGCCGAGCTTGCCCTGCGACTCGTTCAGCTTGTCGAACGCGGTCTTCACGGCCTCGTCGTCGTCTCCGGCGAGCGCGGTCTTGAGGGCGTCGACGTCGGCCTGGACCGATTCCTTGACGTCGGCGGGGAGCTTCTCGTCGTTGTCCTTGATCAGCTTGTCGATCGAGTAGGCGAGCGTCTCAGCCTGGTTGCGGACCTCGGCAGCCTCGCGGCGCTTCTTGTCCTCGGCCGCGTTCTCCTCGGCCTCGCGCACCATGCGCTCGATGTCGTCCTTCGACAGCGACGAGCCGCCGGTGATCGTCATCGACTGCTCCTTGCCGGTGCCCTTGTCCTTGGCGGACACGTGCACGATGCCGTTCGCGTCGATGTCGAAGGTCACCTCGACCTGCGGGATGCCACGGGGAGCCGGAGCGATGCCGGTGAGCTCGAAGGTGCCGAGCGGCTTGTTGTCGCGGGTGAACTCGCGCTCGCCCTGGAAGACCTGGATCGCGACGGACGGCTGGTTGTCGTCTGCCGTGGTGAAGGTCTCGCTGCGCTTGGTCGGGATCGCGGTGTTGCGGTCGATGAGCTTCGTCATCATGCCGCCCTTGGTCTCGATGCCGAGGCTCAGCGGGGTGACGTCGATCAGCAGGACGTCCTTGCGCTCGCCCTTCAGCACGCCGGCCTGGAGTGCGGCGCCGACTGCGACGACCTCATCCGGGTTGACGCCCTTGTTGGCTTCCTTGCCGGTCTCGCGCTTGACGAGCTCGGCGACGGCGGGCATACGGGTCGATCCACCCACCAGCACGATGTGGTCGATCTCGGACACCTTGATGCCGGCTTCGCGGATGACGTCCTCGAAGGGCTTCTTGGTGCGGTCGAGCAGGTCCTTCGTGAGGTCCTCGAACTTCGCGCGGGTGATGGTCTCGCTGAGCGAGACGGGGCCCGAGTCGGTGAGCGAGAGGTACGGCAGGTTGATGCTCGTGCTCGTGGAGCTGGAGAGCTCCTTCTTCGCCTGCTCAGCGGCCTCCTTGAGGCGCTGCAGGGCGATCTTGTCGCCCGAGACGTCGACACCGGTGGTGGACTTGAACTGCGAGATCAGGTAGTCGACGAGACGCTGGTCCCAGTCGTCACCGCCGAGGCGGTTGTCACCGGCGGTCGAGCGCACCTGGATCGTCGAGAAGTCGTCGTCCTTGCCCACCTCGAGGAGGGAGACGTCGAACGTGCCGCCACCGAGGTCGAAGACGAGGATGAGCTCGTCCTCCTTGCCCTTGTCGAGGCCGTAGGCGAGCGCCGCAGCGGTGGGCTCGTTGATGATGCGGAGCACGTTGAGACCGGAGATCTCACCGGCTTCCTTCGTGGCCTGACGCTCGGCGTCGTTGAAGTACGCGGGAACGGTGATGACGGCATCCGTCACCGTGTCGCCCAGGTAGGACTCGGCGTCGCGCTTCAGCTTCATGAGGATGCGCGCGGAGATCTCCTGCGGCGTCCACTTCTTGCCGTCGACGTCGAAGCTCCAGTCGGTGCCGACGTGACGCTTGACCGACGCGATGGTGCGGTCGACGTTCGTGACGGCCTGGCGCTTCGCGGTCTCGCCGACGAGCACCTCGCCGTCCTTGGTGAATGCGACCACCGACGGGGTGGTGCGGAAGCCCTCGGCGTTTGCGATGACCTTCGGCTCGCCACCCTCGAGGACGCTGACGACGGAGTTCGTCGTACCGAGGTCGATTCCAACAGCACGTGCCATGTGATTCTCTCCTTTGTTGCGGAAGTTGCGGTTTCGGAAGTTCGGAAATCCTTGGCGATCAGGAAAACCTGAGTCGCGATGACTCAAGGATACGCCGAGGCCCGGATGCTGTCAAACAAAGTTGATATGAATTGGCTCAACTTTGCTCCGGCGGGCGTTCGCGAGGCTCAGAACGGCGCGATCACGCCGTCTTCGACGAACGTCACCGTGGTCGGCGGCTGCGGACGGTCGATGTACGTCCTGCCCGTCGGACTCGTCCAGGCGAAGAGGCCGGCATCGAGCCGTTCGATGTGCCAGGGACTGTGGTGTTTCAGCATGTGATGTCGCCGGCACAGGTGGGCGAGGTTCTCTTCCCGCGTCGCCCCACCGAGCACCGCATCGTGCGTATGGTCGATGTCGCTTTCGTGTTGCGAGCGTCCGCAGCCCGGGAACCTGCATCGCTGGTCACGCGCTCGCAGATGTCGACGAAGATCGGCTCCCGGCCGGTAGCGATCGACCGCGAGCACGGCTCCGGTGATCGGATGCGTGAGCACGCGATCCCATCCGGAGGCCGCCCCCGCCAGCACTCGTGCGGTCTCGGCGTCGATCGGACGGCGTCCGTCGAGCTCCGCCGGCGTCTCGCTGCATCCCAGGAGCGTCATGACCGGGACGGTGACCGAGACGTGCGCGCGGATCGCGCCGAGCACTCCTTCCGCACCGATGGCACCGTCGTGGCCGACAGGGCTGCCCGAGAGCAGCACGTCGAGTGCGAGATCGGCACGGAGCTGGTCGAGTGAACGCTGGTCGAGTGGGTGCTGGTCGAGTGGGTGCTGGTCGAGCGCGCTGCCGGGGTCTTCGCCTGACGGCGCGTGCCCGAACTCGGCCTGTTCGGGCTGCGCCTGCACGGCCTTCGCCATTCCGGTCAGGCGGTCGAAGGCTCCCTGCACGAGTGCCGCCGGGCCGAGCAGGCCGAGTTCGGCCATGCCGTCGGGCGCATCCTTGATCCAGACCCGCCGCTGCTCCCGCGCATCCGCGTGGCGCTCGTCGAGCGTACGCGGCTGGAAGCGCTCGGCTGCCCGGCGGGCGATCCGCGTCAGCCGGTTCGGCGACTCGACCTCGGCGTTCACGACCATCTCCGCCGCATAGGCATCGCGATCCCCCGCATGCATGAGATGGGCTCCCGCCTCGACGATCACCCTGGCGTGCGCCGCACTGATGCGACCCGCGCCCTGCGCGGCCCAGACGAGCGGGAACCGAGTGACGAGGAACTCCGCATCCGCCATGCGCCGTTGCATGGTCCGATCACTCACCCGCAGCGCGGCACCGAGCTCGGCCGCGACCGATCTCGCCGCCATGTCACCGCAATCGGGATGCCTTCCCTGCTCGGCGATCTCGTGCGCCCACTGCGACGCGAGCGCGAGGACGCCGTCGCGCGCCGCCTGCAGGCTGGCGATCGCGCCCTCGATCGACTGCGCCATGTCGACCAGCGCGCCGAGCGTGGCCATCTGCTGGTCCGTCGCGTCGATCAGTGCTTCCATACCTCGATCCCACCAGTGCCCACCGACATTTCAACCCCAGCTCAGAGCAGAAAAGGGGCCGGTTCGAATCGCATTCCGGCATATCGCGAAGACCTCCAAGCCCCACCCCAGCCACCTCCGGCCCAGACGACCCGAGTGTCGGAGGCGGCAAGGCAGGATGGAGGGATGATCCGCGCCGTGCTGTTCGACCTCGACGGAGTGGTGCGCCACTTCGACCGCGACCCCGATCTGGAACGCCGACACGGGCTCGCAGACGGCGCGATCACGCAGGCCGCACTCTCGGCACCCCTGCTCGACGACGTCACCTGCGGTCGCATCACGCGCGCCGAATGGATCCGCATCATCGGCGACCGCATCGGCTCTCCCGAGGCCGCTGCGGAGTGGGGCCGGACGCCGTTCCACGTCGACCCCGATCTGATCGTGCTCGCCGCCGAGCTGCGCTCCCTCGGACTGGTCACGGCGATCCTGACGAACGGCACCGACACGATCCCGCAGGAGACGGCATCGTGCGACCTGGATCGCCACTTCGATCCGATCTTCAACACCGCGGAGATCGGATTCGCCAAGCCGGACCCTCGAGCGTTCACGCATGCACTCAACGCGCTGCCGCTGCCGGGAGACGCGGTCTTCTTCACCGACGACTCCCCGTCGAAGCTCATCGGCGCCCGCGAGGTCGGCATGCACGCGCACGCCTTCACCGGCATCCGCCCACTGCGAGCCGCGCTCCGCGATGCCGGGGTGCCGGTCGCCGGTACCGCCTGAGACCCGCCCAGCCCGGATGATGGCAGGATAGGACTTAGGCGAGCCTTACCCGAACAGGGCTCGCATGGCGGCGTCGCCTCGATCGTCGCCCGGCGTGCGATCCGACGCCGCTCCTCACGGGGAGGGATGCGAGTGACCGAGACAGCAGAGTACGACGTGCTCATCATCGGCGGCGGCCCTGCCGGCCTCTCCGCCGCGCTCAACCTCGGCCGCGCTCGCTCTCGGGTGCTCGTGATCGACGCCGACCGTCCGCGCAACGCGGCGACGCTGCGGTCGCACGGCTTCCTCACCCGAGACGGCATCGCTCCGCACGAACTGCGGCGCCTGGCGCGCGAGGAACTGGCCGCGTACCCGAACGTCGAGGTGCGCTCGCGGGTGCGTGTCGTCTCACTCCGTGGCACGGATGCCGGGTTCACGGCCGAGATCGGACGCCGCGAGCCCGCCGGCACCGCCTCGGCATCCACCGTCCTGCTCGCCACCGGCCTGCGCGAGACGCTGCCCGACGTGCCGAACCTGCGCGGCTACTACGGCATCAGTCTGTTCAGCTGCGCGGCCTGCGACGCCTGGGAGCTGCAGGATCGGAGGCTCGCCCTGATCGGGGAGTCCGACGACCTCGCTGACCGGGCACGTCTGATCGCGCGCTGGACCGAGAGCCTCACCGTGTTCACGAACGGCGCCGCCGTCGTCACCGCCACGGAGGAGGCCGAACTCGCCGCCGCCGGGGTGACGGTGCAGCGGCAGCCGATCGTCGAACTCATCGGTGATCGCGGCCGCATCGAGGCCGTTCGCCTCGCCGACGGCACGAGCATCGCGGTCGACGGCGGCTTCGTGCGTCCCGAATGGGAGACCGAGCTGTCGTTCCTCGACGGCATCCACCCGGCGATCGACGATGCGGGCAACCTGCTGACCGACCGGTCCGGTCGCACCGACGTGCCGGGTCTCTATGCGGCGGGGGACGCCGCCACCCCCGGGCCACAGCAGCTCATCGTGGCGGCCGGCGCCGGAGCCCGCGTGGCCGCCGTGATCGTGCACGACTCGGTCGGGGTCGCGACAGCGCATTGACGGCCCCACCTGATGGGCAATGCACCCCATCGTGCAGGTCACGGCCGAGGGCTATCCTGACTCGCATGACCCCGTCCCGACCGCTGCTCCGTCTCGTCACGATCGCCGCCGTCGCGGCGACGACCCTCTCGCTCAGCGGATGCCTGTCCGCGCAGATCCCCACGGACGTCCCGGTATCCGATGCACCCACCGACGCTCCCACCGACGCCCCCGCCGACGAACCGACCGGCGATCTGCCGCTCACGCTCGGTTTCGCGGAGGGCGCTGAACTCCCGACGACGGCCTACATCGAGTGGGGCGACGGGTTGATGACCGACGACGGCTGGGTGACCGAATCGCCGGATGACGGCAACGGCGGATGGAGCTACGCCACGGCCGACGGCTCCTGCACCGCGCAGTTCTGGCAGGGCCGCACCTCGGATGTGGCCGTCGTCGCCGGCGACGACAGCGCGTCGTCAGATGCTGTCCTCGCCGTGCTCCTGCAGTCGACCGCGGCCGAGATCACGCCGCTCGCCACGACCGGCGAGTTCAGCTACCAGGTCGGCGGATCCGGGGGCGTCGAACACCGTCAGGTCGTCGGCGCCGAGGGCGAGCGCACCTGGGTCATGGCCGCACGCGCGTTCACCGCGGTCGGGGTCGGCCTGTACGTGATCGTCGACTGCAGCGCCGGCGACGCCGCCGCGATCATGGCCGAGGTCGCCGACAAGAACGCGATCGTCGTCACGCCCTGAGCAGCAGGACCCCGGCGCGATCGGGTCGAGCTCACTTGCCTCCCGGCGGACCGACCAGCAGCAGGATCACGTACAGCGCGACGATGCCGACCGCGAGCAGCACGGCGAGCACCCAGGGGCGACGCAGGAACCATCGCATCAGCCGGTCGACCCAGCGCCGGTCGCGGGGATCGTCGCCGGGCTCGAGCCGCCACTCCCCGTCGAGGCGCCCGGTGCGGTGCAGCCAGATCTCGGTCGGGATCGTGGCGTACGGGATCACCGCGCTGACCACGGCGAGCGCTGCGACACCGAGATGCCAGCGCTGGTTGAGCGCGACGAGGATCGCGGTCGCGGCGTAGGCCAGGAAGATGAATCCGTGGATGCCGCCACCGACCGTGACCACGATGCCAGGTGCACCGACGGCCCTGGCGATGATCGCGGCGATCAGGATGGTCCAGGTGATCGCCTCGGCGATCGCGAGGGCACGGTACAGACGGGCGGGCGAGCGGAACACGGGACTCCTCGGGTGGGGTCGGGGGTCCTTCCAGGGTATCGGCGGCGCGCCGATGCTCCCGGCCGCTGGAATACCAGCACGCGGGCGGGCGTTGCCGAAGGCATGGTGATGGTGGATGCCGACGCGCTCTCGCAGCTGCTCCGCTCCGTCGACCTCGAGGTCGGCGTGGCGCGACGCGTCGCGCTGCCCGCCGGCGGCCTGCTTCCCCTCGCGGGCGACGCGGTCACGCTCGTCTACATCGCGGGCGGCAGCGTGCACGGGCATCCGGCGCTCGGATCGCGCTGCCACCTCGACGTCGATCGCGCGTCCCAGCAGCTCGCCGTGACCGCGGGATCCGACCGCCTCGTCGTCGGAGACGCGTTCCTCACCCTCGGCGGATCGGCCATGACGCTGCGGGCGGATGCCGGAGCCAGCGTGCTGGTCATCGACCTCGTGCTCTCCGACACCGCGTCGCGCCTGAGCGCCGTGCTGCCCGGGATCATCACCGTCACCGGGTTCGACGCCCTCGAGCCGTCGGCCGCCGCACTCGCCGCGACCATGGGCGTCGTCGACCCTGCCACCTGCCCCGTCCGGCAGGGCGATCCGCTGATCTGCCGCATGATGGCGACGACCGTGCTGCTGTCGGTCATCCGGGCCTGGGCCGCCAACGGCTGCGCGCCGGTCGGCTGGCCGTCGGTGTCGAACGACCCCTTCCTCGACCGCGTGGTCGACGCGATCCACGAGGCACCTGGCCGCGAGTGGACCGTCGAACGGCTCGCCAGCGTCAGCGCGATGTCGCGGTCCGCGTTCGCCGAGCGCTTCCGCACGGTGATCGGCCGCTCCCCCGCGGACTACGTCACCGAGGTGCGCGTCGACACGGCGAAGCGGATGCTCGACGCCGGCCGCTCCGTGTCCGAGACCTCCCGCGAGCTCGGCTACGCCTCGGACGAGGGATTCAGCCGCGCCTTCCGCCGCCGCACCGGCATGACGCCCTCCGCCTGGCGGGCCGCGCACCGGACGCCGATCCCGGCGTAGTGCGCGACCGGCGCGAAGGCTCGCTCAGACGGTCGTGCGCACCCGGTTCGAGGCGCCGAACAGCACAGCGCCGACCACGAGCATGATCGCCCCGACCACGTAGACGAGCTCGACGCTCAGCGTGTCGACGAGCAGTCCGCCGAAGCCTGCTGCCAGCGCGATCGCGCCCTGGAAGCCGACGACGACCAGGCTGCCGCCGGCTTCGAGGCGGTCCGGCATCCGATGCCCGACCCAGGTGTTCGCGACGATCAGCCAGGACGAGAAGAAGAAGCCCCACACGAGCACGACCACGGCGACGCCGATGATCGAGCCGGACAGCAGGATCATCGCGAGCACCGAGACCGCGATCACGAGCGGTGCGAACACCGAGAAGAACGCGAAGGAGCGGTCGATCACCAGCCCGATCGTGATGTTGCCGGCCAGTCCGCCGAGTCCGAAGAGCGCCAGCAGCACCACGATGGTCGAGGCATCGACGTCGGGGATGCGCTCCAGCGCCAGCCGCACGTAGGTGTAGGCGGAGAAGTGTCCGAGCACCACGAACACATGGCCGAGCATGCCGAGTCCGATGCCAGGACGGCGCATGGTGTCGACGAGCAGACGCAGACTCGAGGCCTGCGCCGCCGGCACCGATGGCAGCGCGAACCGCAGCGCGACCGACAGCAGCACCATCAGCACGCCGGCGATCGCGAACACCATCCGCCAGTCGACGAGTTCGCTGAGCATCACGCCGAGTGGGACGCCGGCGACGGTCGCGAGCGAGACGCCGGCCGAGGTGAACATGACGCCGCGGCCGAGATGCCGGGGCCCGGCGAGCGTCGATGCGACCGTGATCGACATCGCCCAGAAGGCGCTGATCGCGGCGCCGAGCAGGAACCTCGCCAGCAGGATGATGATCAGGTTCGGCGAGATGGCCACGATGAGGTTCGACACGGCTGCGGCGAGCGCCATCCACACCAGCAGCGACCGGCGGTCGAGGCGGGGGAACATCAGGCCGATGGTCGGTGCGACGACGAGTCCGACGAGCGCGGTGACCGTCACGGTCTGCCCCGCCTGGCCGGGCGTCACGTCGAGCGCCTCGGCCATCTCGGTGAGCACGCCGTTCGGCAGGAACTCGGCGGTGACCAGCAGGAAGCCCATCAGCATCAGCATGATGAGGCCGCCGTAGCGGATGCGCTCCGCGGCGGACGCGGCAGTGGGGATGGGCGCAGTGGTTGTCATGGTCTCAACACTCGCAGTCGGCGGGTGCCGGCGCCCGACCAGGCGTCCGCGGCATCCGACCATTCGTCCGGCGTGGTCCCTGCCGGTTCCCAGCCGGGGCTTGCAGAGTGGTGGCATGCGGGTTCGGGGACGGGTACTGCGGCGGATGCTGCTCGGTGCCGCAGTGGTCGCGGCGATCATGCTCGCCTCCGGATGCACCCCGAAGCCGACCGCCGGCCCGGACGATTGGACGCTGGAACCGATCCCGTTCCAGAGCTCGTTCACCGGATACGGAACGGAGGCGGTCCCAGCCGGTCAGCCGATCGATCTCGGGTACGGGATGCACGTGCTCTCGGCGGATGGCGACGGCGGATTCTGGACCGCATCGTCGGGGTCCTGGCTGCACGTCGGAGCCGACGGGAAGACGCTCGCCCGCTTCAACACCGAGCCGGGTGACCCGCTCACCCAGATCGAGGCGATGGCTCCCCTGTCGGCGACCGAGCTCGTGGTGGTGCAGGGTGACCGGGTCCACGTCATGCCGATGCTGTCGGTGCTCGACACCACCACCATGACGATGCGAGACCTGCCGGGCGACATCGTGGGCGACGAGGGAGACTTCGACTACGGGGACTTCGAGTTCGGTGACGTCGCAGTGCAGGAGGGCGATGCCATCGTGGTGCGCTACCAGCCGCGTCCCCCCGACGAGTACCTCGACTACGAGGTACTGCGCGTCGACCTCGACAGCGGCGCACGCACCCTGCTGCACAGCGGCCCGGTCGACCTCGACGATGCGCCGGGTGCTCGGCCAGGCGTCCCGCCGATCGACATCGATGTCGACGACGCCGGGCGCGTGCATCTCGCGACCCCGTCCGCACGGATCGTGCTCGCGGCAGACGGCACCGAGCTGAGCCGGGTGCCGCAGGTCGCGAACGATCCGCTCGTCGCGGTCGCCCCGGACGGGACCGCACTGTGGTGGGGCGGGGCGCCAGAGCAGTCCGACGCGCACGGCGTGATCGTCGGCGGCTCGTCCGAGGCGCGAGCAGCGATCGAGCGCACGCAGTGCCACGGGAGGTCGAGCGATGATGCCCTCCGCGTCACTGACACCACCGGACAGCATCCGCTGCCATTCCTGTGCGGCGCGAACGCCGCCGTCTGGACGGGCGAGTCGTGGGTGGTCGCGATCGGCGGCGAGGGCGACGGGGTGCTCGTGCGGCTCACCCCGCCCTCAGGGAGCTGACCGCGCCGGCCTCAGGGAGCTGACCGAGCCAGCCCTCAGGGAGCTGACCGCGCCAGCCTCGACTTCTGCGGCCGACAGCATCTTCTGCGGCCAGCTGAGACTGATCTGGCCGCAGAAGTTCGAGTTGGCCGCAGACATTCGAGTTGGCCTCAGACGTCGACCAACGGATGCCCGGACTACGGCTGTGCGACCTGCGCGGCCAGCAGGCACACGAGCTCGTAGACGACGTGGCTCGCGGCGATCCCGGTCATCTGCGCGTGGTCGTACGCCGGCGACACCTCGACCACATCCGCGCCGACGATGTCGCGGTCGCCGAGCGCACGGAGGATGCGCAGCAGCTCACGGCTCGTGAGCCCGCCGGCCTCCGGGGTGCCGGTGCCCGGCGCGTGGGCCGGGTCGAGCACGTCGATGTCGATCGAGACGTACAGCGGCTTGTCACCGATGCGCTGCAGGATGCGGGCGATCGCCGACTCGACGCCATGCTCCTCGATGTACTCGCTCGACACGATCGAGAAGCCGAGCCGCTCGTCATCCTCGAGATCCTGCTTCGAGTAGAGCGGACCACGGGTGCCGACGTGGCAGCTCGCCGTGAGGTCGATCAGCCCCTCCTCGCTCGCGCGGCGGAACGGTGTGCCGTGCGTGATCGGCGCGCCGAAGTAGGTGTCCCAGGTGTCGAGGTGCGCATCGAAGTGCAGCACCGCGACCGGGCCGTGCTTCGCGGCGACAGCGCGCAGCAGCGGCAGCGCGACCGTGTGGTCGCCGCCGATCGTGACGATGCGCTGCACCTGCTCGCCGAGTGCGATCGCGGCAGTCTCGACCTCGGACACCGCGGCGGTCAGGTCGAACGGGTTGACCGGGATGTCGCCGGCATCCACCACCTGCGCGATCGCGAAGGGCGACACATCCTGTGCCGGGTTGTATGGCCGCAGCAGTCGCGAGGACTCGCGCACGTGCGACGGACCGAACCGGGTGCCCGGCCGGTAGCTCACGCCGGAGTCGAAGGGGATGCCGACGACGGCGATATCGGCACGAGGCACGTCCTCGATCCGCGGCAGTCGCGCGAAGGTCGCGATCCCGGAGTACCGCGGGTTCACGGAGGCGTCGATGGGGCCCACGTTGTCGGTCATGTTCAGTCCTGTCTTCCGGTGGGGATGTGCACGAGCTGCACGCCGCCCTCGGCGATCGCTGCTCGGATGCTGTCGGCGATGTCCTCGCGGCGTTCGACGCGGCGTCCGACGCCGCCGAATGCGGTGGCGAGCGCTGCCCAGTCGGGCTGCACCAGGTCGACGCCGACCGGCGTGATGCCGCGGTCGACCTCGTTCTGACGGATCTCGGCATAGCCGCCGTTGTCGACGCACACGATCGTGACATCGAGGCGCTGCTCGATCGCGGTGGCGAGCTCGTTCACGCAGAACATGAGCGCGCCGTCACCGATCACCGTCACCACCGGGCGCTCGGTCTGGGCGACACGGGCGCCGATCGCGGCGGGGAGGCCGTAACCGAGGGTCGCGTACGTGGGCGTGTAGAGGAGGGAGTGCGGATGCTGCGCCCGCAGCACGTTCGCGAGCGCCAGGTACACGATCTGCGAGGAGTCGCCGGCGACGATCGCGTCACCCGGCAGCGCCGCGGCGATGACCTCGGCGAGCTCGACGGCCTCCGGCGCGGCCTCGCGTGTCTCCTGCGCGATCGCCGCCCGCGCGGCGGAGACGTCGCGCGGCTCGCGCGCATCTGCCGGGAGCCGGTCGAGCAGCGCACGGGTCACCGCGACGGCATCTCCGGCGATCCCGACCGTCGCAGTGAGGTTCTTGTCGAGCTGCGCAGCCGAGATGTCGACGCGCACCACCGCACCGCCGGCCTCGAGCCGCGGCGCCCACAGCTCGGCCTCGCCGAGCTTCGAGCCGATCACGAGCAGCACGTCCGCCGCCTCTGCGACCGCACGCGCAGCGGCCAGCCGCAAATTCGAGCCGAGCGACAGCGGATGCCCCTCGTCGAGCACGCCCTTGCCGTTCAGCGTCGTGACCACGGGGGAACCGAGCCGTTCGGCGAGCGCCAGGATCTCGTCGGCGGCGCGTGTGGATCCGCCACCGGCCACGATCACGGGGTGAACCGCGCGGGCGAGCAGTCGCACGGCCTCGGCGACGGCATCCGCATCGCCTGCCTCCGGGGCCGGTGCCGGTCGCGCCTGTCGCCGCTCGGCCGGCACGTCCGCCGGCGATTCGAGCACGTCGAGCGGGATCTCGATGTGCACCGGCCGCGGCCGCCCGGTGCGGAACAGCGCGAACGCGTCGTGCACCGCCTCGACGGCCTCGGCGGCCGAGCGGACCCGGCGCGACCACTCGGCGATGGCGCCGACCATCGCCGTCGCGTCCTTCGTCTCGTGCAGTGTGCCGACATCGGCGAACTCCGCGCCGAGTGCCACACCGGGCGACAGCACGAGCAGCGGCCTGGACTCGCAGAAGGCGGTGCCGATCGCGCTCATCGCGTTCTGCAGACCGGGCCCGGAGGTGGTGATGACCACGCCCGGCAGGCCGGTCTGCTGCGCCCAGCCGTCGGCACCGTAGCCGGAGCCCTGCTCGTGCCGGTTCGTCACGGCACGGATGCCGAGGTCGGCGAGCGGCCGATAGAGCTCGAGGTTGTGCGTGCCAGGGATGCCGAAGATCGCCGTGACCCCGTAGGCGCGGATGGTCTCGAGGACCGCCCGGCCGGCGGTGTCGGCGTAGGTCTCCTCAGAATCAGGCATGGTACCGACGCTCGCCGTCGACCCAGGTCTCACGCACGGTGATCGCGGCGATGTCCTCGCCGGCCACGGCCAGCGGATCCGCCGAGAGCACGGCGAAGTCCGCGTACTTGCCGACCTCGAGCGAGCCGAGGTCGTCTTCGCGGCCGATCGAGATCGCGCCCTCGATCGTGTGGGCACGGAGGGCCGCGAGCGCCGAGACCCGCAGGTCGTCCGGGCCGAGCGTGTGGCCGCGTCGCGTCACGCGGGTGACCGCGGTCTGGATGGCCTCGAGTGGAATCGGCTCGGCGACCGGAGCATCCGAGGAGATCGTGAACGGCACGCCGGCACGCTCGAACTCGCCGAGCGGATTGAAACGCTCGCCCGGAGTTCCGATGGCCTCCTCGACGCCCTCACCCCAGTTGAAGTAGTGCTGCGTCTGGTTCACCGGACGGATGCCGGCGACGGCCATCCGCTCGATCTGCTCCGGCGTCGGCAGCCCGCAGTGCTCGATGCGGTGACGGGCATCGGCATCCGGATGCGCAGCGAGCGCGGCTTCGATCGCCGACACCACCATCTCGATCGCGGTGGGCGACTGCGCGTGCGTCGCGGTCTGGAGTCCTGCGGCGTGCGCCTTGCTGATGAGCCCCGCGTACTCGGCGGGCTCATGGTAGAGCTGGCCGGTGCGGCAGGGGTCGCCCACGTACCCGTCGGGGAAGTACGCGGTCCAGCCGCCGAGCGTGCCGTCGGCGTAGAACTTGATGCCGGCGAAGCTCAGGTGGGCGTTGCCGAACTGGCCGACCATGCCCATCTCGAGCGCCTCGTCGAGCAGGTGCGACAGCAGGTACATCGAGACGCGCAGCTCGAGGCGACCCGCTTCGGCCAGCCGCAGGTACATGTCGAACTCGCGCCGGGTGACCTGGCAGTCGCCGATCGAGGTGACGCCGCCGGCGAGGAAGCGCTGCGTCGCGGCATCCAGCTGCCGCAGGTGCTCCTCCGGCTCGTCGGCCAGGTGGAAGTTCGGACCGTGGTGGCCGATCTTCACGCCGTGCACTCCGGTGAGGATGTTGCACGCGGCATCCGAGAGCTCACCGGTCAGCTCGCCGTCCGCGTCGCGGAAGAACTCGCCGCCGTCCGGGTTCGGGGTGTCGCGGTCGACGCCGTTGATCGCGAGGGTGTGCGAGTTCACCACACCGCCGTGGCCCGAGGCGTTCATGAGATACACCTCGCGGTCGGCGGCGACCTCGTCGAGCTCGAAGCGGGTGGGGTGCCGCTTCTCGGCGAGGTTGCGCTGCTCGTAGCCGTAACCGCGCACCGGACGCCCCGCGGGGAGATCGGCAGCTGCCGCCTGCAGCAGCGCGACGATCTCGGGGATGCTGCGCGCCTTCTCCGGACCGCAGTCGACCCAGCTCATCATCTGCCCGTACATGAGCGGATGCGCGTGGGCATCGATGAAGCCCGGGACGATCGCGGCCCCCACGAGGTCGACGCGCTCCGGCGTCAGCCCCGCCCGCTCGGCCGCCGCCTCGCAGTCCGCCGGGGTGCCGATCGCGAGGATCCGCCCCCGATCGGTCAGCATCGCCGTGGCGGTCGTGTCGGCGGCATCCGCCGTCCGGATCACCTCGGCGGTGATCAGACGCGGGGTGGTCTGGGCCGAGCGGTCGAAGGGGGTGAGCTTTCTCATGGGAGCCTGTTCGCGGTCGTTGCTGTGCGGGCGGTCGAGGATGCGGGCCGGTCAGGGCAGCCGGTTCGCGGTCGTGTCGGTGCGAGCCGTGAAGGAGCCGGTGACGGGGGCCTCGTCGGAGTGCTGCGGTGCGAGCTTCGTGCAGATGCCGGCGATGATCGCCATGCCGGCGAACATCGCGAGGACCGACCAGATGTTGCCGGTCCAGGCGATGAGCTGCGTCGCGAACCAGGGCGAGAAGCCTGCCCAGATCGCGGCGCCCACGCCGTAGGACAGCGCGATCGAGGTGTACCGCGACTGCGGGCGGAACATCTGCGCGAGCAGCGCCGCGATCGGGGCGTAGGTCGCGCTCATGGCGATGCGCACCAGCGAGGCGAACAGGAAGATGAGCGGTTCGACGCGTCCTGGCATCACGAGCATGAACGGCACGAAGGTGAGCACCGAGGTGATCAGGCCGATGTACATGATGTTCTTGCGCCCCCACTTGTCGCCGAGCCAGGCGATCGGGAGGGTCACGACGAACTCCACGAAGGACGCGATCGTCATGGCGTCGAGGATGACCTGCTCGCTGATCGCGATCGTGTCACCGGTGGCGTAGGCCGTGGCGAAGGTGGTCGCCAGGTAGTAGCCGCCGGTCGAGATCGGGAGGATGCCGATGCCCAGCAGGATCGGACGCCAGTTGGTGCGGAGCGCGTAGGCGAGCGGCATGGACTGTTTGCGGCCCTCGACCTTCGACTCGAAGACGGGGGTCTCCTCGACGCGGTAGCGGACCCAGAACCCGACGCCGACCAGCACGATCGACAGCAGGAAGGGGATGCGCCATCCGCCGTTCATGATGAAGTCGTCGCCGACGCGCGACATGATCGCGAAGATGCCGGAGGCCAGCAGCGCGCCGGCCGGGTTGCCGAGCTGCGTGAATCCGCCGTAGAAGGTCTTGGACTTCTCGGGAGCATGCTCGACGCTCATGAGCACGGCGCCGCCCCACTCGCCGCCGACCGCGAGTCCCTGGATCGCGCGAAGCAGGATCAGGAGGATCGGGGCGAGGATGCCGACGTTCTCGTAGGTGGGCAGGCAGCCGACCAGGACGGTCGCCGCCCCCATCAGCAGCAGGGTGATCACGAGCGAGGTGCGCCGCCCGAGCTTGTCGCCGATGTGGCCGAAGATGATGCCACCCAGCGGGCGGACCAGGAAGGCCACCGCGAAGGTCGCGAAGGCGGCCGCCGTCTCGGCGAGACGATCACCGCTCGGGAAGAACAGCGGTCCGAACACGAGGGCGGCGGCCGTCGCGTAGACGTAGAAGTCGTACCACTCGATGGTGGTGCCGACGAAGGCGGCGAAGCCAGCGCGACGCGCTCTGCTGTGAGTGCCGCTGTGGGTGGTGGAAGCCATGTGGGCCCGCTCCTTTGCGGAAGATGTCGGATAGCGATGGATGCTACGGCGGTTCGAACCCACTCGGCAAGGCCAGAACTCCAGTGCAAACGATCATTCACTGGAGTTCTGATCAGAACATCGCACAATGCGGGCCTACCCCACGGCGACAGCAGTCTCTACACTGAGGATGCGCGCAGTCGCGCGTGCGTTCCGGGGAAAGTGACCTTTCAGGAGAGATCCATGGATTTCGACGCGGACCTGATCCGTGCGCTGCAGGAGGACGGCCGTGCCAGCATCCGCTCCCTCGCCGCTCGCCTCGGGCAGTCACGAGCCGCGGTGGCCGCACGCCTCAAGGCGATGCTCGACGATCGCACCGTGCGGGTGGTCGCCGCGGTCGACCCGGTGTTCCTCGGCCAGCACGTGCTCGCGCATGTCTCGATCCGCACCGATGGCGCAGTCGAACTCGTGGCCGAGCAGCTGCGCGACATGAACGAGACCGTGCTGGTGTCTGCCGTCGGCGGCGCGCACGACCTCGTGACCGAGGTCAGGCTCGGCTCGATGGAGGAGCTGCACGACCTGCTCGCCACCATTCGCGCGATCGACGGCATCCTCGACATCAACACCATCATCTACTCGACCGTGGTGAAGGGGTTCTTCGTCTCGGAGTACCACGGCGACATCACGCTCGACGCGATCGACGAGGCCCTGATCGAACAGCTGCAGGCCGACGGGCGGCAGAGCTTCCGGGCGCTGGGCGACGAGGTGCGGCTCTCTCCCTCGGCCGTCGCGACCAGGGTGCAGCGACTGATCGACGGCGGCGTGATCAAGATCAGTGCGGTCGAGGCGCGCGGCCTCGCGCACCGCCAGCTGTCGATGGGCGTCGGGATCAACCTGGGCGACGACGACGACGCGGTGATCGACGCCCTGCGCGGTGGACGCGGCGTGGACTTCGCGGCCCGCACGCTCGGACGCTTCGACGCGATCGCGACCCTCGTCGAGCCGTCGGCCGGCGCGCTCTACGCGAGCCTCGAGCGCCTGCGCGCCCTGCCTGGTGTGACGCGTATCGAGGCGTGGCTGCACCTCGCCGTGCTGAAGGAGGACTACGCCCGCACGCTGCGCGCCCCGCTCTCCCCAGAGTGATGTCGTGCCCGCCCCCTTGTGCCGACCCACCCCTTTGTGTGCCGAGCCACCCCTTTGTGTGCGAGCCACCCCTTTGCGAACGTTCAGAAGGGGGCCGCTCGCGCGCAAGGGGGTGGTTCGGCACGGAGTGGGAAGGGATGCTGATCGGATGACGGAGAGCGACGAGCCAGCACGCACCGCCGACGGGCACCACATCATCGTGAACGGACGGCGGTGGCGGGCGACGGATCCGACGATCCCCGAGAAGCTGCGGCAGGAGCTCGTGGACGAGCTGATGGCGGCGCGGCGCGCGGTGAAGGCATCCGAATCCGATGCGCGGCGGCGGGTGCACGACGCGAAGACCGCGCTCGGCGAACGCGGCGCGCCGTGGTGGGAGGAGTCATCGGATGCGGACTTCGCCGAGCGGGCTGCCGCGGCGATCCGCGCCCTCACCCGCAAGCGCGACGAGTCGTCGATCTGCCCGAGCGACGTCGCCCGCGCGATCGGCGGCGAGTCCTGGCGGTCGCGGATGGACGAGGTGCGGCGCGTCGCCGGGGAGCTGGCCGAGCGCGACGAGGTCATCGTGACGCAGCAGGGCGAGCCCGTGCAGATCGCGGAGGCGCGGGGTCCGGTGCGGATCGTCCGCGGTCCCGCGCTCTGAATCGCGGGGGGAAGTCGCGATCCCGGCCGAGGTGCCGCGCCGAGCCACCCCTTTCCGCGCGAGCCACCCCTTTGCGTCCGTTCGCAAGGGGGCCGCTCGCACGGAGAGGGGCCGCTCGGCACGCAGGGAACGCGGTCACGAGGCGGGCAGCGCAGCGCGCAGCAGGGCGGTGAGCGGCGGCGGCATGCGGTCGATCGGAAGGACGTCGATCACGTCGGCCGCGAAGCGCGCCTTGCGCCCCGCGGCGGTGCCGGCGAAACGATGCAGCTGATCGTCGACCGGCTTGCCGCGCTGGGCGGGCTGCCCCTGGAACACGCGGAACCGCTCGAGCTCGCCCCGCGCAGCCAGCGTCTCGAACACGAGCTCGGCGCCGGCCGCTCGGA
This sequence comes from Microbacterium sp., assembly GCF_036823965.1. Classification (GTDB taxonomy): domain Bacteria; phylum Actinomycetota; class Actinomycetes; order Actinomycetales; family Microbacteriaceae; genus Microbacterium. The sequence continues at coordinate 32,928 of NZ_DAITBE010000011.1, read as the reverse complement.
TCACCTCGGCCTCGAGATCGCGCTCGCACCCGAAGAACCCGACGTCGGCAGGATGCGTCGCTCCGCCGGCCAGCATCCCGATATCGGTCAGGATCCGGATGACGTACGCCTCCTCCGCCGCGTCGTAGAGTCCGAGCACACGCACGGCGTCGTCAGCCTCGCGAAGCGCCGAGACGCGCGTCCGCAGGTTCGTGATGCCACCCATGTCGACGAGCTGCACGACATCCGGAGAGACCCAGCACCGCCGCGCCACCGCCTCGAACGCGAGCCGGTCGCTTCGACCCTCGAACAGGATGACGGTGCGCTGCTCCACTGCATCCCCCGCCGTCATGCGTCGACCCTACGCACCCGCCGATCTCCAGCGGGCGGAATCGTGCGGCGCGCCGTCACCGGCCGTTCACCGCAGACGGCCAGACTTCGATCATGAGCGAACCCGAATCTCGCCCCGTCGTTCCGGAGCCACCGGCGATCGCGAACAGCGGCGCCGTCGGCGTGATCGGCCTCGATCTGCGCGGCGATACCCCGGCTCCGAAGAAGCAGGTCTACTCCTGGGCACTGTGGGACTGGGCGACGCAGCCCTTCAACACGGTCATCCTCACCTTCGTGTTCACGGCGCTCTACCTGACGACCGATTCGTTCCTCCCGGCCGACCTCGCCGCCCTCGACCCGTCGAGCAAGGCGTACGACACCGCGATCGCCGGCCTCACCTCGAGCCTCGGCCTCGGGTCGACCATCGCCGCCTTCGGCATCCTGCTGCTCGCACCGGTGCTCGGACAGCGAGCGGATGCCGCCGGGCGCCAGAAGCTGTGGCTCGGCATCGGCACCGGAGCCCTCATCTTCTGCATGCTCGGACTCTGGTTCGTCGAGCCGACCCCGAACCTGTTCTGGCTGGGCGTCGCGCTGATCTCGGCCGCCACCGTGTTCCAGGAGATCGCGGCGGTCAATTCCAACGCCATGCTGATCGGCATCGCGAATCCGAAGAACGTCGGGCGCATCTCCGGGCTCGGCTGGGGCTTCGGGTACCTCGGCGGCATCATCGCCCTGGTGATCGTCGTGGTGCTCGACACCTTCGACTGGTTCGGCATGTCGACCGACAACGGCCTCGCCTACCGACTGATCGCCGTCGGCTGCGCGGTCTGGGCGATCATCTTCAGCATCCCGATCTTCCTCAACGTGCCGGAGCCCTCGCTCGGGCGACCGGAGCGCAAGGTCGGCTTCTTCAGGTCGTACGTGCTGCTCGTCAAGGACGTCGCCGGACTCTACCGAGACCCCGAGACGCGACCCACGTTCTGGTATCTGCTGTCGAGCGCGGTGTTCCGCGACGGCCTCGGCGGCGTCTTCGCATTCGGCGCGATCATCGGCACCGCGGTGTTCGGCTTCGAGACTCAGGAGATCATCGTCTTCGGGATCGCGGCGAACCTGATCGCCGGGGTCTCGACGATCCTCGCCGGCCGCCTCGACGACCGGGTCGGCCCGAAGCGCATCATCCTCGCCTCGATCGGGTCGATGATCGTCGCCGGACTCGCGGTCTTCCTGCTGCGCGACGGCGGGACGATGGTGTTCTGGATCGGCGGACTCATCCTGTGCGCGTTCGTCGGACCGGCGCAGGCCGCAGCCCGCTCGTTCCTCGCCAGGGTCACCCCGGCCGGACGCGAGGGCGAGATCTTCGGCCTGTACGCCACGACCGGGCGCGCCGCGAGCTGGATGGCCTCCGGCGCCTGGACGGTGCTCATCGTCCTCACCAGCCAGACCGCCTTCGGCATCCTCGGCATCATGGCCGTGCTGATCATCGGCTTCCTGCTGCTGCTCCCGGTGAAGGCGCCGCGCTGCGCGAAGAAGCACACCGCGGACCGGAGTAGCCTGACCGCGTGACAGTGATCATCGCGTTCCTCGCAAACATCCTGGTCGCGATCGCCAAGACGGTCGCGGCGATCATCACCTCGTCCGCGTCGATGGTGGCCGAAGCCGCGCATTCGTGGGCGGATGCCGGCAACGAGGTGTTCCTGCTGATCGCCGACCGGCGAGGTGGCAAGGCGAAGGACTCTCGGCATCCACTCGGCTACGGACGCAACGCGTTCGTGTGGTCCTTGATCGCCGCGTTCGGCATCTTCACGGCCGGCTCGATCGTGTCGATCATGCACGGCATCCAGGAGCTCTCGGAGACCGGGCCGGTCGAGAGTCCACTCGTCGCCTACATCGTGCTCGGCATCTCGTTCGTGCTCGAGGGCGCATCGTTCACGCAGGCGATGGTGAAGTCCCGCCGCCTGGCGAAGGAGCGCGGCTCGTCGACCTGGGACTACGTGCTCGAGACGAGCGACACCACACTGCGGGCCGTGTTCTTCGAGGATGCCGCGGCGCTGATCGGCCTGGCCCTCGCCGGCGGCGCGATCCTCCTGCACCAGGTCACCGGCGTCGCAGCCTGGGACGCCATCGGTTCGATCCTGGTCGGCGTGCTGCTCGGCGTGGTCGCGATCATCCTGATCCGGCGGAACATCGCGTTCCTGGTCGGCGCCAACGCCTCGCCCACGCTGCGTGCGCGGGTCGGCGATGCGCTGCTCAGCCTCCCGCAGATCGAGCGCGTGACGTATTTGCACATCGAGTACGTCGGGCCGAACCGGCTGTTCCTCGTCGCCGAGATCGATCTGGCCGGCGACGCCCGAGAGCACGACGTGGCCACGCAGCTGCGCGACATCGAGCAGCGGATCGAGGCGCACGAGGCGATCGAGACCGTCGTGCTGTCGCTCTCGGTCGACGACGAGACGTCGCTCGAGTTCGTGGAGGGCGCGGAGTAGATCCCGGGCAGCCGGTCAGTGCTGCCAGTTGTCGGCGAGCTTGTTCAGGAGCCGAGCGAGCTCGGTGCGCTCTTCGTCGGTGAACGACTCGAGCGCGCGTCCGAGGTACTCGCGCCGCTCACCCCGCAGGCCGCGCGCGAAGCGGCGCCCCTCGTCGGTGAGCGCGATGCGCGTTCTTCGAGCGTCGTCCGGGTCGGCCTCGCGGCGCACCAGGCCGTGGTCGACACCCTGTTGCACGAGGCGTGACGCGCGCGGCTGATCGACGCCGATCGCCTCGCCGAGCGCGCTGACGCTGAGCGGAGTGGATGCTGCGGCGAGCGCCTCCAGCATCCGCATCCTGGCCGGCCCGCCCATCCGAGCCGAGGGGTCGCCCACCCAAGGCGGCGGCCCGGGAAATCCACGGTGGCCGAAGGGCTCGCCGTGGGGGTGGTCATGGCCGTGCCCTCCGCCATGCCAGCCGTGCGGACCGCCGCGTCCGGCACCGCGCTCGCCTGGCCGCCGTCCGCGAAGACGCGAGAGGGCGTGGGCGATCGCTTCGGCTGGATCGATGTCGTCGGAGGTCACAGCACGATTTTACATGCGACTTGACATGCATTGCGACTCCATGTCACACTACATGTACATGCACTGTGACATACACATGCACACTGACAACAAAAGGACTTTCCCGATGAACACCTCTGAATCACAGAACAACGAGAACACCTCCCGCCCCTTCGGCTACTGGCTGAAGGCCGCCGACCGCCTGATGGCGGCCGAGTTCGCCACCGCCTTCGAGGACGAGCGAGCGAGCCGCCGCGACTGGCGCCTGCTCAACGTGATCGACGGCACCGCCCCCGCACGTCGCCCGCTCACCGAGCACAAGCTCCACGGGCTGATCGAGCGCGGCTGGGTCACCGCCGAGGGCGACGGCTGGACGCTGACCGATGAGGGCCGTGCCGCGAAGGATCGCCTCGGCGCGATCGTCGACGGCATCCGCTCGAAGGTCACCGACGCCGTCTCCGAGGAGGAGATGGCCACCACGCTCGCATCGCTCGAGAAGATCGCTCGCGCGTTCGGCTGGGACGAGGAGACTCGTCTCCCCCACGGACGCCGCCACGGCTTCGGCGGGCACGGACGAGGCCACGGCTTCCCGCGCGGCTTCGGTCGCCCGTTCGGTCGCGGCTTCGGTCCGGGACACGGCTTCGGCCCGCGTGGGGGCATCGACCCGCGCGAGGGCTTCGGCCCGCGCCACGGCTTCGGCCCGCGCCACGGCGGCGAGCACCAGCACGACTGCGAGCACGGACGCGACGCGCGCCACGGCGAGCACGGTCACGACCACGGAGACCACGGTCACCGCGGCCACGGCGGACCGCTCCGCGCCGCCCGCCACGCGCAGCACGCCTATGAGCGCGGCTTCGACGCCGGCTTCAGCCGCGGTCGCGACGCCTGACAGCTCCTCACGAGACGCCTCACCAGACACACGTCGGGTGGGGCGTTTCTGACGTGTGCCGGACAGCCAACGTTGCGAGGACGAACGTGCCGAGTTGCTAGGTTCTCCACATGATCGATGGAGTCGAACCATTCCGCAGCGACACCAAACAAGATGACTCGTTCATCGCGCGCGCAAGCGACTACAACGGGGAGACCGAGGTCATCCTCGCGCCATGGCCGTCCACGATCCATGAGCGGTCCCAGAAGGAACGGCAGCAGATCCTGGACGACTGGTTGGACCTGCTGTCCCGCCCCACTCCGATCAGGAAACTCACTCTGTGGTGCCACGTGAACGACAGGCTCCTGGGTGGGATCCGCGCCCAGACGCAGATCGACCACCTCAGGATCCACTGGGGCTCGTATACGGACTTGAGCCCGATCGCAGGCATGGCCTCGATGAAGCAGCTGATCCTCGGTGGCGCCAGTGCGGTCACCGACCTCGCTCCGCTTCGAGCCTTGCGAGCCATCACACACCTGGAGATCGAGAACGGCCGCGCGCTGCGCGACTACGCACCGCTCGGCGACCTTTCCAGCCTCCGGTCACTGAGAGTGACGAGAAGCCTCACGGGCAGTCGAACAAACGCCGATTCTCTGGAGTTCATCCGGTCGCTCACCGACCTCGAGGCGTTGTATTGGGACCCTCGCGTCGCAACGTCCGACTATTCACCCCTCCTCTCCCTGACGAAGGCGAAGATCATCGGAGTGACGAATCTCAAGGGCATGACCCCATCGTTCGTGGACCTTGAATGGGCACTCTCCGGCGTACAGGCCCACGAACGCTTCCTCGCCGAGAGGGTCATCCCAATCTCTGTGGATGGCGAGGGAGTACGAGGCATCGTGAGAGACGTGACCGGCCGTAAGGTCTACGCGTCACCGGATTCGGTGCCATCTCCCGATCAGCCTGAAGACCTCGAGGCCTGATCCCGCCGCGAAGCCGCGTAGCCCTGGCGCAGCGCAGGGAGCATCACGTGGTCGACGAGATCCGTCACGGTCGCCGGGTCGAGCGATCGTCGACGAAGGCTGATGCTGCCGAACGCCGCCGTCGGCACGATGCCGGCGATGAGCGCGACCGGCACATCGGCCGGCACCGCGCCGCGCTCGATCCATCGTTCGATCACCGCCGTGATCGCCGCGACCGGCGGCCCGCCGATGAACCGATAGGCGACGTCTCGCAGCTCCTCGTCGCGACCGATCTCGCTCAGCAGGCTGGCGAGCACTGCGGCTGAGCGCTCATCGGCGTCGGCGAAGTGCATGCCGGCGGCGATCAGGTCTTCCCGGAGACTCCCGGTATCGGGCTGCTCCGCGGTGACCTGCAGCGCACGCATCGCGGCGACCACGAGCTCCGCCTTCGTCTCCCACCGCCGGTAGATCGCCGACTTCCCGCACCGCGCGCGGGTCGCCACGGCCGAGATCGTCATACCCGCGTACCCGTGCTCGATCAGCAGATCCTGCACGGCGACGAGGATGCTCGGTTCGAGCCCGGGGTCGCGAGGGCGTCCAGCCGCCCTGGTCTCTTCGGTGTCCATGTGTGGCCATTGTATCTTTCGGTACCGAGCAGTACCGTAAATATCGGTACCGGTTGGTACCGATATCGGATGCACCACCTGACGAAGGAGACTCCCATGGCCATCATCGCCCCCACCGAGCGCCCGTCGACGCGGCCCCGCCTGCGCGCCGGCATCATCCTTCTCGCGGCAGCCGTCGTCGCGATCCTCCTGAACGCGGCGGTCGCCGCCGTGGCCGTCGCCGCAGGGGCACCATCGGGCTACGGTCCACTCACCCCGCCCGCCTACGGACTGTTCACCGTACTCGGCGTCGGCATCGGCTGGCTCGGATGGCGCCTCGTGCTCAGTCGCGCACGAGACCCGCGCCGCACCCTGTCGGTTCTGGCGCCGGTCATCCTCGTCGCCTCGTTCATCCCGGACATCCTGCTGCTCATGCTGCGGTTCATCCCTGGCACGACGATGTCAGCCGCGGTCGCGCTCATGGCGATGCACGTCGTGGTCGTGCTCGTCGCGGTTCCCGCCTACATGCTCGCAACACGTCAGCGGACGCAGGTCAGGTCAGGATCCTCGTCATGAAGACGTCGACCTCGTCCTCACTGTCGACGTCGAAGCCAACACGCTCGTAGAGCCGCCGCGCCGGGCTCCCCTGCAGCACATTGAGTCGGAAGGTCGCCGACGAATCCGCCGCCAGCACCTGCGCGAGCACCGCGGATCCGATCCCACGCCCCTGGAACACCGGGTCGAGGTAGAAGTGCTCGACCCACACCGCGCCGGCATCGTCGGTGCGCAGCGTGATCGAGCCGGCATCCGCGCCGTCGATCACGATCACGCTGGTCGACGCGGGATCGAAGGCGTCGAGGAATCGCCGACGCACCCGAACCGGGTCGTAGCGTCCGAGGCGCTCGAGGTCATCGAGCAGCACGACCGCCCGGAGCTCGGCGATCCAGGTCGCGTCCGCCATGGTGCTCGGGCGCAGCTTCCACGCCATCCGCCCACTCAGAGCGGCAGCACCCCGCCGACAGCCTGCGCGGCGACGTCGACCGCGGAACCCGCTGCGAAGGGGAACGTCATGGTCGTCGCGAGGAAGATGCCGACGCCGACCGCCGCGACGAGGAGGATCAGCAGGAATGCGAAGATCGCCACGGTCAGACCGCGGTAGCCACCGGATGACGGCACCTCGGGCGCGACGGATGGCTTCGCCCAGTCATCGGCGACGGCCGAGGGCTGCTCGCCCTCGAGGATCGCTGGCTTCCGACGCGTGCTGCGCGACGACGGGAGCATCGCCTCCGGCGGTGGCGGCGGGATGACGTCGTCGGCCGGCGGGATGTCGGCAGGTGGCGGCGGGATCACCGGCTCAGCGGAGATGAGCCCCTCCGGGATCGGGGTCTCGGGCGGGGCCGGCGGGATGACAGCGTCCGGCGGGCTCTGCGGGTTCTGCGGATCCTGCGGGTTCGTGCTGTCATCACTCATGTCAGCCTCCGACTGCGCCGTTGTCGGTGATCCCGACGTCTGTCCTGTGGAAGTTCTGGAACGACCGCGACGCCGTCGGGCCGCGCTGCCCCTGGTAGCGGTTGCCGTAGGGGCCGGAGCCGTACGGGTTCTCGGCCGGCGAGGTGAGCCGGAAGAAGCACAGCTGCCCGATCTTCATGCCGGGCCACAGCTTGATCGGCAGGGTCGCGACGTTCGCGAGCTCGAGCGTGACGTGGCCGGTGAACCCCGGGTCGATGAACCCGGCGGTGGAGTGCGTGATGAGGCCGAGGCGTCCGAGCGACGACTTGCCCTCGAGTCGTGCCGCCACGTCGTCCGGCAGCGTGACCTGCTCGAAGGTCGCGCCGAGTGCGAACTCACCGGGGTGCAGGATGAAGGGCTCGTCTGGTGCGACCTCGATCAGGCGCGTGAGCTCGGGCTGATCCTCGGACGGATCGATGAACGGGTACTTGTGGTTGTCGAACAAGCGGAAGTACCGATCCAGGCGCACGTCGATGCTCGACGGCTGGATCATCTCCGGCTCGTGCGGCGCCAGACCGATACGGCCTGATGCGAGTTCTGCCTTGATGTCGCGATCGCTGAGAAGCACGGCCCCAGCCTAGTTGTCCGCGCCGCCCTGATGTCCGAGCAGCCGCAGTGCGCGCTCGGCCTGGGCCCGCGCGGCCGCGCGATCCGGCGCAGGCACGAGGCCGAGCAACCGGCGCCGGTGCGGCTCGCCGAGCAGGAGGCCGAAGAGGGCTTCCGCACGCTCGGCGGTGTCGTCGCCGGCGAGGTGCTGCTGCAGCATCCCGATGTAACCCTCCGGTCCGCTGGCGTAGAAGCGCGCGGCCAGATCCGGGAACTGCGCGGACTCGCCGATCATCAGGCGATGCATGCCGACGGCATCGTCGGAGTGCAGCACGAAGACCATGCGTGCGGCGGCGTCGAGGAGGCTCGAGCCCGCGGCGTCCGGTTCCGAGAGCGCAGTCGTCCTGAAGCGCTCGATGACGGCCGTGAACACCTCCGCCCGGTCGCCGAAGTACGTGTAGATGGTGCGCTTCGTGACGCGGGAGGATGCGGCGATCTCGTCGATCGTCACCTGGCCGAGCCCTCGGGCGACGAACAGCGCGACGGCTGCATCGAGAATCTGGTCTCGCCGTTGCTCGCGCTCCTCGGGCGTCGGTCGGCCGCGCTTGCGCGGGGCTCCTGGTGACGCGGCGTCCATGGTTCTCCTCGGTTCGAAGCCATGCGATCTGCACTCCTCCGTCCCATCATATAATGAGACGGATTCGTTTCATTATTAGGAGGTCCGCATGGCCACGCGCACATCGGCTGCCAAGCGGCGCACGGAGACCCCGTCGCCCCACCCCGAGACGAGGGACACCGACGCCCTCCTCGGCTTCTACCGCCAGATGGTGCTGATCCGCCGGTTCGAGGAGCGGGCGGCCCGCGCGTACACCCAGGCCGAGATCGGTGGCTACTGCCACCTGAACCTCGGCGAGGAAGCGACGGTCACCGGCCTCATGTCCGCGATGGATCCGAGCGACTACCTCTTCACGAACTACCGCGAGCACGGGTACGCGATCGGCCGCGACATCGCGCCCGGCCGAATCATGGCCGAGCTCTACGGTCGACGCGACGGCGTCTCGAGGGGGTGGGGCGGGTCCATGCATCTGTTCGATCTCGAGGCGCGGCTGCTCGGCGGCTACGGCATCGTCGGCGGCCAGGTGCCGCTCGCGACCGGCGCAGCCCTGGCGATCGACTACCGCAGCGGGCCAGAGGCGGTCGTCTGCGTCATGGGCGATGGCACCACGAACATCGGCGCCTTCCACGAATCGCTCAACATCGCCTCCCTCTGGAACCTCCCGATCGTCTACGTGGTCGTCAACAACGGCCTCGGCATGGGCACGACGGTCGAGAAGGCGGCCGGCGAGCCGGAGCTCTACAAGCGCGCGGCGTCGTATCGGATGCCGTCCGCGCGCGTCGACGGCAACGACCCTGTTGCGGTGCGCGAAGCGGCTCTCGCTGCGCTGGCATCCGCCCGGTCCGGCCGCCCGTTCCTGCTCGAGACCGTGAGCGAGCGGCTGAAGGGGCACTCCGTCGTCGACCCTGCCAAGTACCGCACGCGCGACGAGGCCGAGGCGCTCAAGGCCGCCGACCCGATCGCCGCCTTCGCGGTGCGTCTGGCCGCCGACGGGCTGCTCACGGACGAGCTGATCGCCGAGGTCGACGCTGACGCCATGCGCGTCGTCGCGGATGCCGTCGCCTTCGCCGAGGCCAGTCCGCACCCGTCCGTCGACACCCTCTTCGACTACACCTACGCGACCCCGGTGCCCAACGACTCACGCCGACTGCCGGGAGAACCGCTGTTCGCACCGGCGCCCTTCCCCTCGGCATCCTTCCCCTCGGCATCCTTCCCCTCGAACGGAGCATCCGCATGAGCATCATGACCTACCGGCAGGCACTGCACGACACCCTCCGCACGGAGATGCTGCGCGACCCCGACGTGCTGCTCCTCGGCGAGGAGATCGGCGTCTTCGAGGGTTCGTACAAGATCACCGCCGGACTCCTCGACGAGTTCGGCGAGAAACGCGTGCGCGACACCCCGATCGCCGAGGAGGGGTTCACCGGTGCCGCGATCGGAGCCGCGATGCTGGGCCTGCGCCCCGTGGTCGAGATCATGACGATCAACTTCTCGCTGCTCGCGCTCGACCAGATCGTGAACCACGCGGCCAAGATCTACGGCATGTTCGGCGGGCAGGCGCGCGTGCCGCTCGTGATCCGCACGCCCGGCGGCGGCGGGCAGCAGCTCGGTGCGACGCACTCGCAGAACATCGAGCTGTACTACGCCTTCGTCCCCGGCATGAAGGTCGTCGCTCCCTCGAGTCCCGCCGACGCGAAGGCGCTGCTGCTCGCCGCGATCCGGGATGACGACCCGGTGCTCTTCCTCGAGAACCTCGCCCTCTACAACACGAAGGGCGAGGTGCCCGACGACGACACCCCGGCCGAGATCGGCCGCGCCGCCATCACCCGCAGCGGCGCCGACATCACCGTCGTCGCGTACTCGCGGATGGCGGCCGTCGCCCTCGACGTGGCCGAGCGCCTCGCCGAGACCGACGGGATATCGGTGGAGGTGGTCGATCTGCGGACCCTGCGGCCGCTCGACCGCGAGACCGTGATCGCGTCGGTGCAGAAGACGCACTGCGCGGTCGTGCTCGAGGACGACTGGCTGACCTACGGCATCGGCGCGGAGATCGCCGCCACGATCTCGGACGGCGCGTTCGACTGGCTGGATGCTCCGGTGCGCCGAGTGGCCATGGCCGAGGTGCCGCTCCCATATTCGAAGCCGCTCGAGACCGCGGCGCTCCCATCATCCGACGATGTGGCCGCCGCCATCCGGCAGACGCTCGCCGCCGTCGGCCACCGTTCGCAGAAGGACCCCCGATGATCGACATCCTCATGCCCCGCCTGTCCGACACCATGGAGGAGGGCGCGATCTCCACCTGGCACAAGCAGCCTGGCGACCAGGTCGAGGTCGGCGACATCCTCGTCGAGATCGAGACCGACAAGGCCACCATGGAGTACGAGGCGTACGACGCAGGCATCCTGCGCGAGATCCTCGTGCCGGAGGGCGAGCAGGCCACGATCGGCATGGTCATCGCGGTGCTCGACGACGGGACGCCTGCGCGCCCGGCTGCCGCGCCGGTTGCGGAGCCCGAGAGGCCGACAGCGGCGCCCGAGGCGCCGTCCGGAGAACCCGAGGCGCCGGTCGAGGTGCCAGTCGAGGTGCCGCCGCGTGTGCTCGCCACTCCCCTGGTGCGCCGGCTCGCCAGCGAGCAGGCGATCGATCTCGCGAACATCGAGGGATCCGGCCCTGGCGGCCGGATCATCCGCGCCGACCTCGATCGTCTTCCGGCGGCGCAGGCTGCGGCATCCGTCGCTCTGCCGGCCGCCGCAGAGCCTCGCCGCACCGACGACGCCCGACGGTCGACCGCGGTGCCGTTCGATCGCACCCGCCAGGTGATCAGCCGCCGCCTCACCGAGAGCGCAGCATCCGTCCCGCATTTCACCGTGACATCCGCTGCCGTCGTCGACGACCTCCTCACCCTCCGTGCCGAGCTCAACGCCCGCCTCGACGCGGCGGGGCGTGCCCGCATCAGCGTGAACGACCTGGTGGTCCGCGCGTGCGCGATCGCGCTCACGGCATTCCCGGGCGTCAACGCCTCGTACTCCCCCGAGGGCGCGGGGACGACGCTCCAGCACGGACGCGTGAACATCGGGATCGCGGTCGCCTCGGATGCCGGACTCGTCGTCCCCGTGATCGCCGATGCCGACCGCAAGCCGGCGTCGCAGATCGCGACGGAGGCCCGACGCCTCGCGGATCGCGCCAAGCAGCGCGGGCTCACCGCCGACGACATGACCGGAGGCACCTTCACGATCAGCAACCTCGGGATGTTCGGCGTCGAGCAGTTCACCGCGATCATCAACCCGCCGGAGGGCGCGATCCTCGCCGTGGGCGCGGCCATGGCGGAACCGGTCGTCATCGACGGGGCCGTCGAGGTGCGACGGCGGATGCGGTACACGCTCTCCGCCGACCACCGGATCATCGACGGGGCGCTGGCCGCGCAGTTCCTCGCCATGCTCACCGACCTGCTCGAGCATCCGCTGGACATCATCGCCTGAGCAGCACCGCCCGCCGGCATCCTGCCCGCCCGCCCGACCGCCCGACCGCCCGACCGCCCGAGCTTTGGCCAACCGGCGGCGGGCGGGTAGGCTTGCGTTCACCCGCTCCTCGGATGCGGGTTCGGGACTGTAGTTCAATGGCAGAACTTCTGCTTCCCAAGCAGATAGCGCGGGTTCGATTCCCGTCAGTCCCTCCATGAGACCCCCGGACCTCCGGGGGTCTTCTCGTCGGCAGGGCCGCTTCGTGCCACGCACGACAGCGCTCCCATCCGAATCCTCATCGGTTCCGAACAAGAGCAGGTGGGCGGTACTCGCGCGCCCAGCGAACCGCCCGTACGACCGAGAGGAGCCCCGATGATCGAATCATCGACCCCGCCGCTGGCAGCCCTCGACGGCTACCGCAACGTCACCGACCTGCTGGTCGCGCGCGTCGCCGCAGCACCGGACCACATCGCGTTCGAGGTCGACGCAGCGGCTGCCGGGACCTCCGGCTCGTGGCGGCCGATCACGACACGGGCGTTCTCCGACGAGGTTCGCGCGCTCGCGAAGGGGTTCATCGCCCAGGGAATCCAGGCGGGCGACCCGATCGCCATCATGGCGCCGACGCGCTACGAATGGGCGGTCGCCGACCTCGCCTCGTGGTTCGCCGGTGCGGTCGTCGTGCCGATCTACGAGACCTCGTCACCGTCGCAGGTGAACGCCATCGTCGCGGATGCCGGCGTGCGGCTGGCGATCGGCGGCACCTCCGCGCACGCGGCGCTGCTGCAGGCGGCACTCGCACAGACGGACGACGTCACGCTCGGCGCGTGGACGATGGACACCGCCGCATCGGATGCCGCGGCATCCGGCACGCTCCTCGACCTCGTCGCGCTCGGCGTCGACGTCGCCGATGCAGCGCTCGAGGTCCGCAGGGCATCCGCCGCGCAGGACGACCCTGCGACGATCGTGTACACCTCCGGCACGACGGGCGAGCCGAAGGGCGTCGTCCTGACCCATCGGAACTTCCTCGGCCAGGTGCTCAACATCGCCGCGGCGTACCACGAGATCGTGAACGACGACGGGAACACCGTGATCTTCCTGCCGCTCGCCCATGTGCTGGCGCGCGGGCTGCAGCTGATCTGCCTGGCCAGCGGCATGCGCATCGCGCACCTCTCCGACCCGTCGACCGTCGTCGCCACCCTCGACACGCTGCGTCCGACCTTCCTGGTCGTCGTGCCGCGGGTGCTGCAGAAGATCCAGGCTGCCGCCGCCACCAAGGCTGCGGACAAGGGCCTGTCGCGAGTCTGGGCGAAGGCCGAGTCGACTGCCATCGCGTGGGGACGCCGCGCCGAGCAGATCGACGCCGGCCGAACGCCCGCCACGAACCTCGCACTCAGCCTGCGCCACCGCCTGTTCGACGCCCTCTTCTACCGCCGGCTTCGCACCGTGATGGGCGGACGGGTCGGCTACATCCTGTCGGGCGGTGCAGCGCTCGACGCGGAGCTCTCGCTCTTCTTCCGCGGCATCGGCGTCCCGGTCATCGAGGGCTACGGACTGACCGAGACGACGGCGCCCCTCACCGGCAATCTTCCCGGCCGCATCGCGTCGGGCAGCGTCGGCTCGCCCCTGCCGGGCCTCACCGTCCGCATCAGCGACGAGGGCGAAGTGCTCGCCCGCGGCGTCGGCGTCTTCGACGGCTATCGCAACCCGGCCCACGATGAGGGAGCCTTCCTCGACGGCTTCTTCCGCACCGGCGATCTCGGGCGCCTCGACGAGCAGGGCCGGCTGATCCTCGAAGGTCGGCTCAAAGACGTGATCGTGACGTCGAACGGCAAGACGATCGTGCCGACCCGCTGGGAGAGTGCGGTGGAGGCCAACCCGCTCGTCTCGCATGCGGTGATGGTCGGGGAGGGCAAGCCGTACCTCTCGGCGCTGCTCGTCCTCGATCCGGAGCAGACCCTGGCGTGGGCGGATGCCGCGGGCGCCAGCATCCCCGCCGTCACCCAGCCGGACATCCGCGAGGTGACCGACCCGACGCTGCGCGCTCACCTGCAGCGCGCCGTCGACGCGGCCAACGCCCTCGTGGCGCGCAGCGAGCAGGTCCGTCGGTTCAGCGTGGTGTTCGCTGACCTCGAGGACCGCGGCCTCGTCACCCCGACCATGAAGCTCAAGCGGAGCGTCGTGCTGGATCGCGCGGCCGTCACCGTCGAAGACCTGTACCTCTGAGAACAGAAAGCACACCATGTCCTCCCCGACGCCCACCAATTCCAAGTCCTCCCGCTCGTCGCTCATCGCGATCATCGCCGCACTCGTGATCGGAGCGCTCGTCGCCCTCGCCGGCAGCCAGAACGGTGAGACGATCGGCGGCATCCCGCTGTTCACGATCGCTGTCGCCGCGGCGTTCGCGATCCAGGTCATCGCATTCATCCCGGCGATGCTCCTGCGCACCGAGCGGTTCTTCGATCTCACCGGCAGCCTCACCTTCTTCGTGATCTCCGGTGCACTCGTGCTGCTCACGCCCATGCCGGACGCGCGCAGCTGGATCCTCGCCGCGATGGTGATGCTGTGGGCCGTCCGCCTCGGATCCTTCCTCGCCATGCGCGTGCACAAGGCGGGATCGGATGGCCGATTCGACGAGATCAAGGGCTCGCCGCTGCGCTTCCTTCAGGTGTGGGTGATCCAGGGCGCGTGGGTGTCGCTGACCGCGGCCGCCGCATGGATCGCGATCAGCACGGATGCCGCATCGCGGGCCCCCATCGGATGGCTGACCGTCGTGGGAATCATCGTGTGGATCATCGGCATGGCGATCGAGATCGTCGCCGACGCGCAGAAGTCGGCCTTCCGCGCCGACCCGAGCAACCGGCACGAGTTCATCCGCTCCGGACTGTGGTCGAGGTCGCGCCACCCCAACTACTTCGGCGAGATCGTGATCTGGGTCGGCGTGTTCCTCACGGCCGCGCCCGTGCTCGCCGGATGGCAGTGGGTCGCACTGCTCTCGCCGCTGTTCGTGATCCTGCTGCTCACGCGCGTGAGCGGCATCCCGCTGCTCGAGGCACGCGCCGAGAAGAAGTGGGGCGATCGCGCCGACTACATCGAGTACCGCGAGAGCACGCCGGTGCTGATCCCGAAGCTCACCCGGCCCGGCGTGCGGGAGACCGCGGCCTAGCGGCCGTCTCCCATCCGCCTCGCGCTCCGCGCCGAACAACGGGCATGCGCCGTCTCCGCTCGCTCGCCTCCGTGGTCGCCATCGCCCTCGGGCTCACGGCCTGCGCCGCTGCGCCCGCACCGGACACATCGCCGACACCGGGCGCAGGGCCGGTCGTCGCCTTCTACGGGGACTCGTACACGCTCGGCACCGGCGCGAGCGACCCGGCGCTTCGGTGGTCGACCGTCATCAGCGAGGAACGCGGATGGCGCGAGTTCAACCCGAGCGTCAACGGGCTCGGGTTCGTCAATCACCGCTCCGACTTCGGCGAGAACGACCTGCCCGAGCTCGTCATCGGGCAGCATCCCGACATCGTCTTCGTGACGATGGGACTCAACGACAACTTCAGCTTCGACAGCCGGGCGGACTTCATCCGCGAGACCATCACGACCGACCTGACCCGTCTGCGCGACGCCTTGCCCGCCGCGCGGATCATCGTCGTCGAACCGTTCTGGTACACCGATGAGCGCCCCGAATCGGTCGAGACGATCATCGGCTGGGTGCAGGATGCCGCCGCCGCGATCGATGCGGACTGGATCCCCGGCGCGAGTCGCTGGCTCGACGGGCACTATGCCGGATCGGACGACAGCTGGATGGCCGCTGATGGCATCCACCCGTCCGACACCGGCTATCGGCAGATGGCCGAGCAGATGGATGCTGCGCTCGCGCGCCTCGACCCTGCGCTGTGACGGGGCGGGAGAGGCTCAGTCCTGCGCGCGAGCCGGCTGCGGCCCCGCCCCGGAATCGATGTCGAATGCGAGCGCCCGCGCGACGGCGTCGGTGTGCACGCGGAGACGGTCGAGGGATCGGAGGTCACCCGGTCGTGGGCGTCGATCCGGACGATGCGCGGTACCCGGCTCAGACTCGGCGCGTAGGCCAGCGTCCAGTTCGTGCTCTCGCCGTCGCGGCTGAGCGACATCTGCAGGAGATCGGCACGGAACGCGCGCCGCTGCACGAACTGCAGCCAGGAGCGCTTCGCGACAGTGCGAGACACGGCATCCGCCCACGACTCTGGACCGGCGAACCCCTCGTGCGGCCAGATGTGCGGCACCCAGATCCAGGAACTCGTGTCGTAGTCGACCAGGCGGATCGTCACGATGTCAGGTTCGGTGGCGCTCATCCGATTCAGCTCAGGAGGCACAGCGCTGCCCACGGAGCGTCGCAGGCTGCGCCCCATAGAGTGGAGAGCGCGAAGAGAGGGGGCTCTCATGATCAGCAGACATCGGACTGCGCTCGTCGCCGCCGTGGCGCTCATCGTCGCCGCAGTCCTCAGCGGATGCTCCTTCATCGGCGCACCTGCCCCGGCGTCCACTCCGGCAAGCCAGGAAGGCGCCAGCCGGACGCTCGCTGACGTCGAAGACGCCCTCGCCGAGATCCCCGGCGTGCAGTTCACCGCCGCACGCGCCTGGGACGGCACGACCGCGTCCGTCATCGCGACGCTCTCCGCGACCGATGCCTTCACCGGCGACCCCGCGGCGCTCATCGACTACGCACTCGCGCAGCTCGCCTCGCAGGGCGAGGTCGACCGCGGGCGCCTCGTGCGCTTCACCTTCGACGCTCCAGGCCAGACTGCCGACACCACCCGAGCGCTCCTCGCTTCGCTCGACATCGACGCCGAACGGTACGCGGGCGGGTCATCCCTCGAACTCGCCAGTGCGGACCTCGACCGCCGATACGGCGCCTGGCCCGCCGCTGTGCCCGAGCTTCCGCCGACGCTCGGCGGCGCGGGCTGAGCTACTCCGAGCCCTTGCGCTTCGACGACGCGTCGAGCGCGACTCCCAGGCACAGCCCGATCGCGAGTCCGAAACCCGCTCCGAGGCCGATGTTGTCGAAGAGCAGCATCCCCATCACGGCGCCGATCGGCAGCCCGAGCGCGATGCCGAGCGCGACCCCATAGCCCGACTTCTTCTCAGATCCTTCTTCTGAATCAGTCATGCCATCGACGCTACGCAGCGGTGACGCCCCCGCGCATCCCCCGAGTGGGGGACACGCGCGGATCCGCGCGAGAATGGACCGCATGGCATCCCCACAGCTGATCGACGTCGACACCTGGCCGCGACATGCCCAGTTCCAGCACTATCTGCGCTCGGTCGCGTGCACGTACGCGATGACGGTCGAACTCGACGTCACGGACGTCGTCGACGCACTGGCCGGCTCGACGCGGAAGACGTACATCGCCCAGATCTGGGCCCTCGCCACCGTCGTGAATCGGCACGCCGAGTTCCGGATGTGCCTTGCCGAGGGCGGCGCCCCGGCCACCTGGGACGTCGTGCATCCGTCCTTCACGATCTTCAACGCAGCGCGTGAGACGTTCTCGAGCGTCTGGACGCCGTACGACCCCGATTTCGCCGTCTTCCACGATGCGGCAGCCGCCCTGCTGGCCGAGCACCGCGAGACGACGGAGTTCTTCCCGCAGGGCGCCCCGCCACCGAACAGCTTCGACGTGTCGAGCCTCCCGTGGGCGTCGTTCACCGGCTTCACGCTCAACATCCGCGACGGATGGGAGCACCTCGCTCCGATCTTCACGCTCGGCAGGTACGTGCAGCGCGAGGGACGGATGCTGCTGCCGCTCGCGATCCAGATCCATCACGCCGCAGCAGACGGGTTCCACACGAGCCGACTCGTGAACGAGCTGCAGGAGCTGTTCGCCGACACTTCCTGGATCGGCTGAGGAGCGCTCGGCTGACGAGCGGTCTCAGCGCACCACGAGTTCCGGCGTGATCAGGGCATGCGCTGATCCGGCCTCCACGCTGCGCGGCACGACGATCTCGCCCGTCGGCCCGAGGAGGAGCTCGAGGATCGCTGTCGCGACATCCTCGGGTCGCTGCTCCACACTCGAGAACCCGAGCGCCTCGGCGGTCGGGGTGTTGTCGAAGCCGATCACGGGCAGCCGCAGCCCCGCATCAGCGACCGCGAGCAGCGCACCGACCGCGAGCGAATCGCTGGCGCACACGATCGCGTCAGGTGCGGCGCCTGCGGCGAGCGCGGCGTCGACACTGGCACGCGCGAACGGCACGCCCTCCTCGGCGACGAGGCGATCGCCCTGCGCGCTGGCGGAGGACATCGCCTCGAGCCATCCGCGCTCGCGATCATCCCCCGTCCCCGATCCGGACGGCCAGCCGAGGAAGGCGACGTCCCGTCCGCGGCTGAGCGCGTGCTCGGTCGCGGCACGGGTACCGGCGGCGCCGTCGACGTCCACCCACAGGTGGCGGGGATCGGCGATGTCGTCTTCGCCCCACGGCCGGCCGAAGGAGATGAAGGGCAGACCGATCTCGTCGAGCCTGCGCACCCGGGGATCGTCGCGCTCGGTCGCGGTGAGGATCGCGGCATCGATCTCGGATCCGTCCCAGAGCTCGCCGAGACGCACGAGCTCCTCCTGCGGAGTCCGTGCGGCGTAGACCAGCATCCGCATCCCGCGGTCGCTCGCACGCTCGGTGATCGCGTGCACGAATCGGTCGAGCACGACGCCCGAGACGCCGCCGAGATAGGAATGCAAGCGGATGCCGATGGTGGAGCTGCGTCGCAGTCGGAGGCGGCGAGCCGCGGCGTGCCGACGGTAGCCGAGCGCATCGATCGCGGCGAGCACCCGCTCACGCGTCGCCGGGCGCACGATGTCCGGGGTGTTCAGCACGTTCGACACGGTCTGCCTCGAGACACCGGCGTGCGCGGCGACGTCTTCGACCGTGGGCGCCTTCGCCATCCGCACCTCCTCCATCCGGGCGGGCTTGACACTCCCGCACCCCGCGCCTAGCCTAGGCCACGCGGAGTTTGATCGATCAAATTTCTGCCATGAAGACGTACAGCCCCCTCGGGCACCGCAGTGACTCATCAAAGGAGAGAGACCATGACTCGGCCAACCACACGCGCACTTCTCGGCACCGGAGCGGTGCTGCTGACCAGCGCCCTCGTCCTGACCGGCTGCGGATCCGGCTTCTCCGGCGATGACAGCGCGACGCCGGATGCCGAGGGCCTCACCTCCTCGGACGACGCACTGACGGTGCTCATCGGCTCGTCGGGCGACGCCGAGACGGCAGCAGTGCAGTCGGCCGTCGACGCCTGGTCGAAGGACTCCGGCGTCGACGTCTCGCTCCAGGTCGCCAGCAATCTCGACCAGGAGATGTCGCAGGGCTTCGCCGCCGGCAACCCGGCCGACCTGTTCTACCTGTCGGCCGATCAGATGGCCGGCTACGCCTCGAACGGGTCGCTCAAGGCGTACGGCGACCAGCTCGAGAACAAAGCCGACTTCTACCCCTCGCTGGTCGAGAACTTCACCGTCGACGGCACGTTCTACTGCGCGCCGAAGGACTTCTCCACCCTCGCCCTCGTGATCAACACGCAGATGTGGACCGACGCCGGACTCACCGACGCCGACATCCCGAAGAGCTGGGACGACCTCGCCGCGGTCGCGAAGACGCTGACCACAGCCGACCACGTCGGTCTCGCATTCGGCGCCGAGTACCAGCGCCTCGGTGTCTTCATGGCTGAGGCAGGCGGCGGCCTCGTGCGCGACGGTGCGGCGATCGCCGATGATGACGCGAACGTCCAGGCGCTCGACTACGTCAAGACGCACCTCGCGGACGGCACGTTCGCGTTCGCGAAGGACGTCGGTGCAGGATGGGGCGGCGAGGCGTTCGGCAAGCAGTCCGCTGCCATGGTGATCGAGGGCAACTGGATCACCGGCGCGATGTCGAACGACTACAGCGACGTCGACTACACGGTCGCCGAGCTGCCGTCCGGCCCCTCCGGTCAGGGCACGCTGCAGTTCACCAACTGCTGGGGCATGGCCGCCGACAGCCCCAACCAGCAGGCGGCGCTCGAACTCGTGCAGTACCTGACCAGCGCCGACAGCCAGCTCGCGTTCTCGAAGGCCTTCGGCCCGATGCCGTCGATCACCTCGGCTGCCGATGCCTGGACCGCAGACAACGCGGCCCTCGTGCCGTTCCTCTCCGGCGCCGACTACGCCCAGTTCCCGCCGAACCAGGACGGCGCCGCCG
The DNA here is from genome assembly GCF_036823965.1 of Microbacterium sp. Taxonomy (GTDB): domain Bacteria; phylum Actinomycetota; class Actinomycetes; order Actinomycetales; family Microbacteriaceae; genus Microbacterium. The sequence goes on along the minus strand of NZ_DAITBE010000011.1, from coordinate 12,830 downwards.
ATGTGATCGCCGACTTCAACTCGCAGCTCGAGTCCCTGAAGTCGACCGAGCCGTCGCAGATCCTCGACTCGGTCCAGTCCAACCTCGAAGCGGTCGTCGAGTAGTCATGACCGCGCAGACCGCACCTCGTCGCGGCGGGGCCTCGGGGCTCCGCCGCGGCGGGGCGTCAGGACTCCGCCGCGGCGAGGCAGCCGCCGGATGGCTGTTCACCGCGCCGGTGATCGCGATCCTCGGCGTCTTCCTGCTCGTGCCGGTGCTCATGGCACTGTGGGTGAGCGTCTCCGACTGGGCCGGGCGCGGCAGTCCCCTGTCCGGCGACGTCTCGTTCGTCGGCACCGAGAACTACGCCGCCGTGCTCACCGACGGCGGCCTCGCGACCCGCGACTTCGGCACCGCGCTGCGCAACAACGCCTGGTACGTGGTGCTGGTCGTGCCGCTGCAGACCGCGCTCGCGCTCTTCCTGGCCGTGCTGGTCAACCGTGCGATGCTCCGCGGCCGCGGGTTCTTCCGCACCGCCTACTACTTCCCTTCGGTGACGAGCTCTGTCGCCATCACCGTGCTGTGGATGTTCCTGTTCTCGGCCAGCGGTGCCGTGAACGACGTGCTCTCCTGGTTCGGCGTCACCGGTCCGAACTGGTTCAACGACCCCCGCGGCATCCTGCATCTGCTGCTCGGCACCGTCGGCGTCGAGAACGGTCCTGGTGCTCTCACCCAGGGCGGCACGCTCGGCGTCTCGTGGTGGGACTGGCTCGCCGGTCCCTCGATCGCGATGAGCGCGTACATCCTGATGGCCGTGTTCACGACCTCGGGCACGTTCATGCTGCTGTTCCTGGCCGGCCTGCAGAACATCGGCGCCGACGTCGATGAGGCCGCGATGATGGACGGCGCGAACGGCTGGCAGCGCTTCTGGCGCGTGACCCTCCCGCAGCTGCGCCCGACGCTGTTCACGGTGCTGACGCTCGGTCTGATCGGATGCTGGCAGGTGTTCGACCAGATCTACGCCGGCACCCAGGGCGCGCCGAGCAAGACGACCCTGACACCGGCGTTCCTGTCGTATCAGACCGCGTTCACCAAGCAGGAGTGGGGGCAGGGCGCGGCAATCGCGTTCATCCTGTTCGTCATCATCGTGGTGTTCACGCTGCTGCAGCGCTGGGTCCTGCGCGACCGCCCGGTGTCGCGCCGACGGCTCCGTGCCTACGAGATCACGCGCAAGGGAGGGGTGTCATGAGGCTCTCCCCCAAGCAGCTCACGTGGCAGATCGTGCTCTACGCGGTGCTGATCCTGCTCGCGATCATCTACATCTACCCGTTCCTGGTGCAGGTGGCGACGAGTTTCAAGACGGATCAGGATGCCGCGAGCTCCGGCATCTCGCTCATCCCCGATGTCTGGACGTTCGCCGCCTACGAGCGTCTCTTCGCGAACTCGACGTTCCCGTCGTGGTTCGTGAACAGCGCGGTCGTGACCGTGTTCGTCACGATCGGCCGGGTCTTCTTCAACTCGCTCGCAGGCTACGCGCTCGCACGCCTGCGCTTCCGCGGTCGCGGCGTCGTGTTCGCCGCGCTCGTCGCGGTGATGGCGGTGCCGACGGTCGTGCTGCTCATCCCGAAGTTCCTCGTGATCAACCAGCTCGGCATGTTCAACTCCTATGCGGGCATGATCCTGCCCCTCCTCGTGGATGCCGCCGGCGTCTTCATCATGAAGAACTTCTTCGAGTCGATCCCAGCGTCCGTCGAGGAGCAGGCGAGGATCGACGGCGCAGGCACGTTCCGCATCTTCTGGTCCGTGGTGCTGCCGATGGCGACGCCCGCACTCGTCACGATCATCATCCTGTCCTTCCAGGGGTCGTGGAACGAGCTGAGTCACTTCATCGTCTCGACGAACGACCCGGCCCTCACCACCCTCACCAAGGGCGTCGCGTCCCTCGCGAGCGGCCAGCTCAGCCAGGGCACGCAGTATCCGATCAAACTCGCCGCTGCACTCATCATGACGATCCCCGTCGCCGTGATGTTCTTCATCTTCCAGCGCCGCATCATGAACACCACAGAAGGAGCCGTCAAGGAATGACCCCCACCCCGCCCCTCCAGCCGCTGCTGGACGACGCCGTGATCGTGCTCGAGGCACCGACCCAGGTCTGGTCGGATGCCACCGGCCGCATGGGGACCGCTCCGATCCACGGGATCTATCACGGCGATGTCCGCCACGTCCGCGGCATCGAGCTCTCGGTCGACGGCACGGCGCTGGAGTCGATCGCGTGCTCCTCGCCCGACCCGAGGCTCGTGGTGCTCACCGACGTGCTCCGCGGCATCGACGACGACTCCGCCGACCCGAAGGTGCGTCTCGATCGCGAACGCCGCGTGGCGGCCGGCTCGTTCGGCGAGAGCATGCAGGTCTCCTCGCATCTGGCCGCGCCGGTCTCGGTCGGCATCACGATGCGCATGACGCCGGACTTCGCACCGATGCAAGAGGTGAAGGCCGGAGCATCCGTCCAGACGGAATGGACCTGGGACGGGAGCGTCTGCCGCGCCGGCGACGCCTCGTTCGCGGTGTCGGCGCCGGACGCCGCGATCACCCACGACGGCGATGCGCTCGTGTTCCGCTGGGAGCTGACCGTTCCCGCTCGTGGACGGAGCGAGGTGCGCTGGGAGCTGGCGCTGAGCGATCCGACGCTCGTGGTGACCGCCGCCCGCCCATCCGCTTCGGTGGAACGGGGCGAGACTCCGACCGATCCCCGCGCTGCCCGCTGGCTCGCGCAGGCTTCGGCCGATCTCGATGCGCTCCGGCTCGCGCTGCCGGCGCACCCGGAGGACGCGTTCTACGCCGCCGGTGCCCCGTGGTTCTTCACGCTGTTCGGCCGGGACTCGATCTGGGCGGCGCGGCTCGCGCTCGACACGGATCCGACGATGGCGGCGTCGACCCTGCGCGTGCTCGCCCGCCTGCAGGGGACCACGAAGGACCCGTCGACCGCCGAAGCACCGGGCAAGATCGCGCACGAGCTGCGCAGCGGCGTGCTGTCGCTGCCGAACGAGGGCGTGCACCTGCCGCCGCTCTACTACGGCACGGTCGATGCGACGCCGCTGTGGGTGTGCCTGCTGGCTGACGCGAAGGATGCCGGGATGCCGCAGCAGGAGGTTCGCGAGCTCCTCCCCGCGCTGCGCGCTGCGCTGGGCTGGATGACCGAGCACGGCGATGCCTCGGGCAGCGGATTCATCGACTACGTGGACGAGACAGGGCACGGCCTCGCGAACCAGGGTTGGAAGGACTCCGGTGACTCGATCCAGTGGCGTGACGGACGCCTGGCCGAGGGCCCGATCGCGCTCAGCGAGGTGCAGGCCTACGCCTACGAGGCCGCGACGCGCGGCGCCGACCTGCTCGATGCACTCGGGGAGCCCGGCGGAGAAGAGCTGCGCGAGTGGGCCGCGGATCTGCGTCAGCGGTTCCGAGACGTCTACTGGGTGACGACGCCGGAGGGGCGCTATCCCGCGATCGCACTGGACGCGCACGGCGCCCCGGTCGACACCCTCACCAGCAACATCGGCCATCTGCTCGGCACCGGGCTGCTCGACCCCGACGAAGAACGAGCGTGCGCCGAACTGCTCGTCGGTGCGTCGCTGTCGAGCGGCTACGGCATCCGCACGATGTCGACCGGCGCCGACGGCTACTGGCCGCTGAGCTATCACGGCGGCAGCGTCTGGGTGCACGACACCGCGATCGCACTGCACGGGATGCTGCGGTCCGGTCTCGAGGAGCACGCAGGGACGGTCGCGCTCCAGCTGCTGGACTCGGCCGAGGGGTTCGACTACCGCGTTCCCGAGCTGCAGTCAGGGGACACGCGTGTTCCCGGCGGCCGTCCCGTCCCGTATCCCGCGGCCTGCCGACCGCAGGCATGGTCGGCCGCGGCGGCTGTCGTGTGCGCACAGGCGCTGCGGTGACGCGACGGACGGTGTCGCGGTCGGGATCTCACCCGATCGCGACGCCGTCCTTCCACACCCGATGCACGAGCGGGACCCCAGGACGATAGGCGAGGTGGATGCGCGTCGGCGCATCGAGCAGCACGAGATCCGCTCGGGCGCCTGGCACGATCACGCCGACGTCGTCGCGGCGCAGCGCTCTCGCGCCGCCGGCGGTCGCCGCCCATACGGCCTCCGCCGGCGTCATGCCCATGTCGCGGACCGCGATCGCGATGCAGAACGGCATCGACGACGTGAAACTCGAGCCAGGGTTCGTGTCGCACGCGATCGCGACCGTGACCCCCGCGTCGATCAGGCGGCGGGCGTCCGGATACGGCTGACGGGTCGAGAACTCGACACCGGGCAGCAGGGTCAGGACGGTGTCGGATGCGGCGAGCGCCGCGACGTCGTCGTCGGTCAGGTAGGTGCCGTGGTCGACGGATGCGGCGCCGAGCTCGACGGCCAGGCGCACGCCCTCGCCGGGTCCGAGCTGGCTCGCGTGCACGCGCGGGGCGAGTCCTCGGGCGATGCCGGCCTCGAGCACCCGTCGCGACTGCGGCACGGTGAAGGCTCCGGTCTCGCAGAACACGTCGATCCACTTCGCGTGCGGCGCGCAGGCGTCGAGCATCGGCCCCGTGACGAGGTCGACGTACGCATCTGGGCGATCCGCGTACTCGGCCGGCACGACGTGCGCGCCGAGGAAGGTCACCTCCGGCGTCACCTCGGCGGCGAGGCGCACGAGGCGCTGCTCGTCCGCGACGCTCAGCCCGTAGCCGCTCTTGATCTCGACCGTCGTCGTGCCCTGGGCGAGCATCTCGTCGAGGAACCCGCGCAGCCTGGCGCGCAGTTCGTCGTCGCTCGCGGCACGGGTGGCTGCGACGGTGGAGCGGATGCCGCCGGCCGCGTACTTCTGCCCAGCCATCCGCGCCTCGAACTCGGCGGCGCGGTCCCCCGCGAACACGAGGTGGCTGTGGCTGTCGACGAACCCGGGGATCACGGCACGACCCTCGGCATCCACGACCCCGTCGGCCGCCGGGGCATCCGCCGCCGCACCGACCCAGGCGATGCGATCACCGTCGATCAGCACGGCTGCGTCGTGCAGGGTCCGGGCCCCCGAGCTCGCACCCTGGGTCCCCGGGCTCGCACCATCGGGCCCTGCTCCCGCACCCTGGGTCCCTGAGCCTGTCGAAGGGCCGACCGGCTCGTTCGTCGTCAGCTCGCCGATGTTCGTGATCAGCACGGTGCTCACAGCATCGGCACCTTCAGGCCGCGCTCGCGCGCGACGTCGCGTGCGTGCTCGTACCCGGCATCCACGTGACGCATGACACCGGTGCCGGGGTCGTTCGTGAGCACGCGCTCGAGCTTCTGCGCCGCGAGCTCGGTACCATCGGCGACCGTGACCTGCCCCGCGTGGATGGATCGGCCGATGCCGACGCCGCCGCCGTGGTGCAGCGAGACCCAGGATGCTCCGGATGCCGTGTTCAGCAGCGCGTTCAGCAGCGGCCAGTCGGCGATCGCGTCCGATCCGTCCTTCATGGCCTCGGTCTCACGGTACGGCGATGCCACCGAACCGGAGTCGAGGTGGTCACGGCCGATCACGATCGGAGCCGCGAGTTCGCCGGAGGCGACCATCTCGTTGAACTTCAGTCCGGCGAGGTGGCGTTCTTTGTAGCCGAGCCAGCAGATGCGCGCAGGCAGGCCCTCGAAATGCACCTTCTCTCCCGCTTTCTGCAGCCAGCGGTGCAGCGCGGCGTCCTCGGGGAACAGCTCGGCGATGGCACGGTCGGTCTTGTAGATGTCCTCGGGGTCGCCGGAGAGCGCAGCCCAGCGGAAGGGTCCGCGGCCCTCTTCGAACTGCGGACGGATGTACGCCGGCACGAAGCCGGGGAACTCGAAGGCACGGTCGAAGCCGCCGAGCTCCGCCTCGCGCCGGATCGAGTTGCCGTAGTCGAAGACGGCGGCCCCGGCATCCTGGAACGCCACCATCGCGGCGACGTGCGCAGCCATGGATTGGCGGGCGCGGCGGGTGAACTCCTCCGGGTCGCGGTCGGCCTCCGCCTTCCAGTCGGCCACGGTGATGCCGACCGGGAGGTACGCGAGGGGGTCGTGCGCGCTGGTCTGGTCGGTCACGATGTCGATCGGCACGCCGCGGCGCAACAGCTCGGGGAACAGCTCTGCGGCGTTGCCGACGATGCCGACCGAGAGCGCCTCGCCTGCCTCCTTCGCGGCGACCACGCGAGCGATCGCTGCGTCGAGATCGGTCGTGTACTCGTCGAGGTAGCCGTGCTCCACGCGGCGAGCCAGTCGCGACTCATCGACGTCGACGATCAGCACCACGCCGTCGTTGAGGGTCACCGCGAGCGGCTGCGCTCCACCCATGCCGCCGGCACCGCCGGTCAGGGTGAGGGTGCCGTGGAGCGACTCGCGTCCGAGCGACCGGGCCACCGCGGCGAAGGTCTCATACGTGCCCTGCAGGATCCCCTGCGTGCCGATGTAGATCCAGGAACCAGCGGTCATCTGGCCGTACATGATGAGCCCGAGTTCTTCGAGCTTGCGGAACTCGGGCCACGTCGCCCAGTCGCCCACGAGGTTCGAGTTCGCGATCAGCACCCGCGGCGCCCAGTCGTGCGTGCGGAACACCCCGACCGGCTTGCCAGACTGCACGAGCAGCGTCTCATCGGGTTCGAGCTCGTCGAGCGTGCGCACGATCGCGTCGTACGCGGCCCAGTTGCGTGCGGCCTTGCCGGTGCCGCCGTAGACGACGAGGTCTTCCGGATGCTCGGCGACCTCGGGGTCGAGGTTGTTCATCAGCATCCGCTTGGCAGCCTCCGCGCCCCAGCTCTTGGCTGTGCGCTGGTTGCCTCGTGCGGCGCGGATGCGGCTGCGATCGACGTCGCTCGTCGCGGTTTCGGCGGAGGGTGCAGTGGTGTCAGGCATTCGTGTGCTCCTTTGCGATGCGGGCGACGGCGCCCGACTGGACGAGTGCGGTGACGGCTTCGATCTCCGGGGAGAGGAAGCGGTCGGGGCCAGGCCCTTCGGCCACGGTGCGGACGAGGTCGCGCACGGCGCCGGTCGCTGGACCGGCCTGCAGCGGGGCACGCAGGTCGAGGGCGCGGGCGCCGGTCAGGATCTCGATCGCGAGCACGCGGCCGAGGCCGTCGATCGCTCGGCGGAGCTTGCGCGCGGCTGCCCAGCCCATCGAGACGTGGTCCTCCTGCATCGCGGACGAGGGGATCGAGTCGACGGATGCCGGCACGGCCAGGCGCTTGAGCTCGGACACGATGCCGGCCGAGGCGTACTGCGCGATCATGAGTCCGGAATCGACGCCGACCTCGTCGGCGAGGAACGGCGGCAGACCGCGGTTGCGAGCGGGGTCGAGCGCGCGGTCTGTGCGGCGCTCGGAGACGGACGCGACGTCGGCGATCGAGATCGCGAGGAAGTCGAGGACCGCGGCGACCGGCGCACCGTGGAAGTTGCCGTTCGACTCGATGCGTCCGTCGACCGTGATCACCGGGTTGTCGATCACGCTCGCGAGCTCGCGTCCGGCGATCATGTCGGCGTGCGCCATGGTGTCGCGGGCTGCACCGTGCACCTGCGGCGAGCAGCGGAGCGAGTAGGCGTCCTGCACGCGGCCGTCTTCCGGTCCCTTGTGGCTCGCGACCATGGGCGAGTCGCCGAGGAACGCGCGCAGATGCGCGGCGGACTCGGCCTGTCCCGTCTGCGGACGCAGCGCCATGAGGTCGGCGGCGAAGACGGCATCCGTCCCGAACTGCGACTCGATCGACATGGCCGCGGCGACATCAGCCGTGAGCAGCAGCATCTCGAGGTCGTGCAGCGCGAGCACGAGCGAGCCGAGCATGCCGTCGGTGCCGTTGATCAGCGCGAGCCCCTCCTTCTCCACGAGCGTGAGTGGGGCGATACCGGCCTCGGCCAGCGCCTCGGATGCGGGGATGACCACTGAGGGTTGCTGAACCGCCGCGCCGGGTTGCTGAACCGCCGCGCTGGGTTGCTGAGCCTGTCGAAGCACACGCACGTCGCCCTCCCCCATCGCGGCGAGGGCGATGTGGGCGAGCGGTGCGAGGTCGCCGGAGCAGCCGAGCGAGCCGTACTCGCGCACGATCGGGGTGATCCCGGCATTGAGCATGGCCGCGTAGGTCTCGACGACGATCGGACGCACCCCGGTGCGGCCGGACGCGAGCGTCTGCAGGCGCAGCAGCTGAAGACCGCGCGTGACCTCCGGCTCGATCTCGGCGCCGGTTCCCGCGGCATGGGAGCGGATCAGGCTCGCCTGGAGCTGGAGGCGACGGTCGGGCGCGATGAATGTCGTCGCGAGGGCGCCGAAGCCGGTCGAGACCCCGTAGTGCGGATGCGGATCGGCGGCGAGACCGTCGATGACGTGTCGCGTCTGGGCCACCCGCTCGAGCGCCGCATCGTCGATCACGACGTGCGCACCGTGGCGTGCGACGGCGACGAGGTCGGCGGGAGACAGCGGCTGCGCGCCGAGGACGACGGAGGGAAGAGCACTCATGTTCTGATTCCACACCCGTGGTGTCGCTCGCGACAGCAGTTCATGGCATCCTGTGTCTGTGATCCCAGACAGCGACGAACGCGCACGACGCCGGGATCCGCAGGTCCCTGCGGCAGAGCAGACGCTGCGGATCCTCAGCTATCTCGCCGGCCGTCCGGCACCGGTCGCTGCATCCGCCATCGCCCGCGAGCTGGCGCTCCCCAGGTCGACGGTCTATCACCTGCTCAACACGCTCGCCGCGCACGGGTTCGTGCTGCACTTCCGGGATGAGCAGCGTTGGGGGCTCGGCACCTCGGCATTCGAGCTCTCGGGTGGCTACGCACGGCAGCAGCCCCTCGCGAGACTCGGGCGGCCGCTGGTGGCTGCCCTCTCCGATCGGCTCGGCGAGAGCGCGCACCTGGCGATCATGAGCGGCGGGGACGTGCTGTACATCGTCGAGGAGCGAGCGCCGCGACGCACGGCACTCGTCACGGACGTCGGTGTGCGACTGCCGGCGCACCTCACTGCGAGCGGGCGGGCGATGCTGGCCGCGCTTCCCCGCGAGCAGGTGCGCGCGCTGTACCCGAGCGCGTCCGCATTCCCCGACCGCACCGGCCGCGGGCCGCGCACACCGGGCGAGCTGCGGGAACTGCTCAGGGAGGTGCGCTCACGCGGCTATGCCACGGAAGACAGCGAGGTGGCCGAGGGGCTGCGCTCCGTCGGAGCGGTGGTCCGCGATCACGCCGGCTGGCCGGTCGCTGCGGTCGCGGTCACGTGGGCAGGCGAAGCGCTCGAGGAGCGGATGCTCGCTGACGCCGTGATCGAGACCGCCGGGATCCTGCAGTCCCGGGTGCAGCGGTGAGCGGCGTTGTCTCAGGCTTGCGACAACTCCGCGACAACGCCACCACACCGGCTGGATACGCTCGTGTCATGACCACCTCCACACGTCCCGAATCGACTGCATCCCGCCGCCGTCGCGGAGTCGCGTTCGGGCTCCTCGCAGCCCTCGTCATCACCGGCTGCGCCGCGGCACCGGCACCGGCACCGGCACCGGCGCCGAAGCCGAGCGCCGCCTCGACGCCGAAGGAGACGTCCGAGCCCGCTGTCGCCACCGTCCCCGGGTACGACGTCGGTCAGTTCCCGCCCGTTCCGCTGTTCCTCCTTCCCGATCTGTCACTGTTGGGCTCCTCGGCCTCGGCGTTCGCGATCGAGGTCAACGACGCGCTCGCCGGCATCCCCGGTGCGATCGCCACACCCGCGCACTGCGATGCGGGCGGCAGCGTGATCTCGGGCAACGGCACCGCGCTGCTCTATGGCGACGGCTCGGGCACGTTCACCGGCCCGGACGGGACCGTGCAGAACTTCGGCGACGGCTCAGGCACCTCCACGATCAATGGCGTCACGATCCAGAACTTCGGCGACGGCTCCGGCAACTCCACCGACGGCGAGGTGACCATCCAGAACTTCGGCGACGGCTCCGGCAACTACACCGACGGCACCACGACGATCCAGAACTTCGGCGATGGGTCCGGCAACTACACCGATGGCGACGTCACGATCCAGAACTTCGGGGACGGCACCGCGCAGGTCGACGGCGAGCGTGTGGAGGCCGAGCCGCTGCCGGTCGTGCCGCCACTCGGGGTGTTCCCACCCCTCGGCACACTCGCCCCACTGGAATCGTGCGGCACGACCGTGACGTTCGAGGACGGCGTGCTGTTCGACTTCAACCGGAGCGACATCCGGGCGGATGCCGCCACGACGCTCGAGGCCGTGGCCGGGGTGCTCAGCACGCTCGACGTGGCGCAGGCCTCGGTGTCGGGCCACACGGATTCGGTCGGTTCGGATTCGGAGAACCAGACGCTGTCTGAGGAGCGAGCGGATGCGGTCGTCGCCGACCTCGAGAAGCGAGGAGTCCGCACGACGCTGACCGCCGAAGGATACGGTGAGAGCCGTCCGGTCGCGGCGAACGAGATCGACGGAGCCGACAACCCGGCCGGGCGTCAGCTCAACCGACGCGTCGAGATCTTCATCCCGGCGACGCTCTGAGCACGACAGGATGGATGACATGCGCTCCGCACGCCGACCGACCGCCGCGACCGTCGTCCTCCTGACCGTCGTACTGATCAGCGGATGCACCGTCAGCATCATCGATCCGACCGACCGCGACCGACCGAGCGAGACGCCGAGCAGTGCGGAGACGCCGGCCGACGCATCGCCTCAGGAGACGGACGACGATCCAGACACGGCCGAGACACCGGCCACCTCGGGATACTCCCCCGAGCACGCGGCCGAGCGGGCGCGCTTGATCGACGGCGCGACGGTGACGATGTCGTGCCCGTCGGGCGTGCTCGCCCAGGACGGCGCGGTCATCCGCGTCGAGGGCTCCTGCGAAGAGCTCGTGATCGAAATGGATGCCGGGGTGGTGATCACGGATGACGTGGAGCAGCTCACGATCAGCGGCGACGGCACCGTCGTCTATGCCGAGACGATCGGCACTGTGACCGTGTCCGGGAGTGCCGACCAGGTGTACTGGACGGGGCCGACACCGGTCGTGCAGGACTCCGGCACCGCGAACGCGCTCGGACGGGGCTGACCGTGATCGAGGTGGCGGAGCGCCAGCGCATCCTGCTCGTCGACGATGACGAGGCCATCACGGATGCTCTCGCGGCGTTGCTCGGGAGGAGCGGCTTCGACGTGCGCATCGCAGAGGACGGGCGAGCCGGGCTCGCCGAGGTCGAGCGCGAAGTCCCGGATCTGGTCGTGTGCGACGTCATCATGCCGCATGTCGACGGACGCGAGTTCGTGCGTCGCATCCGCGCCCGGCAGCTGTGGCTGCCGATCATCCTCCTGACGCAGGTCGGCGAGTCGTGGGAGCGCAGCGCCGCCCTCGACGAGGGTGCGGATGACTATCTGAACAAACCGTTCGATCCGCATGAGCTGATCTCACGGATCCGAGCGGTCCTCCGCCGAACGGCACAGGGGGCGGGATCGCTTCGATCGGCGCAGCGCCTGCGAGCGCTCGACGTCACGATCGACCGCACGGCGCGCCGGGTGTGGCGGGGAAGTGTCGAGGCGACGCTGACGCCCAAGGCGTTCACATTGCTCGAGTACTTCATGCTGCATCCGCAGGAGGTGCATTCTCGGGAGCGCCTGCTCTCTGCCCTCTGGGGGTTCGACTTCGCGTCGTCCAGCCGTGCGGTGGATCACCGGATCGCCGAGCTGCGTCGGGTGCTGGGCGACACGTCAGGCGAACCGCGACTCATCGAGACTGCGCAGAGCATGGGATATCTGTTCATCGCGCGGGTGGTGGCCGCATGACGGATCGTCCCGGCGTCGCGCTCGGTGTGCTCGCGGCTGTGCCGGTGGGACTCTGCGCCATCGCGGCCGGCGTGATGGCGGCAGCAGGCGAGCAGCGAGTGCTCGCGATCGACCTGGCCCTACCGGCTGCGGTGCTCATCGCAGGCGTGCTGGTGTCGGCCGTTCCCGGCACGATGCTGCTCGGCCGGCGCGCGGGGCGGCGTGCACGCCGGGCCGCGGATGCCGCGGTCGCCGAGGCGGCATCACACGCAGCGCTGCAGGAGCGGGCGAATCATCAGCGGTTCCTTGCACGCCTCGACCATGAGCTGAAGAACCCGATCACCGCGATCCGTGCGACGGCCGCCGTGGCGCAGAGCGAGAACGCAGCAGACGAGTGGCGAGTGATCGACGCCCAGGCCACGAAACTGAGCGCACTCGTCCGCGATCTGCGAAAGCTGGCAGAACTCGAGACCCGTCCACTCGAACTCGAGCTCGTCGATCTCGAGCAGCTCCTCGCGGAGTCCATCACGGCACTCGCTCTGCAGAACCCGCTGGCCGGCGCACGAATCGCGTTCGCGGTCACGCGGGTGCCGTGGCCCGTGCCACCGCTGAGCGCCGATCTCGACCTCGTGTCGCTCGCGATCGACAATGTCCTCAGCAACGCCGCCAAGTACTCATCCGACGCGCCGATCGAAGTCCGCCTCCGTGAAGAGCACGGCTGGGCCGTGATCGACGTCGCGGATGCCGGTCGCGGCATTCCGGCCGCTGATCTACCCGCGGTGTTCGACGAGCTGGCGCGTGCGCAGAACGCCAGAGACGTCAATGGCTCAGGCATCGGTCTCACCGTCGTGGCAACCGTGATGCGGCGGCATGGCGGTGACGTCCAGCTGCGATCCGTGGAAGGCGCCGGCAGCGTGGTCACGCTTCGACTGCCGATCCGCCGCTGACCGAATCGCTCGTGAACGACGAAGAGCCACCCATCGCTGGGTGGCTCTTCTCGTGTTTCGATTGCTCCAGGCAGAATGCAAAATGGCCACCCATCGATGGGTGGCCATTTTGACTAAAAGGAGTCCGGCGGT
>NZ_DAITBE010000002.1:0-429090 GCF_036823965.1 Microbacterium sp. | reverse complement strand
CGGCGGCCTTGTCGGCGCCCTCGTCCATCGTGGCGGCCAGGGTGACGAGCGGGTGCGCGTACTCGGCGAGGATCGCGCGGCCCTCGTCGACGCGGTTGCCGTCGAGACGCACGACGAGCGGCTTGGAGGCCGTGGCGCCCAGCGTCTCGAGTGCGCCCTTGATGCCGTTGGCGACGGCGTCGCACGCGGTGATGCCACCGAAGACGTTGACGAACACGCTCTTGACCTGCGGGTCGTTCAGGATGACGTCGAGGCCGGCGGCCATGACCTCGGCCGAGGCGCCGCCGCCGATGTCGAGGAAGTTGGCCGGCTTCACGCCGTTGTGGTTCTCGCCCGCGTAGGCGACCACGTCGAGCGTCGACATGACGAGTCCTGCGCCGTTGCCGATGATGCCGACCTCGCCGTCGAGCTTCACGTAGTTGAGGCCGGACGCCTTGGCCTTGGCCTCGAGCGGGTCGGCAGCGTCCTTGTCCTCGAGCGCTTCGTGCTCGGGGTGACGGATCTCGGAGGCGTTGTCGTCGAGCGTGACCTTGCCGTCGAGCGCGATGATGTCGCCCTCTTCGGTGCGGACCAGCGGGTTGACCTCGACCAGCGTCGCGTCCTCGCCCTTGTAGACGTCGAAGAGCTTCACGAAGACGTCGGAGACCTTCTCGATCAGGTCTTCGGGGAAGTTCGCCGCGCGCGCGATCTCGACGGCCTTCGCCTTGTCGATACCCGTGAGCGGGTTGACCTCGACGCGTGCGAGCGCCTCAGGGCGCTCGACTGCGAGCTCCTCGATCTCCATGCCGCCCTCGACCGAGCAGAGGCTCAGGTAGGAGCGGTTGGCGCGGTCGAGCAGCACGGAGAAGTAGAACTCCTCGGCGATGCGTGCACCCTGCGCGACCATGACGCGCTTGACGACGTGGCCCTTGATGTCGAGGCCGAGGATGGCCTTCGCTGCTTCGTACGCCTCGTCGGGGGTCTTGGCGACCTTGACGCCGCCCGCCTTTCCACGGCCGCCGGTCTTCACCTGAGCCTTGACGACGACCACTCCGCCGATCTTCTCGGCAGCCGCCCTCACCTCTTCAGGGGTGTCCGCGACGATGCCGGCGAGAACCGGCACTCCGTACTTTTCGAAAACGTCTCGTGCCTGGTACTCGTACAGATCCACTGTGGTTCCTTCACTGGGCTGCTGTCTGGTAATTCTCTCGATGTCGAGACATCGACCAGTCCCCCAGCCTACTACCTCGATATGGGCGCTCCTGTTGCCCGTCTGCGCCCGCAGCGCGCTGAGGTCTAGGCTTTCGCCATGCACGAATCCGCAGAACTGCGCACCGGCGTCGTCGCCGCAGCGCTCGAGCTCTTCGCCGCGCAGGGGTTCGACCAGACGTCCGTCGAGCAGATCGCCAAGGCCGCAGGCGTGTCGCGGTCGACCTTCTTCCGTCAGTTCGGCGGCAAGGAGGACGTGGTGTTCGCCGACCACGAGGCGCTCCTGGACCGACTGCGGGAGTTCCTCGCCGAGGGGCATGACGACCCGTGGGCCGCGGTGTGCGCGGCATCCGAATCCGTCTTCTCGCACTTCGCGAACGACCCGGAGCTCGCCAGACGCCGCTACCAGATCGTGCGCGAGGTGCCGGTGCTGCGCGAGCGCGAGATCATCACGGTGTTCCGCTACGAGCGACTGTTCGACGACTACCTGCGCGGTGCGCTGCCCGGTGTGGACCCGCTCGACGCCGTCGCCTTCGCTGCACTCGTGACCGCCGTGCACAACCATGTGCTGCGTCAGCTGCTCCGCGGCACCAGGAAGGTACCGCTCTCGACCCTGCAGAACGCGCTGGCGGATGTGCGTCGCCGGTACGGTGTCGCAGCGGAGGCGCCGGAGAGCGCTCCGGACGACGTCGTCGTCGCGGTGTTCCCGCGGTCGATGCCCATCGCCGAGGTCACGCGCCGCCTGCGGACGCAGCTCGACTGACAGCCGCCTCTCCGCGGCGGGGCCGCGTCGAGTCCGCCTCGTGTGGTGGAACCGAGTATCGGGGCGTACGATACTTGGTGCCACCGAAGGAGCCCCCATGAGCACCGAAGCCTCCCCGTTCCCCGGCGAACGCGTCGCCTCGTACGACATCACCGGCCGCCAGGACACCGACTACTACGCGGTGTTCGCCGACATCCCCGCCGACGACCGCGCGGCCTGGGATCGCGCGAAGGCGTATGTCGACGAGGTCGCCCCGCAGATGGCGGATGCCTGGGACCGCGCGGAGTACCCGCTGGACGCCGCCAGACGCATGGGCGAGATGGATCTCGTCGTCGACGGCATCGAGCACCCCGACCTCACGCGGCTGTCGCCGCTCGCCGCCGGCCTCGTCAACATGGAGATCTCCCGCGGAGACGGCTCCCTCGGCACGATCCTCGCCGTGCAGGGCGGACTCGCGCTGCGCACCCTCGCACTCTTCGGCTCGCCCGCGCAGCAGGAGCGATGGCTCACCGGACTCGCGGATGCCTCGGTGCTCGGTTCGTTCGCCCTCACCGAGCCCGACCACGGCTCCGACTCCGTCTCGCTCGAGACCACGGCACGGCGCGAGGACGACAGCTGGGTGCTCCGCGGCACGAAGAAGTGGATCGGCAACGGCGCCTCCGGGGGCATCACCTTCGTGTGGGCGCGCGTCGACGACGAGACCGCAGAGGAGCACGGATCGGTTCGCTGCTTCCTGGTGGAGCAGGACACCCCCGGCTACACGGGCACCGTCATCCGCGGCAAGGCCTCACTCAGAGCGATCCACCAGGCGCACATCGTGCTCGATGATGTTCGCGTGCCGCTCGACGCGGTGCTCCCCGGAACGAAGAGCTTCAAGGACGCCTCGATCGTGCTGTACGCCACCCGCTCGGGCGTCGCCTGGTCGGCGCTCGGCCATGCGATCGCCTGCTACGAGGCCGCCCTGGCCTATGCCACCGAGCGCGTGCAGTTCGGCAAGCCGCTCGCGAAGTTCCAGATGGTGCAGGAGCGCCTCACCCACATGCTCGAGGACGTCACAGCCATGCAGCTGTACTGCCGCCGCCTCGCCGACCTCGAGACAGCAGGCGAGCTGCGACCGACCCAGGCGTCGCTCGCGAAGTTCCACAACACACGCGCCGCGAGGCGCATCGCCTCGACGGCCCGCGACCTGCTCGGCGGCAACGGCATCCTGCTGGAGAACGGCGTGATGCAGCACCTCGCCGACATCGAGGCGATCCACACGTACGAGGGCACCGAGAGCGTGCAGGCGCTGCTGCTCGGCCGCGACATCACCGGGATGAGCGCGTTCGCCTGAGCCGCCCCGGTCGCTCCGCCGCCCTGGGTCGCTCCGCCACCCTGCGTCCCTGAGCCACCGCGCTGGGTCGCTCAGCCGCCCTGCGTCCCGGAGCCACCGCCCTGGGTCGCTGAGCCTGTCGAAGCGTCGTCCGCCTCAGTCGCAGCCGCAGCCGCCGGCCGGTGTCTTCACCATGAAGCAGACGTCGCACACGCCGTAGTCCCGCTCCTCGACCGGCTTCGAGGCACGCTCGCGCGGTGCCGAGACTCGAGGGGTCGTGGCGCGCTTCGGCGCACGCTGGGGGGTCAGCGGGATGAACTCGCTCGGGTGGCTGACGTAGAAGAGCGGTGCTCGCCCCTCGCTCGGCTGCAGTCGCAGCGCCGCCGAGCCGACGACGAGTCGTTCGTCCTCGGTGAAGCCGTTCGTGTACGTGCGGCCGATGTGGAGTGCCGCGCCCTCACCTCGGCGGATGGCCTCGATGTAGCGGCCTCGGTCGATGAACGAGCTGATTCCGATCGCATCGACGATGGCCGTGATGAACGCGTGGTTGGACGGGTCGATGCGGTGCGCGCGCAGCGCTTCCGGGAGCGAACGGTATGGACGTGAGGTGCCTGCGGGGGTCGGCCCCTGTACTTCTTTCATCAGTTCCAGGATCGCACGTCCTGAGGGCGGTTTCGACCGCATGCGTCGAGTGACCGTGCGAGACTGAGGTCATGGCACGAGCGACCGTGATCGGCTCCGGCCCGAACGGTCTCGCCGCGGGGGTGGCGCTCGCCCGAGCGGGCTACTACGTGCGAGTGCTCGAATCCGCCTCGACGATCGGCGGCGGTCTCCGGACGCAGGAGCTCACCCTCCCCGGATTCCGCCACGACGTGTGCTCGGCGGTGCATCCGGCTGCCCGCTCCTCCCCGATCTTCCGGGCGTTCGGTCTCGCAGATCGCGTCGACTGGATCCACCCGGACATCTCCTACGCGCATCCGCTCGACGGAGGCCGCGCTGCCATCGCCTGGCGCGACATCGAACGCACCGCCGCCGGCCTCGGCATCGACGGCGACGCCTGGCTCGCACGCCTTCGCCCGCTGAGCACGCACATCGACGGAGTCGTCGACTTCACCGGGAATCAGCTGCTGCGCGTTCCCGGTGACCCGATCACCGCTGCCCGCTACGCGATCCGGATGCTGGAGCAGGGCACCCCGCTCGCGACGACCGCGTTCCTCGGCGACGCGGCCCCTGCCCTGATGTCCGGCGTGGTCGCGCACGCGAACGCACCGCTCCCCTCCCTGGCCGCCGCCGCCGCCGGGCTGCTGCTGGCGGCGCACGGCCACGCCGGCGGCTGGGCCTACCCGCGTGGCGGTGCGCAGACGATCGCCGACGCACTGGCCGCCGACATCGAGGCACACGGCGGCGCCGTCGAGACCGATGTGCACGTCACCGACCTCGGCGCACTCGACTGGGGCGACCCGAGCCGCGGCGACCTGCTCGTGCTGAACACCTCCCCACGTCTCGCGCTCACCCACCCCGATATCCCCGCCGGCTACGCTCGCACGCTCTCCGGATACCGGTACGGGCCGGGCGTCGCGAAGGTCGACTTCGCGCTCGACGGGCCGGTGCCGTGGGCGAACTCCGACGTCGCGCAGGCGCCGACCGTGCATCTCGGCGGCACCAGAGCCGAGGTGTGGGCGAGCGAGAATGCGGTCGCTGCCGGCCGGGTCGACGACCGACCATACGTCCTGCTCGTGCAGCCGTCGGTGTTCGACTCGACGCGTGCGCCGGCGGGGAAGGCAGTGCTCTGGGCATACATCCACGTGCCGGCCGGGTCAGCGCTCGATCCCACAGAGCGCATCACGGCGCAGATCGAGCGGTTCGCCCCTGGCTTCCGCGACCGCATCCTCGCGCACCATGCCGTCCCCGCATCCGCTCGCGAAGCGATCAACCCGGCCGAGATCGGCGGCGACATCTCTGGCGGGTTGTTCGACATGCGCCAGGCGCTTCGCCGGCCGGCGCTCTCCACGACGCCCTGGCGCACGCCCATGCAGGGCGTGTACCTGGCCTCGGCGTCGACGCCGCCGGGGCCCGGCGTGCACGGCATGGCCGGCTGGCACGCAGCACGCACCGCACTCGAGGACGCCGGCACGCCGGCGTCGCTGTCCGAGCTCTTCGGCTGAGCCGCTCGCTCTTCCGCTCGGCATGCTCGGCGGCCAGGATGGTGCCATGCCCTACGAGATCCCCGCTCCGATGCTCGCGAAGGCCGCTGCCACCGTGCCGGACCCGGCGAAGACCCCGGGCGGGCTGCTGTACGAGCCCAAGTGGGACGGATTCCGCGGACTCATCTCGTGGGATGGCGAGACCGTCGAGATCGGGTCGCGCGGCGCGAAGCCGTTGACACGCTATTTCCCCGAGCTCGTCGAGGCGGTGCCGTCTCTGCTGCCCGGTCCCTGCCTGCTCGACGGCGAGATCGTGGTCGCCACCGGCCCGGAGGGAGCGCAGCGGTTGGACTGGGAGGCGTTGAGTCAGCGCATCCACCCCGCCGCCTCGCGGGTCGCGAAGCTCGCCGCCGAGACGCCCGCGATGTTCATCGCATTCGACCTGCTCGCGCAGGGCGACGACCATCTGCTCGCCACGCCCTTCCACGAACGGCGCACGCGGCTGGAGGCGATGATGTCCGGCGTCGCGCATCCGCTGCACATCACCCGCACGACGCGCGACCGGGATGCGGCCGTCGGCTGGCTCGCCGAGTTCGAGGGGGCGGGCCTCGACGGTGTCGTCGCCAAGCCCCTCGACCAGCCCTACGCGCCGGGCAAGCGCACCCTGATCAAGATCAAGCACGCCCGCACTGCGGACGTCGTCGCGCTCGGCTACCGCGTGCACAAGTCGGGGTCGGGTGTCGGCTCCCTGCTCGTCGGCCTGTACGACAGCGACGGCACGCTGCGTCAGGTCGGCGGAGTCGCCGCCTGGAGCGACGTGCGCAGGCAGGAGCTGGTCGGGGAGCTCGAGCCGCTCGTCGAGCGCGACGACGCGGGCGAGGCGGTGACCGGCGAGGGCGAGCGATCTCGGTTCAGCGGCGCGAAGGACGTCTCGTTCGTGCGGCTGCGACCCGAGCTCGTGCTCGAGGTGCGGTACGACCAGCTCGAGGGCGCCCGCTTCCGGCATACGGTGCAGTTCGAGCGATGGCGCCCGGATCGCGAAGCGCGCTCCTGCACCTACGATCAGCTCGACACGGTGGCGGGATACGATCTCGCCGACGTGCTCGGCTGAGCCTCAGGCATCCGCGGCGGGCGAGCCGTCTTCCTCCCAGTTCGCGGCGACCTTCTTGCTCGGCTGTACGCGCGGAGGCTCGCCCGGCATCTTCGGGAACTCTGGAGGGAACGACAGCTCCCCGAGGCCGTTGTCGACATCGCGCTGCCACCACTCCAGCAGCGTGTCGATGCGACCGGGAGCCGCCTGCATCTCGGCCCACGGGTCTCCGACGTCCTCGAGTCGCTTCGGAATGCTGCGAACCGTGAACCGGGTCGGGTCCAGACCGTCGAGCTCCTCCCAGTGCACCGGCGTCGAGACGGTCGCTGCCGGGAGGGCGCGCGGACTGTAGGCACCGGCCATGGTGCGGTCCCGGTTGGCCTGGTTGAAGTCGACGAAGATGCGCTCGCCGCGCTCTTCCTTCCACCAGTTCATGGTGACCTGCTCCGGCATCCGTCGCTCCAGTTCGCGTCCGGCGGCGATCACCGCATGGCGGACGTCGAGGAACTCGTGCGTCGGCTCGATCGGCGCGAAGACATGCAGGCCGCGGTTGCCACTCGTCTTGGCGAAGGCCTCGAGCCCAGCCTCACGGAGCACCTCGCGCAGCGTGTGAGCCGCCGTGACCGCATCCGCGAAGTCGGTTCCCGGCTGCGGGTCGAGGTCGATGCGCAGCTCGATGGGATCGTCGGCGTCCGTCGCGAGCGACGCCCACGGGTGGAACACGATCGTGTTCATCTGCACGGCCCACACGATCGCGCTCGCGCGGTTCAACACGATCTGCGGATGCTGCCGCCCGCTGTTGTACGTCACGGTGACCGCGTCGACGAAGTCGGGGGTGCCCTTCGGCGGGTTCTTCGAGAAGAAGCCAGCTGCATGCGTGTCGTCAGCCCCGCCGACGCCGTCGCGGAAGCGCTCGAGCGACACCGGGCGGTTGCCGTTCGCCGCCAGGAACGGCGTCGAGACGATCTGCACGTAGTCGGCCAGTTCGGCCTTCGTGATCCCGACGTCCGGCCAGACGACGCGGTTCGGACTCGACAGCGCGACATCGCGCTCTCCATCGGAGTCGGCGACGGTCACTGTCACGCGTTCTGAGGCCATGCTCCGACCCTAGGGCGCGACCCCTCGGCGCGGAACCCCCGGAGGTCAGTCCCCCAGATCGACCGCCAGCACGAGCACCGGGGCGAGCGCCGCGCGGTCGACCACGATCGACGGCCCGGCCGAGTCGACGATCACGCCGGCCATCTCCTCGTGGCTCGAGAGCACCTTGGCGAGCTGCTCAGGCGTGAACGGCAGCGGACGATCACCACGACCGAGCGCGATCACTTCGAGCGGGTGCGAGAACAGCTGCAGGAACCGCTTGCCGTCGGTGGTCTGCGCCTCGGCGATGCCGACCTGTCCGCCACCGCTGCCGTCGTTCACGGCGACCCACATGCGGGTGGCGGCGAGCGCCTCGCCGACCTTCTTCATCGAGTCCTGCTCGCGCGGCGCGGCGAGGATGGACTTGACCCGCATGTCGACGTCGGCCTGCTCGAGCGTCTTCTCGAGGAGCTCCGTGGGGAAGACCACGCGGTGCGGCGCTGAGGCGTTGTCGACGATGAGGCCGGCGAAATCGCCCGAGACGACCTGCTGCAGCACCGAGGTCACGGGCTGCGCGACGGCGGACGTTGCGGCGGGGTCAGGCTCGAGCTGCACGGAGTCGCGCACGGCGGCCGCCGAACTGAACGCGAGCATGAACTGGCGCTCGCCGTCACGGACCACAGCGACGGCCAGCGGCTTGCCCTCGCTGATCTGCGCACGGGCATCGCCATTGACGCGGATGTACAGATGACCCTGCAGTGCCTGGCGCATCACGCCGAGCAGCTGCTCGTTGGTCGCGCCGGCCTCGATCTGCGTGAGTGCCTCGCGCAGCAGGACGTTGTCCTTCATGCCGGCGACGGTCTCGGTCTGCTCCGGGGGCAGCAGCGGACCGAGCGGAAGACGCCGGTCGCTCGGATCGATCGGCACCGCAGCGGGGGCGGACGTCGGACGGATCGGTGCCGAGACGGTCGGAGGCGTGACCGCAGGCGCAGCCGCGTCGTCGACGTCGGGAACCGCGTCCGGCAGCGCGACCTCGGGCCCTGCGGCAGCGCCGACGCCGCGGAATGCCTGCACGGAGATGCCGATCGACGGCGCGGCGACCTCGGGCTCGGGCGTGTCAGTCGGGGCGTCGTCTGCAGCGATCGCGTCGGTCTCGGTGACGTCGTCCGACGCGGTGACGGCATCGTCGACGGACTTCTTGCGGCGGGAGAAGAGGGCCATATCTGCCAGCCTAACCCGCCGCAGCCGCGCTATGACGCGGAGGAGATCTTCTCGATCGGCGCGACCTTGATGAGGAGCTTCTTCTGCCCCGCGGAGTCGAAGCGCACGTGCGCGATGCGCTTCGCACCCTCGCCCGTGACGGCGTCGACCCGGCCCTCGCCGAAATCGGTGTGCCGGATGCGGTCCCCGGCCGTCAGTTCGAGATCGCCGTTGTCGCGCATCTTTGCCGTGACGCGATTGGGGAACTTGTCCATCGCGGTCGAGAGCGGCTTGAGCGACTCCCTGCCCGGCAGCGGCTTCACGCCGAAGCGATCGCCCGAGCCGGAGCCGCCGAACCCGCCGGCTCGACGCGCGTTCAGGGCGCGCGACTGCATCCCACCCCGGGAGTTCACGTCGCCCGGCGACTGGCGCCAGTCGATCAGCGAGGCCGGGATCTCCTGCAGGAAGCGGCTCGGCATCGCGACCGTGACCTCGCCGAACTGCGCGCGGGTCATGGCGAGCGACAGGTGCAGCCGCTTGCGGGCGCGGGTGATGCCGACGTAGAACAGTCGGCGTTCCTCCTGCGGACCGCCGGGCTCACCAGCCGAGATGCGGTGCGGGATGAGGTCTTCCTCGACGCCGGTCACGAAGACCGCGTCGTACTCCAGACCCTTCGCGGTGTGCATCGTCATGAGCGATACGGTGCCCGACTCGTCCTCCAGGTCGTCGGCATCCGACACCAGCGCGACCTCGGTGAGGAAGTCGACGATCGTGCCCTCGGGATTGTTGCGGGCGAAGTCGCGGGTCACGGCGACGAACTCGTCGAGGTTCTCGACGCGCGCCTCGTCCTGCGGGTCGCGGCTGGCGCGCAGCGCATCGAGGTAGCCGCTCTTCGACAGGAGCAGGCTCAGGCCGTCGGCGACCGTGGTCGGCGGCGGCAGCTCGCCGGAGGCCGGCAGCATGATCGCTGTGGCCTCGGCCAGCACCTCGTCGAGATGCGCGATCGCCGCCTGGATCTTCGGTCCGAAGCCGAGCTGTGTGGAGTTCGCCAGGGCATCGCGGAAGCTGATGTCGTGTTCCTCGGCGAACCGGGCGATCGCGGTCTCGGTGACGTCGCCGATGCCGCGACGCGGCTTGTTCAGGATGCGGCGGACCGACATGTCGTCGGCCGGGTTCGCGACGGCCACGAGATAGGCGAGCGCATCCTTGATCTCGGCGCGATCGTAGAACTTCGTGCCGCCCATGACCTTGTACGGCACGGCGGAGCGGATGAAGATCTCCTCCAATGCGCGCGACTGCGAGTTCGTCCGGTAGAACACCGCCATCTCGGAGTACGGCATGCCGGCACGGCGCAGCGACTCGACCTCGTCGGCGACGAACTGCGCCTCATCGTGCTGCGAGTACCCGGTGAAGCCGATGATGGCGTCGCCGTCACCCTTGTCGCTCCAGAGCTTCTTGTCCTTGCGGTCGAAGTTGTTGCCGATGACCGCGTTCGCAGCCGAGAGGATGTTCTGCGTCGAGCGGTAGTTCTGCTCCAGGAGCACGACCTTCGCGCCGGGGAAGTCGCGCTCGAACTCGCTGATGTTGCGGATGTCGGCGCCGCGGAACGCGTAGATCGACTGGTCCGAGTCGCCGACCACGGTGAGCGAGGTTCCCCCGGTGTCGGTCCCCGAGCCCGATGAAGGGTGCGGCTCGGGGTCTGGTTCGAAGATCATCATGCCGTTCGAGGCATACGGCTCCGGCGCCGAAGAACCGGAGATCGGCCGGGTCAGCTCGTGGATGAGCGCGTACTGGGCGTGGTTCGTGTCCTGGTATTCGTCGACCAGGATGTGGCGGAAGCGGCGACGGTAGGTGTCGGCGACCTGCGGGAACGCCCGGAACAGGTAGACGGTCTGGCCGATCAGATCGTCGAAGTCGAAGGCGTTCGCCTTGCGCAACTGCCGCTGGTAGTCGGCGAACAGCTCGACGAAGATGCGCTCGGCCGGATCGGACATGTTCGCATCGCGTGCGTACGACTCGGCATCCGCGAGCTCGTTCTTCAGCTTCGAGATGCGCGACTGCACGGATGCAGGGGTCAGGCCGTAGGCGTCGGCCTCGTGCTCCTTGACCAGGCGCTTGATCAGCGCGCGCGAGTCGCCGGAGTCGTAGATCGTGAAGGTCTTGGTGAAGCCGAAGTGCTCTGCCTCCCGGCGCAGGATGCGAACGCACGCCGAGTGGAAGGTCGAGATCCACATGCCGCGCGCCACGTCGCCGACGAGCCCTGCGACGCGCTCGCGCATCTCGCCGGCCGCCTTGTTGGTGAAGGTGATCGCGAGGATCTGGCTCGGCCATGCCTCTCGGTTGCGCAGCAGCAGGGCGATGCGGCGGGTGAGCACGCTCGTCTTGCCCGAGCCTGCGCCCGCGACGATGAGCAGCGCTGGGCCGCGGGAGGTGACGGCTTCGAGCTGCTGCGGGTTGAGGCCGGCGAGGAGGTCGTCCTGACCCTGCGGGCCGGCGGTTCCGGAGACGATGAGGGGAGCTTCGGTCATGGCCTTCTGAGTCTAGGCCGGGTCGCCGACACCCGGACACGAGGAGGGCACGCGTCGAGGGCGGGGGGTGCTCTCCCTGCCCTCGACGCATGAGTCAGGCCGTTCGCCTGCGCTGACGGACGATGAGTCCACCGGCGGTCAGCATCAGCAGCGCGATGGTGATCGCCACGACCGGGAGCTGTCCTCCCGTGTTCGCGAGGCCGCCGTCTGCCCGGCCACCGTCAGCCTGGCCGCCGTCCGTCGCACCACCGCTCGCTGCGGTGACCGTGAGGTCGCCCCAGCCCAGCAGGTCGCCGTCCGTGGCGAAGACCGCGATGCGGTGCGCGCCGGCTGCGGCATCCGTCGGGATCGTCACCGTGATCCGACCGGATGCATCCAGAGCGCCGGTGGCAAGACGCACCGGGTCGGAGTACAGCCAGACTGCGATCTGCGCGCCGGCGTGGTCGGCGCCGGCCGAGACGACGACGCGCTCCCCGGGGGCAGCGGCAGCGGGGTTGATCGTGACGCCGTTGCGGTTGTCGGCGACCAGGGCCGAGCCCGGGAGCGGCGGCGTGGTGCCGCCCGGCGTCTCGGTCTCGCCCCCAGGCAGGGTGCCGACGCGCAGCGACTGCGAGGCGAAGCCGTCTGCGAACCACCAGACCGGGCGCTGTCCGTCGACCGACAGCGAGGCCGGGGCCGTGGCGAAGCCCTCGTTGTTGATGTCGGGCATGCCTGCGGGGCGAGCGTGATGCGCGATACCGGGCTGGTCGGTGCCGTTCAGGGTGATCTCGGCGGACTGGCCGCCGCATCCGTCGTCGCACACGGCCCACAGCACGTCGCGCACGCTGTCGTAGTCCAGCGCCATGACGCCGGCGAGCCCCGGTGCGATCTCGGAGACGAGGGTCGCGCCGCCGTCCGCGGCGAGCGCGAAGGCGTAGACGTGGCCGTTGTCCTCGACCGCCACGAAGAACAGGCCGTCGCCGTGTCCTGCATAGCCTGCCGGGTCGTAGGCGGCACCGGTGTTGTCGTCGAAGAGCTCGCCGGCGAGCGCCGAGTCCGGCACCCACTGCACGGCCTCCATGCCGAGGTTCGCGCCGACGGCGGGGAGCAGGGCCGTCAGGTCCCACTCCTGCTGCGCGACGAGGTCGCCGGCCGCGGCATCAGGATCCACCTGCAGCACGATGTTCTGGTTCACGCCCTTCGCGCTGTTGTCGCGCTCGGAGGCGACGTAGACGAGGCCGTCGCCGTCGACCGTGATGCCCTCGGTGTCGGGGCCTGCGGCGCCGGGGTTCGCGGCGTCCTTCTGGAAGCGCACCCGCTTGCCCGCGTCCCAGCCGTCAGCCTTCGCGACCGAACCGTCGGCGTTCGCGTCGAGCTTCCAGATGCGCCCCTCGCCGTTGTCGACGGCCCACAGGAACGCACCGTCGGCGGTCTCCTGCACGTCGAGTCCCGAGCTGTCCTCGAGGAACGCGGGGATGTCGTCGAGCACGCGCACTTCGGCAGAACCGGGCCACGGCGTGACCTCGATCTCGCCGGCGCACACGTTCGGTGCTCCCTTGGTCGGCTCGGCCGTCACCGCGAAGGCGCCGGTCGTGTCAGGGCAGCGGCCCCACGTGGTGGCCGCGTGGCCCTCGCCCCAGGACGTCTCGTCGACGAGCAGATCGCCGTCGAACACGCGGACCGTGTCGCCGCCGCCGAGGCCGAAGCCGAGTGCATCGCGTTCGATCACGAGGGAGCCCCCGGCGGCGATCGTGGTGCCGGCGGGAATCGTGTAGGCATGGGCGTCGTCGTCGTCCTTCACGACGATGCCTGCGACGTCGAGCGCGCCCGCGGTCGGGTTGACGAGTTCGATCCAATCGTCCGGCGAACCGCCGTCCGACTCGACCTCGTTGATGCGCACCGGGTTGCCGCACGCGTTGCGCATGCCCTTGGTCGAGACGGCGATGTCGATGAAGTCGCCCGTGCCGTCGGCGCAGCGTGCCAGGACACCAGCAGCGTGCGCGGTGTAGACGTGCTCGGCGACCGTGTTGCCGTTCGCGTCGCGGATGGTCACGGTGTCGCCGTTCCCGAGGCCGAAGACGAAGTTCGTCGGCTGGTCGAACACGAAGTACGCGCCGGGCGCGAGCATCGTGCCGGCAGGAAGCGGCGTGGTCTCGTTCGCATGACCGTTCGGGTCGTTGTCCATCACGGTCCAGCCGGAGACGTCGACCGCCGTGGAACCGGTGTTCAGCACCTCGACCCAGTCGGTGGCGTCGCCGTTCGACTCGATCTCGTTGATGACGACGGACGGGAGCACGCACGAGTTGCTCGCTCCCGGCGTCGGGTACGCCAGCACGAACTCGCCGACGCCGTCGGGGCAGCGTGCGAGCGTGGCAGCTCCGGCGTCGCCGTCGATCGCGGCGTGGCCGTTCCACGGCTTCGTGTCGTCGACCAGCGTGCCGGTCGTGTCGAACAGTCGGATGCGGTCGGCACTGCCGATGCCGATCGGATCGCGGAAGGCGGTCTCGACGCCGTTCACGAGGCCGATCGATCCCTCTTCGACGAGCAGGTACTGGCCGGCTGCGATGGTCGTGCCCGGAAGGAACTGCCAGCGGTGGTCGTCCGAGTTGTCGCGGACCTCGTAGCCGGAGATGTCGAGCGCCGCGGTGCCGGGGTTGTGGAACTCCACCCAGTCGGCCGGCTGCGAGTCGACCTCGTTGATCCGGACGGAGCCGGCGACCGGCGCGACGGAGCAGTCGTTCGCAGCCCCGGGCGTCGCGGCAGTCGCCGGCGCCCACTCGCCGGTGCCGTCGGGGCAGCGGGCCCACACCGACAGCGGAGCCGTGTTCTCGTAGGCGTACGAGTCGACGACGGCGTTGCTCGGGTCGAAGAGCACGACCTCGTCGCCCTTGCCCAGCCCGAAGTCGAAGTCGACGTCCTTCACGAGCACCAGGAACGCGCCTGGAGCCAGCGTCGTGCCGGCCGGCGCCTGGCCGAAGACGTCACGCTTCTCGTCTGAGATCTTCCATCCGTCGAGCGCGACCGTCTCGGTGCCCGCGTTGTAGATCTCGACCTGATCGGCCAGCCCCGTCTGCGCGTCGTCGTAGACGATCTCGTTCAGCACGAGGCCGGATGCCGCGAGCGGCGCTGCGACCTCGGTGGGGCTGGCTCCGGATGTGGCGCCGATGGCGGCGGCGGGGGCAGCGAGCAGGGCGGCAGCGCTGAGAGCGCAGACCACCGTGACCGAGACCCCGCGATGCAGGCGGGACATGGGACTCCTGATCGGGTATGCAGACGGGTACCCGATCAGACCATCGACACCGCATGGCCGCAGGGCGGCTCGACGGTGTACGCCGAGTGAACGCGGGGTTGCGGTTGTCCCGCGTCACCGCGTGGCGGTCAGGCGATGCGGGTTCCGGGAGGCAGGCACGAACCGTGGACCTCCGGGCGGATGCTCAGGCGCGACCCCGGGCAGGTGAGATGATCAGGGCATGCGCACCATCCTCAACGTCATCTGGGTCATCCTGGCCGGCTGGGCTCTGTTCCTCGGCTACCTGCTGGCCGGTGTGCTGCTGTGCATCCCGATCGTGACGATCCCGTGGGCGATCGCGTCGTTCCGCATCGCGCGCTATGCGATCTGGCCATTCGGCCGCGAGGTCGTGAGCAGGCCGACGTCGGGAGTCGGGTCGTTCCTCGGCAACGTGCTCTGGGTGATCCTCGCCGGCTGGTGGCTCGCGATCGGACACATCATCTCCGGCCTCGCGCTCTGCATCACCATCATCGGCATCCCGATGGGCATCGCCGACTTCAAGATGGTGCCGGTCTCGCTGGCGCCGCTCGGCAAGGAGATCGTCTCGACGCGCAGGGGCGCGTTCGACCGCACGCTCTGACTCGGTCCGGCGCTGGCACGCGCCTAGACTGACGCGATGGATGCCGCACGCCTGCACGCCTGGGATCAGGAGCTGCGCGACGCCCACACCCGGCTGCGCGCCGCACTCGCCGCCACCCGCGAGGCGCTCGCCGGCGGCGAGGAGGCACCGGATGCCGCGCGAGAGCTGACACTGTTCTGCATCGGCTTCTGCGCAGCGCTCGACGGTCACCACCTGAGCGAGGACCGCACGCTGTTCCCGGCGCTCCGAGCCGAGCATCCGGAACTCGGCGACGTGATCGACACACTCATGCAGGACCACTCGATGCTCGCGCATCTGCTGAGCGCACTGCGCCGCGCAGCCGAGCGCGATGAGGACCCCACGTCGATCGAGCGGCACCTCGACGGCATCGGCGCGATCATGGAGTCGCAC
The DNA here is from genome assembly GCF_036823965.1 of Microbacterium sp. Taxonomy (GTDB): domain Bacteria; phylum Actinomycetota; class Actinomycetes; order Actinomycetales; family Microbacteriaceae; genus Microbacterium. The sequence continues at coordinate 413,529 of NZ_DAITBE010000002.1, read as the reverse complement.
TTCCGCTTCGAGGAGCGCGAGATCCTGGTGCCGCTGCGCGCGCTCGCGCTCGACCGCGACGTGGTCGACGTGCTCGGGCCGTTCTGAGCGACCTGTCCGCTGCCCGCGTCAGTCGCGGAAGACGCTCACGCCGAGATCGGGGTGGTCGACGAACACACCGTCGACGCCGGTGCGCCGGATGACGTCCCATTCGGCCTCGTAGTCGCCATAGGCGTCTTTGCCGCCGGGACCGCGGAACTCCGCTGCGAGGAACGCGTTCTCCGGACGGCACGTCCACGTGAAGACCTGCAGGCCGCGGGCGTGCGCATCCTCGACGATCGTGTTGCCACGTGCGAGCAGCATCTTCTTGCTGACGCTGATGCCGTCGACCGTGCCGACCAGTCCGTTCAGGCCCTGCGGCGTCACGGTCGCCTTGTACGTCTGCGCCTTCTTGCCCTGCGCGGACAGCAGGTCGTACGCCCGCCCCGACGCCTCGATCAGGTAGATGTAGGAGGCGCTGATGCCGGTGTCGCGCAACTGACCCAGCACGGTCGACTCGAAGGACTCGATCACGAGCGGCAGCTCCCCGTCGGCCCATCCGCCGGCACGCAGGTCGCGGACGATCAGCGGCACCAGATCGAGTCCGATGCCGGCGAAGTACGTCGCATGCTTGACCTCGAGCACGATGCCGATCTCGCGACCGTGCTCGATGGACCCTGCCCGCACGAGGTCGAGCAGGTCGGTGAGTCGAAGGATGCCCTGGGCGCCGTCGAAGCTCGCGCTCGATGCCCGTACCTCCGGCAGACGCTCGCGACCTCGGAGCACCGACAGCTCGTCCCACGTGAAGTCCTCGGTGAACCAGCCGGTCAGCGCCTCGCCGTCGACCCGCTTCGTGGTCTTCCGATCGGCGAACTCCGGATGCTCGGCGACATCGGTCGTGCCGGAGATCTCGTTCTCGTGCCGGACGACGAGCACGCCGTCCTTCGTGGCGACGATGTCGGGCTCCACGGCGTCGACACCCATCGCGAAGGCGAGCTCGTACGACGATCTGCTGTGCTCAGGACGATAGCCGGGCGCTCCCCGGTGTCCGATCACGAGCGGTGATTTCCTGGGCACGCTCTCAGCGTAGAACACCCCCGCGACTCGACCGCCCGAGTATCGTAGACGTAAGCGACCTATGACCCCCTTTGGAGTGAGGCCCACCATGAGCAACTTCGCATTCAACAACCCGGCGTTCCAGAAGCAGGATCCGCGGAACGTCGCGACCTACCCGGGCGGACCCCAGGCTGCTCAGGGTGCGCAGGCTGCCTCGTTCCAGCACGGGACGATGGACGCCGCCGCCAACGCGCAGCTGGAGGGCATGTACGCCGCTCCGCCCGCCGGAGCCATCGAGACCGACCGCATGTCCGTCGAGGACACGGTGTGGAAGACGGCCGGCCTGTTCGCCATCCTCCTCGTCACCGCCGTCGTCGGCTGGGTGTGGACCCTCGGCGGCACGCGCCTCGACCCGACCCAGGGCGTCTCCATGATGCCGTGGATCATCGGCGCGCTCGGCGGATTCGTGCTCGCGATGGTCATCACCTTCACGTCTCGCAAGAAGGTGCGCCCCGCGCTGATCTTCGCCTACGCGGCGTTCGAGGGTCTCTTCATCGGTGGCATCTCCGCGTTCTTCGAGGTCATGTGGCCCGGCATCGTCATGCAGGCGACCCTCGCGACCGTCGCCGTCGTCGGTGTGACCCTGGCGCTCTTCGCGAGCGGCAAGATCCGCGCGTCGAAGAAGGCCACCAAGATCTTCCTGATCGCCATGGGCGGCTACCTCGTCTTCTCGCTGCTGAACCTGGTCCTCATGTTCACCGGCGTCCTTCCCGCAGGTCAGGCATTCGGCCTGTACAGCGCGACGATCGCCGGCATCCCGCTCGGCCTGATCATCGGCGTGCTCGTGGTCATCATGGCCGCGTACTCGCTGGTGCTCGACTTCGACCAGATCCAGCAGGGTGTGCGCAACGGCGCTCCCCGTCAGTACGGCTGGCTCGGCGCCTTCGGCATCATGGTCACGGTCGTCTGGCTCTACGTCGAGATCCTTCGCATCATCGCGATCGCCCGCGGCAACAACTGACGCACGGCACCGCACGAACGTCCGAGAGGCCCGTCTCCCCGGAGGGAGACGGGCCTCTCGCATACTCGGGCACCTGTGCGCAAGGGGTGAGGCGTTTTTCGCGAATTCTATGAATCTGGTGAAGAGTGGTCTCTCGGACACCCGGCACCCTGGGAGTCCTCGACAGCAAACAAGGAGCAAACCATGAGTTTCCTCGGATTTCTTCTTCTCGGCCTCATCGCCGGAGCAATCGCCAAGCTGATCCTCCCCGGCAAGCAGGGCGGCGGCTGGTTCATCACGCTGCTGCTCGGCGTCGTCGGCGCACTGCTCGGCGGATGGCTCGGCAGCCTCATCCTCAACCGTCCGCTCACGGAGTTCTGGGACCTCGGCACCTGGCTCCTCGCCATCGGCGGTTCGATCATCGTGCTGCTGATCTACGGCCTGATCGTCGGTCGCGGCAGCAAGGCTCGCAGCTGACGTCTTCACGTCACCACATGACCGCCCTCTTCGGCAGCGCATTCGCTGTCGGAGGGGGCGGTCACTCTGTCCCGCGGGACTTCTGCTCCAGCAGCCTCCGCTCGCGGTCGTTGCCGGCGAGTCCAGCCGCCACGGCGAATTCGCTCCTGGCCTCCTGCTCGCGGCCGAGCCGCAGCAGCAGCTCTCCCCGGGTGGCCGGCAGCAGGTGGTAACCGCGAAGCGCCCCGGACGCGTCGAGCCGGTCGATGATGCGGAGGGCGGATGCCGGTCCGGTCGCCATCGCGACGGCCGCGGCCCGATTCAACTCGACCACGGGTGACGGTGCGAGCCGCCCCAGCGCCTCGTAGAGCAGCACGATGCGGTCCCAGTCGGTCTCGTCGATCGAGGATGCGACCGCATGGCACTCCGCGATCGCGGCCTGCAGGCTGTACGCCGCTCGACCTCTCCCCCGGGCGTCGGCCTGCGCCAGGGCGGCACGACCCCGTGCGATGCGGCTGCGGTCCCAGCGGCTGCGATCCTGATCCGCCAGCAGCACCGGGTCGCCGTGCGCATCGGTGCGAGCGGGGAACCGCGCTGCCGTGAGCTCCATCAGCGCGAGCAGCCCGTAGGCCTCCGGCTCCCCGGGCACGAGCGCGACCAGCACCCGCGCGAGACGGATGGCCTCGACGCTCAGCTCGGGGCGCATCCAGTCGGAGCCGCTGCTTGCAGCGTGGCCCTCGTTGAAGATCAGATACAGCACGCCGAGGATCGCGCCGAGACGTGCCGCGTGCTCCTCCCGGGGCGGCAACTCGAACGGGACGTGCGCCGCGGCGAGGGTCTTCTTGGCTCGCACGATCCGCTGCTGCACCGTGGCCGTCGGCACGAGGAACGCGCGGGCGATCTCCTCGCTCGACAGGCCGCCGACCACCCGCAGTGTGAGCGCGACCTGGGCCTCCCGCGAGAGCACTGGGTGGCATGAGATGAAGATCAACCGCAGCACGTCGTCGTCGACGGCATCCGGATCCCACGGCGCATCCGGGGCATCCGCCTGTTCGCGTTCCAGGTCATGGGCGATCACGGCGATGCGCTCGTCGAGGCGTTCGCGTCTGCGCCAGCCGTCGACCGCCTTCCGCTTCGCCACGGCGGTCAGCCAGGCTGCCGGCGTGCGAGGCACGCCCTCGACCGGCCACTGTCGCAGGGCATCGACCAGGGCCTCCTGCGCGAGATCCTCGGCGAGCGAGAAGTCCCCGACCAGGCGGGTGAGCGTGCCGACGATGCGTGCAGACTCGATGCGCCACACGGCGGCGACGGCACGCTCCGCCGACCCGGGGGCGGGGGCGGAACGCGCGGTCTCGCTGCCTGCAGAGGCGTCGTCGCTCATGTCACTGCTGCGCGCGCTGCGCCTGGTCCTCGCGCCAGCCCGCTTCCTTCTCGATCCACTCGTTGTCGGCGGGGAAGTCCGAGGCGTCCGTCACGCGGCGCACCTCGAGGAACGACCCAGCACCGAGAGGTGCGCGGCTGGCCCACTCCGCCGCCTCTTCGCGGCTCGACACCTCGAGGATCCAGAAGCCGTTGAACAGCTCCTTGGTCTCGCCGTAGGGGCCGTCTGTGATGAGCGGGGTCTCGGCGCTGAAGTCGACGACGAATCCCTCGGCGGCATCCGTCAGACCTTCGCCGGCGGCGAGCACGCCCGCCTTGATCATGGACTCGTTGTACTTCCCCATGGCCTCGATGACCTGCTCGAAGGGGGTCTCCTTGTATGCCTCGACGGCCTCGTCGGTCGCGCGCATGATGAGCATGTACTTCATGATGTTCTCCTTGTTCTGGGGCCGGCTTCTCGACCCTCTCACTCAAGACGTCGAATGGGAATCGCCAGGATCGACATCCTCCGGAACTTTTTCTCGGATGCTCCTTCCGGTCGCAGTTCACGCTGCTTCCGGGCGCGCGCGACGGCGCGAACCGCGACCGGAAGGGCCGCGCTCTCGGGCGAGGGGACGCGCCGCGGTCAGGCGCGGCGCGAGGGCCGCGCGACGGCGTCGGAGATCGCCGCGGTGAGCGCGGTGAGCGAACGCTCCGGGCTCCAGGCCGCGGCGACCTCGGGTGCCTCTGCGCTCAGGCGTGCCCGCAGGCTCTCGTCGCCGAGCACACTGCGCAGCGCATCCGCCAGCGCTGCCTCGTCGCCGTACGGCACCAGCACGCCGCCGCCCTGTTCGAGGACATCACGGATGCCGTAGCGGGCGTCGTACGACACGACCGGCGCTCCATGCAGCAGCGCCTCGACGATCGACAGCGGCTGTCCCTCGAAGGCGGTCGCCGTGACCACGACGGACGCGCGGTCGAGCACCCGCCCGGGGTCGTCGGTGTACCCGGCGAGCACGACGCGGTCGCCGGCGCCGAGCTCGTCGATCAGCGCCGCGAGGGCATCCTGCTCGGGTCCGCCGCCCCAGATCTCCAGGCGCGTGCCAGGCACGTCGGCGGCGAGGAACGCACGGATCGCGTGATCCACGCGCTTGCCCGACGCGAGGCGTCCGAGCGCCACGACGAGTCCCGGTTCGCGCAGGTCGTCGCGGCGCTCGACCGCGGGGATCGGATTGGGCACGACCTCGTGCTGCGCCGCCGAGCCGAATCGGGCGACCACGTCGTCGCGCTGCGTGCCGGTCGGCCAGACCACCGCATCGAAGCGGTCGGCGAGGCCGAGCCAGCGCGTCCACAGCGCGTTCATCGGGGCGTCCGCGGTGTAAGGGGCCTCGAGGTGGATCGTGTGGATGGTGTGCAGGATGCGGACGCGGGGGTCGGACCAGCCGACGATGAGCTCGCCGAGCTGCCGGGACTCGCAGATCACGACGATCGGGCGCTCGCCGAGACCGGCCGTGACGTGCTGCAGCCAGGCGCGGTAGATCCCGCCGAAGCCCGGAAGCCCTCCGACCACGACGCCGTCGCCGCCGAAGACCTGCACCGGCTCGGTGCTCAGGTGCCAATCGGGATCGCCCGCGATCACCGGGAGCGCCACGAACGGCCGCCCCTCTGCATCCGCGATCGTCCGGTACTCGACGCCGTCGTTCGCCGTGAGGGCAGGGTCCGCAGCGGCGAGCAGCCACTCGGCCGCTCCCCCATCATCGTCCCTCGCCTCGTCGAAGAGGTTGCGCAGCCGGGACGGGTCGGTCAGGGCGCCGCGCTCCACGAACGTCGCGCGATGCTCGGCGTGCGCCTCGAGCGTGCCGGGATCGAACGTCAGCAGCTGCGGCCCGGCGCCGTCCCCGACGCCGGCACCGGCCAGCTGCCTGGCACGCGCGAGGGTCGCGATCGTGTACCCGCCGTCGAGCCCCGGGATCAGGCGGCTCGACAGCACCAGGTAGTCGGCGTCCGGCAGGACGCCTGCACCCGTCACTCCCACTCGCTCGCCGGCGCGATCGAGTGCCACGCTGTGCTCATGGTCGAGTGAGCGCGACTCCGTCACTCCCACTCGATGGTTCCCGGCGGCTTCGACGTCACGTCGAGCACGACGCGGTTGACGTCGCGGACGCCGTTCGTGATGCGGTTGGAGATCTTCGACAGCACGTCGTAGGGCAGGCGGGTCCAGTCGGCCGTCATGGCATCTTCACTCGACACCGGACGCAGCACGATCGGGTGACCGTAGGTGCGGCCGTCGCCCTGCACGCCGACCGAGCGGACGTCGGCCAGGAGCACCACAGGGCACTGCCAGATCTCCTGGTCGAGGCCCGCCTTCGTGAGCTCCTCGCGCGCGATGGCATCTGCCTCGCGGAGGATCTCGAGACGGTCCTGGGTGACCTCGCCGATGATGCGGATGCCGAGGCCCGGTCCGGGGAACGGCTGGCGTCCCACGATCGCCTCCGGGATGCCGAGCTCGCGACCGATCGCGCGGACCTCGTCCTTGAACAGGGCGCGCAGCGGCTCGATCAGCTCGAAGTCGAGGTCGTCCGGCAGCCCGCCGACGTTGTGGTGCGACTTGATGTTCGCGGTGCCTGCCCCGCCGCCGGACTCGACGACGTCCGGGTAGAGCGTGCCCTGCACGAGGAACTTCACCGGAGCGCCGCCGGAGGCCTTCGCCTCGGCGACCAGGTCGAGCTGCACCTTCTCGAACGCGCGGATGAACTCGCGGCCGATGATCTTGCGCTTCTCCTCGGGGTCGGTCACACCCTTCAGGTGGCCGAGGAACGTCTCTGCCGCGTCGACCGTGATCAGCCGCACACCGGTGGACTCGACGTAGTCCTGCTCGACCTGCTCGCGCTCGCCCTTGCGGAGGAGGCCGTGGTCGACGAAGACCGCGGTGAGCTGGTCGCCGATCGCCTTGTGCACGAGCGCCGTTGACACGGCGGAGTCGACGCCGCCGGAGAGCGCGGAGATGACGCGAGCGTCACCGACCTGCTCGCGGATCCGCTCGATCTGCTCGGCGATCACGTTGCCGCTGTTCCAGTCGGACGCCAGGCCGGCACCCTTGTGCAGGAAGTTCTCGAGCACCTGCTGCCCGTGGTCGGAGTGCTTGACCTCGGGGTGCCACTGCACGCCGTAGAAGCCGCGCTCCTCGTTCGCGAAGGCGGCGACCTTGGTCGCATCCGTCGTCGCGAGCACATCGAAGCCCTCTGGTGCCTTGGCGACCTGGTCGCCGTGGCTCATCCAGACGTTCTGCGCTGCGGGCTGACCGCCGAGCAGCGTCCCGCCGTCGCCGGAGATCACGGCATCCGTGGCTCCGTACTCGCGCAGGCCGGTGTTCGCGACCTCGCCGCCGAGGGTCTGAGCCATGTACTGGAAGCCGTAGCAGATGCCGAGCGTCGGCACACCGAGCTCGAAGACTGCGGGGTCGAGGCGCGGAGCGCCTTCCTCGTACACCGAAGACGGACCGCCGGAGAGGATGATGGCGACCGGGTTCTTGGCCGCGATCTCCTCCGCCGTGGCGGTGTGCGGCACGATCTCGCTGTAGACACCGGCCTCACGGACACGACGGGCGATCAGCTGCGCGTACTGCGCGCCGAAGTCGACGACGAGCGCTGGGCGCTGCTGGGTCTCTGACTGTTCGGTCAACGGACACCTTCCGGGGCAGGGGCCTCAGCGGCCTCTCTTGTGGCGAGATAGGTCTTCACTTCGCGGGCGACGATGGTCTCCATGATGAAGGAGAGCAGCGGGATGACGCCGCCGAGTGCGAGCAGGATGAAGCGGCGGAACGGCCAGCGCATCAGACTCCACATGCGGAAGCACGCGAACAGGTAGACGACGTAGAACCAGCCGTGCGCGACCAGGATGAACAGCGACAGGTTGAACCCGTCACCGAGCGAGGTCATCTCGCAGGAGTTCGTCATCGGGGCGAACAGCGACCACCACTGGCAGTCGGGTCCGGCGAGGACGCCGGCGAACCAGAGCGCTCCTCCCGACCCTCCGGCGAAGAGTTCGAGGTGGATCGGCGTGTACTTGAGCACCATCTCGGCGAGCAGCAGGAGCAGCATGACTCCGGTGATGATCGACGCGATCTGGTAGAACTTCAGCGCACCACGGATCGCCGGAAAGCTGGCGACTTTCGGTTCGGGCATGCGACCAGTCTAGTCGGCGCGAGAATGCGCCGAAGGAGCACCGGGCGGCTGGTCTGGTCAGGCTCAGGCCGCCGGTGGACGCGCGACCAGCAGCTCTCCGTCACCCATCGCCGTGAGCTGCCCTGCACTCGCGGGCACCAGCAGGGTCGATCCGGCGCCGAAGCGCTCACCGGCGATCTCGACGGCACCGGCGGTCACCACCACGATCGAGAAGCCGGCCTCGATCGTGACGACGCCGCTGACCGGGAACCGATCGAGGCGGAAGTACTCGTCAGCGTCCAACGGGAGCGCGGCGCCGGAGGCGGGCGCTTTCCGCACGATGTTGCGCATGTCGTCGAAACTGCGGCCGTGGGTGTTCACCGCCGTGAGAGCGAGCTCGAAGCCCAGCCCCAGGTGCCCGAGCCCGGGACCGTCGATCGCGAACCCCTCCCACTCGAGCAGGATCGACAGGTCCTCCGGCTGCTGCAGCTCGAGCAGCAGCACACCGGCGCCGATCGCGTGCAGCTCCCCCGCGGGCACCCACACGACATCCCCAGGGGCCACCGGGATCTCGTGCAGCAGGCCGAGCAGCGCATCGACGTCCTGCCGGGCGACCAGCTCGGCGAGCGCTGCCGGGTCGACGTCATCGCGCAGGCCGATGTGCACCGGCCCACCCTCGAGGATGTACCAGGCCTCCGCCTTGCCGTGCGCGCGCCCCAGGTGCGTGGCGGCGAAATCGTCATGCGGATGCGCGTGCACCGGAAGCCGTTGGCCGGCGTCGAGGATCTTCACCAGCAGACGGATGTCCGCACCCCACCGATCCACGTGCTCGGCGCCGAGCCAGGCGACGGGGTCGGCCTCGACGGCATCGCGCAGCACGCGTCCGTCCGGCAGGGTGCTCAGACCGAGCGTCTCCTCGCCGCGGATCGTCGTGGTCGACGCTACCCAGTCCTCCGGCACGCGCTCGGTCGCACCGCTCTCGCCACGGAAGGCATCGAGGCGCTCGCCACCGCGGTAGAAGCGCTCCGGCGGGCGGTTCGAGGAGAGTCGTATCGGGTTCATCGTTGCAATCCGTCCTGTGCATGTGCGTGTGCGTGTGCGTGTGCGGCGAGGAAACCGCCGACGAAGCTGTCGCCGAGACCGATCGTCGTGGGGTGCGCGACGTCGAGCGCGAAGGCCGGAACGCCGACCGCATCCGGAAACGCGAGCTCCACCGCATCCACGAGGACTGCCCCACCGCGGTGTCGTGCCATCGCTGCGGTCGCCTCGGCCTCGGCAGCGCTGAAGTCATCACCGAGCCGATATCGGGTCGCGGCCACCCGCACCGCGCTCTCCACGGCGTCACGGTGACGCGCGGCATCCGCGCCGACCGCGATCGCCCAGTGCCTGGTGTGCACGACGAGCGTGGGCACCTGGATGATCCGCTGCACCTCGCCCAGGGCACGCACCACGTCGGCTGCGTCGAGCAGATCGACGGCATGGCCGACGTACTCCTGCAGCTCGTCCTCGTTCATGCCGTAGACGTCGATGTGCGGCAGCAGGCGCCCCCGCACCGTCTCGGCGAACGCCCGCGTGTAGAAGCCGGCGTCCTCGTAGTAGACCAGTGCGTCATCGGGGAGCCGCCGCATCGCGAGCACGATCTCGTCGAGCCGCTGTTCGAGCAGCGCATGGTCCTGCATCGTGTTGAAGCCGGAGATCAGGAACGCGGACGCCGTGGCGAGCGCATCCGGCAATCCGGCGGCGAGCGCCATCTCGCGGTTCGGCGGGTCATTCGCGAAGATCAGCCGATTCGCGGCGGGTGAGACGATGTCGCCGTCGAGCAGCCGCACCGTCGCCCCCACCGGATACTGCACGATCAGGTGCGGGTCGAGGGTGTCGTGCTCAGCGGACGACAGGATCGTGATCGCCGACGGCAGCAGCCGCCGCACGTTGTCGTCGATGCTCACGAGGTGCTGCACGCTGGGGATGCCGAGGCTGTCGAGCACGAGTCCTGCCCGCACCCCGGTGCCGCCGAGGGTCACGTCGTACGCGAAGTGCGACGCGAACCCCTCGACGACCTCGGAGGAGGCGACGAACCGTTCAGCCCCTGTGCCCGCAGCGACGAACGCGAGGACCGTGACGAGCAGCGACCGCTCGTCGACGACCGGCGCCGAGGGCGTCAGCTCATGCCGCCGCACCCGATGCTCGTGCGCCAGCCGTTCGATCACGGCGGAGTCCCACCGCAGCTCGAAGTCGACGGTGCCGCCGAGCCCGAGCACGAGCTGCCTGTCACTCACTGTCACTGTTCCCGTCGCCGATCATCCCTCGATCGCCCTCCCCCTCGAACGCGTCGCTCAGTACAGGTCGGCCTTGCCGTCTGCACCGAACAGCTTGATCTTCTCAGCCGCCGTGACCTTCATGGCGGCGATCGGCTCCGGCTGGATCGCGTTCGGCTCGCGCAGACGCTCGTCGGTTCCGAGGATCTCACGCATGCGGTTGTGGTACGAGACCTTGATGTCGCTCGAGATGTTGATCTTGTTGACGCCGAGCTCCACCGCGCGGCGCAGCTCGGCATCCGGGTTCGACGATCCGCCGTGCAGCACGAGCGGGATCTTCACCGCTGCCTTGATCTGCTCGAGCAGGTCGTGACGCAGCTCGGGGTTCTTCTCAGCCGGGTACAGGCCGTGCGAGGTGCCGATCGCGATCGCGAGGCTGTCGACGCCGGTCTCGTTCACGAAGCGCACCGCGTCGTCCGGGTTCGTGTAGATGATCTCCGCTGCGCCGGACTCGCCGTAGCTGTCGTTCGCGCCGATGGTGCCGAGCTCGCCCTCGACCTGCACGCCCACCGCGTGCGCGGCTTCGACGACCTTGCGGGTGAGCGCCACGTTCTCATCGAACGGCAGCAGCGAGGCGTCGATCATGACCGAGGTGAAGCCGGCCTGGATCGCGACGATCATCTGCTCGTAGGTGCCGCCGTGGTCCCAGTGGATCGCGACAGGGACGCTGGCGCGGTGCGCCCGCGAGTGCATCGCTGCGATCAGGTCGGTCGTGATGTGGGAGACCTCGTCCGGGTGGATCGCGATGATGACCGGTGCGGACAGTTCCTCGCTGATGTCGATGATGCCGTTGAACATCGCCCAGTCGCTGATGTTGAACGCGGGGATCGCGAAGTTGTTCGCGTTCGCGACATCGAGGATTGATTTGCCGGTGTAGAGCACGTGATTCTCCTGTTTTCGTGATGGTCGAAGTGAAAGGTGACGAAGGTCAGCTCTTCACGGAGCCCGCAGTGAGCCCGCTGATGAAGTAGCGCTGGAAGAAGAGGAAGAGGATCAGCACCGGGATCGAACCGAGCACGCTCATCGCCATGATCTGATTCCACTCGTAGGAGTGCTGCCCCATCAGGAGCTGGATGCCGATGGGCACGGTGCGCATGTCGATCGTTCGGGTGAGCGTCAGCGCGAACAGATACTCGTTCCACGCGATCATGAACGTGTAGATGCCGACTGAGACGATGCCGGGCACGGAGATCGGCACGAGGATGCGCCACAGCGCGGTCATGGATCCGGCGCCGTCGACGCGCACCGCCTCGTCGAGCTCCTTCGGCAGGGTGTTGAAGTAGCCGGTCATCATGATGATCGCGTAGGGCAGCGTGAACACCATGTAGGTGAGGATCAGGCCGAGGTACGAGTTGTACAGCCCGAGGCCGACCATGAGCCCGAAGTACGGGATCAGCAGGGTGATCGGCGGCACGGCCTGCACGCTGACGATCACCACGTTCAGGATGCGCTTGCCCCGGAACTCGAAGCGGCTGAAGGCGTAGGCGGCCTGGATCGCGACGATCAGCGTCAGGATCGTCACAGCGCCCGCGACGATGTAGCTGTTCAGGAAGAACCGCATCGTCTCGGGGTTCGTGAAGATCGCGATGTAGGCGTCGAACGAGAACGTGTCGGTGATCAGCCGCGGCGGGAGCTCGAAGATCTGCGTGTTCGACTTGAACGAGCTGGACAGCATCCAGAGCACCGGTCCTGCGGCGAACACGGCTCCGAGGATGAGGCCGATCGTGACACCGGTCTTCTGGACGCTGCGCTGAGCCTTGACGGTGAGCGCCATGATCAGTCCCTCGCTTTCTGGTGACGGACGTAGAACACGGCGAGCACCATCGACATGAGGAGCACGAGGACGGCTGAGGTCGCCGCGAGCGAGAAGTCGTACTTCGCGAAGGCCAGCTTGTAGGTGAAGGTGCTGAGCACCTCGGTCACATCGATCGGGCCACCGCCGGTGGTCATCCAGATCAGCGCGAACTGCTGCGAGGTCCAGATCAGGTCGAGCAGCACGAGGCTGATGATGATCGGGCGGAGCTGCGGGATGGTCACGTTCCAGAAGCGCTGGATCGCGCCTGCGCCGTCGACGGTCGCCGCCTCGTTGAGCTCGTTCGGGATGCCCTGGAGGCCTGCGAGCAGGCTGACCATGAAGAACGGGTAGCCGGCCCAGATGTTGATGAAGATGATGGTGCCGAGCGCGAGCTGCGGTGAGGCGAGCCACTCGATGTCGGTGTTGAGCAGGAAGTTGATGACGCCGTTGGGGGCGAGGAGCATGCGCCACAGGACCGCGATCACGGCGACCGTGAAGAGCCACGGCAGCACGTACAGGGCCCGGAAGAGCGAGCGGGCGAAGCCGCCGAGCAGGGGGCTGTTCAGCATCATCGCGAAGCCGAGTCCGAGCACGAGGTGCGCGACGACGCTGGCGACGGTGAACATGATCGTGTTGCCGGTGGCCTTCCAGAACCCGGGATCCGAGAGGATCTCCACGTAGTTCTGGATGCCGACGAACTCCGGCGACTTGTTCAGGATCACGTTGTCCTGGAACGAGTACCCGATCACCATGATGATCGGGACGATCATCAGCACGAACAGCAGGATGATCGTCGGCGAGAGGAAGGCGTAGGACTCCGTGGTCTTGCGCAGCTGCCGACGGCGGCGTGACAGCGAGACCCCGGTGACGATCACCTCGGTGTCGTCGTGGGTTCTGAGGCTCATGGGAACCGGTACTCCTTGGTTGGTCGGGTGCCGCATCGCATCGGCGATGCGGCACCCAGTTCAGGTGGGAGGCGGGAGAGTCAGAACTCCGCTTCCCAGGCCTCCTGTGCCTTCTTCAGCGCGTCGTCGATCGACTGCTGTCCGTCGAAGGCCGCCTGCAGCTGCTCGCCGAGCAGGCGCATGAGCTCCTCGGCGACGGGGAGTCCGGTGAACTCGTTCGCCGGGTAGCCCGCCTGGTAGATCTCGAACGCCTTCTTGAAGAGCTCGTCGTCGTTCACGAAGTCGGGCACGGACTTGGAGTTGCCGGGGAACGCCTTCGCCATGGTCGACAGCTCGGAGTTGGTGTCCTCGCTCATCAGGAACTCGACGAGCTTGAACGCGGCTTCCTTGTGCTCGGAGTTCTCGGCGACGCCGATGCCCCACGATGCGTACGGGATGCCTCGTTCGCCGTCGTATCCGTCTTCAGCGGGGAGCGCCGAGATCGAGAACTTCAGGTCGGGATTCGTCTCGCGGATCAGGTTGATGTGCGCGAGCGAGTCGATCATCATGCCGACACGACCGTTCGTGAACTCCTCGACCTTGTCCTGCTCCTTCATGGTGAAGGAGCCGGAGGCGATCGAGCCGTCGTCCCACAGGCCGCCGATGAAGTCGACCGCCGAGGTGACGTCGTCGTTCGTCAGGTCGGGCTTGCCGTCCTTCAGCATCGAGCCGCCGGAGGCCCACACCCACGACATGACGTCGTTCTGCACGCCGTTCGGCGCTTCGAGCGACAGCGGGAGAACCCAGCCGGACGCATCGCCGCCGAGGGCGGAGACCTTCGCCGCGGCATCCGCGAACTCGGTGCGGGTGGTCGGCGGGGCGGTGACGCCGGCCTCGGCCAGCAGGGTGTCGTTCGTGAACATCGGGTACACGAAGTTCACGACCGGGATCATGTACGTGCTGCCGTCGACCTGGATCTGGCTCGCCAGCTCGCTGTCGTCGTAGTCGTACTCCTTCATGAGCGCGCTCAGGTCGGAGATGACGCCCTGCGAGGCGAAGTCGTTCACCCAGGCGCCGTCGAGACCGACGACGTCGGGCATGGTGCCGGATGCCGCGCCCGCGAAGAGCTGCTCCTTGGTCGATGCGTACGGGCCGCTCACGAGGTCGACCGTGATGCCGGGGTTCGCCTCTTCGAACTTGTCGATCAACGCGCGGAACTCGCCGTCGGGGAGTTCGGGCTCCCACCACTGCGCGAATTCGATCGTCACGTCACCGTCACTGCCGCCGCTGTCGCCGGACGTGCTGGGGGTGCAACCAGCCACCACCAGCATCGAAACGGCTGCGGTCGCGGCGCCGACGATCTTCAGGGTCCGCCGCTGCCCTCGTCCCACTGTGGTCATCACACTTTCTCCTCTTCGAGATGGTGCCGCATGACGCGCTTCGGTGCTTGTTCATGCGGTTTTGAGCAATGTTATGCCGACATCTGCAGAAACGTCAAGGGTTGGCACGAAACAAGTTGCGACCAATCCTCCGCCGATTCCGCGTCAGCACGCGGAAAGTCGCCGACGGATCAGGAATGCTGTTTTCTGCGCATGTATGCGGCGTTGTCCGCGTTCATGTGCTAGAGATGTGTGCATGGAAGCTTCTGGAACGGCACAACGACGTCGCCTCCCTGCAGGAAGAAAGGCCGATCTGGCCTCCTACGTCGAGCAGACCGGCCAGGTCACCGTCAGCGATCTCGCCGAGCATTTCAGCGTCTCGATCGACACCATCCGCCGAGATCTCGACCAGCTCGACCGGGAGGGCGTGCTCGTCCGCACCCATGGCGGCGCCGTCAGCACCGCGAGCGGTCCGCTGAAGGACCGCGCACTCGATGTGCGAATGCGCGTGCAGACCGAGGAGAAGGAGCGCATCGCCCGCATCGCCGCCGACCTCGTGCAGAACGGCTCGGTGGTCATGCTGAACGCCGGCACCACGACGCTCGCTGTCGCACGCGCGCTGCGCAACCATCAGGACCTGACGATCGCCACGAACAACCTGCGCATCCCCGCCGAGATCGCGCCGTCGGCCTTCCGCGACCTCTACCTCTTCGGGGGCGCGGTCCGTTCGATCACGCAGGCGACGACAGGGCCGGTCACGTTCACGATGACGCCAGGCGGCCCCGAGGTCGACATCCGCTGCGACCTCGCCCTGATCGGTGTCGGCGCCGTCGACGAGGAGGGATACTCTGCCTCGAACCTCGGTGATGCCGCGATGATGTCCGAGATGATGCAGCGCGCGGAGCGCACCGCCATCCTCGCCGACTCCTCGAAGCTCGACCGGCGCTTCTTCGCGCAGATCGCGCACCTCGACCAGGCCGACTACCTGATCACGGATGCACCGCCGCCCCCGCACATCGCCGCAGCCCTCGCCCAGGCCGACGTGCAGGTGCTCACGCCCTGAAGCACACGTGCCGAACCGGCCCCCTGAGCGCGACCCGGCCCCCTGAGTGAAGCACTCAGGGGGCCGGGTCGCATCAGAGGGGCCGGTTCGGCACCCGTCAGGACTGGATCAGAACCATCAGAACCATCCGCTGATCAGGCTCCAGAGCCAGTCGAGGATCGCGCCGATGATGCCGCCTGGGCGGTTGACGGTGACCGTGGCGGTCGCCGCATCCCCATCGGCCTGCGCCGCCGCGACGGTGTACTTTCCGGACGGTGCGCTCTTCGGCACGGTGACCGAGGTGCTGAACGTGCCGTCTGCACCGACCGTGACCGTGCCGACCTGGACCGGGTTGCCCTTCTTGGGGTGCAACTCGATGCTCACGGTCTCGCCCGGCAGGTAGCCTGCTCCGGTGACCTGGAGCTTCTTGCCAGCGGTCACCTTCGAGGATCCGAGGTCGATCGTTCCGGCGAAGGCTTCCTCCCCGTTGATCGTGAACGGCACCTGCACGGTCGTCCCGGTCCCGGCGACGGCCACGGTGAGCACCTGCTCACCGAAGACACCCGACGGAACAGTGAACGTCAGGCTGGCCCGCCCTGCCTCATCGGTCGTGTCGACGATGGTCGGGTCGACCGCGCCGCTTGCGAGCTGCGTGCCGCCCAGAGAGAGCGTCACCTCGCCTGGTGCCGGCTCCCCCGCGCTGAACGCGAGCGAGGAGAGCGAGACGGTGACCTGGTCGCCCGCGCTGTAGCCGTCGGCATCCGCTGCGCTGACCGAGACGCCGACCGCACGCTGCGCCTGATCGGGTGTCGCGGTCTTGTTGGCGTCGAACCAGTCGACCATCGACTGCAGGTCGACCTTGCCGGTGTCGCGCTTGCCGGTGCCCTCCTTGAAGGTGAAGAAGTTGTCTCCACCCGCCGCGAGGAACGAGTTGGCTGCGACCGTGTAGCTCGCCGCCGGGTCGATCGGTGTGCCGTTCAGTGTGATCGAGGTGACCCGCGAACCCTGTGCCGCGGCGGGGTCGTATGCGTAGACCAGCCCCTCCGAGACGCCGAGCTTCAGGAACGGTCGAGCCGAACCGGCCGGCTGCCACTGCTCCTCCAGCACGCCCTTCAGCTGCGCACCCGTGAGGGAGAGCGTGACGAGCGTGTTGGCGAACGGCTGCACCGTCGCCGCCTCGCGGTACGTGACGTTGCCGTCCGGATCCGACGCGTTGGACGAGGCGTAGGTCAGGTTGGCGCGGATGCCGCCCGGGTTCATCAGTGCGATGTCGGCACCCGTCGACCATTTCTGCACGTCGGCGACGAAGTTGCCGATGGTGGACTCGCCACCGCGGTTCTCCGAGCCGTTCGTCTGGCGAGCACGGTTGAAGTCGGCCGTGATATCGCCCACCTTGATCGCACCCAGCACGTCGGCTTCGGCCTTCGCCTTCGCGACGATGTCCGCCACCTCAGGCACCGCCGGGTACAGCGGCTGGCCCGCAGCCGTGAGCGGCTTGATCTGGTTGGTGATCGAGAGCAGCTCCTTCGTCTTCGGGTCGACCTGGAGGTTCATCAGCCCCAGGTTCTCGCCGTACTGGCCGGCCGAGACGACCGGTCGTCCGTCGATCACGTGGTTGTACGCCAGGTGCGTGTGCGCCGAGACGATCGCGTCCACGTCCTGATCGACCCCGTAGACGATCTCGCCGAGCGGAGAGTCCTCGGTGATGCTCGAGAGCTCGACGCTGGCCGCGCCCTCGTGCACCAGGAGGATGATCACGTCGGCCTCGCCGTTCGACGCGTCGCCGTCGCGCAGGTCGTCGGCCACCGCGTTCACGGAGTCGACGATGCTGCGGACCTCGAGGTCAGCGATGCCTTCCGGCGACACGAGCGAGTCGAGGTCCTCCGTGACCGCGCCGATGAAGCCGACCTTCACACCGTCGAGCTCCTTGACC
Organism: Microbacterium sp.; assembly: GCF_036823965.1. GTDB lineage: Bacteria > Actinomycetota > Actinomycetes > Actinomycetales > Microbacteriaceae > Microbacterium. The sequence goes on along the minus strand of NZ_DAITBE010000002.1, from coordinate 396,129 downwards.
CAGGCGGGTGCGAGCGCGGGCTCGCCGGTCTCGGTGAGGAACACGTTCGACGAGATGTACTCCCAGTCAGCTCGGTCCTGCACACGGTCGCGCAGATCCTCCCAGCCCTGGTCGAACTCGTGGTTGCCCGCGGCGCTCACATCGAGACCGGCCGCGTTCAGCGCGTCGATCGTCGGGTTGTCGTCGTTGATGAACGACGTGAACGTCGACGCGCCGATCAGGTCGCCGGCTCCGGCGAAGATCGTGTTGGGGTTCGCCTCGCGGAACTGCTTGACGGCGCCCGCGACGACCGCAGCTCCTGCGGCAGCACCATCGGCTTCGATGCGTCCGTGGAAGTCGTTGATCGTGACGACGTCGATGCTCACCGGCGGGATCTCCGAGGAGACGCCGACGATGATCGGGTCGTGGTCGCTGGACCGGTACGGCGTCCCTGCCTCGGTGGCGCCGAACGCATAGCCGCGGTCGCTCCACTCCGGCGAGTTGATCGTCCAGACACCGGCGCCCGTGATCGACGCGCTCAGCGAGGGCGAGGCGATCACGTGGTCGAGCGAGCCGAGCGCGCCGTCGAACGAGTAGGTGTACTGCCCGTCGGTCTTGTCGGCGACCAGGTCACTCCAGCCCTTCGAGGTGAAGACGTCGATCGGATCTTCCTTGCCGTAGGCGTTGAAGTCGCCGATCAGCAGCATGTCGCTGCTGCCGGTGCTGTCTTCGAGCGTCTCGGTGAATGCCAGGATCGCGTTCGCCTGTCCGACGCGGTCGGCGTTGAAGAAGCCCTGACCATCGGCCGGCTCAGCACCGGCCCCCGAGGGCGGCGACTTGGACTTCAGGTGGTTCGCGACCACCGTGACCACGCGGCCGTCGATGTCGAACGCCTGGGCGATCGGCTCTCTGGCGTTGCCCCACACGGTCTCGTCGGTGACCGTGGCGCTGTCACCGACGGTCGTGACGGCGTCCTTCTTGTAGATGATCGCGTTCGTGATGAAGTCGGTCGTCGCCGCGTTGTTCAGCGCGTCCGGCGTCGGCACGTAGTCCCAGACCTCGCTGCCGGCGTCCGCGTTCAGACCGGCGACCAGATCCTTGAGCGCCGTGTCGATCGGCTTGCCCAGCTTGACCGAGTTCTCGATCTCCATGAGCGAGACGATCTCGGCGTCGAGCCCGTTGATGGCCGCGACGATCTTCGACTTCTGGATCGCGAACTGGGCGGCGTTCGCCGCTCCGCGCGCGTCAGGGTTCTCGGACTGCAGCGTCGTGAAGTAGTTGTAGACGTTGAACGACGCGACCTGCACATCGCCCCCGACCTCAGGCGGCGTCGTCGTGCGCGCGTTCGTGGCTTCGAACCCTGCCTTGAGCGAGGCGGGCGATGCGTCGTCGATCGGCACGGTCGGCTGCAGACGCCAGTCGTCGAAGCCCCACTGCAGCACGTAGCCCGTGTCGCTGAAGTCGACGGTGTCGCCGTTGCGCACGACCGTGTCGGTCGTGAAGTACGGCTGCTCGCCGGGGTGCGTGCTGTTGCCGACCTGCACGGACCAGCCGTCATCGAGCAGGATCCGGTTCGCGCGGTTCGCCGCGGCGATGGCCGCGGCCTCGGCGCCGGGACGCGTGGTCTCGGTGCTCTTGACGTTCAACTCGCCCGGGTTCAGCCACAGCGTTCCGAAGTTGTAGAGCTGGTGGCTCGAGGCGAGGCGGTAGGACCCGGTGGGCGCGACGAGCATGTTCTCGTACTGCTCACGGTCGGCGCCGCGCACGGTGTCGGGCAGCGGCGTGACCTCCGGGACGCCTGCACCGGGGGTGACGACCGTGATGCCCGAGAGCGCCGTCGGGTTCACCTGGGTCTGGCCGAAGTACTCGCTCACCGAGCCGGTGACCGAGACGAGGTCGCCGATCGCGAGGTTCGGAGCCAGCGCGTTCAGGAAGACGAAGACGCCGTCGGATGCTCCGGGCGTCGCGTCGTTCGCGCCGCCGGAGCCCTGGGTCTGGATCGAGATGCCCTTGTAGCCGCCCGTGCGGTAGTCGCCGGTCACGACGCCCTCGACCGTGACGGTCTGGCCGTTCAGCGGCGAGACGTCGGCGGTGCCCTGCACCTCGGCGATCGAGACCTTCTTGGGGTCCGTTCCGGGATCGGTGCCCGGATCCGTTCCCGGATCGGTGCCGCCGGAGTTCTGCGGGGTGATCGTGGCGGAGAGCGAGAAGTCCGCGCTGTTGTCGTCGGTATCAGCACCGTTCGTGCGGTTCAGCGACTTGACGTCGGTGTTCCCTGTGGGCGGGGTCGCCGCCGCGGTCTCGAAGGTGTTCGACGTGCCGTAGCCGAGCAGATCGACCACGCCGTCGACGCCTGCGACCGAGCCGGGGGTCAACGCGACCGGCGCCGTGCCCTCGACGAGCGCGAGCGTGCCGTTGGTGCCGCTCGGGGTCAGGGTGCTGACCGCATCGGGGTCGGGCAGCGCTGCGCCGTTGGTCCCGTTGCTGTTGCCCTGCACCAGGTAGTAGCCGCCTGCGGGGATCACGCCGGTCAGCGGTGCGACACCGTTGAAGTTCGCCGTGCCGGTCGCCGAGCGGTACTGCAGCGAGAACCCGTCGAGGGTGACCGGCTCGGACGTCGGGTTGTACAGCTCGACGAACTTGTTCGTGAACGCGGCACCGGCGCTGCCTCCGGAGAGGTACGCCTCATTGATCACCACCCCCGTCCCGGTGGTGTCTGCGAACGCGGGCGCTGCGGTCAGCGAGCCGAAGCCCAGTGCTGCCACACAGGTCAGTGCGAGAGCGCCGACGCGCCCCCTGTTTCTGCGGTGCGAGACGGGGACCATGCGGTTCCCATCCTCTGGAGCGGACATCATCGGTGCGGTCTCCTCGGTCGGTGTAGCGACATCTCTCATGAATCTGTCACGGCGCGCACTGGGACCTCCCAGCCCGCACACATGTTGCGAGCTTACGGAGCGGTCCCGACATCCTCAATGGTGTTTGCCGATTGGACACCGAGTGATCATCGGTGCGGCAGGCGCGACCGATGACGAGTCCTCGCCTCAGATCAGCGCGGGAATCGATCAGACGGATGCCGCTGCGGCATCCTCGAATTCCTCGACTTCGCGCTCCCACGCGTCCTTCGCCAAGCGGTACCAGAGGTAGAACGCGAAGCCGGCGAAGATGGCCCATTCGACCGCGTAGAACACGTTCAGCCAATTGACCGGCGAGATCTCGTCCGGTGCGGGGGAATCGATGTCGACCAGCCCTGCGGACGCCGTCGTCGACGCGAGGTACGGGCGGTAGACATCGAGCTGCTCGGTGTCGTGCCAGCGGCTCAGGAGCGTGGCGGGAGACATCCGGTCCATCCGATCGGGCTCCGTGCGCGGCGGCACGGACGGTCCCTCGTCGGAGATGATGCGGCCGGTGATCGCGACGGTGCTGCCGTCGGCATCCGCTTCGAGCTCGGCTGCTGCGGCATCCGCGCTCTCGCGATCCGGAGCCCAGCCGACCGCGACCGCGATCGAGGTGCGCTCGGCGACGCGGAGCTGTCCGGTGACCCAGTACCCCTCGACCCCGCCGTTGAAGCGGTTCGAGACGACCAGGAAGTCGCCGGGGATCCAACTGCCCTCGGTCTCGACGCGTTGTCCGACCAGCGGTTCGGGGAGGTAGACCCCCGGTTCGAGGGTCCCGTCGAGGGGCTGCACCTGCTCGGTCACACCGGCAGGGGGCGGATCGGTGTCGATCGCGCGCTCCAGCTGCCACTGGCCGAGCCACGCGAACACACCGGCGACGACCAGGCACAGCAGCAGCACCCCGATCCATCGACCGCGGAGCATGACCTCACGAAGCGTCGGCGGGAACTGCAGCGGTGATGTCACGGTCGTGCGCGAGCCCTTCAGGCCTCGTAGGGAGCCAGGACGACCTCGACCCGCTGGAACTCCTTGAGGTCGGAGTACCCGGTGGTCGCCATCGACTTGCGCAGCGCGCCGATCAGGTTGGCGGTGCCGTCGGCGACGAGCGCCGGGCCGTAGAGGATCTCCTCGAGCGTGCCGATGCCGCCGACGCTGACACGACGGCCGCGGGGCAGCTTCGGGTGGTGCGCCTCGGGACCCCAGTGGAATCCCTGTCCGGGTGCATCGGTCGCACGCGCGAGCGCGACGCCGAGCATGACCGCATCAGCGCCCATCGCGAGGGCCTTGACGATGTCGCCCGAGGTGCCGACGCCGCCGTCTGCGATCACGTGCACGTAGCGTCCGCCGGACTCGTCGAGGTAGTCGCGACGAGCTGCGGCGACATCGGAGACCGCTGTGGCCATCGGCGCATGGATGCCGAGCGTGGCACGCGTGGTCGACGCTGCTCCCCCGCCGAAGCCGACGAGCACGCCGGCGGCACCGGTGCGCATCAGGTGCAGTGCCGCGGTGTAGGTCGCGGCTCCGCCGACGATGACGGGGACATCGAGGTCGTAGATGAACTTCTTGAGGTTGAGGGGCTCGGCCACGCTCGACACGTGCTCGGCCGACACCGTGGTGCCGCGGATCACGAACAGGTCGACGCCGGCGGCGGCGACGGTGTCGTAGTACTCCTGCGTGCGCTGCGGTGTGAGCGACCCGGCCACGGTGACGCCGGCGTCGCGGATCTCCGCGATCCGCGCCGTGATGAGCTCGGGCTTGATCGGCTCGGAGTACAGCTCCTGCATCCGCGCGGTCGACTGGTTCTCGTCGAGGCCTGCGATCTCAGCGAGGAGCGGCGCCGGGTCTTCGTACCGGGTCCACAGCCCCTCGAGGTCGAGGACGCCGAGACCGCCGAGCTTGCCCAGCATGATCGCGGTCTGCGGGCTCACGACGGAGTCCATGGGCGCGCCGAGCACCGGGATGTCGAAGCCGAAGGCATCGATCGTCCACGCGGTGGACACGTCCTCCGGGTTGCGCGTGCGCCGGGACGGCACCACCGCGATGTCGTCGAACGTGTACGCGCGGCGCGCGCGCTTGCCTCGGCCGAGCTCGATCTCCATGGTCACCCCTCCAGCCTACCGGGGCCGTGAGTGCGCGATGACTGGGAGACTGGAACCGACTCCAGGAGGACCAATGAAGAGCGAGACCGTGGACATCGCGATCGTCGGCGGCGGCGTGATGGGGCTGGCTACGGCATGGGAGCTGACCCGGCGAGGGCGGCGTCCGGTGGTGCTGGAGCGATTCGCCCGCGGACACCACGAGGGCGCATCGCACGGCGCCACCCGCAACTTCAACAACGCCTACGTCGAGGACCACTACCTCGACCTCCTGGCGCGCGCCCGCGCCGGCTGGGACGCCCTCGGCGCTGTCGACGGAGAGCCGCTGCTGCGGCTGCACGGCCTCGTCACGCACGGCGACCTCGACGTCGCAGCCGTACGCGACGGACTCACTGCCCGCGGCATCGACGCCGAGCTGCTGTCGGCGGCCGAGAGCGCACGACGCTGGCGAGGGATGCGCTTCGACGGCGACGTGCTGTGGTCATCGGACGCCGGCGTCGTGCGCGCGGCGGATGCGCTGCGCGAGCTCGAACGGCGCATCGTCGCCGGTGGCGGCGAGGTGCGCTGGAACACCCCGGTCGCGCACATCGGCGAGGATCCGGCCGGCGGCGTGCTCGAACTCGCCGACGGCACGCGGCTGCACGCCGAGACCGTCGTCGTCACCGCAGGGGCCTGGACGAGCAGGATGCTGTCGCGCCTCGGCCTGCCGCGCCTCACGGTCACCGAGGAGACACCTGCGCACTTCGCGCAGACGACGGATGCCGCGTGGCCGTCGTTCAACCACGTCGTCGGTCCGCCCGAGTACCCGGCCACGGTGTACGGCATGCCGACGCCCGGCGAGGGGGTCAAGGTCGGCTTCCACCGGGTCGGCGACGAGATCGATCCGGATGCCAGGCCGCACCTGCCGACGCATCAGGACGCCCTGCGCGAATACGTGCGGGAGTGGATGCCCGGGCTGGACCCCGACAGCGCCGTGCCGATCAGCTGCACGTACACCTCAACCGACGACGGCACCTTCGTGCTGGACCGCCGGGGTCGCACCGTCGTCGGTGCCGGGTTCTCCGGGCACGGCTTCAAATTCGCGACCGGGATCGGCGCCGTGCTCGCCGATCTCGCGGTCGACCCGGCCGCTCGCGCGGCCGAGCCGTTCCGCCTCGCCTGACGTCCGGTTCGGTGCGGGCCCTTCGACAGGCTCAGGGACCCAGGGAGGCGGGCCCTTCGACAGGCTCAGGGACCCAGGTGGACCCAGGGACCCAGGTGGACCCAGGGACGCAGGTCAGCGCGCCCTGGCCACCCTGCGTTCGTCCCAGACCGGCTCGCCCGATTCGTAGACGTCACCCTCGGAGCCGAACACCAGGAAGCGATCGAAGGACCGGGCGAACCAGCGATCGTGCGTGACCGCGAGCACCGTTCCCTCGAAGCGCGCGAGCGCCTGCTCGAGCGCCTCAGCCGACTCCAGGTCGAGGTTGTCGGTCGGCTCGTCGAGCAGCAGGAGCGTCGCCCCCGACAGCTCGAGCAGCAGCACCTGGAAACGAGCCTGCTGGCCTCCTGAGAGCGACTCGAACGTCTGCTGCGCCTGACGGACCAGCCCGTAGCGGTCGAGCGCCGAGCTGGCGGCATCCCGCGGCATCCCGCTGCGTCGATCGTCGCCGCGGTGCAGGATCTCGAGGAGCGTCCGGCCGACGAACTCCGGATGCGCGTGCGTCTGCGCGAACAGCCCGGGCACGACACGGGCCCCGAGCACTGCGCGCCCGGTGTGCGCGACCGCGCCGACCTGCTCCCCCGCCGCCGTCAGGTGTCCGAGCGTCGGATCGGGGTCGCTGCCGCCTCGCGCGAGCAGCCGCAGGAAGTGCGACTTGCCGGACCCGTTCGAGCCGAGCACCGCGACGCGGTCGCCGTACCAGACCTCGGCGTCGAAGGGCCGCATGAGCCCGGTGAGCTCGAGGCCCGTCGCCACCACGGCGCGCTTGCCGGTGCGCGAACCGCGCAACCGCATGTCGAACTCCTGCGACGGCGGGCGCTCCTCCGGAGGCCCTGCCTCCTCGAACTTCCGCAGCCGTGTCTGGGCAGCCTGGTAGCGCGAGGCGAAACCGTCGTTCGCCGAGGCCTTCACCTTCAGGTTCGCGACGAGGATGCGCAGCTTCTCGTGCTGCTCGTCCCATCGCCGCCGCAGCTCGTCGAGCCGGTCCATCCGATCGCTGCGGGCCTGGTGGTACGTCGCGAAACCACCGCCGTGCACCCAGGCGGTCGATCCAGCACCACCGGGCTCGAGGCTGATCAGCCGATCGGCGGCGCGAGCGAGCAGCTCGCGGTCGTGCGACACGAGCAGCACCGTCTTGGCAGACTCGCGCAGCTGCGCCTCGAGCCAGCGCTTCGCCGGGACGTCGAGGTAGTTGTCCGGCTCGTCGAGCAGCAGCACCTGGTCGGGTCCGCGAAGGAGCGCCTCGAGTGCGAGCCGTTTCTGCTCGCCGCCGGACAGCGTGGTGAGCTCGCGGTAGCGCGCCCGCTCGAACGGCAGGCCCAGCGCCGAGACCGTGCACTGGTCCCAGACCGTCTCGTGCTCGTAGCCACCGGCGTCCGCGTACTCCGAGATCGCGGAGGCGTATGCCATCTGCGTATCGTGCTCGTCCCGATCGATCAGCGCGTTCTCGGCTGCCTCGAGGGCCTCGGCCGCGGCTCGGATGCGACGAGGCGCGACACGGACGAGGAGCTCGTGCACGGTCTGCCCGGGCTCGCCGTGACCGACGAACTGGTCCATGACGCCGAGGCCGCCGTCGATGGTCACGACACCGTCATCCACGGCCTGGTCGCCGCGGATGATCCGCAGCAGCGTCGTCTTGCCGGCCCCGTTCGGACCGATCAGCGCGCTGGTCGACCCCTGACCGACGCGGAACGTCACGTCGTCGAGCAGCGGTCTGCCGTCGGGCAGCGTCAGCGAGACGCCGGAGACATCGATGGAGCCCACAGTGCGAGGCCGTCCTTCCGCCCGCGACTGGCGAGCCGACCAGGCTATCAGTCGCGAGCCGTCTCCGGCACCGCGCTGCTCACTCCGTCAGGCTGAGGGTGTGCAGCACCTCGGTGCGCGGTGCCGATGGCAGCGTGAACCGGAACTCCGTGCCGACGCCGACCTCGCTCGTCATGTCCATCGTCCCGCCGTGCGCGATCACGATCGCCCGCGTGATCGTGAGCCCGAGACCGACGCCGGGGACAGCGTTCTGCGTCGCCGTCGATGCGCGGAAGAACCGGGTGAACAGCATCGCCTGCTCGTCCGCCGGGATGCCGACGCCGGTGTCCCGCACCGAGAGCTCGACCCCGCTGTCGACCATGCGGATCCGCGCCACGACGCTGCCGCCGGTCGGCGTGAACTTGATCGCGTTGGAGAGCAGGTTGTCGACGGCCTGTCCGATCCGACCGGCGTCGATGAGCAGTCGCAGCGGACCATCGGGCACGTCCGCGGTGAGCGAGATCCCCTCGCGCAACGCGTGCGGCCCTGCCGAGGTGACGGCCGAGCGCACGATCTCTGCGATGTCGCCATCCGCTCGGTCGAGCGGGAACCGCCCCGACTCGACCTGCGCCGTGAACAGCAGGTCGCCCACGAGATTGAGCAGGCGCTGCGCGTTGCGCTCGATGATGCCGACGAACTCCTGCTGGTCCTCGGTCAGCGGCTGACCAGGGTCGTTCTGGAGCAGGTCGAGGAAGCCGATGATCGCGCTCAGCGGCGTCCGCAGCTCATGCGAGATCATGCCGACGAACTCGTCCTTCATGCGCGCGACCTCGACGGCCCTGCTCTCATCGGTGACGACGAGCAGATAGCCCTGCTGCGTGCCCTCACCGTCTTTGTACGGGTTGACCGTGACGCGAGCGGGAACCGCGGTCCCCGCCGCCGTCACGACGTCGACATCGCTCTCGACGCTCTGCTCGTCATCTGCACCCGCGAACAGCGCCCGCAGCCCCGCAGGAAGATCGGCGGCGTCGTCGGCTCGCTCACCGACCGTGCAGTCGCTCGCCAGCGCGGTCAGCGACGATGCCGAGAAGAACCGATCCACACGGACGTGCTGCGTCGCCTCTGCGTAGGTCAGGCCGAGCAGACGCTCTGCCCCGGGATTCCACGCCGTGATCCACCCGCTGTGGTCCGTGGCGATCACAGCCTGCGCCGTGATGGACGACCACAGGCCCTCATACGACTCGACGAGGGAACGGTACTGGTGCTCCTTCTCGCGCAGCTGCACGATCATCGCGACGTTGTCGGAGAGAGCCGCCGTCCGCTCCGCGACCAGCCTCTCGGCCTGTTCCGCTCGCACACGCTGCTGTCGGGAGAGCTCATTGACCACGGCGGCCATCGCCGAGAACACGAGCGGTCCGACCACTCCCCGCAGCCATTCGACCGGAGTGTCCGGTGGGCTCGCGAAGTACGGCATGAGCAGCGCGACCGACGTGAGCGCCCCCACCGCGAAGACGTAGCGGATGCCGGGAGCCGCCGCGATCCAGACGACCGGGAGCAGCACGAGCGACCCGAAGACCGATGTCGCTCCGCCGGTCCCGGCGCGGAACAGGCCGAGCCCGAGGATGTCGATCATCGGGATGATGAGCACGACCCAGCCCTCGTACACCCGCAGCATGCTGAGCGCCGCCGCCTGCACGGTCGCGCCGAGCACCAGGACGAGGCCGGCGAGCGCCGAGAAGCCGTTGGTGAAGGGCAGTTCGGGGTTGAGCCACGCCACGAGCGCCGAGATCACGATCGCGATCGCGGTCGGGGCCTGCTTCAGCAGGGGGCTCGGGTTGTCGAACAGCCGGTACCAGCTGTTCTCCGCGCGGTCGAGCGGCGTCGCCGCGTTCATCGCTGCACGCGTCCGAGGATCTCGTGCATGTCCGCTCCGATGATGGGCTTGGGCAGCGCGGCATCGGCCGGCGGATAGTCCGCGGCGTCGAGCACCGAGCTGATCACCAGGAAGCACTCCGGGAAGCGCTCGCGGACCAGTCGTGCGCACTCCTGCCCCGAGATGCCGGGCAGAAGCAGGTCGAGCACCGCCACCACAGGATCGATGCCGGCGAAGGCCGCGATCGCGGTCTCGGCATCCGGTGCCGCGAACACGTCGAATCCCTCTCGATCGAGGTATCGGCGCAGGAGTGCTGTCTGATCGACGCTGTCCTCGACCAGGAGGGCGAGCGGACGGGTCACCGCAGGAACAGCTCTCGCACGATCACGATCACCGCGACGATGCCTGCGGCGAGGAGCGCCTGCGGAATGAGCAGTCGTTCCCGGCGCAGGTCAGCGGCGATCTCCTCGACCTCGGCCGCCTCCTGCGAAGGTGTCTCGGTCATGAGTCGACCCGTCCGATCTTCTCGGTCTTGATCCATGAGGCGTCGGCGCGACGCCACTCCTTGATGTACGAATCGACGGTGATCGCGCACAACAGCGAACCATACCCGCAGATGTAGAGCAGCAGCCCCGCGAAGAACCGGCCGCCGGGCAGCGGCTCGACCGCCCGGGCGAGCCAGATGCCCAGCATCGAGATCGGTCCCCACAGGTAGAAGATCACGGCCCACGTGAACCGCGACTCGTCGGTGAGTCCCAGCCCGAGCTCGGCGAGGCCCTCTTCGAAGAGCCACGGGAACAGTGCGATGGCCATCAGGATCAGCGCGCCGAGCCCCGGGAACATGAGCGCCTCGCGCCAGGACTGCCGCCCGATCCGCCCGTCCAGCTGCACGGCGTACAGCATCGAGAACAGATAGACGCAGGCCGCCGAGATCCACATGAGGCGGAAGACGAACTCCGCGATGTCGCTGTGCAGCACGAGGAGCGTGAGCATCGCCGCTGCGGCCAGCAGCATGAATGCCGGCAGGAGCAGGATCGTGAACCACGCGAGTCCGAACGCGAAGCTGCCGAGGTTGTGGAGGCGGCTCGGCCGGAACCAGAGCGTGCGGTAGATCGAGGTGAGCTGCACGTTGCCACGCGCCCAGCGAAGGCGCTGCTTCCACAGACTGTCGATCGTGCGCGGCTCCTCGGCCAGGACGACCGCGTGCGGCTCGAAGACCATGCGGCGGCCCTTGAGCTGCCCCTCGAACGTGGTCATGGTGTCCTCGGCGAGGGTGCCGGTGGGGATCCGTCCGCCGATCGCCTCGAGGTTCGCCCGCGAGTGCAGCTGTGCGCCGCCGGCGAGGCAGGCGATCGCGCCGCCCACGTTCTGCGTGCGGCGAGCGGAGAGCTGGCCGATCACGTACTCGATCGCGATGAAGCGGGTCAGGTAGTTGCGGTCCCTGCTGCCCTCTGCGATGTATGCGGTGACCGCGCCGACCTTCTCGTCAGCGAGATGCCGGCTGAGCTTGCGCAGCGAATCGCGCGCGAAGATCACATCGGCGTCCATGATGAGCACGGCCTCGGTCCACGCATCGGCGAGCACGATGTCGAGACCGTGGTTGAGCGTGTGCGCCTTTCCCTGACCGCCGACCTCCCGCCGGAGGTGGTGCACGCGACCAGGGTAGGCCGCCATCTTGGCGGCCAGCAGCTCGGGGGTGTCGTCAGTCGAGGCGTCGTCGACGACGAAGATGCGCAACCGGTCGGCGGGGTATTCGAGCTGCAGCAGCCGCTCGATCGCCGGTCCGATCACCATGCCTTCGTTCCAGGAGGGGATCAGCACGGCGACGTTCGGATGATACGGCGCGGCCTTCCCGTAGTGGTTGCGGAACGCGTGCAACGGCAGCGTCAGGAACTGCAGTGCGGTGTTGATCACCGGCAGCGTGCCGACGAAGACACAGATCAGGAGGAAGACGACGAAGGTCGTCTGCAGCCAGGTGAGATCGGCCATCACGCTTCCCCGGCGTCGGCGAGCAGCCCCGTGACGCGGTCGTAGCGTCCGACGTCGGACGCGACATGGCTGTCCGTCGAGGCGACGATCTCGGCGCCGGCTGCGCGGAGCGCCCGGAGCGTGCGCGGTTCGGGGCACGCCCACTTCTCGTTGACCTCGACGAGGGTGTCGGATGCCGCGGCGGCGCGCGCCCAGGCCTCGACCCGTTCAGCGCCCAGCTCGCCCTCTGAGAGGCCGATCTTCGGGAGGATCGAGAAGCAGTGCGCCAGCTGATTGCCGGGATGACGCTGCATCGAGGCGATCAGCGCCTCGACGAGCTGGTCCAGGACGTCGTCCTTCGCCCAACCGTCAGCGATGCGCTCGCGCACCGCCGTCGGCCCGAGCGGTCCGTCGACGCCGGGGAACTGGTGGTCCGCGATCAGGATGCGGTCGACACCGTCCGGCAGCACCGGGATGTCGAGTTCACCTGCCGCCGTGAGGATCTTCGCCTCGACGCCGGTGAGCACCGTGAGCCCGTCGGGGATCTCGAGTTCGCGTACCGCGGTCAGGTACTCCGGCACCCACGTAGTGCTCTGCCGAACGTGGTCCACCAGTCGCAGCGTGGTGAGGCCGATGGACGATGCCGCTGCGACGTTCTCAGCGAGGGTGGAGACGGCGTCGTCGGAGAACGTCGAGTGGACGTGGTGATCGCCGTGGAGGATCGCCGGGCTCACGATTCCTCCTGATGCCCCGCATGCTCGGAGACCAGGATGTCCTCGACCTCGACGATCACGTCTTCCAGGAAGCGCACCGAGGCGACTTCGCGGAACGGCACCCTGGCAGGAAGCTCGTGTCCCAGGAACAGGTCGACCACCAGCGACGGGATGTCGACGCCCGCCGCGATGGTGAGCGGGAGCGCGCCGGGGAAGCGAGGGTTGATCTCGAGCAGGACGGCACGGCCGGAGCGATCGCGGCGCAGCTGCACGTTCGCGACACCGACCAGACCGATCGCCTGCGCGAGGGATGCTGCGGTCTTCTCGAGCTCCGGATCGCGCAGCGTCCGACCGGCGATCGCGACACCGGAGTCCACACGTGCGCGCGTGCGCGGCACTGCGGCGACGACGTTGCCCTGCGCGTCGGCGATCACGTCGACCGAGTACTCCTCGCCGGGCAGGAAGTCCTGCACGATGAGGCCCTCATCCAGGGGAAGCGCCTCGAGGGCGGCGCGGTCCGGCACCAGCCTGATACCGCGGCTACCCGCGCCCTGACGCGGCTTCGCGAAGACCGGGAACTCCCAATCCACTGCCTCGGCGTCCGGGCCTGCGAGCACCGTGCGCGGCGCGTAGCCGGTCGGTTCGCAGCGCTCTGCCAGCGTGAGCTTGTCGAGGGCGGCGTGGAGCGTCTCGGCCGACGGCGCGGCGAGGACCGCCGGCGCGAGTTCTTCGCGATGACTCGCCAGCGCGACGAGCTCGACGTCGACCGTGGAGATCACGAGATCGAGCGAGTCCTCCTGCACGAGCCGTGCGAGCGCCGGCACGAAGTCCTCGTCGCGTCCCGGCGGCACCAGGCGGCGCTGGGCAGCCGGCACCAGGTAGATGCCGCTCGCCCAGCCGTCCATGTCAGCTGCGAACACGGTCAGGTCGGACCGCCGGAGCAGCGATCGGATCACGGCGACGCCGGCCGGTCCCCCGGCTCCGGTCACCAGTACGCGCTTGGTCATCAGCTCTCCCGCCTCGTCAGTTCGTGTGCACCGACGAACTCGGCCGTCTCACGCACCACTTCCAGCGGTTCGACCGCGAGTCCGCCGCCGAAGCGCGACCAGTAGCGCGCCGTCGCGCTCACGAAGTCGGGCTCGAGGTAGTCACGGCTCGCTGTCTGCGACTGGAAGCACGCCAGCAGCCGCAGCTTCTGCTCGAGGTACTGGTCGATGCGCACGAAGCGCGTCGGCCGGAAGTCGATCGTCGACGAGGGGCTCTGGTAGCACGCCACCGTGCCGACCCGCCGGGTGGCCACGATCGTGGCCTCGCTCACCGCACGATGGTCCTGGTGCCGGTCGTTCTGGGAGTGCGTGTAGACGATGGTGGGCTGGATCTCGCGCACGACCTCCTCGATCAGTCGCACGGTACCGCCGCCGCCGGAGATCTCGGTGTCGACGAGGTCCTTCAGGAAGAGCCGGGCGCCGAGGATCTCGGCTGCTGCGAGCGACTCGTTCTGCCGGCTCTCGGCGTCTCCCCCGCGGGCGCCGCGGGACAGCGTCAGGACCGTCAGCTCGTCGCCGGCCTGGGCGTGCGCTGCGAGCAGTCCGCCGACGCCGATCTCGACGTCGTCCGGGTGCGCGCCGATCGCGAGCACGACGTTCTTCGGTCGGTTCGACTCACGGCGCCGACGGCCCTCCTCGACGAGACGGGTGACCGTCTCGACCAGCCGGACGTTGTCGAGGGGTTTCGTGAGGAACTCATCGGCCTGCGCGCGGAGCGCCGAGACCGCGTAGTCGACCGAGACATGCGCCGTCATGACGACGACCGGCACCCCCGGGATGAGTCGTCGCAGCTCGGCGAGCAGCTCGAGACCGCTGATCCCCGGCATCTCGATGTCGGTGACCACCACATCGGGGCGCACCGTCGCGACGAGGTCGATCGCGGCCTGGCCGTCGACGGCGAGGTCGACGACGCAGCCGGCGCGCCTCTCCAGCACGGTCTTCACGAGCAGGGCGACGTCCGGGTCGTCATCGACGACGAGAACGCGGGGCGCATCCTCAAGCATGTATGCAGCTCTCCTTGGGGAAATTCCCTGCCGCGTGGAAAGCCGGCGTCGATCTCACGGTGCCCTTCAACACCAGGAGCTCGGAGGGAAAGTCGAGCGGGGTTTTCCTAAATACTGGCATACCGGTCAACGCTTCGATGGCGCGCAGCACCGCGCGGCATCCGCACACGACGCGCAACGTCACCGATCAGCGTGCGAGACACACGATCGGCGCGGCATGCGGCGCCGGAACGACTTCTCTCAGGATGCCGCTCGAGCGGCCCGCTTCTGCTCCTGGAACACCCGGATCGCCTCGTACCGCTCGGCCGAACGGGCACGGCGCTTGTCGGCCTCTGCCTCGCGGATCTTCGGCGGCGCCGTGGTGACCAGGTCGTCGATGAGGTGTCGCGTCGCGTGCGCGATCTCGGCGACGGCGCGATCGAAGACCTCCTGATTGGCTCTGGAGGGCTTCGTCGTGCCGGCGATCTTGCGCACGAACTGCAGGGCAGCGTCGTGGCACTCCTCGTCGGTCGCGGCCGGTTCGAAGTTGTTCAGCGGGACGATGTTGCGGCACATGCGAACCAGGGTAGGCCGATTCGCGCGCAGCCCCAAGGGGTCGTGCGCCGCGGCTACTTCTTGTAGTTCGGTGCCTCGACCACGATCTGCACGTCGTGCGGGTGCGACTCCTTGAGCCCTGCCGACGTGATGCGCACGAACTTGCCGCGCTGCTTGAGCTCCTCGATCGTGCGCGCTCCGACGTAGAACATCGACTGACGCAGGCCGCCGACCAGCTGGTACGCGACGGCGGCGAGCGGACCGCGGTACGGGACCTGACCCTCGATGCCCTCGGGGATCAGCTTGTCGTCGCTGGGAACGTCGGCCTGGAAGTAGCGGTCCTTCGAGTACGACGTCTGCTTGCCACGCGTCTGCATCGCACCGAGCGAACCCATGCCGCGGTACTGCTTGAACTGCTTGCCTGACTGGAACACGATCTCACCCGGCGACTCGTCGGTGCCGGCGAGCAGCGAGCCGAGCATCACGGCATCCGCACCGGCGACGAGCGCCTTCGCGATGTCGCCCGAGTACTGCAGACCGCCGTCGGCGATCACCGGCACACCGGCCGGGCGCGCTGCGAGCGAGGCCTCGTAGACCGCGGTCACCTGCGGCACGCCGACACCGGCGACCACTCGGGTGGTGCAGATCGAGCCGGGACCGACGCCGACCTTGACGGCATCCACGCCTGCGTCGATCAGCGCCTGCGCGCCCTCGCGGGTCGCGACGTTGCCGCCGATGATGTCGATGTGGGCGAAGGACTCCTCGGCCTTGAGGCGACGGACGAGGTCGATCACGCCCTGCGACTGGCCGTTGGCGGTGTCCACCACGAGCACGTCGACGCCCGCATCGCGCAGCGCCTCAGCGCGCTCCCATGCATCGCCGAAGAAGCCGATGGCCGCGCCGACGCGCAGGCGACCCTGGTCGTCCTTCGTGGCGAGGGGGTACTTCTCGCTCTTGTCGAAGTCCTTGATGGTGATGAGGCCGGCGAGCTTGCCCTCGTCGTCGATCAGCGGCAGCTTCTCGACGCGGTGCTTCGCGAACAGCGCGATGACCTCGCCGGCGGCGACGCCGACGCGGGCGGTGACGAGGTTCTCGCTCGTCATGACGTCCTTGACGAAGGTGGTCTGGCGCTCGAAGCCGGAGACGAAGCGCATGTCGCGGTTGGTGATGATGCCGACCAGCTTGCCGTCGTCATCGACGACCGGGAGCCCGGAGATCCGGTACTTCGCGCAGAGGTTGTCGACCTCTTCGACGGTCGCGTCCTGCGTCGTCGTGATGGGGTCGGTGATCATGCCGGACTCGCTGCGCTTCACACGGTCGACGTGCGCGGCCTGGTCGGCGATCGAGAGGTTGCGGTGCAGGATGCCGATGCCGCCCTCGCGGGCCATGGCGATCGCCATGCGCGACTCGGTCACGGTGTCCATCGCGCTGGACAGCAGCGGGGTGGCGACGGAGATGCGACGCGTGATCCGCGACGACGTGTCCGCCTCGCTGGGGATGACGTCGGTATGCCCGGGCAGCAGCAGCACGTCATCGTACGTCAGTCCGACGAAACCGAAGGGATCGTGCTGTTCCATGTGGGGGCTCCTCCCGCGCGGTTCGCGCGATTCCGAATTCGAATAAGTCGGTCGTCGTCGTCCGATACGGGCCAGCACCCGTATAGAGATTCTAAGCGAGACGCGCCCGAGAACATTCCCAGCTGGGTGCATCGATCGCTCCTGATCCAGGGACGGCCTGTAGGAGAATCGCGGTCGGCACACTACGCTCAAATGCACTTGTCCATCACCGCGGTCGACCCGACACCGTGGCGACAGCACTCACAGTGGAGGTTGCGTGGGACCCACGACACTCACCGTGCAGAGGAAGCGACCCTGGGTGGTCGCCTTCATCGGCATCCTGATCGCACTTTCCGCATTCCTCCTGCAACCGGCGGCCCCCGCGTCGGCCGACACGACCGACGATGGCCAAGAGGTCACCGACTTCTACTTCGCCGGTGTCATCACCAACGGTGATACCCCCGTCGAGGGCGTGGTGATGACCATCGACGGCAACGGTTTCGACGCGGAGACCGAGACGGACGCCGAGGGCAAGTGGCGTCTGTACGTCCCCGAGAAGGACACCTATACACTCACGGTGGACGAGTCGACCCTCCCGGATGGTGTGATCGTCGACGCGGCGCAGCTCCCCGAGGGCACTCAGCCGATCGCGGGCACCACGGCCTCATTCGAACTCGAATTCGGACTCACCGGCACCAAGATCGTCAACCTGTTCCTGGGCGCAGGAGAGCGTGTCACCGTCTCCTTCATCGATCAGCTGCTGTCGCGGATGGTCGGCGGGCTGAACTTCGGGCTGCTGCTCGGCCTCGCTTCGATGGGTGCCGCGCTCATCTACGGAACGACGCGGCTGTCGAACTTCGCCCACGGCGAGATGGTGACCTGGGGTGCCGTGGTCGCACTGCTGTTCACCTCCGTCTGGCAGTTGCCGCTCTGGCTCGGTATCATCGCCGCAGTGATCGGGGGCGCCGCACTGGGCTGGGCTCTGGATGCCGGATTGTGGAAGCCGCTGCGACGCAAAGGCCTCGGAGTCGTTCAGCTCATGATCGTGAGCATCGGACTCTCGCTCGCCCTGCGCTACGGTCTGCAGTACATCATCGGCGGCAACACGCAGCAATTGCCCGGGGCCAGCCCTGAGCCGATCAGACTCGGGCCTATCTCTCTGTCGTACATCGACATGATCGCCATGGCGACGAGCATCATCGTCATCCTCGGTGTGGCGTTCTTCCTCACGCAGACCCGAACGGGAAAAGCCACTCGGGCGATCTCCGACAACCCGCAGCTCGCTGCGGCATCCGGCATCGACGTCGACAAGGTCATCCGCACGGTATGGATCCTCGCGGGAGTTCTCGCCGCGATCTCCGGCATCCTCTGGGCGTACTTCCGACCCGGCGTCAAATGGGACATGGGTATGCAGATGCTGCTGCTGATGTTCTGCGCGATCACGCTCGGCGGTCTGGGATCGGCGATCGGAGCCCTCATCGGCTCGATCATCGTCGGTATGGCCGTCGAGGTCTCGACCCTGCTCGGCGTCCCGACCGACCTGAAGTATGCGACAGCGCTGGTCGCGCTGATCCTGATCCTGCTTGTGCGACCGCAAGGCATCCTCGGACGAAAAGAAAGGTTGGGCTGACGCATGGACTTCGGCAGCATTTTCGGCAATACGGCCTCCTATCTCTTCAGCCCGACGACGATCGCCTACGCACTCGCGGCAACCGGTCTCGCCGTGCACTTCGGCTACACCGGACTGCTCAACTTCGGTATGGCCGCATTCATGGCGATCGGCGCGTACGGTTACGCGATCTCGATCCTGACGTTCGGCTTCCCCTGGTGGGCGGCACTGCTCGTCGGCCTGCTGGGCGGGGCGGTGTTCGCTCTCGTGCTCGGCATCCCCACGCTGCGTCTGCGTGCCGACTATCTCGCGATCGCGACCATCGCGACCGCCGAGGTGGTTCGTCTGCTGTTCGTGACCGAACTCTTCAAGGACTGGACGAACTCGGCGGGAGGTCTCTCCGGGTACCACCAGAGCTTCCGGGATTCCAACCCCTTCCCCGAGGGAACGTACGGCTTCGGACCATGGACCTACAACGCGACCGACCTCTGGGTACGCGTCGTCGGCCTGATCAGTCTTGCCGTGGCGATCCTGGTCGTGTGGGCACTCATGCGCAGCCCCTGGGGCCGCGTGCTCAAGGGCATCCGTGAGGACGAGGACGCCGTGCGCTCGCTCGGCAAGAACGTCTTCGCGTACAAGATGCAGGCACTCGTGGTCGGTGGTGTGATCGGAGCACTCGGCGGCGTGATCTTCATCCTGCCCTCTGCGGTGATCCCAGGCAGCTACTCCACATCGCTCACGTTCTTCCTCTGGACGATCCTGCTGCTCGGCGGCGCTGCCACGGTGTTCGGTCCTACGCTCGGCGCTGTGCTCTTCTGGGTGGTGTTCGCCTTCCTCGGCGCGCTCCTGCCAGCCATGGCAACCGCCGGATACCTGCCGATGTCCGGAGCGCAGGCTGACGTCGTGCGATACATCGTCATCGGCATCGTGCTCATGCTGATCGTCGTGTTCCGCCCGCAGGGAATCCTCGGAAACAAGAGGGAGATGACCTTTGTCAAGTGATGAAGCCGCGGTCACACCCGCGAAGATCGCGCCACGGGCGAAGACCACCGGTCTCGCGTCCGGGCCTGCCGTCCCAGGCGTCGCGAAGGTGGATCCGATTCTCGTCGCGGATGCCGTGCAACGCCGCTTCGGGGGCCTGACCGCCGTCGACGTCGACCACCTGGAGATTCCGCGCGGTGCGATCACCGCGCTGATCGGTCCGAACGGTGCCGGCAAGACGACCCTGTTCAACCTGCTCTGTGGATTCGACAAGCCGAACAGCGGCACCTGGTCGTTCGATGGCACCAACCTGTCCGGCATTCCGTCGTTCAAGGTCGCTCGGATGGGTCAGGTGCGCACGTTCCAGCTGACGAAGTCGTTGTCGCTGCTCACCGTGATCGAGAACATGAAGCTCGGCGCCACGAACCAACGAGGCGAGGGGTTCTGGGCTGGGCTCTTCCCCTTCCTCTGGCGCAAGCAAGATGCCGAGATCGAGCAGCGTGCGCATGAACTGCTCACCCGGTTCAAGCTCGATGCCAAGGAACAGGACTTCGCAGCATCGCTGTCCGGCGGTCAACGCAAGCTGCTCGAGATGGCGCGTGCGCTCATGAGCGACCCGTCGCTCGTCATGCTCGATGAGCCGATGGCCGGGGTGAACCCCGCGCTGACCCAGTCGCTGCTCGAGCACATCCTCGATCTCAAGGACCTCGGCATGACAGTGCTGTTCGTGGAGCACGACATGCACATGGTCCGTCACATCGCCGACTGGGTCGTGGTCATGGCCGAGGGCCGTGTCGTCGCCGAGGGCCCGCCTGACACCGTGATGGAAGACCCCGCCGTCGTCGACGCCTACCTGGGCGCGCATCAGGACGTCGACCTCGGAGCTGTGACGGGTCGCATCCCCGTGCTCTCGGATGTCGACGCTGTGAAGTTCCGCGAGCAGGTCGAAGCCGAGGTGGAGGCCGAGGAGGCCACCGAAGCCGCCGACACCACCGCACAGGAGGAGAAGGCATGACCGACGAGACACCCGTCCGCAACGAGATCAAGAACGACGATGTCATCGTCGAGTTGAAGGACGTGCACGCCGGATATCTGCCGGGCGTGAACATCCTCAACGGCGCCAATCTCGTCGCCCACAAGGGTGAGTTGATCGGCATTATCGGCCCGAACGGCGCAGGAAAGTCGACGCTGCTGAAGGCGATCTTCGGCATGGTGAACATCCGCGAGGGCGACGTGACCCTCAACGGACAGAGCATCATCGGTCTCAAGGCCGACAAGCTCGTCGCCCGTGGCGTCGGGTTCGTCCCGCAGACGAACAACGTCTTCCCCTCCCTCACCATCGAGGAGAACCTGCAGATGGGGCTCTACCAGAACCCCAAGATCTACTCGCAGCGCCTGGAGTTCGTGAGCAGCATCTTCAGCGAGCTCGGCAGACGGCTGAAGCAGCGGGCAGGGTCGCTCTCGGGCGGCGAGCGCCAGATGGTCGCGATGTCTCGTGCACTGATGATGGACCCCGCCGTGTTGCTGCTCGATGAGCCATCTGCCGGCCTCTCCCCCGTGCGCCAGGACGATGCATTCATCCGCGTCTCCGACATCAACAAGGCGGGCGTCACGACGATCATGGTGGAGCAGAACGCACGACGCTGCCTGCAGATCTGCGACCGCGGCTACGTGCTCGACCAGGGCAAGGACGCTTACGAGGGCACCGGACGCGACCTGCTGAACGACCCGAAGGTCATCGGCCTGTACCTCGGCACGCTCGGCACCGACGCAGCCTGAGACACACAGAAGGGGGATGCCACTCGGCATCCCCCTTCTGTGTGCGGTCCGAGCCATTGTGTGCTGGTCACGCTCGCAGCGGACAGCACGAAGCCCCGGGCGAATTCACCCGGGGCTTCGTGACGTTCTTACTTGATGCGCTTCGTGGTGTTCTGCGCGTCGAACTCGTAGACGCCGATAGCCGCGCCCTTCGGGTCGTTCTGGTCATCGAACGTGATCTCGCCGGAGAGGCCGTCGTAGTCGACCGTGCCCCCGCCGTTGATGATCTCGGCGCAGTCCGCGAACGTGGAGCACTTCTCTCCGTCGCCGCTGCCACCCGAAACCGGGCCCATCTGCTCGGCGATGTCCGCACCCTCGACCGAACCGGCCTGGAGTGCGGAGAGCGCGATGAGGATGACGGCGTCGTAGGCCTCGGCGGAGTAGGTCACGGCGTCGATGGGGTCGTTTCCGTCAGCGGTCCAGACCTCGTTGAGCTGGTCCAGGAAGTCCTGGGGAAGCTCTGCGCCAGCTCGCGTGCCCTTGGATCCTTCGAGGTTCACCGAGACGTCGGTTCCCCAGTCCTTCAGGTTTCCGTCGACGAGGTACAGCGAACCCGTGTCGACGCCTGCGTTGCCGAGCAGCGGCGCGATGGTCGCGAACTGGTCGTAGGAGACGACTGCCACGGCGTCCGGGTTCGCCGCAGCGATCTCAGAGACCTGTGCGTTGAACTGTCCGTCGCCCTGGTTGTACGACGCCTCTGCGACGACAGTGCCGCCGGTGCCCTCGAACGTCGCCTTGATGGCCTCGGCCAGACCGGTGCCGTACGGGTCGTTCTGGTAGATGATGCCGAGCGATTTGTGACCGTCTTCGGCGATCTCGTTGCCGAGGACCTCGCCCTGGAGGTTGTCGCTCGGAGCGGTACGGAAGTACAGCGGGTTGATGCCCGAGAAGTCCGGCGAGGTGTTCGACGGCGACACGGTGAGGATGCCGGCACCGGCGTTGCCGTCGAGGATCAGCTTCGTGACGCTCGAGGAAGCGGCACCGACCATGGCAGTGATGCCCGCGTTCTGCAGGTTCGTGATGGAGGTCTCGTACGCCTTGTTGTCGAGGTCTCCCTCGTCGGCGCTGGTCAGGTCGATCGTCACGCCGGCGTCCGCGTCGTTGATCTGCTGCACCGCGAGCTGAACTCCGGCTTCCATCGGGGCGCCGAGGAACGAGAGCGATCCCGTTGCGGGCAGGAGCGAACCCAGCTTGAGCGTCAGATCGGCGGCGGGCTTGTCTCCACCACCCTCCGAGGCGTTGTCACTCGGCGTGCCGCTACAGCCGGCGACGACCAGTGCGGATGCGCTGAGCAGCGCAATCCCGGCGAAGATCTTCGCGCTGCGCGAACCCTTCAGTGCATTCATTGGTGCTCCCTTGCGTAACTGAGCGTGGATCGTGACCACGGTCGGGTGCTCTAACCATAGGGCGTGGAACCCGCGCGCAGGGGTCGCAAGTATTTCGGTGCGTTAACGATCCGATACCGAGTTCGTGCGCGCGATTTGCACCTCCTTCAGGCGGCGTCGAGATCGACGCCGCCTTGCAATCATCGGTGTGCGGCAAGGTTCTGCGGAGATTGTCCACGGAGGTCTGAATCCTTGGGAACGAAGGCAGCCTCTGAGCTACATTCAAGATTCGTGAGCAATTGGAGGAACGACATGAGCACCATGAACCAGAGCAATCGTCACCGCATCGCCGGCCGCCTCGCAGCAGTGGGCATGGCCATCATGCTCGCCATCTCAGCACCGGTGAGCGCTCAGGCAGACACGTGGTACAAGGTGTACGACCACACCTACCCGACGCTCCAAGAATGCCACCGCTACTACTTCAAAGATGTCGAAATGGGCTACAAGACGTTCTCCTCGTGCAGGAAAACGTCCTCGGGCTGGCGGTACGACTCGAGCAGGCCCTGGTGACGCGGGAGTCCCACCTCATGTCGCGCTCCGGGCGCGCTGAGGCGTTCTGCTGATTCAGGCCGGTTCGACGACCTCGGTTCGGCGTCCTCGACGGGCGGCGAGGAGCAGGTCGACGACGAAGACCGCGATCGCGATCCAGACGATGATGAAGCCGATCCAGCGCTCGGTGGGCATCGGCTCCTGGAGCACCGCCACGCCGATCACGAACTGCATGACGGGCGTCACGAACTGGATCATGCCGATCACCGTCAGGTTGATCCGGCGGGCGCCTGCCGCGAAGAGCAGCAGCGGCACCGCGGTCGCCACACCGGCGAAGGCGAGCAGCACCGCATGCCATGCGCCGTTGCCGCCCATGGTGAGTCCGGCCGGGGTCGTGGCGACCAGGATGAGCTGCACGACCGCGATCGGGATCAGCCAGAACGACTCGAGCGTGAGACCGCTGACGGCGTCGACCGCTGGTCCGATCTTCTTCTTGATGAGGCCGTAGAGACCGAAGGATGCGGTGAGCGAGAGAGCGATCCACGGGAAGGCGCGGTAGGCGACGACGATCACGACCACCGCGATGGTGGCGATGCCGATGGCCGCCCACTGCAGGGAACGGATGCGCTCCTTCAGCACGAACACGCCGAGCAGCACGGTCGTGATCGGGTTGATGAAGTAGCCGAGGCTGGTCTCGACGACGTGACCGGTGAGCGTGCCGATCAGGAAGACCTGCCAGTTCACGTAGATCAGCAGACCGGCGAGCGCCGTCCATCCCAGCAGCTTCGGGCTGCGGATGATCGCGCTCAGCGCTGCCCAACCGCGCATGACCGTGAGCAGCACGAGGCAGAAGACGAAGGAGAGCAGCACGCGCCAGGCGACGACCTCCCACGGTCCGGTCGGCACGAGCAGCAGGAAGTAGAGGGGAAGCACGCCCCACAGCAGATACGCTCCCCCGGCGTATGCGACTCCGGCGGTCTGCGTCGCACGGGTCGTCTCTGGGCTCACCGCACAACCCTATGCCCGGCTCGCGCCCCTCGACGCCACGTGGGCTGGGGCGGAGTCACTTTGGCAGGAAACAGTGGTCGGCTGTCTGTGCGCTTCGGTGGGATGCAGAAGGGCCCGGATGCATGATGCATCCGGGCCCTTCCGAGAACCTGTGATTCGACAGGCTCAAGAACCTGAGATCAGCGAACCACGACCGCCAGGACGTCGCGAGCCGACAGGACGAGGTACTCGTCTGCGCCGAACTTCACCTCGGTGCCGCCGTACTTGCTGTACAGGACACGGTCGCCGACGGCGACGTCGATCGGAACACGGTTGCCGTTGTCGTCGATGCGGCCGGGGCCGACAGCCACGACCTGACCCTCCTGGGGCTTCTCCTTGGCGGTGTCGGGGATGACCAGGCCACTCGCGGTGGTCTGCTCGGCCTCGACCTGCTGGATGACGATGCGGTCCTCGAGCGGCTTGATGGAAACCGACACGGTCTACCTCTTCTTTCTTGACGCTGACACGAAAGACTTGTTCGCACTCTCAACCCGAGAGTGCTAATCCAGTCTATGCCGTCCATTGGCACTCATGCAATGCGAGTGCCAGCCGGTGCGACACGCGCCGTAGTCTGGACGGGTGGAGATGTCCGAGCTGCGAGCCCTGCTGACCCCCGACGGCCTGGCGCTGCTCGACGGGACCGATCCGATCGTGTCGACCGCCGAGGTCGCCGGCGCCGTCTCCCGGCTGCGGGCCGCAGGGCACGCCCCCGAACTCGTCACCGCGGTCGTCGGGCAGTCCACGCTCCGCGCGAGGGCGTCTGCGAAGTTCGGCGGGTTCGCCGCACGGATGCTGTTCACCAGGGCGGGCCTCGAACAGGCCACGCGCCTCGGCGTCGCCGCACGGCACGCGCAGCGCATCCGTCAGGCGGGGATCACGAGCGTGGCCGACCTCGGCTGCGGCATCGGCGGAGACGCCCTCGCGTTCGCCGGCGCAGGACTCGACGTGCTCGCCGTCGACGCCGACGAGGTCACCGCAGCGATCGCCGCCTACAACCTCGCGCCGTTCCTGCACACGGAGGATGGCGAGTCCGGCGCCGTGGTGCAGCACGGGACCGCGGAGGCGACCGACATCAGCGGCTACGACGCCGTCTGGATGGACCCGGCCCGCCGCACCTCGGGTCACAGCGAGACCCGCCGCGTCTCGGCCGACGACTACTCCCCCTCGCTGGACTGGGCGTTCGAGCTCGCGACTCGGGTGCCGACCGGGATCAAGCTCGGCCCCGCGCACGACCGCGACACGCTCCCCGAAGACGCCGAGGCGCAGTGGGTGAGCGCAGACGGCAGCGTCGTCGAGCTCGTGCTCTGGACGGGCGCACTCGCTCGCCCCGGCGTTCGACGCGCGGCGCTGATCATCCGCGGCGAGCGCTCGCACGAGCTTACGGCCGGCGCGGACACCGAGGATGCGCCGGTGCGCGAGCTCGGCGCGTTCCTGCACGAGCCGGACGGCGCCGTGATCCGCGCACGACTGATCGGCGACGTCGCACGCAGCCTGGACGCCGGGATGCTCGACCCGAAGATCGCCTATCTGACCTCGGATGCCGCACTGACGAGCCCCTTCGTGCAGTCGTTCCGGGTGCGCGAGACGATGTCGGCGAACCCGAAGGCGATCAATGCTGTGCTGAAGGCGGCGGACATCGGCACGCTCGAGATCAAGAAGCGCGGCGTCGACATCGACCCTGCCGCCTTCCGCAAGAAGCTCACCCTGCGTGGTTCCCAGTCCGCGACGCTGATCCTCGTCAGAGCCGGCTCGCAGCGTCTGGCGATCCTCGCCGATCGGGTGCCGTCTGCAGTCTGAGCGGAGCACTCAGCCCGTCGGATCGCCGCCGGTTTCGCTGCGATCGTCGTTCTCCGAGTACTCGCTGAAGGTCACACTCGCCGGGGTCGGATCCCGCGTGATCACGAGGTACGGCGTCTGACTGATCGTGTAGGCGACCTGAATCGTCCATGCCTCCGACCCGTCGGCTCCATCGTCGACGAAGACGACGGTGCTGATCCCGTCCTCGATCGCGGTCTCGGTCGGGAGGCACTGCCGCTCGCCGTCGGCCCCGTCGACGACGAGACAGGTCTGCATGCTGTTGTCGGCGTCGCCGTTGATCAGCCACACCGGTTCGTCCCGGAAGGAGCCGATGATCGAGAGGTTCCACGCCGTGCCGTCGGCCGTCAGCTCCTCGGCTCTGGCCCGCTCATCGCCGACGAACTGCTGGAGCCGGACGTCGTCCGACTGCTCCCAGCGCTGAATCGCCACCATCGGCTCACCCGTCGTCGAGAGCAGCAGATACGCGTCGACACCGATGTTGCTCACGATCTCCGACGCCGGATCGGCGACGCCCGGGATCGTCACGCTCGCCGACAGCGAGAACATGCTCGAATCGTCGGACGGCACGCACTGCTGACCGGACTTCTCACCGACATCGAGCACCAGGCACCGCTGCTCGCCGTCGATCTTCGTGCCGTACCAGACCAGGGCTCCCTCAGCATCCTGTCCGACCGCTCGCAGGCTGCCCTCATCGTAGTCGCCGGTGTCGTAGAGCTCGAGACGCCGCTGCTGCTGCTCGGCGGTCAACGCGATCGCCTCACGGTCCTGGCCGAACAGCGCCCACCCCGCCCCGATTCCGATCGCGAGCAGGAGGACGGATGCCGCGGCGGCGAACCGCCACTGCCGTCGCAGCTCACGCATCGCCGTCTTCAGTCGGCTCATCCTCGGCTCGGAACCGGTGGACGTGTCGTCTCCCGAGGCGTCCACGACGGCCGGCCTGCTGTCGGCGAGGCGTGTGCCGGCGTGCGTCGCCTCGCTCGCATCCGGCGTTTCGGCGGCATCCGTGTGGGCGGATCCTGCGGCCGACGTCTCCGCAAGCGGCGTGGACACATCGGCCGCGTCCGAGACGACCGCCGCAGACTCGTCCCGGTGTTCGAGTTCCCGCAGCCGCGCCGCCTCGGCATCCGTCAGGCCGCCATCGCGGCCATAGGCCTTGCGCTGCAGCATCCTGAGCTCGTCGGCGTCACTCCCCTGCGGCATCACCGGTGTCCTCGCTCTTGGTGATGACGAGATTCGCGCCGACACTCGAGGTCCAGTTCCACTCGGCTCGCGTGGTCTCGCTCGTCTGCGGATCGATGTACTCGACCCAGAGATTCTCGGTCAGGCCGTCCTCCCCGCAGTGCGACACGGACTCCGCCAGCGACACCACGTAGATCAGGCACTGCGTCCCGTTCTCCGGATGGAACCCCGTCCAGATCGCGTGTTCGCCGTCGTATCCCACGACGAACACGGTGTTCTCGTTGAACCCCTGAGAGACCAGTCCTTCGGCGAAGCGCTCCTCGTCCTCGTTCGCGTAGACGGGCGCGGTGTCGGCGGTGATGCCGGAGACACTCACCATCACCGCCGGTTCGCCTCCTGGAGAGAGCAGCAGCTGCCCGCTGATCTCTGTCTCCTGCTCACCCTCGAGCACGAGCCTGGCCAACAGCCCGGAGACCCGCACCACCTCGGTGCCTTGGCAGGACACCTCGACCTGCTCGCCGTCACCGATCACGAGACAGGTCTTCTCTCCGGCCATCTTGGTCGCATACCAGAGCACGACGCCGTCCTGCTCTGCGATCGCACGCAGCGACCCCGGATCGTACCCGCCATCGGCGAGTGCGGCCTGCCACTGCTGCTGCTGCGGCGTCAGTTCGACCGCCTCGGCGCTCGATCGGCCGAACAGCAACCACCCGGCACCGAGGCCGACGATCAGGGCGGCCACGGCGGCGATGAGCGCAGGGCGCCAATGAGTCATCAGGGCGGAGCGAAGGGAGCCCGGAGTCGTGTCCGTCGGCGCATCATCAGCCGAGATGTCAGACGTGGATGCAGCTGAAGCAGGTTCCTCGGCGCGCGGCGGAGCCACCAGCGCCTCCGGCACACCGGAGATGAGCACCGGAACCGGAGCGACGCCGCGCGGTGGCTCGACCGGCGCAGTCTCGGCCTGCCGGCGGGAGAGCTCGCGCAGCCTGCCGGCCTCCGCCTCGCTCAGCTCGCCGCCACGTCCGTACGCACGCGCCTGCAGTGCACGCAGTTCGTCCCGCTCCTCGGCGCCGAGCATCGGCCTACCCCAGGACTTCGAACTGCATGGCCGCCCAGATCAGCCAGCCGGCGCTGTACAGGATCGCGCAGAGGCCGAGCACGAGGGCCCACTGGGCGATCGCGCGGCTCTCGACCGGGCGTCGCAGCGACATGATCGCGGCGATCACGGCGACGATCGCGACCGGAATGCCCCAGCCGACGAAGAACGAGGCGCCGAGCGCCACGATCGCAGCGAGCAGCGCCCACGGGGCGAGACGTGTGTCGTCGACCGGTGCGGCGCCGATCGACGGCGTCCACTCCGGCTCGTCGGCCGCATCGATATCGGGACCGGTGGCGACGACGGGCTCGATGCCGACCGGGCCGGTGGGCAGCTTCGAGTATCCGTCGCGTCTGGCACCGGGGAGGCGAGCCGAACCCGCCGGTCGCTCGACCTCGCCGCTCGGCTGATCGATGCTCGTCGGGGTCGCCGAGACGTCGCGTGCGGCAGCATCCGCCGGGCGCTTCGGGTGTTCGGCGGGGTGCGGATCACGCGTCGCGTCGCTCACGTCGCCACCGCCTCCGCGATCTGGATCTCGGTGACGGGAAGCGTCGAGTCCGCACCGAACGCGAGGGTGGACGGGCGGCGCCCAGAGGAGATGAGCTCAGCGGCGAGGGCCGCGATCATCGCGCCGTTGTCGGTGCACAGCGAGAGCGGCGGGATGCGCACGGTCACGCCGGCGGCCTCGGCACGCGCCAGAGCCACCTCGCGCAGTCGACGGTTCGCGATCACGCCGCCGCCGAGCAGCAGCCGGGGCACGCCGAGATCGGCGCAGGCGGCGAGCGCCTTCGTCACGAGCACGTCGACCACGGCCTCGCGGAAGCTCGCTGCGACATCAGCGACCGGCACCTCGACGCCGTCCGCCTCGCAGCGCTCGACCCATCGGGCGACCGCGGTCTTCAGACCCGAGAACGAGAAGTCGTAGCGGTGCTTCGCCAGATCGGATGCGCGCGACAGTCCCCGAGGGAAGCGGATCGCGGTCGGGTCGCCGTCGAGCGCCGCCCGGTCGATCTCCGGGCCGCCGGGATACGGGAGCGACAGGAGTCTGGCGACCTTGTCGAACGCCTCGCCTGCCGCGTCGTCCATGGTCTCGCCGAGCAGCTCGACGTCGGTGGTGAGATCGCGCACGTGCAGGAGGGAGGTGTGCCCGCCCGAGACCAGCAGCGCGATCGTGGGGTACTCCAGTGGCGCGGAGTCCGCCGTGAGGATGTCGGCGGCGATGTGACCCACCAGGTGGTTCACGGCGTACAGCGGCTTGTCGAGCGACACGGCGAGTCCCTTGGCGGCTCCGACACCGACCATGAGCGCCCCCGCGAGACCGGGGCCGCTGGTCACGGCGACGGCATCGAGCTCGTCGAGCCGCACACCGGCCTCGGCCAACGCGGCGTCGATCGAGGGCTGCAGCGCCTCCAGATGTGCGCGCGCGGCGACCTCCGGCACGACACCGCCGTAGCGGGCGTGCTCATCCATGCTCGAGGCGATCGTGTTCGACAGCAGGGTGCGCCCGCGGACGATCCCGATGCCGGTCTCATCGCAGCTCGTCTCGATGCCGAGCACCAGCGGCTCACTCATGCGGTCGCCTCCTTCGCGGGGTCTGCGGTCGCTGCATCCGGTGTCGTCGACGCGCGCTTGCGCAGATCGACGCGCATCACGATCGCATCCACGTCATCCGGCTGATAGTAGTGCGGGCGTCGGCCGATCTCCTCGAACCCCTCGGAGACGTAGAGCCCCTCCGCAGCCGGGTTGTCGGCGCGGACCTCGAGGAACACCTCGCGGGCGCCCCGCTCAGCGGCCGCATCGAGCAGCGCCCGCAGCAGCGCCCGGCCACGACCGCCGCCGCGGTGCTCCGCGGCGAAGGCGATCGTCTGGATGTCTGCGTCCGCACTGCCCAGGAGTGCTCGCACACCGCCGTAGCCGATGATGACGCCGTCGTGCTCGTCGACGAGGTACCGCCCGTGCGGGCTGGCCAGCTCGGACCGCATCGCCTCGGCGCTCCAGGCGTCGGTCGGGAACGAGCGCGTCTCGATCAGCATGATGGCGTCGAGGTCGTCCGAGGTCGCGGGTCGCAGCGTCATAGCCCCACCTTCTTCGGGGCGCCCGGCACCGACACATCGGGGTGCCGCAGGTACAGCGGCTCCTCCCCGGTGAGCGTGCGACCGGCGGCGACGGCTCGTGCACCGACGCGCGCGAGGTCGACAGCCGACAACGTGGTGACGTCGACGCGGTGGATCCCGTCGAGGTGCGCATCGGCATCCGCATGACGGATGAGCGCCGTGTCGACGACGACGTTCGGGATGCCGTCGGCATCCGTCCCGTCGAAGACCGTGATGGCGAACTCCCGACGCCGCGCGTCCGTCACGATCGCGAACCGTCCCGTGATGCCGTCGGTCTCGATCGTGGTCAGCGCGGCCGCGAGATGGCTCGGCACGGAGACGATCGGGATGCCGCGGCCGAGCGCGAAGGCGCGCGCTGCCGCGATGCCGATGCGCAGGCCGGTGAAGGGCCCGGGCCCCATGCCGGCGACGACATGCGTGATCTCGGCGGACCCCGCGTCGGTCAGCACCTGCACCAGCAGATCGCCGATGACCTCGGCGTGTCCGAGCGGATCGGCGGTCCCGGCTTCCGCCCTCGATGCGCCATCGGAGTCGATGGCAGCGATGGCTGTTCCGAGGGAGGTGTCGACGGCGAGGATCACCATCCCAGGGTAGTCGGCGTTCATCACCCGCGATCTGGTCTCAGGCGCCGACGCGTGCGATCGTCACGATGCGCGGGGCATCGGCATCGAGCTCGGAAGCATCGATGTCGTCACCGACGCTGCCCACCGGGCGCTCCAGCTCGATGTCCCACCAGGCGTCGGCGAGCTCTTCGGCCATGCCACGGCCCCACTCGACCACGACCACAGAGCGCGCGAGGTCGAGATCGAGGTCATCGAGTTCGGCGCCGGATCCGAGTCGGTACGCGTCGACATGCACGAGTGGCGCGCGCCCGACGAGCGAGGGGTGGGTGCGGGCGATCACGAAGGTCGGGCTCTGCACGGGGCCGCGAACGCCGAGGCCGTCGGCGAGGCCGCGGGTGAACGTCGTCTTGCCGGCGCCGAGCGGTCCGGTGAGCACCAGCAGGTCTCCGGCTTCGAGCTGCTCGCCGATGCGGAAGCCGAGCTGCTCCATCGCCTCTGCGGTCGCGATCTCCGAGCGACCGAGGAAGGCTGCGTCGATGCTCATGACGCCCGCCGCGGCACGCGTGCTCCGATGCGCGTGACGATCTCGTAGTTGATGGTGCCGGCGGCATCCGCCCAGTCCGTCGCCGACGGGAGGCCGAGCGTCGGGTCACCGAACAGCACGACCTCGTCGCCGATCGAGACCGGGGTGTCGCCGACGTCGACCACGAACTGATCCATCGCGATGCGTCCGACGTTCGTGAAGCGGCGACCGCCGATCGACACCGGCAGCCTGCCCGATGCCTGGCGCGGCACGCCGTCGGCGTATCCCAACGGGACGAGCACGAGCGTCGTGTCGCGCTCGGTGCGGTGGTCGTAACCGTAGGAGACCCCGGTTCCGGCCGGGACGCGGCGGACTGCGGCGACCGCGCTGCGGAGGGTCATCGCCGGGCGCAGCCCGAGCTGGGCCGAACTGCGGTCGTCGAAGGGCGAGAGGCCGTAGATGCCGACGCCGACCCGGACGGCGTCGAGGCGCATCTCTGCGTGCTCGATCGCTGCGGCGGTGGCAGCGATGTGCCGGATCTCCGGGCGGATGCCGAACGACGCGGCAGCGGCGACCCCCTCCTCGAACTTCGAGAGGGCCGCACGGTCGTCGTCGAGCGAGGTGTTCGAGAGGTGGCTGAAGAGTCCGACGACCCGCAGGCGTCCGATGCGCTCGAGACGCGCGGCCTCGGCGAGCACTCGACCCCAGTCGGCGGGGGCGATCCCGTTGCGCGAGAGCCCGGTCTCGAACTTGAGGTGCACCGCCACCGGACGATCGACGCTCGCGACGACGGATGCCGCCTCGAGCTGGTCGAACGAGGAGATCCCGAGCTCGATGTTCTCGGCCGCCGCCTGCTCGAAGCGCTCACCCGGTGCGTGCAGCCACGCCATGATCGGGGCGTGCACGCCCTGTCTGCGCAGCTCGAGCGCCTCGGGGATCTCGGCGACGCCGAGTCTGGTGGCGCCTCCGGCGAGCGCGGCGACGGCCGATGCTGCGGCGCCGTGGCCGTAGGCGTTGGCCTTGACGACGGCGATGACCTCGACACCGGTGAGCCGGCGGAAGTGCCGCACGTTGTCGGCGATCGCATCCATGTCGATGGTGGCTTCGCGGAACGGGACCGTCACAGTGGTGCTCCTTCGGCGACGACGAACGCGGTGGCGAGACCGGCGTCGTGGGACATGGACAGATGCAACGAGGTGATGCCGCGATCGGCCACGACCGCTGCCGTCGAGCCCGACAGCACGAAGATCGGTCGGCCGGATGGCTCGGAAGCGATCTCGATCTCGGTCCAGTGCACGCCGTCAGAGCCGCCGAGCGCCTTGATCAGCGCCTCCTTGGCGGCGTAGCGCGCGGCGAGCGATGCCAGTCGCAGGGCACGCTCGGACGGGGCGAAGAGTCGCTCCAGCAGGCGTGGTGTCCGCTCGAGGGTCCGCTCGAATCGCGGGATGTCCACGAGGTCGATGCCGGTCCCGATGATCACCGGACAAGCCTACTCGGCACCCGCCGACCACCCCTGCCGACCCACCCCCTTCAGTGCGAGCGGCCCCCGTATGTGCAGCACCCAAGGGGGTGGCTCGCACACAAGGGGGCCGGTCGGCAGTGGGCGGGGGTTACTCGACCGTGACCGACTTCGCGAGGTTGCGCGGCTGGTCGACGTCGAGGCCCTTGGCCGTGGCCAGCGCCATCGCGAAGATCTGCAGCGGCACGACCGCGAGCAGCGGCTCGAACATGGCTCCGGCGAGCGGGATGCGGATGACCTCGTCGGCGAACGGCAGCACCGCGGCGTCGCCCTCTTCGGCGATCACGATCACGCGGGCACCGCGGGCGCGGATCTCCTGGATGTTCGAGACGACCTTCGAGTGCACGAGTGCGGAGTGACGGGGCGAGGGCACCAGCACGAACACCGGCTGCCCCGGCTCGATCAGTGCGATCGGACCGTGCTTGAGCTCGCCGGCGGCGAAGCCCTCGGCGTGGATGTAGGAGATCTCCTTGAGCTTCAGCGCACCCTCGAGGGCGATCGGGTAGCCGACGTGGCGGCCGAGGAACAGCACCGAGCGGGTGTCGGCCATCCAACCGGCGAGCTGGGTGACGTGCTCCTGCTCGCTCTCCAGCACCTTCGCGATCTTCTCCGGCAGCGCCGAGAGCTCCTCGACATCGGTCGTGGCGTCGGCGATGGAGCCGCGGACACGGCCCATGTGCAGGCCGAGCAGCAGCAGTGCCGTGATCTGGGCGGAGAACGCCTTCGTCGATGCGACGGCGACCTCGGGGCCGGCGTGCGTGTAGACGACGGCATCCGACTCACGAGGGATCGTCGCACCCTGCGTGTTGCAGATCGAGAGCGTGCGTGCGCCGCGCTCGCGGGCGTACTTGACGGCCATGAGCGTGTCCATCGTCTCGCCGGACTGGCTGATCGAGACGACGAGCGTGTCCTCGCCGATCACCGGGTCGCGGTAGCGGAACTCGTGTGCGAGCTCGACGTCGACCGCGACGCGTGCCCACTGCTCGATCGCGTACTTGCCGACGAGTGCCGCATAGGATGCGGTGCCGCACGCGGTGATGATGACGCGGTTGATCCCGATGAAGAGCTCGTCGAGTCCGTCGAGCTCCGGGATGACGACCTGGCCGTCCTGGATGCGGCCGCGGATCGTGTTCGCGACCGCCTCGGGCTGCTCGGCGACCTCCTTGGCCATGAAGCTCGACCATCCGCCCTTCTCGGCGGCAGCGGAGTCCCACGACACCTCGAACGACTCGGGCTCGACGGGATTGCCCTCGAAGTCGGTGACCGTGACGGCGTCCGGCGTGATGGAGACGATCTGGTCCTGGCCGATCGCGAGGGCGTTGCGCGTGTGCTCGACGAACGCCGCGACGTCGGAGCCGAGGAAGTTCTCGCCCTCGCCGAGGCCGATCACGAGCGGGGAGTTGCGGCGGGCGCCGACCACGAGACCGGGGTGGTCCTGGTGCATCGCGAGCAGCGTGAACGCGCCCTCGAGGCGGTTGACGATGCTGCGGAACGCGAGCTGCAGGTCGCCGCCGTTGCCGGCGTACTCTCGACCGAGCAGTGCTGCCGCCACCTCGGTGTCGGTCTCGCTGCGGAACTGCACGCCATCGGCCAGCAGTTCCTCGCGCAGTGCGGAGAAGTTCTCGATGATGCCGTTGTGGATCACGGCGAGCTTGTCGTCGTCGGCGAGATGCGGGTGGGCGTTGACGTCGGTCGGACCGCCGTGCGTCGCCCAGCGCGTGTGGCCGATGCCGGTCGTGCCGTCGGCGAGCGGCGAATCGGCCAGCGAGTCGCGGAGGACCGCGAGCTTGCCCGCCTTCTTGCGCATGCCGAGCGCTCCGTCGCCGTCGATCACGGCGACGCCCGCGGAGTCGTACCCGCGGTACTCCAGCCGGGCGAGACCGGCGAGAAGGACATCCTGGCTGGGGCGAGGGCCCACGTATCCGACGATTCCACACATGGGATCAAAGATACGGTCGTTTTTTTGCGAGTCGTCCGAACAATAGGACGGACGCCGCGAACGTCTCGGCCCTGAACCGTCGCCGCGTCAGAGCTTGCGCAGCAGCACGGTCTCCACGGTGTGATCCGCTCCCTTGCGCAGCACGAGTCGCGCGCGGTGCTTCGTCGGCATCACGTTCTCGACGAGGTTGGGCATGTTGATCTCGTTCCAGTACCCGAGCGCCGTCGTGACGGCTTCCTCGTCCGTGAGGTGCGCGAAGACGTTGAAGTAGGAGGAGGGATTGCTGAAGGCACCCTGCCGCAGCGCGAGGAAGCGGTCGACGTACCACTTCTCGATGTGCGCGCTGTCGGCGTCGACGAAGATCGAGAAGTCGAAGAGATCGCTCACCGCGACGTCGTTCGGCGCGGCCGGCGGCTGCAGCACGTTCAGCCCCTCGACGATCACGACGTCGGGGCGGCGCACCACGACGTGCGCATCCGGCACGATGTCGTAGCGCATGTGCGAGTAGAAGGGAGCGCGCACCTCGGGTGCGCCGCTCTTGACCTCGGTGAGGAACTCGATCAGCGAGCGACGGTCGTAGGACTCGGGGAAGCCCTTTCGCTCCATGAGTCCGCGGCGCTCCAACTCGGCGTTGGGATACAGGAAGCCGTCGGTCGTGACCAGCTCGACGCGGGGCGTGCCCGGCCAGCGACTCATGAGTTCGCGCAGGAGTCGGGCGATCGTCGACTTGCCGACGGCGACCGACCCGGCCACGCCCACGACGAACGGCGTGGTGGTGTCGTCCTCCTGCAGGAACGAGCTGGTCGCGGCTCCCAGACGCTTGGTCGAGGTCGCGTACAGGCTGAGCAGACGACTCAGCGGCAGGTAGACCTCGCGCACCTCGGTCATGCTCAGGCGGTCGCCGATGCCTCGCACCTCGACGACCTCGGTCTCGCTCAGCGGCTGGTCGAGGCCGGCCGCGAGCCGCGACCATTCCGCACGACCGATCTCACGGTACGGAGACAGCGGCAGCGTGGGGTCGGCGGTGGTCACGCCTCCATCGTAACGGCGGACGAGTAGTGTCATTCCGTGCGCCTCGGAGTCCTCGATATCGGATCGAACACCGTCCATATGCTCGCCGCCGACGTCCGCCCAGGCGGCCGGCCGCTGGCGACGACGAGTGACCGGACGGTGCTGCGCCTGATGCGGTACCTCACACCCGACGGCTCGATCGCCGAAGAGGGTGTGGTCGCGCTGGAGGCGGCTGTGGCTCAGGCCCGCCGCGTCGCCGAGACCGAGCGGGTCGACGCGCTGCTCGCGACCGCCACCAGCGCGGTGCGAGACGCCCGCAACGGCGCGGAGGTGATCGCCAGGATCGAGACTGCGCTCGGGCAGCCGCTGCAGGTGCTCGACGGCGAGACCGAGGCCGAGCTCACCTTCCTCGCGGTGCGGCGCTGGTTCGGCTGGTCGGCCGGACAGATCCTGCTGCTCGACATCGGCGGCGGCTCGCTCGAGATCGCGGCGGGAGCCGAGGAGCTGCCGGATGCCGCGGCATCCGTCCCACTGGGTGCCGGACGGATGACGGTGCAGTTCCTGCCGAACGATCCGCCTGGTGAGGACGACGTCGAGCGGTTGCGTGCCCACGCCACCACGACGCTGCACGGCGTGCTGCCGCAGTTCGCCGCGCTCCCCCGCCCCGATCACGTGGTCGGGTCGTCGAAGGCCATCCGCTCCCTCGCCCGCCTGGTCGGCTATCCGGTTCCCGGCTGGTCGGGAAGCGAACGGATGCTGCTGCCCCGCGCCTCGCTCGGCTCCTGGATCCCGAGGCTCGCCCGTCTCCCTGCATCCGCGCGGCAGGAGCTTCCGGGCATCACCCCCGACCGCACGTTCCAGATCGTCGCCGCCGCCGTCTCCCTGCACACTGCGATGACCCTGCTGCGCGTCGACGAGCTCGAGGTCTCTCCATGGGCGCTGCGAGAAGGAGTGCTGCTGCGCTACATCGAGCAGCTGAGCTGGAGCGGCGAACACTCCTGACGGCGAGCTGCCGCCGGCCGGATCGAACACTCAGACTGGCCCCATAGGCTCGCTCCATGCCCGTGTCCCGCATCCCGACGCTCGCCGTGATCGCCCGCGTGCTGCTGGTCCCGTACGCGATCGGACTGGCCCTGATCGTCTGGCTGCCCGCCTCGATCGCCGGGCGCGTGACCGGGATCGCGTTCCGCCTGGCCCGGTACGTCTCGGAGCACTTCGGCGTCGCACTGTCGACGAGCTACACGGTGTTCGAGTTCCTCGCGAACATCGCGCTCTTCGTGCCGTTCGGGCTGCTGCTCGCCGCCGCCTGGCCCCGACGCAGCCCCTGGCTCATCATCCTGATCGGGTACGCCGTGAGCGCCACGATCGAGCTCGTGCAGACGCTGCTGCCGAGTCGCTTCCCCACGCTGTCCGACGTGATCGCGAACACGCTGGGCACCATCATCGGGTGCGTCGTGGCACGCCTGCTGCTCAGCCTCTCACCGACTCATCGCCGCTTCCGAGCCTCTACGGTGGAGGCATGAGCTTCCCCTTCGACGACGGACCTCCCCCCGGCGTCAGCCGCCGAGAGTGGCGTGAGCGCAACCTCGATGCCACCGCGTCCGAGCCGGAATCACCGCTCGCCGGACTCCTGGGCGACACGATCCCGACGGCGAAGCCGAGCGCACCGCCGACGATCCTCACGGTCTGCACCGGCAACATCTGCCGTTCCCCGATGGGCGAGGTGCTGCTCCGCGCGCGTCTGGAGCCGCTCGGTGTGCGCGTGCACAGTGCCGGCACGCACGCGATGGTCGGCCACGGCATGACGGAGCAGGCGCAGGATCTCGCCGTGCGCGCCGGCGCATCGCCGGAGGCGGCCTCCGCCCACGTGGCGCGCTACCTCGTCGAACCGCTGCTCGCCGAGTCCGATCTCGTGCTCGCCATGTCGCGCGAGCACCGCTCGCACGTCGTGCAGATGATGCCGAGCCGACTGCGGCAGACCTTCACGGCCCGCGAGTTCGCCCGCCTCGCGTCGACGCTCACCGACGACGCCGTTCGTGCGGTGGCCGATGCCGCGGGCGCGGATCCGCGGGCCCGGCTGTCGGCTGCGCTCCGCCTGCTTGGCGACCAGCGCGGTCTCGTACTCGCCGCGGCGGAGGATGACGACGTGATCGACCCGTACCGCCGATCGCAGGCGACGTACGAGGCATCGGCGGCCCAGCTGATCCCTGCCATCGATGAGGTGGAACGGATCGTCAGGGCAGCGCTCGGCTGACGACGCACCGGCATATCGGTCACTCGGGGGCGCGTGCGGCCCCGTATGCTCGTTCTCAATGCCTTCCCGTGCGTGAGTCCTCGGGATATGTGAGGGGAAATCACAGGTGGAACTGAGCGACTACTTCCGTATTCTGCGCGCGCACTGGATCGTGATCCTCGTGGCGACCGTTCTCGGCGCTGGAGCCGCGTTCGGGTGGAGTGCCCTGCAGCCGCGGGTCTACGCGGCCGACACGACCGGCATCGTCACGGCCGTCGGCGGCGACGGGACCTCGGGCGCCGCGCTCGTCGGCAACCAGCTGGCGCAGAGCCGCGTGAAGTCGTACCTGAACCTCGGCTCGTGGCGGGCGGTGGCGGAGCACGCCATCGACGACCTCGGACTCGAGGCGACGCCGGAGTCGCTCGTCTCTCGGGTCTCGGTCACGAATCCGACCGACACCACCGCACTCAAGGTGACCGCGACCGGGTCGACCCCGGAGACCGCGCAGGAACTGGCCGAGGCCTGGATGCGCGGCATGGCCATCGAGATCGAGAAGCTCGAGGGCGGCACCGCGACCTCTCCTGCTGCCGTGAGCCTCATCGTGGGCGATTCGGCGCGCCTGCCCACCTCTCCCTCCTCGCCGAACACCCGGCTGAACCTCATCATCGGCGCGCTCGCCGGCCTCGCGATCGGACTCGTCTACGCCTTCGTGCGCCACACGGTGGACCGGCGAATCCGTCATCCGCGTGACATCGAGCGCGAGACCGGCGTCTCCGTCATCGGCACGCTGCCGCTGGAGAAGACCATGGACGGCGAGCGCCAGGTCATCGACTTCTCGCTCGACACGCAGCACGGGGTCTCGCACCACACGATCGAGTCGATGCGCGAGCTGCGCACGAACCTGCAGTTCATCGACGTCGACAACCCGCCGCGCGTGATCGTCGTGACGAGCTCCGTGCCGGGCGACGGCAAGTCGACCGTGGCAGTGAACCTCGCTTCGAGCCTGGCCGCAGCCGGGCAGTGGGCGATCCTGATCGACTGCGATCTGCGCCGCCCGGTGGTGGCCGACATCTTCGGCATCTCCCGCGACGTCGGCCTGACCGACATCCTCGCCGGCCGTGCAGAGCTGCAGGACGTCGCGCATCGCCCCAACCGCGACGTGCCCCTCGCCGTGCTCGGCGCAGGCCGCATCCCGCCGAACCCGAGCGAGCTGCTCGGCTCGCACCGCATGCAGGACTTCCTCGCGGAGATCAGCAAGACCGCGATCGTCATCCTCGACTCTCCGCCGGTGCTGCCGGTGACGGATGCCGCGGTGCTCGCCGCGAACGCAGACGGAGTGATCGTCGTCGTCTCGTCCGGCAAGACGACCTTCGACATGCTGCAGCGTGCGATCGCCAGCATCCAGCGCACCACCGGCCGCGTGCTCGGCGTCGTGCTGAACAAGGTGCCCCGCAAGGGAGCCGAGTCGGCGTACTACGGACGCGAGTACTACGGAGCCTACGAGCGCTACGGTCGCGAGACCGAGGACGAGGATGCCGCGAAGGCCGATGCCGAACCCGGCGTGCGCCGCCGCGGCCGTCAGGCCTGAGCGACCGCCGGGGTCAGGAGACCGTCGCCGACCAGGTGCCGCACCGCCGCATCCACTGTGGCGGCGGCGTCGATTCCCTCTGGCGCGCCGTGCTCGGCGATCACGGCTGCGACGATCTCGTCGAGCGTGCGGCCCGAAGCCGCAGCCGCCCAGATGGCCGGTCCGATGCCGTCGAGCACACGCAGCGTGGTGCCTTCGACGGAACGCTGCAGCACCGCCACTCGCCCGTCGGCGATCTCGAGCTCATCGACGACCTCGGCGCGGCTGAACACGCCTGTGGCTGGCTCGGCCGTCGGTTCCTCACGGTCCACGGCATCGATGCCATGGACCTCGATCGCAGAGACCTCGGTGCGAAGCAGCTCGGCGATCACGTCGTCGATCGTCGACACCTCGCGATAGTGCACTCGCACCGCTCCCCCGGTCGCCGCCAGGATCGCGTCGATCGTTCGCAGAGGCGCAACGGCATCGCCGAGGTAGCTGGTCTGCGGAGCGAGCAGCTCCAGCGCCGAGACCAGGTCGAGCTGCTCGACCTCCGGCATGTCCGGTCCGTCATCGGCGCGGTCGAGGACGACGATCTTCGCGATGCGGAGCGCGTCTGGCACGGGGCGCCCGCCATCGAGTGACGAGAGGGCGAGCTGCTCCTTGTGCATCCGATCGGGCTGGATCACCGAGAGCGGCTTCCGGTACGGGATCACTCCCCCGTGCTCGTCGATCCCGATCGTCTCGTCGCTGATGTACGCGTAGCGACGGGAGAGGTGCCGAGCGGCGGTGGTCTTGCCCGTGCCGGACGGAGCGCTCAGCACCACGACGTTGCCGCGCTCGTCGGCGAGCCCGGCCGCGTGCAGCATCCAGAGCGCGTCGCCCTTGCGTTCGGCGAGCGCCAGCAGCGTCACGTCGGTCGACAGCATCGCGAGCGCTGCGTCGTCGTCGAGCTCCGGGCGGTCAGTCGCCGTGGCGTCGACGGACCGGTCGCCCTCGTAGACGGCATCCGCCCAGGCCGCGTGCACCCGGTTCCGGAACGACGGGTCGCGGCGCGAGACGTCGATCTCGATCACAGCACCGACCGCGCTGACGAGGAAACGATCAGGCATGTACGTAGCCTAGCCAGCATCCCGATCCAGTCGGACGGGGGGCACCCGTTCGTCACATTCCGCGCAGAACGCACATCTCGCGCAGAGATAGTGCTCACTGCGCGCTTTTTCTCCATTCGATGAAGAAGAAGTTCTCGGACCCCTAGCGTGTCTCCCACGGTGAGGTTCCTGGGGGATTCCGACGACGTTCGTGTCGCCTCTTCGCAGACAGCAGAGACGTCCGCAGCGGTGAGGAGCTACTCGTGATGACCGAAGAATGCCAGACCAGTGGTGCATTTCCCGCTCGCGGTGCGGTCAGGTGGCCGCTGAGCCGTGGTCGCGCTCCCATGCCAGTGGTCCCGCCGAACAGCCACCGGAGGCCGTCTCATATTCTGCACTCTCGGAGTCGGCGAATGATGCCAACCGATATACACATGCGCAGGCTCACAATGCGCAACGACGTGACGGTAGCCTTGCGAACAGCGGCAGTCGCACCGCGAGTCGAGGGGGGCCTCGGTATCGGTCGACTGCTTCGATGTGCGCTGGCATTCCCGGGGAGGAGGAACTCGTGAACCATGCAAAAGCTCGAGTGATCGACGACCGCGATCTCTCCGAGCACGGCATCAGCCGTGTCGGCGATCGCGCCGCGCTCCGCTCTCGCGAGCGCGCCTCCGGTGCCGTCCTGATGCTCTCGGTCAGCGGTTTCTCGACGGAGCTGACGATCGACACGACCGTGGCCTACCCGGACCACTCGGTGTTCGCGTTCGTCGAGACCGAGGCCATGTGGGCGAAGCTCGACGGAGAGCCCTGGGTGCAGACCGAAGGCGGTCTGGTCATCGCACCGAACGGCATCACCCGCCGACTGCGGTGGGCCGGAGCCTGGCGCCTCACCGCAGCGCTCGTACCCAGAACCGCGATCGCGTCGTTCGTGCCTGCGCTGCCGCCGGACGCGACCGTGTACCCCGACCGCCGGCTCCTCGACACCTCGATGCAGCAGTTCATCGGCAATCTGCTCGAAGCCGAAGGCAGAGCGTCCGCGATCGAGCAGTACGCGATCGAACAGCTCGTGATGGAGATGAGCGGCGCCCTGCTGCTCGACCGCATCGGTGCGGTCACCGGCCAAGGGTCGCCGCACGAGGTGCTCCGCGACCGCGCGATCGCCGTGATCGCCCAGCAGTGCGGCGATCCCTCGCTGAACCCCGTCCGCGTGGCTCGCGAAGTGCAGTCGTCACTGCGGCAGCTGCAGCTGGTCTTCTCCGAGGCGGGCAACACCGTCGCCGGCGAGATCCGCCGCCAGCGAGCGCGCCTCGCGCATTCGCTGCTGGTGGACAGCAGGTACGACGTGCTGAGCATCGAGCAGGTCTCGCAACGAGCCGGATTCCACTCTCCGATGAGCCTTCGTCGCGCCCTCGACGAGGCGTACCAGACGACGCCGCGCGCGCTCCGCGCCGGCCGCCAGAGCTGACCTCAGCCCCCTCTCAACGCACGCTGCGCGCAGGATCAGCGCACAGTGCGCGGACTTCGTCCCTTCGCCTGAAAACCCCTTCGTCGCGCCCATAACTTGGCTCTCGAACGAGGCTCCTGGGGGATGCAGACAACGTGTCGCCTCTTCATGACACCGCGGATTTTCCGCATCTGCATCAAGAGGGAGAACATTCGAATGACCGAAGAAGTCCAGAAGAACAAGGGCATTTCGCGCCGCGCTGTCGTCAAGGGCGCAGCCTGGTCCGTCCCCGTCATCGCAGCCGCGGTCGCAACGCCGCTCGCCGCCGCATCCGGCGTCGTCGACGTGGGAGCCTTCGCCCTGAACGGCTCGTGCGGCACGCTCGGCATTCTCGGCCCCGGCTTCACGATCACCGCCGGCGGCACCCAGCCGCTGCCCACCGGCACCACCATCACCATCACGGGTTCCGGTATCGCCAACATCGGTGTGTTCAGCGTCACCGGTGGCACCGCCAACGTCAACGTGCTCTCGGGCACCAGCCGCCAGATCACGCTCACGGCGCCGCTCGCGGCAGGTGCGACGCTCGCCGTCCGCACGACGCTGTCGATCTCGGTCGCGTTCACGCTCAACGCGGCGGCGACGCTGCCCACCGGCTTCTCCGGCACCGGCGCGAAGACCTCTGGAGCGGTGAACTCGACGCTGATCCTCTGCTCGGCCACCTGATCGCACGACACACGCACAGATCCGACAGAACTGTGGAGCGGCCGGACCCCTCGAGGTCCGGCCGCTCTCGTGGCTCAGAATGAAGACACCATGATCGCGTTCTCCGTCCCGCTCGCGCTGTTCCTCGCGGCGGTCTTCGCCGTGAGCGCGATCGGCAAGCTGCGATCCTCTGATCGCGGTCGCGCCGGCTTCGACGCACTGCAGATCCGAGTGGCGAACCCGAACGCGGCCGCAGCCGCGCTGATCATCGTCGAAGCCATCGTGGCGATCTCGCTCATCGTCACCACCGGCTGGCTCTTCGTCGCCGCCTCAGGCGCGTCCCTCCTGCTCACGGTCGCCCTGCTGGCGGTCGTCGTGCGCGCACACCGCCTCGGCGTGAACGACGACTGCGGATGCTTCGGCGACTGGTTGCCGGCAGCGATCGGAC
Source organism: Microbacterium sp. (assembly GCF_036823965.1). Taxonomy (GTDB): domain Bacteria; phylum Actinomycetota; class Actinomycetes; order Actinomycetales; family Microbacteriaceae; genus Microbacterium. The sequence continues at coordinate 352,946 of NZ_DAITBE010000002.1, read as the reverse complement.
CCCGTCTCATCACGCGCAACGTCGTGCTCGTCGTGATCGCGGCCGCTCTCCTGCTTTCAGCGTTCCTCACCCAGTCGGTGATGGGCGTGCCTCCAGGCGTGCCTGAGGCGTTCGCCGCCGGCCCCGGGTCGGTCGGCGTCCTCGGGGCGCTGATCGCGCTGCTGCTCATCGCGCTCGCGACCTGGTCGACGGCACGCGCATCGGCCGACGCCTCGGTGGCCTCGGCGCTCACGCACGGAGTCGGCGCCGTGGTCATCCCCTCGTCAGGGCAGATCGTCGACGTACTCGCCCCCAGCACCCGAGCGCGGCTGCTCCTGTTCGTCTCCCCCGGCTGCCACGCGTGCGCGACGGTGCTCACGCACCTGCACCAGGTCGAGGCACAGATCGCGCCGTTCACCGATGTCTACGTGATCCAGAAAGTCATCCACGGAGCGTTGGCCATCGCGCCCGACCACACGCTCCCCGAACGGGTGCAGTTCGCGCTCGACGTCGGCGGATCCCTCGGTGCTGTACTCGACGTGGGCATCGCGCGTCCGGTCGTCGCCCTGATCGGCTCGGACGGGACGCAGGCGGGTCCGCTCGCCCTCGGCAGCGACGAGGCGATCCTGCTCATCGACAGCATCGTGGCACTCGCCGAGACGCCGTCCGCCTGATCCCGGCCGGTCAGCCCCGCGTGGTGCGCCAGCGCTTGCGTCGCCCGGTGGCGAGCCCCATCAGCCATTCGACGGGCCCGGTGCCGATGAACCGCCACCACAGCCAGCCGATCGCGATCATGCCGGGGACGATGATGAGCCAGCCCAGGTACACGTTCTCCGCCGGGCGTCCGTACTCCAGGTTCCACCAGGCGATCACGGCGACGTGCAGCAGATAGAGGCTGAGCGCGAGCTGCCCGCAGGCGCGGATCGGCACGAACACGGCATCCCAGAACCGACGGATGCCGTCGCGCCGCGTCGTCACGGCGAGGACGACCAGGACGTAGACCGCGAAGACCAGGCCGATGTCGTGGAGGGTGTCGAGGTAGTCGCCGGATGCGGAGGCACGCGGCGCCAGACGCTCCCCGACCCACGAGGCCGCATACGCGGCGACCGCCAGCCCCGCGAGCCCCGCGAGGAGGCGGTCCCGGCGGAACCCGTGCCGGAAGAGCAATGCCCCGACGAGGAAGAAGGGAACGAGGTTGATGAGCCGGTACGACGGGCCGGTCAGGATCCAGGCGCCGATCTCACGGACCGCCGGAGGCTGTGTCATCAGCCAGATCGAGGAGCGCGCTGCGGCGACAACCGGTTGGCTGATCACCACGAAGACGGCCGCGATCACGAGTACCGTCCGCGTGCGGAACAGCAGCAGTGGTACGCCGACGATGAGCAGGACCCCGAGGTAGGCCAGGATCACCGCCACCCACGAGCCCCACGTCGCCATCCATACGCCGAACACGATGAGGATGGCAGCGCGGATCGCCTGCTGCAGCAGGGTCGTTCCCACGCTCTTGCTGCGATTCCACACGATCTGCGCCGAGATTCCCATGACCAGGGCGAACAGCGGCGAGGCCACCGCATTCAGCTGCGTCGTCGGGAATTGCACCACCCAGGGAACGTTCGGCAGGAAGGGCGCAGCGTGAGCCACCAGCATCGCGATGATCGCGATGCCCCGGAGCACATCCGGCACGGGCAGACGCTGTGTGGTGGAGCTGCGAGCGCGGGTCGCTGCGGTCGTCGTCACGTGCGGTTCTCCTCCGTGGTCGCCCCAGCGCCTGAAGGTAGTCTGGCAGTTCACGAGGGATTCACACCGCATCTGGAGCCAAGTCGATGAGCGAAGCCGCGCCCCGCCCGACCTGGCGTCGAGTCACCGGGAGCGTCTGGTTCCAGCTCGTGCTCGCGTTCATCGTCGTCGGGCTGCTCCTGACCTTCGTCGCGAAGCCCTACGTGGTGCCAAGCGAGTCCATGCAGGGAACGCTCGAGCCAGGCGATCGAGTGCTCGTGAACCGGCTCGCCTACGTCGGCTCAGAGCCCGCGACCGGCGACATCGTCGTGTTCGACGCCGACGAGTCCTGGGGCGAGCATGCCGCCGGCGACGGCAACTGGTTCAAGAGCGCGGCACGCTGGATCGGCGAGGTGACCGGGTTCGGCCCCTCCGGCGCCCACACGCTCGTGAAGCGCGTGATCGCGGGTCCGGGGCAGACCGTCGAATGCTGCAGCGCCGAGGGCGAGCTCATGATCCACGGCGAGCCCCTGGACGAGCCGTACATCTTCAACGATCCCGCGTTCGTCCCCGGCCGGCTCGACTGCTCGACCACACCGATCTCCGACCGCTGCTTCGCCGCGGTGACGGTTCCGGAAGACTCCTACCTCGTACTGGGCGACAACCGCGGCAACTCCTCGGATTCCGCGATCGGCTGCCGACGGCTCGAGACCGGGGACGACGGATGCTGGCGCTGGATGAAGCGCGAAGACGTCGTCGGCAAGGTCGGGCTCATCCTCTGGCCCGTGGGGCGCTGGGCGGTGCCGTAGCGGTCAGCCGCACCCCGGGGTGTCGATGGTCACCGGCGTCTCCCGCACCATGGGTGTCGTCCAGACGTCGTACGCGCCGTAGTCTGCGCCGACTGTTCCCTCGGCACCCTTCATCGTGACGTTGATGGTCGCGGCCGTCTGCGGCGGCGTGTAGACGCTGAGCCGGATGACCGATCGCCCGAGGTGAGTGCCCTGCGAGACCAGCGTTGCGGGCGCGCCGTCGACGGACCAGGCCTCGATCGTCGCACCGGCCGGCGTGTAGACGACGACATCGGTGGCGATATCACCCGGCGTGTAGAACGGCCCCGTGATGAAATAAGGCAGCCCGGCAGCCTGCTCCGGCGTGATGTTGTTGGCGAACGTGATCGTCTGCTGGAAGGTCGGCGCACCCGTTGCCGTGCACTGGTCGCTCGAGGAGACGACGCTCGCGTCAGCGTAGTAGTCGGTCTTGGCACCGGTCGTGTCGTTGAAGTAGACACCGGCGATCGTCTGCGGGTCGTTGCTCGCGGGAAGCGTGCCTGCGAGCTTGGTCCCGGACAGCATGGACTCGATCTGCTCATTCGACGACCAGATCTTCATCCGCCCCTCATCGGATGCCTGACGCAGTCCATCGAGGAAGGCCATCGGGTTGCTCACGCCCTTCGTGAGAGTGCTGAAGATCTGCGCAGCTGCCGCGGCGAAGAACATGTCCTGCGCTGACCCGTCAGCTCGCACGCCGGGCGTGTGCTCGCCGTAGTTGTAGTACACCTCGTTCAGGAGAAGGGGCACCGCGTTCTCGCTGGTCAAGGTCTCCCCTGTCGCAAGCGGGATCGGCCCCGTCGCGTTCAGCAGGTAACTGAGGGCGACCGGATCCGTCGAGATGACATCGTCGAAGGGCGGAAGACCTTCGTCGGCCCACCAGGCGCGGATGATGTCGACGGAGGTGGGGAAGTCAGGGGTTGCGGTGAGGTTGGGGATCCAGCGGCCGATGATGTCGGAGTAGATGTTCTCCGTCTCCGGGTCGAGCGGGGAGATGCTCTCGGCCCGCGCATTGGCGAACTGCACGCTCGTCGCCTGGGTGGTGAGTTCGATGCGCCCATCTGTCGCGGTGACCAACGCGAGGGCAGCCGGGTTGCCACCGGACGCACGCAGCTCGGAGTTTCCCTGGAACATCAGCAGATAGGTCCGCGTTCCCCCCTCGCCGAGGGCAGCAGGAAGCACGTCGAGAATCGGGGCGAGTGTCCCGAGCGTCTCGTCGACGCCGCTCACGGCGTCGTCGAGCGTGCCGAGCGCGGTGTCGACCTGAGGGATCAACGCGCTCCGATCGGTCGCGTCGATGCGGTCATTGATGGCCGAGAAGGTCGCAGCACCGCCGGACACGACCTCCTCGAGACGGTGCACCGCCGAGAGATCCACCGCGCCGTCGACCGGGCGGAATGCCGCGAGATCGAGGTTCGGCAGGGAATCGACGGCGAAATCGGCGACCTCGTCGATGCTCTCGGCCGCGGTGCGGATCGCGGAGAGGTTCGGACCGAGGAAAGGGATCCACTCCGCGATACGCCAGTCGGCGCCGCTCGTCTGCGCGACCGCCTTCTCGGAGAGCTGCTTGAGCGTGGCGGCGTCCGCGGCGGCACCAGCCGCATCGCCGGAGACGACTTTCGACGGGAGACCGCTCGCGACCGGGACAGCCGGCGTCAATGAGTCACGAACCGTGAGCGCCTTGGATACGGCAATGCCGCCGATGACAAGCGCCGCCGCAAGCAGGGCGATCACGACACTGACGACGATCCAGATGATGCTGCGACGACGGGACCGCCGCCGATCACGTCGGTCCGCGTCATCGCGCAGGCTGGCTCTGGTCTGGTTCGAAGTCGGCATCAGACCTATTCAAGCGCAGTTCCCTGATTATCGCGTGCGCGCAGCTTCCGACCGACACGTCTCATCCTCGGAGCGAGATGCGAGGGGTCTGACAGAATGACGCTTGTGTCTTCTTGGGTTGCGATCTGCTTCGGTGCGCTTGACGTCCGATCGCACGAGCTCGCAGCCGGCACCTTCGAGATCATCGTGACGCCGACCGCTCCAGGCGACCCGCTCATGCTGCATGGTGAGGGCGCCCGTCTCTGGCGGAGGCTCGTTGACGCTCCCGTCGCAGATGCTGATCTGACGGCCGATGAGCGCGACATCGTCGCGGACATGGAGCAGATGGGCATCGCCTCGCGCGACGTCGACCATCATGCTCGCATCCATTGCCTGGCGACTCCGTGGCTCGCGGCGCCGTTGCATGAGCTCGTGTACGCACTGCTTGCGCGCGTCGCACACGACATCGGCGCACGAATCCTGTTCATCAAGGGGCCGACGCTTCACGCGCAGGGTCTTCGCGACCGAGTGCATTCCGGTGACGTGGACTGCTGGGTCGAACCAGGTGCCGAGGCGCGGTTCGCGCGCGCGATGGAGCGGTGGGGCTGGACGCCGGCATTCTCCGCATTCACGGGCACACGTGTGCTGCATTCCCTGACGCTCCGTGCGAGCGAATGGGGGTGCGCCGTCGACGTTCATTCGTGGTTCCCCGGGATCACCGCGGCGCCCGCCGATGCGTTCGAAGGCGCGTATGCGGCGACGGAGCTGAGAGAATTCGGGGGCCTGAAGGTGCGCACCCCGACGACCGAGCTGCACGCCGTGATCAGCGCGCTGAACGAGGTCCGGCCTTTGCGCGGCCAAATGCCGGCACCGGCGAGGGTCGAGGCAGCGGCGAAGATCCTCAGCACAGCCGGCGATTCGTCGATCGACATGGCCGAACGGTTCGGGGCCGGGTACGCACTGGCGGCCGCCCTGCCTCTGGCATTCCCCGATCGGAACCTCGATTACTCGAACGCGCAGGTGCCCCTCGATTGGCGTTGGAGGCTGCAACGCTCCCCGCTCCGGGTCTACTGGGCTGCCCTCAGCATCGTCCCGCTCAGACGACGTCCCCGAGTGATCTTCAGGATTCTGTGGCCGACGGCCGAAAGCCTCCGATCGGGGCCCGTGTCCGAACGAGGGCGCAGTACCGGTCTACGAGCGCTCCGGCTCCAGCGGCTGCGGATCGGTATCCGGCAGATCCGCTCGAGAACGATCCGCTGAACCCGCGCAGGATCGACGACCGCTACGGGCGCCCCATCCCTCGATAGGTCCAGCCGCTGGCACGCCAGCGCACAGGATCCAGTGCATTCCTGCCGTCGATGATGTGCGGCCGAGCGACGAGCGAAGCCACGTCACTCGGATCGAGATCGCGGTATTCCTGCCACTCCGTGACCAGGACGACGAGCTCTGCGTCGCGCAATGCCTCTCGCGACGATGGCACATAGGACAGTTGCGGATGACGGCGACGGGCGTTCTCGATGCCCTCTGGATCGGTCGCGACGACGTCAGCACCGAGTCCCTTCAGCTGCACGGCGACGTCGAGAGCGGGCGAGTCACGGACGTCGTCGGAATTCGGCTTGAAGGAGACGCCGAGGATCACGATCCGACGTTCATTGACCGAACCTCCGAGTGCCTCGACGGCGAGGTCGACGACCCGCTGCCGCTGGCGGAGGTTGATGGCGTCGACCTCGTTCAGGAAAGCGAGCGAGCTCCCCTTCCCGAGCTCTTCCGCGCGCGCCGCGAATGCCCTGATGTCCTTCGGAAGGCACCCTCCGCCGAATCCGACCCCCGCGTTGAGGAATCGTCGGCCGATCCGCGCATCCTGACCGATGGCGTCGGCGAGTGCCGTGATGTCGGCGCCGGCCACATCGGCGATCTCGCTGATGGCGTTGATGAAGCTGATCTTCGTCGCGAGGAAGGCGTTGGCCGAGACCTTCACGAGCTCAGATGTGGCGTAGTCGGTGATGATGCGCGGTGTCCCCGCCGTGATCGCAGATCGATAGACCTCATCCAGGCGCGCGGCGTCGTCACGACCCTGATCTCCCGAGACGACACCGTAGACGAGACGGTCAGGCTCGAGAGTGTCCTTGATCGCAAAGCCCTCGCGAAGGAACTCGGGGTTCCAAGCAAGCGACACCGAACCGTCGTGGTCCGGAAGCCGCGCCGCGAGGCGCTGCGCGGTCCCCACGGGAACAGTGCTCTTTCCGACGATCAACGAGCCCGACTTCGCGACGCCGAGGATCGTCGCGAACGCGGCATCCACGTACGTCAGGTCCGCAGCATGCGAACCCTGCTTCTGCGGGGTGCCTACCGCAAGGAAGTGCACATCAGCATCGGCGACGTCCGTCGGGGAAGTTGTGAACCGGAGCCGGCCGGAAGCCAGCCCGCGATCGAGCAACTGGTCCAGTTCGGGCTCGAAGAAGGGCGCCTTGCCGTCGGAGAGGAGCGCGATCCTCTCCGCATCGACATCGACACCGACGACGTCATGGCCGAGTTCCGCCATCGACACCGCGTGCACAGCTCCGAGGTACCCGCATCCGATAACCGAGATCTTCATGAACGTGTCCTCTTCCTCTGGGTCCCCGGTGGGGATGAGCCTGCGTGACTGCTGATCGCGGACGCCCTCGGCCCTTTCAATGTGCGTACTCGAGCCCGTTCGGTCCGGCTGGAACGGCGCCTCGTGAGGCTGCAGCGCGTGCGACGGCGGTCGCGAGCACGATCCGCCCGACGATCCACGGGAAGGCACTCCGAGCGCTCGGAATCCACCTGAGTCACGCTGCCCCTCCCGCATCCGTACACCGTCTGAAAGACTATCGGTCGGCGGGTCGGGCGGCTGTCGTGTGCCCTCTGTCTGCGCGGGATGTGCAGTCCTGCCGCGGTGTGTGGTTCGCAAGCGGATCGAATACGGATACCGAGAGCCGACGGCTAAGCTCGACGCGTGAAGTTCTCCCCGATCGTCCAGCTCTCTGCGTTCGGGCGTGTCTCTCGCTCCGTCTTGATCGTGGCGCTCCTGCTCGGAAGCCTGTTCCCGGCGATCCCGGGATTTCCGATCGCCTTGGTCGCTGCCGTTCTCACGGCGGGTGCGGTCATCTACGAGTTTCTTCGGTGGCTTCCGCGGTTCCATCCCGTCGTACTGGTGCTGCTGCTCTTCGGCGCCGTTGCAATGACAGCCCTGTCCATCGCGCCTTCCTCCGAGTATGGGGAAGACAAGCTGCAGAAATGGCTCACGATCACGCTCATCAGCGCGCTCGCCGCCTCGCTCCTTCGCGATCGTCGTTCTTTCCAGACCTTCGGTGCGGTGTGGATCGTCGCCGCATCAGGTCTCGCGGTCGTGACCCTTCTCGGGTTCGACGGCGGCCGAGCGGACGCCTTCGGGGCCAACCCGATCTGGCTTGCACGCGCGCTGGCGACTGGCATCCTGATCGCGATCTGGCTGTGGTGGAAGAAGTACGCGTCGGCCTGGATGATGTTCGGCGTCATCGCACTCCTCGCCGCCGGTCTTGTTGCGTCCGGCTCCCGCGGACCCGTGCTCGGTGTCATCGCAGGCGTTGTCGTCCTTGCTCTCTTCGCAGGCAGTGGTCGCGTTTGGCGCATCGCACTGATCCTGGTGGGTGGCGTCGGCGCGATCTGGGCCGTACAGGTACTCCCATTCTTCGCCGGCAGCAGGTTCGAGACTCTCCTCTCGGGTGGAACCGCCGATGACGCTGTCAGAACGTACTACTGGGGTCTTTCGCGGGAGATCATCGCCAATAACCCCGAAGGGGTGGGATTCGGGAACTGGAATGCTGCCGCCGGCTATCCGCGGCACCTCTGGCCTCACAACCTGTTCCTTGAGATCTTCGCCGAGATGGGCACGCTGGTCGGGGCCATCACGGTGGTCGTGGTTCTGATCGTCGCCGTGCGTCTGCTCGTCCGCGCGCCGAAGGATCCGATCGCGCTGCTGGTTTTCGCGCTGCTCGCCGCCGAGCTGGTCAGCGTGAATCTCTCCGGCGACTTGAACGCGCGCACGTTCTGGTTCCTCCTCACCGCAGGTTTCCTCGTGACGACGACATTCGTCATCGACAGCCCGATGAAGATCAAGCGGTCGCTGCGCAAGAAACAGCAGAGGCTGGAGAGCGTCCGCGAACCCGCCCTCACCTGACGTGGGCGAACTCGTCGCGAACCGACTCAGGGCTTGCGGATGAGGCGCCACACCGCGATCAGTGTGAACGCGTACCCGAATGCGGTCCCGATCGCGAACCCGAGCACGCTGAGCAGCACGTCACCGGTCACGAGCTGAGCGATGAACGCGCCGGCAAGTGAGACTGCCAGCCGGACGACCTGCACAACAAGCAGCAAGCGCTCGCGTCCGAGCATCACGAACACCGACATCACCGGTGACAGCAGGAGTTGCAGGCCGATCGGAAGCGCGAGCAGCGCGATCACCGGGCCGACATCGGCCCATCCGGGACCGAACACGATCGGCGCCAGCAGCGGTCCGAAAACCGCGAGTCCGACCGTCGCCAACAGGGCGATGGGCAGCGTGCCGCGGATCTGGTGGAGGATCTCGCGCCTGGCCTCACCTTCGCCTGATCGCAGCACCGCTGCGATCTTCGCCTGTGAGTACTGCGACAGACCTTGGCTGAGGAAGGCGACAGGGGCGCTCGCGCTGCGCTGAGCCACACCGACCGCACCAGCCGCCGCCGCTCCGAACCCAGCGGTCACGTACACCGTGAGTCCTTGCAAGGAGGCAGATGACACCAACCCGGAAAGCACGGAGTAGATCGCTCGACTCCCGGTCCACGGCACGTCCTCCGCCTGGTCAGCTGCGGCTGTGACGTCGGCTTCCGCACGGCGTCGCGTCAGCAGGATCGCCGCTGCGCGACCGATCAGAATCGAGAGCGCCAGCAGGAAGATGTTCGGAACGGTCAGAGCGACGAGAATCTGCAGTCCTGCCGTGAGCAGCCCCGCGAGCAAGTTGCGCACCGCCAGCCGATGCATCGCCCCCTGCCGGACCAGCAACGCATTGTCGACGACGGTCCATGCATACGCCACCATGACAAGACCGGACATCAGCGCGATCTGCCCCGCATCATGCTCCCCGAGCAGAGCGAGCACAGCGAAGAGTGCGACGGCGAGCACCCCGCAGATCACCTGCGACCATGTCGAGAACCGAACGAGGCGTCGAAGTTCACCGTGCCCGCGCACTGCGGGGAGTACGAACTCCAGCCGCAGTGAAGCGACCGGCTGCAAGATCACACCGATCGCGAAGGCCGCCTGGTAGAGGCCCATGGGCGTGGGATCGAGAATCCTGGTCAGCAGCGGCAGCGTGGCGACAGTCGCGAGCTGTCCTGCGGCTTGCCCACCGACGACCAGCCATCGCTCACGACTCATCTCGCCTCACCGTCGCCCCGTGACGAATGCATCAGCGCAGTTCCGCCGCCGCAAGTTCTTCGCGGACAGCATCGACGCGGGCTCGGGCCTCACGGACGCGCGCGGTCGAGGCCGCCGACAGCTCATCGACGCGGGCGTCGTCGAGCGTGTCGATCAGCTCGACGACCGAAGAATCCCCTGGGCCGACGTCAACCGCCCCGATGACCTCGAAGTGATTCGTCACCTTCACGGTCGTCGCCTCGCACCACCCGAGCGGAATCGCACCCTCGGTCGCCGCGATCACCAAGCCGTGGAGCCGGTCCGACAGTGCAAGGACCGACCGCGAATACGCTTCCCTGACCCGTTGCTCCTGCGCCCAGTGATTGCCATCTCCCCAGCCGACGAGCTCCGCACCCAGCCGATCGGCAACCCGCCGCATCAGTGCGTCGTCGTCCTGCACCTGCACGATGCATACGATCTCACGGTCCAGTCGGCGCGCAAGGCGATCGACCGCATCGAGCCACTCTTCGGATGGTTCGCGGCGATCACCTCGCAGAGAGACGGCGATCTTGTGCCGGGAAGTCGGGTCCACAGCGTCGAGCGCAGGTGCGGACTCGCCACCTGGACCGATGCCGAAGCCCCAGTCCGGCATCGTCCGCCCCCGCCCCATGAGCGGCGTCGATGTGACATCGCGCCATCGCAGATCCGCGGCTGCCTTGGCGAGCGCATCGAACGGCCACATGAAGTACTTCCGTCGGTTCTTCACGCCCGCACCGGCCCAAATGATCCGCGAGCCCTTCGCGCGGGCCAGGATGAGAGCTGGCGCCAGAGCCACCAGTCCGAAGAAGTACGCCTTCGTGACCCCGAACTCGCCGGCATTGAAGGCGAAGGTGGGCCGGCCGCGCAGCGCTGCGATCGTGAACTCCCATGCCCATGCCCGGAACGATGGCGCGCTCTCGTCCTCGGAGATCCGCAGCCCGGCAGCGTAGCCGGAAGCTGGGGCACCGGACCAGACCCTGATCGGGCCGACTCCGCGATACAGATCGGCGAGGGGCCGACGCAGCATCGAATCGCCGACGTTGCGCACATGCCCTGTCAGCCACAGGAACGTCGGTGTCTGTCTGCTCACTCTTGCGCTCATGCTCGCTCCGCTGTCGCACGCTTGATGGCCGCCGCGACTCCCGCGGGGTCCCAGGTCGCCAGGGCCGTCGTCCTCGCTTCCCGATACAGATCGAGGTCGAGGTCACCGACGGCGGCGAACCACCGGCCGACGGCATCCACGATGCCGTCTTCCTCACCGGACGGGAAACGCACGGCATTCACCATCGGCGTCAGCGCTTCGACTTCCGAACCGTTCATCGGATTGTCCGGGACCAGCACCGGAGTCCCGGCTCGCAGCGCATCGATGGCGAGCAGGCCCATATGGAACGGTGAGCAGACGAACGTCGCGGACCGGAAATACTCGTTCAGTTCGTCGGTGTCATAGACCCATCCGTGGAATCGCACCCAGTCCTGGTCGAACTCCGCGCCGAGATCTGCGCGCGCGTCACCGTCGCCGATGAGATCGATGACGAGTCCCGGATGGCGTGCCTTCAGCTTCGCTGCGGCGCGCAGCAGCACGTCGAGGTGCTTGTCGTGGTTGAGTCGCCCCACAAAGAGCAACCGCAGCTGTCCCTCGTGCTGCGCGCTCACGGCGGCGTCCTTGGCCCGAGCAAGCTGGGCAGCGTCGTCCTTCGCATCCAGGACGTCACGGTTGGAGTGGGTCGCGTTGTTGATCACCGTGACCCGCCGCGGAGACAGCCCAAGCTGCGTCGCAGCGACGGCCTCGTTCTCCCCGTAGACGAGCAGACCGGTGGCCAATCGATTCATCGCCTCCTGCACGCGACGCTTCAGCGAGCGATCCCCGAAGCGACCGCACTGGCCCCAGAGGAACGTCCGGCGCCCACTCAGACGACGCGCGACGAGGATCGCCCAGGTGCTCAGCGACAACGTCGCAGGCCCCAGAACAACCGTCCGATATCGGCGAGAACTTGCCCGAGCAACGATGCCGCGGTCCCAGCTCACCGGGCCGAGACGGAAGCTCCGCACGATCTCGAGCCCGTCGATGTCTTCGGCCCCCAGCGCCTTGATGTTCGCGCGCGAGCTGCTGCCTGCCACGAGGTCGAACGTCGGGTCGGGCTGTGCGCGGAGCCCGCTCAGGATTCCCTTGCGGTAGTGCGGGAACGCGAAGTAGTACACAAGCGCTTCAGACATGCGCTGACTCAGACTCCCGTGAGGTCGATCGGTCGGCCGGAAGCGGTCGCCACTCGACCATCACTCGCCGCTCGACAGCAGGCCGAGCCGCCGGCGATGCGAAGGAACGGTTCCGTGGACGAAGTTCACGACGCGCTGCGAGGTGTCATCGATCTGGTAGTCCGCCGGCGTGTAGGGAGGACGCTTCTGCGCGAGCACGACCCGGACGGCCGCGAGCACACGCGCCGGTTCGATGCCGGCCGTGATGATCGCGCCGGTGTCGACGGACTCAGGCCGTTCGATGAAGTCGCGCAGAGTGACGGCGGGGAACCCGAGCAGGCTCGACTCCTCGCTGATCGTGCCGCTGTCCGAGAGCACGAGCTTCGACTCCAACTGCAGCTTGCAGTAGTCGTGGAATCCGAACGGAGGGTGGAAGCGGATGTTCTCGCTCTCCGCGATGCCGAGGCTCTCCAGACGCTTGCGAGTGCGCGGATGCGTGGAGACCAGCACCGGAAGGGCATACTCCTCGCTCAGCGCCTGCAACGCGTCCACTGCCGACCGCAGCCGCGCCGGATTGTCGACGTTCTCCTCGCGGTGCAGGCTGACGAGGAAGTACTCCCCAGGCGTGAGCCCGGCGCGCTCGACGGCGTCGCTCGCCTCGATCTGCTCGCGGTTCTGCTCCAGCACCTCTCGCATCGGCGAACCGGTGAGCAGGATCTTCGACGGGTGCAGCCCCTCGGCGAGCAGGTTGCGACGTGCGTGCTCGGTGTACACGAGGTTGTAGTCGGCCACGTGGTCGACGAGGCGACGGTTGGTCTCTTCCGGCACGTTCTCGTCGAAGGAGCGGTTGCCGGCCTCCATGTGGAAGACCGGAATCTTCATGCGCTTCGCGATGACCGCGGAGATGCAGCTGTTGGTGTCACCCAGCACGAGGAACGCGTCGGGCTGCTCGGCACGCAGCACCTCTTCGGTCTTCGTGAGGATCGACCCGAGCGCAGCGCCCAGCGATGAGACGTCGGCGTTGAGGAAATGGTCGGGACGACGCAGTCCGAGGTCCTCGAAGAACACCTCGTTGAGCTCGTAGTCGTAGTTCTGGCCCGTGTGCACCAGGACCTGATCGGTGTGCTCGTCGAGGAGCTTGATCGTCGCGGACAGGCGGATGATCTCCGGCCTGGTTCCGACGACCGTCATCACCTTGAGTTTGTCGGCCATGGTCACACTGCCTCGGCAATCGTGTCGGGGTTTGCGGGGTCGAAGATGTCATTGGTCCAGAACGAGGTGTACAGCAGGTCGTCACCGATGTTGGTGATGTTGTGCGACCACATCGTCGGCATGTCGACGGCACCGGGTGCATCGCCCGAGACCTCGAAGGAGACGACCTCATCAGAGTACAGGCGGCGCAGCGAGATCCGGGCGCGGCCCTGCAGCACCGTGAAGCGCTCGATCTTGCGTCGGTGGTAGTGATCGCCGCGGGTCACGCCCGGGACGGTCGTGGAGAACGACGACTGACCCGGACCACCGTGCGACCGGATGATCTCGAAGAACGATCCGCGCGCGTCCGCGTGCCTGGTGAGGTCGATCGGCGACTGCGCCGGGAACGTGTACGAGCGGTAGGTGTTGAACAGGTCGCGATCGAAGTCGTCGGCGACGCTGGGGATCTCCCCCCGGTCATAGAGTTCGGCGTACCCCTGCAGCCGTGCGAGCAGCCCGGCCACGGTCTCGTTCCGCTCGAGTTCGCCGAGCCGCTGCAACGGCACGCCTCCGGTGAGCAGATCGACGGCGTTCTGCGCGTGCAGGAGCGTGAGCTCCTTGTCGTTCTCGACGACGGGGCTCTCACCTGCTGCGATCAGGTGGCTGAAGGTCGCGGTGACCGCGTTGTAGAACGGACGACCGTGCTCGCCGAACAGGTTCGGCAGTTGCACGTCGATGAACTCGGCTCCGACATCGGATGCCGCGCCGGCCAGGATCTCGGCGGCTCGCGCCTTCGCCTCGCCGTAGACCGAGCCGTTGGTCGACTGCGTCGAGTTCGCGTACACGACGACCGGCGGCGGCGTCTTCGCCGCCCGCAGCGCCGATGCGAGCTGCTCGGCGAAGCCGATGTTGCCCGCGGTGACCTCTTCATCGGAGGCACGATTGACCCCGGCGATGTGAATGACTCGGTCGCTCCCGTCGACTGCAGCCGCAGCCGCGTGCAGATCGAAGGCGTCGCCGACCGCGACTGCAGAGACGGCGGTACCGGACTCCTGCAGCGCAGAGCGCAGGTGCCAGCCGAGGAAACCGCCGGCACCGGTGACGGCGAAACGAGTCACGAGTTCGTCACCGAGGTCTCGGGGAGCCCGGCCTGGCGCAACTCGGCGCGCACCTCCGGCAGCGTGAGGAGGAGCTCTTCGACCTCTCCGACCGACATCTGCTGCACGGTGTGCGAGTCATAGTCCTCGAAGCGGCTCTGCGTGACGTCGCCCTCCTCGAAGTACACGCTGTAGTTCAGGTCGCGGTTGTCGGCCTGCACTCGGAAGTAGTCGCCCATGTCACGAGCGCGGGAGAGCTCCTCCCGAGTGGCGAGCGCCTCCGACAGCTTCTCGGCGTGACGGGTGCCGATGACCTCGAGCTTCGCGTCCGAGCGGAACAGGTTGAGCACGGCCTGGGCGAGCGTGCCGATCGAGGTCGCCTTCGCCTTGCGCACGAAGAGGTCGCCCTGCTGGGCATTGCGGAACGCGAACTCGACGAGGTCGACCGAGTGCGCCAACGACATCATGAACCGCGTCATCTCGGGGTTGGTGACCGTGATGTTGTTGCCCGCCTTGATCTGACGGATGAACAGCGGGATGACGGAGCCGCGGGAGTACATGACGTTGCCGTATCGAACGCAGGACACAGTGGTGTCGGTGTTCGGGTTGTTCAGTCCGTGCGACTGCGCGACCTTCTCCATCAGGGCCTTCGACATGCCCATCGCGTTCACGGGATAGACGGCCTTGTCGGTGCTGAGCGCGACGACCGAGCGCACGCCGTTGCGGTCGGCCGCGCGGACGACGTTCTCGCTGCCGTGCACGTTGGTGCGGACCGCCTCCATCGGGAAGAACTCGCACGATGGAACCTGCTTGAGCGCCGCCGCGTGGAAGATGAAATCGACGTCGCGGGTCGCGCGATCGACGCTGTCGTAGTCGCGGACGTCCCCGACGTAGAACCGCAGACGCGAGTCCTTGATCTCGTGGCGCATGAGATCCTGCTTCGCCTCGTCGCGGCTGAAGATGCGGATCTCGGCGACGTCGCGCTCCAGCAGCTTCTTGGCGACGGTGTGCCCGAACGATCCGGTTCCGCCGGTGACCAGCACGCGCGCTCCGCCGTATGACTCGCTCATCGTCCTCTACTCGTTCCCTTCGCGGCTGCAGACAGCAGCTCCTCGATACTGGAGATCCCCGACTCGCGGGAGAAGTGTGTGTCGTACATCGTCCGGCCATTGCGTGCCATCGCCGCGCGTTCGTCGGAGGTGAGTGTCGCAGCACGCCGGAACGCATCGGCCAGCGAGGCCTCGTTCTCGGCATCCGCCGTCAACCCGACTCCGTCGGTCTCGACGAGTGCTCGCACATCGCCCTGGACCGTCGTGATCACCGGCACGCCGGCCGACAGCACGGCTTGGAACTTCGACGGGATCGTGCCACGGAACACCGGCATGTCCTTCAGCGAGACGAGCGCGAAATCCGTGCGCCCATAGATCTCGGGCATCCGCTCGCGCGGCACGGGCTCCTCGAAGCGCACGTTGGTCGCGCCGAGTTCGGCGACGAGCGCCTGCAGATCCGCCCGTACGACGCCGTCGCCGACGATCGTGAGCGCGACGCCGTCGTCGGCAGCGGCGTGCGCTGCCCGAACCGCAGTGCCGAGATCCTGCATATCCCCGACATTGCCTGCATAGACGATCTCCGCGCGGGGCGCGTCGATGGTCGGCAGGGCGGAGGCGACGGGCTCACCGGCATCCGCCCAGTTGTAGACGAGGTGCGCACGCTCCTGCGGCACGCCGCGCGAGACGAGCGTGCGCACCATGGTCGGGGCGATGCCGATGACTGCAGCAGCGCGACCATATGCGCTGCGCAACCACGGCCCGAGCACGCCCGAGATGATCCGTTCCTTCGCGCCGCCCGCCATCATGGATGAACCGATGATCGAGTCGGGCCAGAGATCCTGCACGTGCAGCACGTAGGGGCGTCCGCCGGTCACGCGCCAGAGCCACGGCCCGAACCCGGCCGTCATCTGCGTGGCGTAGACGTAGACGACGTCCGCACCTCGCGACAGTCGGCGTGCGGTCGCCGAGCTGAGCGCGAACGAGAAGTAGTTGAGCATCCGCTTCAGCGCGTGCTGCGAATGGTCGGCGAACAGCGGCACGCGGTGCAGCTCGACCGCTCCGTCCTTCTCGACGGAGCGCCAGCGCTGGCGGTAGCCGGGGAAGACGCGACCGGTCGGATAATTCGGGAAGCCGGTGAGCACCTTCACCTGGTGTCCGTGCGCCGCGAGCCCGTGCGCCAAGTCGGCGGGAAGAGGGACCGCTTCCGGCGGGTAGTACTGCGAGACGATGAGTACCTTCACGATGCCGCACCGTCCCCGAGCACCCGCGCCGGCACACCGACAACCACCGTCTCCGGTGCGACATCCTTCGTCACGCATGCAGCTGCGCCGACGGTTGCACCGGCACCGACCGTGAGCCCCTGCAGCACGACCGATCCGGCGCCGAGCAGCGTTCCGGTCTCGACCACGACGTTTCCCGAGACGATGGCGCCGGGGTTCACCGAGACGACGTCGGCGAGCGTCGCGTCATGCCCGATGATGCATGCCGGGTTCAGATGCACGTGGTCGCCGATCGACACGTTCGTCGACACCTGCACGCCAGACGTGATCACGACGCCATCGCCGATGCTCGGCTGCGAGCCGATCACGGCGCTGGGGTGGATCAGGGTCTTCGCCCGCAGACCTGCAGCGGCGAACCGCTGAGCGACCTTCGAGCGGACGGCGGGTGATCCGATCGCGACGACGAAGCGCTCATCGCCGGTCGCGGTCGGCAGCCATTCCTCGTCCGTGCCGAGATACGCGATGCCGCGTGCGCCCAGACGTCCGAGGTCGTCCTGACGCGGACCAGCATCGATCACGCCGACGAGGTGCAGGGATTCCCCCGCCGCGATGAGCGCCTCGATGACGTCGAGCGTCTCGCGGCCGAAGCCGCCGGCGCCGATCACGACGATCCGTTCAGGCATCCGCTTCTCCGAACTTCCGCATCGTGACGTGTCCTTCTGCGCTGATCCCCTCGCGAGCCACGACAGACCGGACCGTGTCGACCAGGATCCGGGCGTCGAGGGCGAGGCTGCGCCGGTCGACGTACTGCACGTCGAGCGCGAACCGCTGCTCCCACTCCACCGTATTGCGACCGTTGACCTGCGCAAGACCCGTGATGCCAGGTCGAACCTCGTGCCGACGTGCCTGTTCCGGCGTGTAGCGCGGCAGATACTCGACCAGCAGCGGGCGCGGACCGACCACGCTCATGTCGCCGTGCAGCACGTTCAACAGCGAGGGCAGCTCGTCGAGGCTCGTCGAACGCAGGATGCGACCGAAGCGCGTGAGCCGCTGCTCGTCGGTCACCAGTCCCCTGGACTCGTCGACGTTGCGCATCGACCGGAACTTGTACAGACGGAACACCCGACCACCGCGACCGGGGCGCGGCTGCGTGAAGAGCACCGGGCTGCCGAGGTTCAGCCGCACGACGACGGCGGTGACGAGGATGACCGGACTCAGGACGACGAGCCCGACAGCGGATGCCGCGGCATCGAGCGCACGCTTGGCGACGTCGTACGGCCGACGTGTGGGGCGAGCCACCTCAGCGCCCATCGAGGAAGGCGGCGATCGCGGAGCGCACGCGCTCCCGCTGCTCGGCCGTCAGCGCCGAACCGCTCGGCAGGGTCAGGCCCCGCTCGAACAGCGCCTCGGAGGCACCGGTGATCACACCCCGCGAGCCGGCGAACACGGGCTGCAGGTGCATCGGCTTCCACAGCGGCCGGCTCTCGATGTCGTCGGCGCCGAGCACCGCGGCGAGCTCCTGCGGCTGCCAGCCGGTGACGTCCGAGTCCACGATGATCGAGGTCAGCCAGACGTTGTCGTCCTGGTCGCCTGCGGCGCCGAACACCTCGACGCCCGCGACGTCGGCGAACAACGCCTTGTAGAGCTCGCGCACCTCGCGGCGCCGAGCGATCATCGAGTCGAGGCGCTGCAGCTGCGCGCGCCCGAGGGCCGCGAGCAGGTTGCTCATGCGGTAGTTGTATCCGATGTCGGTGTGCTCGTAGTGCACGACCGGCTGCCTGGCCTGGGTCGCGAGGTACCGCACGTGCTGTGCGATCTCGGGCTCGTCCGTCAGCAGCATCCCGCCGCCGGAGGTGGTCATGATCTTGTTGCCGTTGAACGACACGATCGATGCGCGACCGAAGCTGCCTGCTGCCCGGCCTCGGTGACTCGCACCGAGCGACTCTGCCGCATCGGAGAGCACCGGCACGTCGTACTCGGCGGCAGCGGCGAGGATCGCGGTGTAGTCGACGGCCTTGCCGAGCAGATCGACCGGCACGATCGCGGCGACCCGCTCGCCCGCGGCGTGCAGCTGCTGCAGCGCCTGGCGGAGCAGGACCGGGTCCATGTTCCCGGTCTCGGGATCGGCGTCGATGAAGTACGGCTCGGCACCGGTGTAGACGATCGCGTTGGTCGTCGCGGCGAACGTCATGGTCGAGGTCAGCACGATGTCACCCGGCTCGATGCCGAGGGTCAGCAGCCCCAGGTGCAGCGCAGCGGTGCCGGAGCTGAGCGCGACGCCGTGCGCCACGCCGACCCGTTCGGCGAGCTCGCGCTCGAAGGCGTCGACGTCGGGCCCGAGCGGGGCGATCCACCCGGAGCGCATCGCCGCGAGGACCGCGTTCTCCTCGAGCTCGCCGACGTCGGGCGAGGACATGTAGATCCGTGCGGTCACTTCTTGAACTCCGTGGTGTCGAGTCTGATGGGCTCGATGATGGCGGTGTCGTTGTTGCGCGGCACTGCCAGCATCCGCGCCTCCCAGCCGGCCTTGTCGAGGCGTTCGGGCGAGATCGAATCGGCCTTGGTGTGCGAGACCTTCGGGTGGAACGGGCGCTCGAGGTCTTCGGTCGATCCGACGAGCACCTCGTGCAGCTTCTCGCCGTGGCGGAGTCCCGTGAACACGATCTCGATCTTCTTGCCCGACATCGCGATCATGCGCTTGGCGACCTCGAGGATCGAGACCGGCTCGCCCATGTCGAGGATGAGCACCTCGCCGGCGCGACCGATGCCGCCGGCCTGGATCACGAGCTGGCATGCCTCGGGGATGGTCATGAAGTAGCGGGTGACGTCGGGGTGCGTGACCGTGATCGGTCCGCCGGCCTCGATCAGCGTCTGGAACGTGGGGAGCATCGAACCGCGGCTGCCGATCACGTTGCCGAAGCGCACCGAGAGGTACCGCATGCCGGATTCCTCGCCGGCCCACGCCGTGAGCTTCTCGGCGACGCGCTTGGAGTGCCCGAGCACACTGGTGGGGTTCGCCGCCTTGTCGGTCGAGATGTTGACGAAGGTGTCGACGCCGACGGCCTGCGCGGCGGTGAGCACGTTGAGCGTGCCGAGCACGTTCGTCTTCCAGGCCTCGTCGGGGTACTGCTCGAGCATCGGCAGGTGCTTGAGCGCTGCCGCGTGGAACACGACCTCCGGGCGGCGGTCGTTGAAGATGTCGTTCAGCGTGTCGGTCTCGCGGATGTCGGCGAGCACCACGTCCTTCGAGTCGAGGAGGCCATGTCCCGAGGTGCCGAGCTGGGCGAGCTGCAGACCGGTCTCGTCACGGTCGAGCATGATGAGCTCACTCGGGCCGTACTTGACGAGCTGACGGCAGAGCTCCGAGCCGATCGATCCGCCCGCGCCGGTGACCAGCACGCGACGGCCGGTCACATAGCCGGCGATGAGCTCGACGTTGGTGTCGACCGGGTGGCGCCCGATGAGGTCTTCGATGCTGATGTCGCGCAGGTCGCTCGCCGACTGCTCGCCCGACATCATGTTCGACAGCGTCGGGGTGATGGTGACGCGGAGTCCGGCCTGTTCGGCGTCGTCGGCGAGGCGCCGGAGCAGCAGGCTGTCTGCGCCGCCGATCGCGATCACCAACGTCGTTGCCCCGGTGTCCTCGGCCGCCGCGACGATCTCGCTGGTGCGGCCGATCACCGGCACACCGCGCAGGCGCAGGTTCTTCTTGGCCGGATCGTCGTCGAGGATGCCGACGGCGCGCAGCGGCGACGTGGGGTCGGTCATCATCTGGTGCAGCAGCATGTCGCCGACGTAGCCGCCGCCGACGATGAGCGCCGGCTCGGCCTCGGCTCCGGGCTTGCGGCTGCGCTCGATCACGAGGCGAGCGCTGTAGCGGACGCCGAACATGAGCAGCAGCACGAACGGGAAGGCGAGGATGACGGTGCCGCGAGGCAGACCCACGTAGGGTCCGACGACCATCACGACCGCGGAGAGCACGGCAGCCTGGACCACGACGGCGATGCCGAGCGCACGCACCTCATCGAAGGAGCCATACGTGAATCGGCCGCGGTAGAGCGCGAGGTAGTAGCCGACGACGACCTGGCTCGCTGCGGCGATGACCGCGAGCATGACCATGGACAGCCAGCCGCGCAGGGTCGGCTCGAACTCGAATCGCAGCACGACGGCGATGACGATGCCGACGATCCACGCGGCGCTGTCGACGATGGCCGCGGTGAGTCTCCTCCGCCGCTGCCACACCGACACTTCTTCGTTCCGCTCAGAACCCGATGGCACAATTCCCCCTGCACACGCACGTCAGCGCGTGATCCTCTCGCTCGGGCTGGGGACCCGCGAGAGGTCTCGATGTCTCAGTCGCAACCAATGTATTGGTTCCATCGTGACACACCGGTGGAGAAGCGGAATGCTGGAATGCCGGTTTCGCGCGGACTGCGACGAAGAATGACTGAACGATGGATCAATTCACGAACATGAGCGAAACAGCGCGCGCAGGTCGGATGCCGCGTCAGCCGCCGTCGCCCGTGTCGGCGCCGGGGTCGGTGCCCGGGTCGGTGCCGGGGTCGACAGGCGGCGTCGTCGGCTCGGTGGGCGGAGTCGTGTCGCTCCCCGGATCGGTCGGCGTCTGAGTCTGCGTCCGGTTCGAGGAGTTCCGATTCGCGTTCGCGTCCCGCTGCCGCTCGGCCTCTTCGTCTGCGAGCGTCTGACCCTCGCGGAGCGCACGCACCGCATCGCGATACGCGACCAGGGTCGCGACCCCGGCCTCCGTGGTGAGATCCGCAGCGCCGGCAGTCGTCGCGGCGAGCGTCACCGCATCCCGCAGCACCTGCCTCGCGTCCGGCGCATCGTCGAGTTCACGCTGCGCACTCGCACCGACACCTGCTCTGAACGCATCGACACCCGTGGTGAATCCGGCGGCGGCGCTCTCGATGTCCTGCCGCACCGATCGCAGCTCACTGTTCTGCTCGTCGACGAGACCTGCGCGTGCCTGCACCTCGTCGATAGCGGTCGCGACACTCGAGAGCGACTGCTCATCGACCGTCGGCTCCGTCCACTCGGGAAGGTCCTCCGGCAGGGCGACTGCCTGGAGCGCGGCGATGTACTGCGCCGCGGTCGCATTCCCGGCGTCGACCGTCGCGCTGTCGAAGAACGGATCCTCGTCCTCAGCGGGTGCGAGCGTCGCGAGTGTGCCCTGGAAGGCCTGCGCCGTCGCCAGGCCCGTCTGCACCTGCCCCTCGACCCGCAGGCGCGCTGCCGCGAGGGCGAGCTCGGCGGAGAGCAGGGATTCCGCATCCGACTGCAGCAGCGCCGCGGCGTCACCGGCGGGGCTCGCATTCGCGATCTGCACAGCGGTGAACGTCGAGGCGACGGCCACCGCGACGACGGCAGCGGCACCGGTGAGCACGCTCAGCCAGTCGATGCGACGCTGCGGACGGCGGGTGGACGACGGCGACGGGACCACCGGCATCGGAGCCCGATCAGCTGCAGCGGCGTCGACCATTGCGACCAGTCGCGGCAGGTCATGACCTGCACCGTCGGCGACGCGCGTCGTGCGCTTGCGTCCCACGAGCGAATCGAGTCCGCCGATGTTCGCCGCGGCATCCGCTTCGCGCAGGCGAGAACGGTCACGCGTCTTGTCGAGGTCGAAGATCTCGTCATTCGACATGCGTTCCCCCAAAGTTCCGTTGCGCCACGCGACGGCCACCGGCAATATACCGGAGGCTCGACAGGTAGTGTCTTGAAAGGATACGGCGACCGCCGAAGGATCTGAAGTCGTGGGGGGCCATGAACATCCAGCTGTCACTGCGCGCGCTTCGGCACAATCTCGTGCTGATCGTGTCACTGACGCTCATCGGCCTCTCGGTCGGCGTCCTCCACGCCATCACGACGCCGACCCGGTACACGACCACGGCCGACGTCTTCGTGATCGGGCAGGCGCAGGGCGCCGCCGGCACGCCGACCACCGCCGAGCTGAACCTCGCCCGCACCTACGCGCTGCAGGCCGTGACGAGCTATGTCACGATCATCCCGAGCGCGATCGTGCTGCAGCCGGTCATCGACGATCTCGGTCTCACGGACACGCCCGCCCAGCTCGCCGGTCGCGTCTCCGCCTCCGCCGCGGTCGCCGCGACGACGATCTCCATCACCGTCACCGATGCGATGCCCGGCCGTGCCGCCAGGATCGCGAACGCCGTCGCCGACAGCTTCTCGACCGTCGTGGCCGAACAGCTCGAGCGCCCCTCCGAAGGTCGTGCGAGCATCGTGCGGGTCGACGTGATCCAGCCGGCCACCGTGCCGACGACGGCCTCTGCACCCAATCGCACCCTGTCCCTCGCAGGTGGCGGTGTGCTCGGCCTCGCTGCCGGCATCCTCCTCACCGTCCTGCGCACCACGCTCGACGCCCGCGTCCGCAGCGTCGAGGACGCCACAGAGGCGACGGGTGCTCCCGCGCTCGGCACGACGACCTTCGACGCCTCCGCCGGCGCGCGTCCCCTGATCGTCTCGGCGGGAGGCGCAGACCCACGGGCTGAGGCCTATCGATCGCTCAGGACGAGTGTGCAGTTCCTGCGTCCGGCGGGCGAGACGCCGTCGTACGTCGTGACGAGCGCCGGGCCGGGCGAGGGGAAGTCGACCACGATCGCCAACCTCGCGATCGCCTTCGCGGAGACCGGCGCGAAGGTGGCCCTGATCGACGGAGATCTCCGACTCCCCCGCATCGCCGAGTACTTCGGCATCGAGGGTGGGGTCGGTCTCACCGAGGTGCTGGCCGGACGCCTGTCGGCCGTCGACGCGATGCAGCGCTGGGGCCGCGGGACGCTCTTCGTGCTCCCTTCGGGATCGGTGCCGCCGAATCCGGCCGAGCTGCTGGGGTCGGCCGAGATGGGACGCCTGCTCGACGACCTCCGCGAGGCGTTCGACATCGTCCTCATCGACGCGCCGCCCGTGGTGCTGGTCACGGATGCCGCCGTGATCGCCAGGCGCACCTCGGGGGCGATCCTCGTCACAGCCGCAGGCAAGTCGGTCATCCCACGGGTGCGCGACGCCGTGACCAACATCGAGAACGTCGGTGCGAAGGTCCTCGGCACCGTCGTGACGATGCTGCCGACCCGCGGCCCGGACCGCGCCCTCGCCGGCGCGTACGGATACGGCGCCGAAGCGGGATAGACCGGGCGCTGCCGCGCGCCAGACATACACTGATCCGAATCGCGTCCGATCGCGACGACAACCAGAGGGAAAGACCACGTGGAGCTCCGCGACTACATCCGTATCCTGCAGAAGAACTGGATCGTCATCCTGGTGCTCCTCATCGTCGGCCTCGCCGGCGGCGGCGCGTACGCCTACCTGCAGGCGCCGAAGTACGTCACGTCGACACAGTTGTACGTCTCCGTGCGCACGGAGGGAGCGGCGACCGGCGACCTCGTGCAGGGCACGACGTTCGCGCGGCAGATGGTCACGAGCTACGTCGACACCATCGGGACCGCACTGGTGCTCGACCCGGTGATCGAAGAACTCGGCCTCGACCTCACCGCACGTCAGCTCGCGGGCAAGGTGTCGGCGAGCACTCCTCTGAACACCGTCATGATCAACATCTCCGTCACCGACACCGACCCGGAACGCGCGGCGAAGATCGCCAACCAGACCGCGGTGAGCTTCACCGACGCGGTGCAGAACACGCTCGAGCGTCCGGCGGTCGAGGGCGGTGTGAGCCCGGTGCACGTCACGGTGACGAACCCCGCCGCGGTTCCGACCGGCCCATCCAGCCCGAACATTCCGCTCCTCGTGATCATCGGCGGACTGCTCGGCCTCGCCGCCGGCATCGCCTTCGCTGTGCTGCGGACCGTGCTCGACACCCGCATCCACACGCTGCACGACCTCGAGGTGATCACCGATCGCCCGATGCTCGGCGGGATCGCGTTCGACCCCGATGCACCGAAGCGACCGCTGATCGTGCACGCCGACCCGCGCAGCCCCCGCGCCGAATCGTTCCGCGCGCTGCGCACGAACTTGCAGTTCCTCGACGTGGATGCGGAGTCCCGTGTCTTCGTCGTCTCGAGCTCCGGCCCCGGCGAGGGAAAGTCGACCACCACCGCGAACCTCGCCATCGCGCTCGCCGAGACCGGTGCGCGCGTCGCCCTGATCGACGGCGACCTCCGTCTGCCCCGCATCGCCGACTACATGGCGATGGAGGGCGGGGTGGGCCTCACCAACGTGCTGATCGGACAGGTGCCGCTGTCGGAGGCGCTGCGCAAGTGGGGCACGAACGAGCTCTACGTGCTCCCGAGCGGTCCGGTGCCGCCGAACCCGAGCGAGCTGCTCGGATCGACCGCCATGGACACGGTGCTGTCGACGCTCTCGGAGTACTTCGACTACATCCTGATCGACGCGCCGCCGCTGCTGCTGGTGACGGACGCCGCGGTGATCGGCAAGAAGACGCGCGGGCTCATCCTCGCCGCGGCCTCCGGCAAGACGCGCAAGCCGGAGCTGCAGGGGGCGATCCGCACGCTCACGACCGCCGGCGTCGACCTGCTCGGGCTCGTCATCACGATGCTGCCGACGAAGGGGCCGGACAGCTACGGCTACGGCGCCTACACGTACGGTTCGACGCACGAGTTGGGCGGCGACGCGAGCCCGCGGACCGCACGCAGGGTGGCCAAGCGTCGTGCTGCGGCTCGAGGCAATGGCTGACCAAGGCCCCCTCGGCGCGGCGTCAGCGCTTCGCCGGCGAGCGGAACACGATGAAGTGATAGAGCACGAACCGCATCGCGACGACGATCACGATGCTGACGAGGTTGACGGCGTTGACGGCGATCGCGCCCGGCGCCTGCCCGAGGATGCTCGCCGCCATCTCGACGCCGATCCAGACGAGGCCGGCGCCGATCGCCGTGCAGACGGCGTTCGTCAGCACGAAGAGCACGAGTTCCGAGGTCCGACTCCGGCGGTCGCGATGACGGAAGGTCCATTCGCGGTTGCCGATGTACGCGTTCACCAGCGCGACGAGCGAGGCCACGATCTTGGCCGCGACGACGTCCCACCCCCACACGTAGACGAGCAGGTTGAAGACGCCGATCTCGATCAGGGTGCTCAGTCCCCCGACGATCAGGAAGCGGCTGCCGAGGCCGGCGAAGCGCCGCAATCGAGAGGTCTGATTCATGTCTCGACTAGGCTACTTGCTGCGCGTGCCCACTCCGAACGCGCTGCTTTCTGAGGAAAACGTGACGATCTCCCATCTCGCCATCGTGATGCCCGCCTTCAATGAAGTCGAGGGCATCGGTGGCTTCATCGACGAGATCCGCGACGCTGTCGCACCGCTCGCCGATCGTGTGTCGTTCCACATCGCCGACGATCGCTCGACCGACGCGACGGCATCCGCCTTCGACAGCGTCGACGACGCGACCGTCGAGGTGCAGCCGCAGAATCGTGGCCACGGGCCGACCGCCCTCGCCGCGTATCGCGCCGGTCTCGCAGCGGATCCTGCCGTGCTCGTCCACGTCGACGGAGACGGCCAGTTCCTGGGGTCCGACTTCCCGCGGCTGATCTCGGCGCTCCTGTCGGAGGATGCCGATGTCGTGCACGGTGTCCGCGACGGGCGCACCGACCCCTGGTATCGCAAGGTCCTCACTGGCGCAGTCGGCCTGTTGATCGCCGTGCCGGCCGGACGCCGCATCCCCGATGTCAATACGCCGCTGCGGGCATACCGCCCTGCGGCGCTGCGCGCGCTGATCGAGGCGATCCCCGCCGACGCGAGCGTGCCGCACGTGCACTTCTCGCTCGCCGAGGCGCGCGGTGGCTTCGTCGTCCGCTATGTGCGCGTGGCCAGCATCCCGCGTCGCGGCACGTCGGCGACCGGGACCATGTGGGGCCGCGGCACCCGTGTCGCCCTCCCGCCGAAGCGCCTCCGGCAGTTCGCGCTCTCGGCGCTCGGCGAGGCATGGCAGCTCTCGCTGCGTCCCGCAGCGCCGCTCCGTGGCGTCCACCGACCGGAGTCGGTCTCGCGATGACCCGCGCACGCACCGTCCTGTTCTGGGCGCTCGCGGCCGCTCTCGTGATCGGTCACGCGATCGTCGCCTGGCACAGCCTGGTCGTCTGGCGTGTCTGGGAGGACGAAGCGTTCAACCTCACCGTCCCGCGCAACCTGCTGGCAGGCCTCGGCTATGCCAGTGACGGCGCACTCTCCGGTTCGACGATCACGCTGTTCGATGCGCGCATCTCCACTGGCCCCGCCGTGCTGCTGCCGATCGCGGCAGTGCTCGCCACCGGCGCCGATCCGGTGGTCGGCGCCCGTCTCGTCCCGCTGGCGTACTGGGTGCTGCTGCTGGCAGGGCTCGCGGTGCTCGGGCGACGCATCGGCGGCCGCTGGGCAGCGCTGCTCGCCGTCGCCCTGCCGCTCGCGTTCACCGCCGCCGCGAACCAGTCCCCGATCCAAGGACCGGCCGACATCCTCGGCGAGATCCCCGCAGCCGCCCTGCTCGTCTGGGCGCTGGTCGTGCTTCCTCGCCGAGCCTGGCTCGCAGGACTCCTGGTCGGGCTCGCCGTGCAGGCGAAGCTCATCGCATTGCTCGCGCTCCCCGCCTTCGCCGTCGCCCTGTGGGTGCTCGCCGACGGTCAGGGCTGGGCTCGTGTGCGAAATGCCCTGCGCCGGTCGTGGCTGCCACTCGCATTCGTCGCGCTGCCGACGTTCCTGTTCGAACTCGCCGCGCTGTTCACCTTCGGCATCGGTGGATTCATCGAACACCTCCGCGAACTCGCCCGCTTCGTCCGCAGCGGCGGCCAGGTGGCTGCGACGACCGTGCCGGAGAAGCTCACGACGCTCGCCGGCTCGTGGTCCCTGCCCGGATTCGTCGCTGCACTGGCGCT
This sequence comes from Microbacterium sp., assembly GCF_036823965.1. Lineage (GTDB taxonomy): Bacteria > Actinomycetota > Actinomycetes > Actinomycetales > Microbacteriaceae > Microbacterium. The sequence goes on along the minus strand of NZ_DAITBE010000002.1, from coordinate 325,572 downwards.
CGTCCTGCTCGCTGGACTGGTGGTCACCGGCGTCGTGGTCGCGCGCCGTGACCCTCGTCCGGCCGACCGCCTGGTGCGCATGTACGCGACCACGGCTGCTGTCGGCGCGCTCACCTTCGTGCTCTGGTGGTCGACCGCCTCCCACCTCCCCCTCTGGATCCGGCACCCGGCCGTCGGCATCCTCGCCTTCGTGCCCGTGCTCGCCGCCGTCGCGATCTGGGCGGTGCAGCGGATGCCGGAGAGGACGACGGCGCGGATCGCTGCAGCAGCCGGTGCCGCGCTGCTCGCGATCGTCACGGTCGGCGGCGCCATGCACGTCACCACGACGCTGCAGGCCGGCGGTGAGACCCTCGACGACCAGCGAGCTGCAGCGGCCCCGCTGGCCGAATGGGCGACCGAGAACGACGAGGACTGGCTCGCAGCCGAACCCTGGGGTTCCGCCATGTCGATCATCGTGCTCACCGGTGCGCACGCCGGCCTGTTCGATGCCCCCTCGATGCAGGACACGCCGCGGCTCACCGCCGGCGAGTGCAGCACGGAGACCGTGGCGGAGGGCGTCAGCCCCGCATTGGCGCAGAGCCACAACGGATACCGCATCTGCGCGGCACCGTGATCGGACCCCGCAACGTCGAACCGGCCGGTCGCTGAATCAGCGGCCGGCCGGTTTCGTTCGATGTCGGCGCGTCAGAGCGCGAGGCGCTCCAGCACGACGTCCGCGAGGCGTTCGGCGTAGGTCTGCACGGACTCCGCGTCGGCGGCTTCGACCATGACTCGGACGAGCGGCTCGGTGCCGGACTTGCGCAGCAGCACCCGTCCGGTGTCGCCGAGCTCGGTCTCGATCGAGCGCACAGCCTCCTGCACGACCTCGTCGTCTGCGACGCGGTCCTTGTCGACACCGCGAACGTTGATCAGCACCTGCGGGTACACGGTCATGACGGCCGCGAGCTCGGCTGCCGTCTTGTTCTGGCGGGCCATCTCGGCGACCAGGTGCAGACCGGTCAGCAGGCCGTCGCCCGTGGTCGCGTACTCGCTCATGATGACGTGACCGGACTGCTCGCCGCCGAGTGCGTAGCCGCCCGCGTTCATGTCCTCGAGCACGTAGCGGTCGCCGACGGCGGTCTGACGGACCGTGATGCCGTGCTCGCGCATCGCGACGTGCAGACCGAGGTTGCTCATCACGGTCGCGACGAGGGTGTCGTCGGTCAGGCGACCGCGCTCCTTCATCGAGACGGCGATGATCGCCATGATCTGGTCGCCGTCGATGACCTTGCCCTCGGCATCGACTGCGAGGCAGCGGTCGGCGTCGCCGTCGTGGGCGATGCCGATATCGGCACCGAGACGCACGACGGCCTCGGCGAGGTTGTCGAGGTGCGTCGAGCCGACGCCGTCGTTGATGTTCCAGCCGTCGGGGTCTGCCCCGATGACGGTGACCTCGGCGCCCGCGTCGCGGAACGTCTCAGGGGAGACGCCGGATGCCGCGCCGTGGGCGCAGTCGAGCACCACGTGGATGCCCGCGAGGCGGTTCGGCAGCGAGCCGAGCAGATGCACGACGTAGCGGTCTTCGGCATCGGAGAAGCGGTCGATACGACCGACACCGGCACCCGTCGGGCGCAGCATCTCGCCGGACATGGCCTCTTCGATGCGCTGTTCGACGACATCGGGAAGCTTGCGGCCCCCGCGAGCGAAGATCTTGATGCCGTTGTCGGGGGCGGCGTTGTGCGACGCCGAGATCATGACGCCGAAGTCGGCGTCCCGATCGGCGACGAGGAACGCCAGCGCCGGCGTGGGGATGACCCCTGCCTCGAGGACGTCGACCCCGGACGAGGCGAGACCTGCAGCGACCGCTGCGGTCAGGAAGTGCCCTGAGACGCGAGGGTCACGGGCGACGACTGCGGTGAGACGCTTGCCTTCGGCTTTGCGAGACTCCGCAGTACGGCCCTGGCCCAGGACGACAGCAGTCGCCTGGGCCAGGGTGAGCGCGAGGTCGGCGGTGAGGATGCCGTTGGCAAGTCCTCGCACGCCGTCCGTGCCAAAGATCGGCATCGGAGCAGTTGACCTTAACGCTTCGAGTACTGAGGCGCCTTACGGGCCTTCTTGAGTCCAGCCTTCTTGCGCTCCTTGACGCGAGCGTCACGGGAGAGGAAGCCGGCCTTCTTCAGGGTCGCGCGGTTGTTCTCCTCGTCGATGCCGTTCAGCGAACGAGCGATGCCGAGACGGAGCGCACCGGCCTGACCCGAGGGGCCACCACCGGAGATGCGCGCGATGACGTCGTAGCCGCCGGCGAGGTTGAGAACCGTGAACGGGTCGTTGATCAGCTGCTGGTGCAGCTTGTTCGGGAAGTAGTCCTCGATCGTGCGGCCGTTGACCGTGATCGTGCCGGAGCCGGGGATCAGACGCACGCGGGCGATTGCCTGCTTGCGACGACCGACTGCGGCGCCCGGGACGCTCAGCACGGGGCGGGGAGCCGCCTCGACTGCTTCGGTCTCGGGAGTCGAGGTCGAGAAGCTCTGGGGGGTTTCGGTGGTGTCCTGGATGTCAGCCACGAGTATGTCCTTAAGTCTTTACGGCGCTTACTGGGCGACCTGGTCGAGGGTGTACGTCTGCGGCTGCTGCGCGGCGTGCGGGTGCTCGGCACCGACGTACACCTTGAGCTTCGACAGCTGTGCGCGGCCGATGCTGTTCTTGGGGAGCATGCCACGGATGGCCTTCTCCACAGCGCGGACCGGGTTCTTCTCGAGCAGCTCGGCGTAGGTGACCGACTTCAGTCCACCCGGGTAACCGGAGTGGCGGTAGGCCAGCTTCTTCTGGAGCTTCTGACCGGTGAGCGCGACCTTCTCTGCGTTCACGATGATGACGAAGTCACCCGAGTCGATGTGGTTGGCGAAGGTCGGCTTGTGCTTGCCACGCAGGAGCGTAGCGGCGTGCGATGCCAGACGGCCGAGAACGACGTCGGTGGCGTCGATGACGACCCAGTCGCGCTGGACTTCGCCAGCCTTGGGGGTGTAAGTGCGCGTCACGATAGTGCTGCTTTCTTGTGTCGAACGGAGAAGTTCGTGAATCCCACTCCGGGGTGGTTCTTCGCCTCCGGCTCATCGAGCTGGTGGAGACGGGAACACGCCAGTGGAGGGCTCACGTTCGGACGGAGACCGATTCCCACATGTGGGAACGGCACCAAAGAGACAGCATACGCCACCCACACCCGATCCTCAAAAACGGGCGACCGCTCAGTCCGGGTGCGCCGTCACCAGGATCGGGCGGTGGTCGCTCGACGCCTGCGGCAGCGTCGTGATGCCGTCGATCTGGAATCCCACCGAGGTCGCGAAGTCGTAGTGGCCGCGGAACACGCGGTAGCGCGTATAGGTGTGGTCGTCGCTGAGCGTGAGCGCGTAGCCGTGGTCGCGGACCGCCTGCCCGAGGTTCTCCTTGAACACCGGGTAGTTGTAGTCGCCGACCATGAGCTGCGGCAGGTCTCCCCCGAGCTCCGCCAGCGCGGTCAGCGCCGCGCGGATCTGGTGTCGACGCAGTGAGTTCAGCGCTGTCAATGGAGCGGCGTGGAATGACGCGACGACGATCTCGCGACCGTCATCGATGTCGCGCAGACGGGCGCCGAGCACCCGCTCGTGCGCCGGCTTCAGCATCCGATCGTGCAGCGACTTCTTGAGCTCGATCGCCCTGATGTGCTGCAGCTGGAAGGTGTTGGTCCGGTAGTACAGCGCGAGTCCGAGCCGGTTTCCCTGCGTCGCGTCCGCGAGCACCAGCTCGCCGATGCGCTCAGGGAGACTCTGCACATCGCATTCCTGCAGACACAGGATGTCGGGGTCGTGCTGTCCCACCAGTGCCACGAGTTCGGTGGCTGCCCGGTGCTTGCGCAGGTTGTAGGAGATGACCTTCATGACCAGTCACACGCTACCCGGTACAGCTGTGGACCGGCTCCGCATCACCGGGCGTCTCCCCAACGGATGCCGAGGATGCCTGGGCCGAATCCGTGCCTGAACGCATGCACCGATCCTGCCTTGACCGCACGCACGACGACCGAGTCGCCGGCGTCGCTTTCGACGTACTCCTCGCACCAGCGCGGTGCATGGTCGAGGTCGAACCGCACCCAGATCACGACCTCGCGAGCCGCGCGCGACGTCGCATGCCACACCGACCGGCGTGGCGGGCACCCTGGCGGGAACGTCTCGGCGTACTCGATCATCGCGGTCTCACCGGTCGAGATGGGCTCGTCGAGCACGATCACGGCGCCCGAGAGCATCCGCCCGGGGTGCAGGTATTCGCGATCGATCCGTCCGCCGATGACGTCGGAGATGATCGGCACGACGTCGGCCTCCTCCGGCGACATGTCGATCAGCGGCAGTTCGGAGATCGACCCCTTGGTCGACTGGATGAGCGAGCGCGTCACCACCCGCTCGACCGCACCGCCCTCTCCGACGCTGACCATCATGTGGGTGCAGAGATCACGCAGCGATTCCTGCGGTGCCGACCGCAGCGCCTCGATGGTCTCGTTCAGCTCTCGCTGCTCGCGTTCCCCCTCGAACGGGAGCCTCGGCGGGGCGACCGGACCGAGGCGCGTCGACGGGCCCAGCAGGCTCGCCAGGTGCCCGCGGACGAGGCCGAGGCGATCCTCGAGTCCCTCGACGACACCGAGCGAGAGTGCTCCTTCGGGCTGCCTGTCGCCCGAACGCCAGTAGCTGAGCGTCGCGACCGAGACCGGGTTTCCGTCCGCGACGAGCTGCGATTGCAGTCGGGCCAGCGTGATCCCGCGCACGGCGATCGCCGCTCGCAGTGCGTCAGCGAATGCGCTGCCCTTCCCCTCCAGCGGTTCCATCGCACAGACCCCCCGGTTCCTCAGTGAAGACGGTCGCCGTGGGGCCAGCTTACGGTCTCGTCAGTCGCGGGGATCGTCTCGGCGAGCGCGCGTCTGCTCGGCTCGCGCTGCGAGTAGCTCGTCGGCGGGGTAGCCGACCTCGGTGAGGATGAGTCCGCGCGCGGCCAGCACCTTGAACTCGCTCGTGCGGACCAGCGCGTCTCGCAGCACCGCGAGGTCGCCGATGTCGAGGCGCCCCTCCCCCACGGCGACGCACGCGCCGACGAGCGCGCGCACCATACTGTGGCAGAACGCATCGGCTTTGACCTCGGCGACGAGCACATCGTCGGCGTCACGCGTCCACCGGTAGTCGAGCAGCGTGCGGATGGTCGTGGCCTCGTCGCGGGGCTTGCAATAGGCCGCGAAGTCGTGGAGGCCGATGAGCGTGCGGGCGGCGGCGTCCATCGCCTCGACGTCGAGGGTTCCGCGCACCGTGGTCGTGTCGGCGCGGCGGAGCGGGTCGTAGCCCGAGCGCTGGTCGGCGAGTCGATAGCGATACCGCCGCCACACCGCCGAGAACCGCGCATCGAAGCCCTCCGGCGCGATCGAGGTGCGCGTCACCGTGACGTCGGAGTAGGCGCCGAGCACACCGCGGATCCGGGCCGCGAGCGTCGCAGCCGGATCCTGGGGAGCCCGTCCGTTGCGAGCCTCGATGCGGGCCCACTGCGCCTCGTCGAGGTCGACGTGCGCGACCTGCCCGCTGGCGTGCACCCCGGCATCCGTCCGCCCGGCCACCACGAGCTGCACCGAGGAGCCGACGATGCGGGCGAGCGCGTCCTCGATCGACCCCTGCACGGTGCGGAGCGCCGGCTGTCGGGCCCACCCGCGGAAGTGGGTGCCGTCGTAGGCGATGTCGAGCCGGATGCGCACGAAGCAAGCTTAGGACGCGAGCGCGGCGCTCAGATCCCTCCGTCGATCGACCGGATCGTGACGCTCGGCTCGTCGGGAACCATGACCTCGGTGTCGCGGTTGAGGCTCTCGCCGCGGAAGAAGCGCTTGCTTCGCGGGAACGCGTACCAGACGAACATCAGCACGAGGCCGAAGGCCAGCGACCCGATGCCGATCACGAAGGTGCCACCGATGCCGAACAGCACGGTGTAGCCGTAATCCACGTCCCACATGTCGATCGCGGACTGCACGAAGGCGTAGGTGAGCATGAGTGCGCCCAGCAGCGGGAACAGCCCCTTGAAGAAGAAGTCCCGTGCAGAACGGAAGATGTCGGCGCGGAAGTACCAGACGCAGGCAAAGCCGGTGATCGCGTAGTAGAACGCGATCGCGAGCCCGAGCGACAGGATCGAGTCCTGCAGGATGTTGTCACTGATCAGGGTCATGCCCACGTAGTAGACGGAGGCGACCACGCCCATCACGATCGTCGAGAACGACGGCGTCTTGTACGTCGGGTGCACGTCCTTGAACTTCGCAGGAAGCGCGCGGTAGACGCCCATCGCGAGCGTGCCGCGGGCGGTCGGCAGGATCGTGGTCTGCGTGGACGAGATCGCGGAGATGATCACGGCGACCACGAGCACCCAGCCGAACGGTCCGAGCAGTCCGTCCTTGATGGCGAGGAAGAAGTCGTCGGCGTTGGCCTCGTTGCCGAGTCCGGTGCCGGTCTCGCCGAGGCCCGCGTACATCATGGCCGCGATCGTGACGGTGACGTACGTGAACAGCAGGATGACCGTGGTCAGCAGCGCTGCGCGACCCGGGATGCGCTTCGGGTCCTTCGTCTCCTCATTCAGGGCGAGGCAGGTGTCCCAGCCCCAGTAGATGAAGAGGGCGAGCAGGATCGCTTCGATGAAGCCGGAGTAGTCGGTGAAGGCGAACGGGTTCAGCCACTCCCAGTCGAAGGGCGTCGCGTTCGGGGCGTCACCGGTGGCGAACTGCCAGATCGCCGCGACGACGAAGATCGCCAGGGCGAGGTACTGGATGCCGAGGAGGATGTTCTGGATGCGCTCGCCGATCTCGACCCCGCGCCAGCTCACCCAGGTCATCGAGGCGATGAAGATCACCGCGACGAGGATGATGCGCCAGTCGTTGTTCTCCAGGTCGAATCCGATCAGCGACCAGAAGTAGACCGAGGCGATCTGAGCGAGGTTCGCGAGCACGACCATGCCGGCGACCGCGACGCCCCAGCCGCCCATCCAGCCGACCCAGGGTCCGAACGCCTTCGTTCCCCAGGTGAAGGTCGTGCCGCAGTCGGGCACCGCGTTGTTGAGCTCGCGATAGGCGAAGGCGATGAGGAGCATCGGGACGAAAGCGATGATGAAGGCGATCGGTGCCTGCGCACCCACCGCGAGCACGACGAATCCGAGCGTCGCGACCAGCGAGTACACGGGGGCGGTGGAGGCGAGTCCGATGACGGTCGATCCCCAGAGGCCCAGTGTGCCGGTCGCCAGCCCCTTGCCGTCGGGTCGTTCCAAGCGGATTGGCGTCGTTGCTGACATGTTCAGAACAGTAGAGCTACTGCGGTTTCGAGTCAATCGTTTTCTGCAAACGACTGATTCCGTTTTTCATACTAATGAGAACAACTGAATTCGCAGATCAGTCGCGTCCGAGCATCCCATCGGCATGGTCCGCGACCCAGGCCATCAGCGGCAGCATCCGCTCCATCAGGTCCCGACCGAGCGGCGTCAGGCTGTACTCGACGTGGGGAGGCACCGCCGGGAAGGACTCCCGGTGCACGAGGCCGTCTTCGGCGAGCGTGCGCAGCGTCGACGCGAGCATCTTCTCGCTGATGCCGTCGACCTCACGGCGCAGCTCGCCCCAGCGCCGGGTCCCGTCGGACAGGGCGGAGAGCACGAGGACGCCCCACTTGCTCATGATGTGGTCGAGGATGACCCGCGTGCCGCAGCCCTGTTCGAAGACCAGGGGGGTCGATGCCTTTATCTGCGCAAAACTCACCGTCATGTAGGTACCTTACTTCAAAGTGGGTACCGGCAGATCGGAAGGTTTCGCAGAACGAGTCGGTTGTCGGAGATGTCACTTACGAAAGGACCCTCATGACCATCCTCGTCACCGGCGCCACCGGCCAGCTCGGCCGCCTCGTCATCGAACGCCTGCTCGCGCGCGGCGCATCCCCGGAGTCGATCGTCGCCGGCGTGCGCGACGTCGCCAAGGCCACGGATCTGAGCGCCCTCGGCGTGACGGTCGCGGTCGTCGACTACGACCGCCCCGAGACCATCCCCGCCGCCCTCGAGGGCGTTGACGCCGTGCTCCTGGTCTCCGGCTCCGAAGTCGGGCGCCGGGTCGCCCAGCACCAGGCCGTGATCGACGCGGCCGCGGCAGCAGGCGTCACGAAGTTCGTCTACACGAGCGCCCCCAAGGCGCCGACCAGCGACCTGGTGCTCGCACCCGAGCACAAGGCGACCGAAGAGCTCATCGCGGCATCCGGACTGCCTGCCGTGATCCTGCGCAACAACTGGTACACCGAGAACTACGCAGCCGACCTCGCTCGCGCCGCAGAAACCGGCGTGCTGGCGGCCGGTGTCGGCGACGGCCGGGTCGCATCGGCCAGCCGGAAGGACTTCGCGGATGCCGCAGCCGTCGTGCTGCTCGAGGACGGCCACATCGGCGAGGCGTACGAACTCGGCGGCGACGTCGCATGGACGTACACCGACCTGGCAGCGGCCATCGCAGAGGTCACCGGTCGTCCGGTCGAGTACCAGCAGCTCTCCACCGAGGAGCAGACCGCTTCGCTGCAGGCCGCAGGCCTCGATGCCGGCACGGTCGGCTTCGTCGTGGCTCTCGATGCGGGCATCCGCAACGGCGCCCTGGCCGACACCGACAGCACCCTGGCGCGTCTGATCGGCCGTCCGACCACGCCGCTCGTCGACGGGCTGCGCGAGATCGCCTGAGCCGCGCAGCACACCGAGCAATCGAAGACAGAAGGTGCCGTCTCCTCCCGCGGAGACGGCACCTTCTGCGTTCAGGGTCGCGGCTCAGGAGGCCTCTCGCGACTGGATGTACACCACGGTGAGCGTGATGCGTTCGCGCGGCGTGGCCCGGGTGGCGAGCAGCGCGTCGATCGCCTCGTGCACCCCACGCAGTGTGTCGCCGGCATCTGCGGTGAAGTCGATGCCGATCGATGCCGCGACCGAGACGCCGAGGTCACTTCGGGCGACGGCGACGAGCGGCTCATCGCTGCGGCGCACGCCGAGCGCGACGGCGCCGGCGCCGATCACGTTCGACACCAGCGACCCGGATCGGTACACGTTGCGCACTCCGGCGGTCGCCCGAACGATCGCCTCGATCTCAGCGGCGAGCGCCGCATCCGACTCGGCCGGTCTCAGCGCTGTTCCGTCCATGACGACACCTCCCGAATGTCCGTGATCCTGATGTCGATCGCGTCGATGTGCAGGTCGGAATGCGCCCGCAAGCGGGCATCGACCTCGGTGCGAAGCCGGTCGGCGACGCGCAGGATGGGCTCGCCGTACAGCGCGCTCGCGTCGATCTCGATGCGGATCGGCGCGCCGGGCTCCGTCACGTCGCCGTCGAGACGGCAGCGCCCCACCAGCAGACCCGGTACGGCGTTCTCCGCCGAGCGGATCAGGCCACGCACCGCGCCCTCGGTGATCCCGAGGTCGATGCCCGCATCTTCGGATTCGAAGGGGATCCGGCGACCGGCGCGCGCATCGAGGGCGATCCCGTCGAGGATGCGGTCGACCCAGCTCGCGTCGACCTCCGGCTGTGCCGCGGCATCCGCTTCGATCAGCTGATCGCCGAGGCCCTGCAGGCGTTCGAGTGCGTCCAACGCCAGCTGACAGCCCGGCGACTCCTCGATCGAGGGATCGATCGGCTGCCGACCGGATTCGAGGTAGTCCATGAGCTCTTCGAGCGTGTGCCCGTCGAGGTCGGTGGGGTCGAGACTCAGTCGGTGCGGCTCGGGGATCTCGTGCTCATCGGTCATCGCCACTCCTCCATCCGTACGATCATGTATCTCCGGGCTCGAGCCAGCAGGCCACGAGCGGTGGTGGCAGGAATGCCGAGTTCCTCGGCGATCTCCTCATAGGAGTACCCGCCGATCTCGCGCAGCACCCAGCATTCGCGCTGCGCATCGGGAAGCTCCTTCAAGGCGGCGCCGAGCGCTGCGACTCCCGCACGCACCTCGACCACCTGTGAAGGCGACGCGTGCGGCGGTGCCGGGCTGTCGATGTCGTCGACATCGAGCAGTGGCCGGATGGCTCGGATCCGATCGACTGCCTTGCGGCTCACGATGCGCATCAGCCAGCTCTTGACCTTCGCCGGGTCGTCGAGCTCGCCGAATCGCTGCCAAGCGGTCACGAACGCCTCCTGCACGACGTCGTCGACGTCGGACGACGCGTTCAGCATCCGCTGCGTGTACGCGCGCATCATCGGCGTGTACCTGCGCACCAGCACCGCGAACGCGTCGACGTCGCCGTCCATCGCTCGGCCGGCGACGATCCGATCGTCCGCCTGCGCGAGTGCGCTGCGAAAGCGTTCGCTCACGTTCCGACTCCTTCGCTCGATTCCTTCTCAGGTTCGGAGCGGACGCGCCGCCGGATTGGACCGGAGCGCATCGGCTCCAGCTTGTCCGGGCGGCGCGTCTGCGCGACCGACTCTGTCGGTTTCCTCACGCTTTCGAGCGGCGACCGGTGATCAGGCCGTAGATGAGCAACACCAGGACCGAACCGCCGATCGCGAGCAGCCACGAGGAGAGCGAGAAGAACTCGTCGACACGGGCATTGAACAGGAGCCCGCCGAGCCAGCCGCCGAGCATGGCTCCGACGACGCCGAGCAGCAGGGTGATGAACCAGCCGCCGCCCTGCTTGCCGGGGAGGATGGCCTTGGCGATCGCTCCGGCGATCAGTCCGAGGAGGAGGAAGGCGAAGAAGCCCATTGCAGTGTCCTTTCGATGCGGGAGGAGCGGGGAGGGGCTCAGCCCCTCCCCGGCATCCGTTACTTCTTGAAGGCGTCCTTGACGTTTTCGGCAGCGTCACGGACGTTGCCCTTGGCCTGCTCGGCCTTGCCTTCCGCGACGAGCTTGTCGTCGTTCGTGACGTTGCCGACGGTCTCCTTGACCTTGCCGACTGCCTTCTCGGCAGCGGCCTTGATCTTGTCTTCAGCACTCATGCGTTCTCTTCCTCTCTCAGCTCGTCCTCGGAACTCGAAGACGAATCCTCTCGCGGAGCCGTCTCCGCGAGTTCGTTCCGTCCAGCGACCGCGGCGTCAGAGGACGCGGGCCTCCATGGTGTCGTCGTCGTCGTCAGCGGGGACGTGCACGTCGTTGATCGTCACGTTGACCTCGGTGACATCCATGCCGACGAGTTCGACCATCGCGCGGTGCACAGCACCGCGTACGTCGTCTGCGACCTGCTGCAGCGACACGGGGTAGTCGGCGACGATCGTCACGTCGACCGCGATCTGCGTCTCGCCGACCTCGACGCGCACGCCCTGCGAGAGATCCGTCGTGTTGAGTGCGTCGCGGATCGCTCCGACCATGCGGGCGGCTCCGCCGCCGAGCGCGTAGACGCCGTTGACCTCACGAGCGGCGATGCCAGCGATCTTCGCGACCACGCCGTCCTCGATCGTCGTCTTTCCTGTGGCGCTCCCCTGCTGCGGGGCGAGAACCTGGGCCTTGGGCTGGGTGCCACCAGTCACATTCGCCATCGTGAGCTCCTTCATCCATGTGTCCGCCTCCGGTTCGGAGTGCGGGTCGCAGAGCAGCGACACCACTAAGACGGATGAGCGTGGCAGAACGTCACGAATTCGTCGGAAGTTCTTCTCCGGTGGGAGCAGCCGGGTGCCGCTCAGGGGAACGGCAGGCTGATCGGCGAGGCCATTCGATGGGCGATGAGATGGATCAGCACGACCGTGCCCCCGGCGCGCGATTCGACGTCGGCGAGCAGCTCTCGGCCGATCACGGTGCCCGGCGGCAACGCCTCGGTTCCCACCATCACGTCCCCGCGGAGCACGACCGCGACGTCGACGCCCTCCTCCGTGATCGCCCCGTCGACCCTGCGGACGCGCCACCGCATCCGCCCGCTCTCCCGCCGGGTCATGAACGTCACGACGGAGCCACTGCCGCGACCGGTGTCGGCGAAGACGAGGTCCTCGCCGCGGAACACCGCTCCTGCGTGCTGGGGGACGAACCGCTCTTCTTCGCCGATCGCGAGGGTCACTCCCTCGACGCCGAGTGGGATCAGCACCCGATCAGCACCCGGGAACGGCGAGAACGGCATCCGCCCCTCGATCTCAGCGAGGCTGATGCGCCAGGCAGGTCGCGCAGCAAGCACGCGTGTGACCCCGACACCGTTGGCCCACGGCGTGGGGGCGACGTCCGATGGGCGGACGATCCCGAGGTCGGCGCGGGCGCGGTGCGTCATGTCGGTCCTTCAGATCGAGGTGTTTCGTCATCAGAGAATACGTTCAGACAACCCCAGTTCAAAGGCGATTTCCAAGCCAGATTCATTGCGTTTCGCTCGCAATCCGCGCGTAACAGCGCGGTAACACGAAGCACGTATCGTGCCCTCATGGAGCTTCGTCAACTGCGTTATTTCATGGCCGTCGCCGACGAGCTCCACTTCGGTCGCGCGGCTCGGCGGCTGCACATGTCGCAGCCGCCGCTCAGCGTGCAGATCGGACGACTCGAGCAGGAGATCGGCATGTCGCTGTTCACCCGCAGCACGCGTCGAGTGGAGCTCACGCCGGCCGGTCGGCACCTGCAGGAGCGGGCGCGGCAGATCCTCGACGAGGTCGACTCGGTTCGCGCCGAGATGCGCGACTACGCGGATCGCATCACCGCCTGATCAGATCGCTTCAGGCGCTCATCGCATGCAGCGGGCGCGCAGCCTGGACACCGATCGCGAGTCGCTCATCCCCGAGGTCGAGGCCTCCGGAGCTGCTGGCGGCCTCCATCATGGAAGCCAGCAGCGAGCGCTCGAGCCGGACGCTGACGTCGAGCGCGAACTGGATCGGGATCGATGCATGGATCCAGAGGGTCTCGAATGCATGACTGTTCGTCGGCACGGTCAACGCGAACGACTCCCCGCGACGGAGTTTCGTGACGGTCACGGCCCGCAGGTGAGCCAGCATCTCATCGGCGATCTCGATGGGGGCGGCATTGTTCGCGTATGTCAGATGTCCCATAGCCCTCTCCTCGTGCAGATTTGCTTCGAGAATTAGATTACTAGATTAGCTAGCAATAATGGAACAGAACAATCTAGGGCAGTTCCGCGACCTCTTCCGCAAGTCGCCGGAAGAACCGGGTCACGGCCTCGAGGTGCTCCGGGCTGAACTCGTCAGCCAGCGCTTCGACGCGTCTGCCCAGATCGTCGACTGGGGAATGGAGATCGCGCAGGGACGCTCGAAGCACCTTGGAGCGGGCGTCGTCGGGGTGGCGAGCCACCACCACCTGTCCGCGCTCCTGCAGACGGCGGATGAGACTCGTGATCGCAGCCGTGCTCACCCCGAGGTGCGTGGCGAGACTCCCCGGCGTGACCGGCGCATCGGCCGGCGCCGCAGCGATGAAGCGCACAGCAGCGCGATCCGTATCATTGGGGGCTCGCATCGCCGCCAGGCGCCGAGTCAGCTGCGCATCGGCTCGCCTGAACTCCTCGACCCCGCTCACGAGATCGTCTGTCGAGACTCGCGTGTCCTGCACCATCTCGCTCACCGCCCCTTGCTGCCGTCGGAACCATGCTACTCGACAGGCAAGTAACCAGGCGGGCTAGGCATCAGCCCCTCCCCCGGGGTGCGATGATTGGTACAGGTCTGCGGTCGGGAAAGGACGCCATGCCTGAGCGATTCACTCTCCAGGATGCCGGGTACATCTCGTACTCGGACATGCTCGATCGTCTGCATGAGCGGTTCCCAACCGTTCCGATCTGGCGTCTCGAGCAGATCATCACGGCCGAGAACGACGCCATCACCGGCGGCGTCATGCAGATCGTCCCGGCTGAGGTCGAAGTCGGCGCGACCGAGATGCTCGAACGCGAACTGAACAGCACGCACGACGACAGCGAGGTCGCTTGATGGCACACCCCGAGGAGTTCTCAGCGTCGGGCTACTGGTACCCCGACGCGCAGTCTGCCAGCACGGTCGATGTGCTCAACATGCTGCGCCGATACCGAGGCGCCGAGACTGCCATGCGGGCGCGCACGCGCGTCTCGATGGGCATGAACGAGACCGATCTGATGGCGCTGCGCTTCCTGCTGAAGGAACAGCGTGCACAGCGGATCGTGCGTCCGATCGACATCGCCCGAATGCTCGACATCTCCACCGCATCGACCACCACCCTGATCGATCGCCTCGAGAAGGGCGGTCACGTGCGTCGAGAGCCGCATCCCACCGATCGCCGAGCCGGCGTCGTGGTTCCCACCGTCAGCAGCGACGAAGAGGTGAAGGAGACGCTCGGGGCGATGCACCGGCGGATGCTCGCGCTCGTCGACGAGCTCTCCGATCAGGAGCGCGCGATCGTGACCCGCTTCCTCGCCGGAATGACCTCAGCGATCGAGGAGGCCTCAGACCTCGATCAGGAGTTGCGTGACGTCATTCGATCGCACGGAGAGAACTCGGACTCCGCCGAGGACTGATCGACGCTTCCTCAGCTCGTCTCGGTGCGCTCAGGGAACAGCTCGTCGAGGTCGAGATCGGGGTTGTCGTCCTGTCCCTCGACGAGCTCGACGGCCTCCTCCTCGGTCTGCACGCTGGGCATGGCGCCGGGCAGCGGGCGCCGCGCCGACTCCTTGAGCACGACCACGGCGATGAACCCGGCGATCGAGGTGCCGATCACGTAGAACGCCGGCGCGAGCGACGAGCCGGTCAGCTGCACCAGCGCCTCCATCACGACCGGCGCGGTGCCGGCGAACAGCGCGACGGCGAGGTTGTACGAGATGCCCATGCCGCCGTAGCGCGACGAGGTCGGGAAGAGCGCCGGCAGCGACGAGGCGAGGTTGGCGACGTAGAACGTGACGGGGAAGGCGAGCAGCACGAGCCCCAGCACGGTCGACCAGATCTCGCCGTGCATCATGAACAGGAACGCGGGCACAGCCAGCACGATCGCCGAGATCGAGCCGATGAACAGCACCTTCCTGCGCCCGATGCGGTCAGAGAGCCGACCGGTGAGCGGGATGCACAGCGCCATCGCGACGAGCACCGGGAGCGTGAGCAGCGTGCCGTGCACCTCGTCGTAGCCGAGGGTGCCCGTCAGGTACGTCGGCATGTAGGAGGTGAGGGCGTAGCCGACGGTGTTCGCTGCGGCGACGAGCACGAACGCCGTGAGCAGTTCACGCCAGTAGGCGCGGATCAGGGCGAGCACGCCCTTCGGCGCATCCGCTGACGCCTGCGCCTCGTCGGACGCACGGGCCGCAGCATCCTGGGCTTCCTGGAACGCCGGGGTGTCCTCGATCTTCAGACGGAAGTAGATCGCGATCAGGCCGAGCGGCAGCGCCACCAGGAACGGAATGCGCCAGGCGAATCCCTGCATGACGTCGGCGGACAGCGTGAGCTGCAGGATCGAGACGAACGCGGCGCCGATCGCGAAGCCCATGTACGAGCCGAGGTCGAGCAGCGAGGCGTAGAAGCCGCGGCGGCGGTCTGGCGCGTACTCGGTGATGAAGGTGGTGGCTCCGGCGTACTCGCCGCCGGTCGAGAATCCCTGCGCGAGCTTGAGCACGATGAGCAGGATCGGCGCCCAGATGCCGATCACCGAGAAGTCCGGCAGCACGCCGATCAGGAACGTCGCGGCAGCCATCATGATGAGCGTGAAGGCCAGCACACGCTGTCGGCCCATCCGGTCGCCGAGCTGGCCGAGCACGATGCCGCCGAGCGGGCGGGCGACGAAGGTCACGGCGAACACGCCGAGCGAGAAGAGCGACTGCGCACCGGCTGAGGCGTCTGGCAGGAAGGCCCGACCGATGATCACGGCGAGATAGCCGTAGACGCCGATGTCGTACCACTCCATGAGGTTGCCGACCACGGTGCCGGCGACGGCGCGACGGAGCATCGGGCGATCGACCACCGTGACGTCCTCGACGGTGAGGCGTCTCGGCTCGTCCGCCGCCGGTCGGAGGCGCCTGACCAGCCGACGCCAGAGGGATTCAGTGGTGCTGGGTTCCGACATGCTCTTCTCCTCTAGCTGGTACTGCGCCAAGACGGACTTCGGGGAGGCGGTGGTGTTCCGCCTCCCCGAAATGCTTCCGACTGGATATTACTTGAGTGCGTCCTTGACGTTCTCGCCGGCCTTCTTGACGTCGGACTTGGCCTGGTCGGCCTTGCCCTCGGCCTCGAGCTTCTCGTTGCCGGTCACCTTGCCCGCAGCTTCCTTCGCCTTGCCGGCGATGTCTTCTGCGGCGTTCTTGATCTTGTCATCGAGTCCCATGGGGGCTCCTTTCATCTTGCGGTGGTCGAAGAGCGGCGGAGGACGCCGAAGGAGCGCCGGATCGGCACTCGCGCGGCCGCGAGGCCGGTGTCGCGCCCGACAGCCAGTCGGGCCGAGACGGGCGCGAGGTCGGCGGCCGTCAGGAGAGCGGGGATGACGGGGCGGCTCACAGAACCGGTGTCTGCCATCGTCGTCATGTCGCTCACCTCCCTCGGCAGATATATTACTAGCCGGTCTAGCTAATTGACAAACGAGGCGATCAGGACCCGTCGGCTCAGACCTCGGCACTCCGCTGATCGGAGAGCGCCCAGACCTGCTCGATCGGCGCGAATCCGACCTCCCCGTCCGCACCGTGGAAGTCCTCGACGAATCGACCGATCTCGGCCTGCCATGCCTCGTTCGCCGGCGCGGCGTCGACGACGCGCATCGCGGCCTCGAAGTCGTCGCACTCCACGAGGTGGAACAGGTCGCGTCCGGAACGCCAGATCGTCCAGTCCTGGATGCCGGCGTCGCCGAAGAGGTCGCGCAGATCGCTCGGGATCCTGGCGTGATGAGACCGATAGTCGTCGATCGCGCCGTCGATGATCACCGAGTGCAGTGCGATGCGCATGCTGCTCCTTCCTCGTTCCGGGATCATTCGACGACTCGGTCGTCCATGGCGTCGCGATCCCAGTCGATGCCGAGACCGAGCGCCTCGGGGGCGAGCGCGCGGCCGTCCTCGATCGTCATGCCGGTGCGGGTGATCGCACGCAGCTGCGGAATGTGCTCGACATAGCGCCCGTTCGGGACTGCGGCCACAAGGCTCACGTGCAGCTCCATCAGGAAATGGGGGCACACGTGCACGTTGAACGACTCCGCGAGGTGCGCGACCTTCAGCCAGGGGGTGATACCGCCGATGCGAGCCACGTCGACCTGCACGATGCCTGCCGCACCACGATCGAGGTATTCGCGGAACTGGGCGATCGAGTACATCGACTCGCCGACCGCGATCGGCGTGGACGTGGACGCAGCCAGTCGGACGTGTCCCTCGACGTCATCGGCGGGCAGCGGCTCCTCGATCCAGCCGAGGTCCAGTCCGTCGAACAGCCGCGCCCGGCGGATCGCCTCGGCGCTCGTCATGGACTGGTTCGCATCGACCATGATGTCGAACCGCGGCCCGACCGCTTCCCTGACGGCAGTGAGGCGCTCTCGATCCTCCTGACCGTTCGGCTTGCCGATCTTCACCTTGACGCCGTTGAGCCCCGAGGCTTTCGAGGCGAGGGCACCCGCGACGAGCGCGTCGGTCTCGAGGTGCAGCCAACCGCCCTCGGTGTCGTAGAGCGGGATGTCGCGACGGAATCCTCCGGCCAGCCGCCAGAGAGGCAGCCCCGCGCGGCGGGAGGCGATGTCCCACAGTGCCGTGTCGACCGCGGCGAGGGCGAGCGACGTGATCGCGCCAGTCGTCGTCGCACGGGTCGAGGAGAAGAGCCGGTGCCAGATCGACTCGATACGGTCGGACTCCAGGCCGAGCAGGATCGGAAGAAGATGGTCGCGGAGCATCGAGAGCACAGCGCGACCTCCCGTCCCGATCGTGTAGGAGTAGCCGAGGCCATGCAGGCCGTCGCCGGTCGTGAGTTCGACGAAGATCGTCTCCTGCGATACGAAGCTCTGCACGGCATCCGTGCGCTCGGTCTCGACCGCGACGTCGACCAGGAACGCGCGGGCATCGGTGATCGTGCTGGTCATCTGGGTGTCTCCGGCTCTGGAGGGACGAGGTGTTCCGACTTTTTTTGAAATATCGTATTTGATCTTTCAAAGGCTATGCTGATGGCACACGCTCGCTCTGTCAAGCAGGAGGTCGGATGTCTGCGATCGATCAATTGCCGTCCTTCTCCGCCGGAGCGCGCACGATGCTCGGCGATGAGGTCTACGGCGCGCTGCAGCAGTCGATCCTGGAGGGAACGTTCCCGCCGGACGCTCGGATCAACGCCGGTGAGCTCGCCCGACACTTCGACGTCTCTCCCACCCCCGTGCGCGAGGCCCTCGCTCGGCTCGAATCCGACGGGCTCGTCGAGAAGCTGCCGCTCCGCGGCTATCGCACGACCGAGCTCCTCGACCGCCGAGGACTCGAGGAGCTCTTCGAGCTCCGGCTCCTGCTCGAACCGGGAACGGCAGCCAACGCGGCAGCCCGACGCTCCTCAGCAGATGTCGCCGAGCTCTCGAAGGAGGTGACCACCGGCCGCTCCGCCATCGGCGATGCGAACGCATACCGCCTGCTCTCGCAGCACGATGTGCGTCTGCATGATCTCGTCTTCCGCGCCGCGCGGAACGAGACGGTGCGCCTGGCCTACACCCGCACGCACTGCCACCTGCACACCTTCCGGCTCGCCTACACGGGGGCGTACGTCACCGACACCGTCGACGAGCATGCCGCCGTCGCCGAAGCGATCTCCGCGGGAGATCCGGATGCTGCAGCGACCGCCATGCGCACGCACATCGAGCGCTCGCGCGACCGCCTGCTGCAGGTCATCGACTGAGCTGCGCTGCGTCGGGGGTGAAGCCCTCAGGCATCCACGACGAGCGTCGGCGAGATCGACCGAGACACGCAGGGGTAGATCGTCGTCGAGGCGTCATCGCCGGTGAGCGAGTCGCGATGCTCCGGAGTGCCATCGAGGACGCTCAGCGCACACGACCCGCAGATGCCACGGAGGCACGACCCCTCGACGGGGACGCCTGCCCCCTGCAGAGCCTCGAGCATCGATCGCTGCACCGGCACCTCGACCGTGACGTCGGAGCGTGTGCACACGACCGAGAACACGTCATTCGGCAGGTGCTCGCGCGGCTTCGGCTCGAAGCGCTCGACGTGGATGCTGCTGCCATCCGACAGCACCCCACCGAGTCCTGTCAGTGCGTCGATGAAGGTCTGCGGGCCGCACGCGTAGACGGCGGTGCCCGGCGCGATGCCCGCGAGCAGACCAGCGAGGTCGAGGCGTCCGACCTCCGCGCTGATGTGCGTCGTCGATCGATCGCCGAGCGTCGCGAGCTCATCCGTGAATGCGAGGTCCTCGCGTCGCCGGACGAGATACGTCATCCGCCAGTCCGCGCCCTCGGCAGCGAGATGCCGCGCCATCGACAGGATCGGCGTGATGCCGATGCCGGCGGCGAGCAGCAGATACGAAGGCGCCGGCGCGAGCTGGAACAGGTTCCGCGGCGGCCGCACCCAGACGCGGCTGCCGACCCGGAGGAATCCGTGGATGTAGTGCGAGCCACCCCGCGAGAACGGTTCGCGGAGCACGGCGATCCGATACGCGGTGATGTCGGCGGGGTCGCCACACAGCGAGTACTGCCGTTCGTGCCGAGTGATGAGCTGCACGTCGATGTGCGCGCCCGGCTGCCACGGCGGAAGCGCCGAGCCGTCTTCGGCCTCGAGCCGGATGCTGACGATCGACGGAGTCTCGGTGATGATCTCGCGCACGACGAGCGAGAGCATCCCTGCACGGGAGCGCATTCAGTAGAGCGCCCGGTAGGAGCCGGCCATCGCGTCGTCGATCACGTCGCCGACGCTCGGGTCATAGCCCGACATGCTCGCCCAGATCGCGCCTGAGGTGGGCACCTCGGCAGCGAGGTCTTGCATCTCGGCATCCCACAGTCCTGCCCGCAGCAGCGCGCGTCCGCAGTGCAGGTAGACCTGTTCGGTGCGGACCACGATCGCGAGGTCGGGCACGGAGTGGTCCTGTTCGAGCATCGCGAGCAGCGACGGATCGTTCGTCACCGTCGCCGTGCCGTTGATGCGGAGCGTCTCGGTCATGCCCGGCACGAAGCACAGCAGTCCGACGTGACCGTTGTCGAGGACGTTGGTCATCGAGTCGGCGATCTTGTTGCCGAGTCGGTCCGGGATGACGACGGTCCGGGAGTCGATCGCTCGGACGAATCCGGGATAGTCACCCCGCGGCGAGCAGTCGCAGTTGCCGGCGGCATCCGACGTCGAGAGGCAGCAGAACGGCGAGTGCGCGAGGAACGTCAGGCAGTTGTCGTCGAGGAAGTCGGTGATCTTCTGCGTCGTCGGAGCCTCGGGTTCACCGAGGATCGACCGGAGATACGCCAGATCGACAGCGGGAAACGCGGAGGTGTCCATACTTCGACGGTAGCCGAGGGCAGAGGCCACGTCAGCGTCGCCGCGGCACAGCATCCACCGTGCGGAGTGTGCTGCCACCACATCGCGCCGCGTGTGCTGCACTGCCGGAGAGGCGCCTCGATGTTAGATTCGGCGGCATGTTCGCGGAGACGACCAGCCCCTCGAAGCCGGACGACGTCGGCGCACGTCCTCCGGGGCTGGCGATCGGCCTCTGGGTGCTGATCCCGGTGATCCTGTTCTTCATCTCCTGGGCGCAGCTCTTCGAGTCGTTCTCGGGCGTCGGCTGCGAGGGAGACTGCGATCTGGATCTCAGCTTCGGCGCCAGAGCGGCGTACCCGTGGGCGGTCGGCGTCTCCATCGCGGTGGCGATTGTCACTGCGGTGGTGCTTCGGATCAAGCGGAAGCCCACCCACTGGGGTCCGCTGCTGGGGATCGCGCTCATCCTGGCGTCGGCGATCACGACCAGCATCGTCTTCCAGGTCGGGCTGGCCGGGATGTACGAACGCAACAATCGCATCGCGAACGGCGAGGTGCCCGCTGAGACGCCGCCACCACTCCCCGACCCAGTCGGCGAGTGGGAGGCGAGCGTCGGCGGCACGCCGTTCCTGCAGTTCTCAGCGGACGGGGGTGTCGCCGGCAATGACGGATGCAACGACCTGAGCGGCCGCTGGACGCAGGATGCCGAGGGCAGGATCGATCTCGGGACGCTCTCCCCACTGACGACGAACGTGTGCGAGGGGGTCGACTCGTGGCTGAGCAGGGGTCGCTCGGCCGACATCATCGAGGGCTACATGTACGTCAACGGCGAGCAGGGCTCGGCCATCGGGGGCCTGCAGCCGGCGCGCTGACGCCGATACCATCCGTGGATCGCAGTGTCCATGAGGGTTGACTCCGGCGCGATGCGTCCTAGTGTTCTCGTATCGGACCGAAGCCTCGGTCTCCAGAGAGGGATGGACACATGGGTATCGGAAGCGGCATCGCGCTCTTCGTCATCGGAGCGATCCTGGCCTTCGCAGTGAACATCGACACCGGCGGGTACGTGAACCTCGACCTGATCGGCTACATCCTGATGGGTGCCGGCGTGGTCGTGTTCCTGATCAGCCTCATCCTCGTGATGCGGAGCCGTCGTACCGACACCGTCGCGCGGACGTCCGTCGATCCAGCGACCGGTGAGCGCGTGACGCGGCGGAGCGTCCGCAACGACGACACCATCGCCTGAGATGCAGAAAAGCCCCGGCTCGGCCGGGGCTTTCTCTGTAGCAGGAGCGGGGCTTGAACCCGCGACCTCACGATTATGAGTCGTGCGCTCTAACCAGCTGAGCTACCCTGCCGCGAGGCATCCGTCCGCGTGTGAGAAGAATGCTTGCGAGCCCCGAGTCAGGATTGAACTGACGACCCCTTCCTTACCATGGAAGTGCTCTGCCACTGAGCTATCGGGGCGTGCTGCCCCTCGCGGGGCAACCGTACGAGAATACCATCACTGTGGCGTCCTCATGAAATCGAGCCGGTCAGTACGAGTACCGACCCGCGTTCTCGCGGAGCCACGGCAGCGGGTCGATGGTCGATCCGTTGACGATGAGCTCGAAGTGCATGTGGGCGCCGTAGGAGCGTCCGGTGTTGCCGGTCTTGCCGACGACGGTTCCGACCGTCACGGTGTCACCCGCGGCGACCTGCAGCGAGCCGTACTGCATGTGCGAGTAGTGGCTCGTGATGACCTGTCCGTCGATCACGTGATCGATGTACACGGTGACGCCGTAGGCGCCGCCCTGCTCGGTCGCGATGCGGACCGTGCCATCGGCGATCGCCTGCACGGGCGCGCCGTTGCCTGGCACGAAGTCGATGCCCTCGTGGAGGCGTCCGCTGCGCATGCCGTAGCCGTAGCTCATGCCGACGCCGACCATGAACGGCCACTGGATCGCGGCCTCAGGGTCGTTCGTGAAGATCTCGTTGGAGTAGTTGATGCCCTGCTCCGACGCGACGTCGACGAGCGAGACCGTGCTGAAGTCGTCGCCGCGAGCGAGCGACTCGCTCTGGACGCCCGACGGTGCGACGAATGCCTGGATCTCGTCGTCCGCTGCCGCGGTCTTCTCGGAGCCGGATGCAGCGACCAACGAGGTCGCGGCGACCGAGGTTCCCTGCGAGGCCGCGACGGCCTCAGCCGGCAGCGTCATCGAGACGGCCAGGAGGCCGGCGAGGCTCATCACGCCGACGGTGGCGCCGATGGTGAGGAACTTGCGTGATCCGCGACGGCGCGGGACCACGTGCGCGACGACCGCTTCGGCGGCGATGTCTTCGGCGGGAACGAATGCGCTGCCGGTGCGGAGCGGTCCGGTCACCGTGCGGAAGGCGCGGGAAGCCTGCTCGAACGCGTCGGCGCCGTCATCGGTCGTCGTCGACTCGAATGCGGCGGTGTCTGCCTCGAACAGGGACGCGGGCGTCTCGGCGTTCTCAGTCAGAAGCTCTGCGGGAGTGGGGATACGGGGAGCTGCCGGAGCGGACTCGGCGGCGGCTGGAACGGTCGGCAGGTCGAGGATCATCCGCTCACGAACGGCCCGACGCGAAAGCGGGGCTGACGCTGCGGTCGGAGCCGCAGCAGCGTCGGTGGAGTCGGGTGCCGTCGTTCCCGCCGCGGGGGCCGTGAAGGCCGCAGTGCGGTTCCGGCCGGAGCGTCGCGTGAGCGCAGCGTCAGCCTGGGGGTTCTCGAAGGGCAAAAGTGATTCTCTCGGGTCGCGCGTCAAACTCGGGGGGATTCTGAGCATTTCCATCTTCGGGGGACGGAAATAACGATCCCGTAAACCCTACCCTGTGGAGGCTGGGAATGCCATGAACCGATCACGCGTCAACGCCGATCGCTGCCAGCAGCTGGTCGTGGACCTGTGGTCCGGCGGCGATCAGCATGGGGCGCGGCGAGTCGACATCGAGTCGCGTGACGACTCCCCCTGCTTCCTGCACCAGCAGCGCACCGGCTGCGTGATCCCACGGCTTGAGGCCCCGCTCGAAGTAGCCGTCGAAACGACCGGCCGCGACGTACGCGAGGTCGAGAGCGGCCGCTCCCATCCGGCGCACGTCACGCGCGATCGGCATCACGCGCCGCACGGTCTCGATGTCTCCGTCGTGCGTTGACGGGTCGTAGCCGAACCCGGTGGCGAGCAGCGCGCCGGCCGGCGTCTCGGTGTTCACGGAGAGACGGCTGCCGTCGAACCATGCACCGCCTCCACGCACGGCGGTGAACAGCTCGTCGAGCGCTGGCGCATAGACCGCGCCCGCCAATGCCTCCCAGGACTCGGGCTCCGGGGTTCCGCGGACGGCGGCGATACTGACGTTGTACGCCGGGATGCCGTAGGCGTAGTTGACCGTGCCGTCGATCGGGTCGACGACCCAGGTGATGCCGCTCGCACCGGGTTCCGCTCCCGACTCCTCGCCCAGGAATCCGTCTTCAGGTCGTGCATCGCGCAGCGCGGCCCTGATGACGTTCTCGACTTCGCGATCGGCCTCGGTGACGATGTCGGCGAGGGTGGTCTTGGTCGCCGCGAGCTGCACGCCGTCACGGCGGCGCCGCAGCGCGAGTTCACCGGCCTCTCGTGCGAGCCTGGCGGCAAGCTCGCCGAGCTCGATCTCGAGGGTCACTGCGGCGGCTGGGGGGCCGCGGGCGGAGCGGGCGGGAACGAAGGTGCGTCACCCTGCGTCGGGGCGGGAGGCTGCGGCACCTCCGGAGCCGGCGGGACCGGAGGCGTCGGCTGCGAGGTCGCAGCGGTGTGGCCGCCGCCGAAGGAACCCGGCGCCGGCGGGACCGGGGGCACGGGAGGGCTCGCAACCGGGAACGAGGATGCCGGGGCGCTCGGAAGTGCCTGCTGCGGCACCGTGGGGTAGCCCGTGTAGTACGCGTTCCAGTCAGGCGACGCATCCGGGAGCGCCGGCAGCGGCGTGACCCCGTCAGCGAAGGTGGGCCATGCCGGAGCGGCCGTGGCGCGTGCAGCAGCGGCGCGAGCCGAGGACGACTCCCGCTTCGGTGCGAACAGCGCGTTCAGCAGCGGGATCAGCGTGGTGCCGACAGCCGCGAGGATCGTCAGTGCGACCACGATCCGCCAGTACAGCTCGCTGTAGTCGAAGGTGTGCGGGAACGTGAGGAAGAAGACGAGCAGCGCGACGAGGCCGCCGAGGAACACGATGGTCGCGATGTAGATGATGCGTGTGAACGTGGTGATGTGCCGCTGCGCCGCCGGGGTGAACAGGCGGACGTGCAGCAGCGCGAGCTGCAGGATCCCGACGACGACCAGCAGCTGGAAGAACCGCTCGGCTCCACCGAAGTAGTCGCCGTCCTCCGGCAGCCAGATCTTCACCGCGCCGACCAGCAGCGCGACGATCCAGGTGACCATGCTGGCCAGCGCGAGCCAGTCCGGTCGATTCGGCGCGAGCCCGGCCTCAAGGATGGCGATCCCCGCGAATGCGGCGAGCAGCAGGATCGTGAGGAAGGCACGCCCGATCAACCCGTCCTGGTCGCCGATGAGCACCCACACCACGCACACCAGCGCCGCCGCGATGAGCGCACCGATCGCGATCCAGATGGCCCCTCTGATCAGCAGGGATGTGTTGGTCTTGCCGGTGTTCGCGATCTGCGGCTGAGACATGGCGGTCCTCTCGTCGAGCTGCGGTGCCTTCATCCTGCCACGCGGGCGTCCGGAAGCCGCGGACCCCGACACACTCTGTGCGGAGTGCGTACGGATCGCCTGCCTGTGCAGGCCGGGTCAGGCGCCCTTCTTCGCGGACGCTGCAGCGAAGGCCGCGATGCGCGCCTGCGCCTCGGGCGTGCCCATGGCCGCGCCGATCGAGCGTGCCTCCTCGCTCAGCTGCTCGACGAAGGTGCGCTCGGGCTGCGACCGCACGAGCCGCTTGGCCTGGCCGTACGCATCCGCTGCTCCGGCGAGCCAGAACCGGGCGATCTCCTCACCCCTGGCGCGCACGAGCGCCGCCTCGTCTGCGGCATCCGTTCCCTCCACCGACTCCGCGACCAGGCCCCAGTCCTGCGCCTCCTGTGCGCTCAGCAGGCGGTCCTGCAGCACGAGCTGCAGCGCCCGGCGCTGACCGACGGCACGTGCGAGCTGCGCCGAGACCGACAGGTCAGGCGTGAGACCGATGTTCGCGTACAGGCTCCCGAGGCGGGAGCGAGACCCGACGACGGCGTAGTCGCTGGAGAGCAGGATGCCCAGGCCCCCACCTGCCGTCGTGCCGTGTGCGGCAGCGACGACGGGAACCGACGACTCCGTGAGCGAGCGGATCCCCGCATTGATCACCTCGGCGAGCGCCGTGATGTCCTCGGGTCCTCCGAACGAGGTGGCCATGTCGATCACGTCGCCGCCTGCGCAGAACGCCGGGCCCGTGGCATCGATCAGGATCGCCTGCACATCGTCCCGAGCGGTGGCCTCCGCTGTCGCGTCCCGCCATGCGTGGGCGAGATCGGCGTTGAACGCGTTGAGTCGTGTCGGGCGGTTCAGCGTGAGCCGAGCCAGCCCCTCATCGACGGCGAACAGGATGGCATCGTTCATGGCGTCTCCTTCGAGCACAGGACGGTTCCGTCCAGCGTAACCGCGATCGCATCACTCCCAGACGCGCGCGATGAACCGCTCCATCCGTCGGCGAGTGCCGTCGATGCGGAAGTCGACCTGGCCCGCGGTCCGCACCTCGTTCGGCGCCAGCGGATGCGCGAGCCGAACGTTCTCGTGGCAGGACAGGTCGGCGCACACGTAGGTGCCGATGGAATCGCCTCGCTTGCCTGCGTCACCGACTCGACGTGCGGAGAACAGCGTGACCTGATTGCCCGGCTGCATCGTGTGGCAGATGTTGCACATGCCCGAACGGCCGCGCCCCGGACCCGACGCCCGGACGACGACACCGACCACCGCTCCCTCGTGCTGGACGAGGATGTAGCCGCGACCGCCCACGCTGGGATCCCGCCAGGCGAAGAAGTCCAGGTAGTCCCAGTCCGTCAGGACGAAGTCGTGGGGCATCTCCATGACCCGCAGCTCGTCGGGGTCCGCGTTCACGAACGAAGCCCGCACGTCTGTCTCGGTGAGCGCTCGCATTCGCCCAGTCTATGAAGGCAGCGCCGCGACACGCATCAGCGCCGGGGGCCGCTCGCGAATCCTCGCCGAAGACGTCGTGAGATTCAGCCGTGCGGGTCGGTGTCTGGCTCCGGGAGAGGAGCCGGCGCTGTCTCTCGCTCTGCCTCGGGAGGCTTCGCCGTGCGACTGAGCGCGACCCATGCCTCGGGAGGCGCATCGGAGAAGGCTCCGACGTCGAGGAGGTCTCCTCCGACGGATGCCGTCGCGCCCTCCTCCTCAGTCGGCTCCGCGCCGGAGGATGCCGCTGGCAGCACCACGGCTGGACGCACGGAAGCCGCCTCCGACGTCGCACCCTGCCCGATCACGATCCCCGCTGTCATCGCGCCGACCAGCACGGCTCCGGCAGCCCAGCCCAGAACGAGAGTGCCGCCTGGAACGGATGCGCTCGCAGCAGGCAGCGACTTTGCTCGCTCCGCTGCCACCCGAGCCGCCGCGAGCGAGCCGAGCGCCTGGGGTGCGGTATCCGCCGCGACCCGCGCTGCATGCGCGGCAGCCGCAGTGACCAGCGGAAGCAGCAGGAGGATCATCGACGATGCATGCCTGGCTTCGGCAAGCGCTGCTCGACAGCTCTCGCAGGTGGCGAGATGGGCCTCGACCGCGCCCCGCCGTCGACTCGACAGTCGGTGCTGGATGAAGGCACCGAGATCGCGGATGGTCGCCGTGCATTCCGGCGTGGCCCCCGCGGCGGAGTGGGCCGATACCCAGGCATCGCGGAATGCCCGCCTCGCCCTGACGAGCAGTGCCGAGACCGCATTCGCGGGGATGCCGAAGATCCTGCCGATCGTGGCCGCCTTGAGGCCGTCGACCTCGCTGTACCAGAGCACCTGCTGCCACCGCTCTGGGAGGGAGTCGAACGCCTCCAGCGTCACGTCGCGTTCGAAGCGCACGACCGCCGCATCCTCGCCGTTCGGGACCTCGGTGCGTCGCGACTCCAGATCGGCATCGACGAGGGAGGCCTCGCGCACGTGGAGGCTGCGTGCGACGTTCCGAACGGTCATCGTGATGTACGGACGGAACGCCCGGACGGGGCCGCCGCCCGCTTTGATCGCGTCGAGCACCCTGACGAAGGCCTCGGACACGAGGTCATCCGCATCGAGGTGGGTGAAGGTGCGGGCGACGCCGTACGCGGAGCCGGAGTGCCGCTTCCACAGGGTCGCGTAGGCTGCGGCATCCCCTGCCCTGACCAGCGCGACGAGGTCTTGGTCCTGCGCATCCTCGAGCGAGCGAGGGCCGCGTGGCACTCCCCCTGTCATCGGAGAGCTCGTGCAGATGGTGCGCTTCGGATGACGAGCATGTGTTCCCCCGGTCGGCGTGCATTCAGAGCGCTGTCGCGATGCGTCAGCGCCCCCTCATACCTGGACTCGATCCAACAGAGTGTATGACGCGAAACCGAGGAGATCGTCGACCTGAGACGAGAAAAGCCCCCGGAGACCGGGGGCTTTCGTGGTGGGGTGTTCTCGGTTCTCTTCGATGCCTTGAGTCTTCAGGGGTCATGCACACCATGTACGCGGGCAGATCCTCTGGCGCGCGAGCGTTATTCCTCCAGCTGCGCGACCTCCGTGCCGCTTGCAGGTAGCCGCGAATCTCACCGGGCGTGACCGAGATCGCGTACTGCGGTTCGATCTCGTCGTGGAACACTCCCGGAACGTTCAGTTGGCTCAGACTCTGAAGCCATTGAAACCACGGCTCGGTCGCGTCGCGTCAGCGAGGTCGTCAACTAGGTGTGTATCGGTCGCGACGAGTGCTGTCCTTGTACTCCGCCCGCGGAACGGTCCTGCCGTCACACGGTCCTGCCATTTCCGCACAGAGCCCTGAGTTGACACTCCCCTTCGACTCACTCACACTAGCGCGGCCGGATGAACCACTTCACGCTATTGCCCTGAGAATCGCGCTGAGCGACTTGTCGTCTCTCGCACGCGCAAGGAGACCCTCTGCTGTGAGGGTTTCCTCGAGGTACAGCCCCAGAGGACCCTGCAGGCGCGCCCACGCACCAGCTTCCCGCGATAGTCCTAGTACGGACTCAAGGTCAGGGTTCGCAGTGATGAGATCAATCCGTGCGTCAGTCTCGTTCGACCGCCCATGGAACTCTGCCTGCATCTCATCGATGAAGCGTGGATCGACGTCGGCGTCTACGATGGCGGTGATAATTACAGGTTCAGCACTTTGCGAGAGCGCTCGAACTTGGCGTGGGACGTTCAGGGCGCCGCCCGCTGGGACAAACGTCACCGGGTCCGTGAAGCCGAACAGTCTTCTGATGGTCTGGAGGTAGAGCATGTCGCTCCGCCCTTCCACAACGATGATCCGCCGCACAGGGGGTTGAAGCGTTGGACGGATGGCAGATCCGCCCGAGGCCTCGATGGCCTCGTACGTCCAGTTCACATCTCCCGTATCACCAGCCGCGCGGAGCTTGCTCCGAAGCATCTCGACGATTGAGATGCGGTTGTCCACGAGGGCCCGCATATCTGCGCCGTCAGCAAGGACGATGTTCAGTTCTTTGCCGAGGACGAGCGCATCGACAGCGTCTTTGCTGAATCCGCTGATGCTGATGAAAAGTCCGATGGTGCCGACAAGCTTGCCATCGACCTTGCCTTTGAACTGGTAGATGCTCGATGCGGGGTGAGGGTCCTTGGTCCACTTGGCTTCGATAAGGATCGTACGCCCGTCGAGCCATATGGACCCGTCGATCTCTTCCCCTTGCGGACGATACCGAAGCCGCGGCTGCAAATCTGCCTCAGCGAACATAGCGGATAGCACGACTTCGAAGTCCTGGCCACGTCGAATCTTCTCAAGGCGAGGCGCATGCGGGGGGAGCTTCTCCAACTCGCGGTATTTTCGTCGCCAGTCAAGAGGAATTGCCGCCATTAAACTGTTCTACACGACCCGTGCGAATGTCGGAGCCTCGTGTCCCTACTTCTGCACTTGCATCGCCGTCTGGGCAAAACAGAGCCCCGGGGGCATGTCGCGCGAATCACAAGGATGCCGATAGAGGCCGGGCGCTGCTCGCTTTCGGCGGCGCGCAGACCGGCGGAGGCTGGTGGTACACGCAGCGCGAAGCAGCGGTGTGCTTCACTCTGACCTTCCCGCGAGGTGAAGAGCTCATCGAGACCGGTCCTGCAGACTGCCCGAACATCCCAGTGCTGGACGGCATTGAAGACATCGTCCCGCTTGGAGAACTCGACGTCAGGCTCACCACCACCAGAGCCGACTACACCGACTCGGTGTGCCAGTGCTACAGCGGTAGCGAGTGCGACTGCCCTGGGGGCTAGAACGACGGCAAGCAGGCTCGTACGCAGCTCTCCGCCCTGACGACCCGGTACGGTGCACCTGTGGCTGATTCAAGTACGCAAGTGAGCACGGCACGCCGCAACTGGGCATCGAGCGGTGCAGTGATTGTTGGGTGTGTGATCGCGGCAGCACACCTCGTTTTGTTCGGGACCGGCTCACTTGCACTCGAAAGAGTGAACCTCGTCCACAGCTGGCCATTCTTTCTCGGGTTCGCCCTTGTGATCGGTGGCCTGCTCCTGCACGCGGCCTCCCCCGTCGTCGGCGTACAAGACGTGGTGATGACGATGGCTACCGGGGTGCTTGGCGGATTTGCCCTCCCCATCGCCTGGTTCTATTTCGGCTTCACTGGACTCGGGCTGGAATCGGACAGCGAGGTTGGCGCCCTACTGTGGGCGTACCTCGCTTCGCTGATGCCAGTGCTTCTTGCTCTCGGCGGCGCGATCTTCTCGTGGAGGACGCGCGAGATGAAGGAGCAGTTCCGGTTGCGGTGGACCATAGTCGCCGCGGCCGTGTCAGTTGCCATCACCATCGCCCTTATAGTCTTCGCGCGGACAACGTTCGCCGTGGACGCACAGTAAGCACGCCCGCGGATGAGGTTCCGCCGAGCGCATAGAGCGAGCAGCCGACCAGAAAATGGCGGGATTGTCCGAGCGAAGTGAAGCAGCTGCCACGCTGTCACTCGAAGACACGAAGGAACTCTCCGACGCGCTCTCCCCGGCTCGCTTCGCCCTCCGCGGTACTGAGCTCAGCGCTCACGGCTCCCGCACCCATCCGAAGGGGCAAGGAACCGCATGCCATCGTGTTCTGGAACTCGCCTCGGTTAGCGTAGATGCAGATCGGGACTGCCGGGTCGGAACTGGCAGCAACAAAGAACTGAGCGCCACCACTGCTTTCGCCGAGGGACCGGATGGTGTCAGGGTCCACCATGTCGAGCTGGTCGGCAGTCATACCTGCAGGGGGCCCTGCCGGCTCACCGCTGGTGAGTATCGCATCGACCGCCGATGGCGCACACCCCGTCAGTATCAGCAGGAGGGCGCCAGTAGCTGCGAGCGCGGACAGTTCGCGGCGTGCATCCATCTGTCCAGGCTAAACGCCGTCCGTGTAGGGCCCAATCCAGTCCGGTGACGTCATTCACCCAGGTTCAGATCGCATCGCGGGCCGACGTGCGCGCCGATTTCAGCGCAATCTGTCTCAATCTCTGTAAGAGCGTTAGCCGAGATGAGGCTCGCCTCAGCCATCGAGGTGCCGTCCCCGCGACAACCGACTGAGCGAAGTTCACAAGAGCTTGCGATCCAGAGGTCAGGCCTGAGGCGCCTCCCAAAGCCGAAGTTCAGGCTCACGGCCTCGGAACTTCACGGCCCGTGTAGAAACGCCGCGTTTCGGGCGTGCAGCGGGTTCTGCACGACGAGAGGTGGTGGCCGCTTCTGTACTCAGAAGCGGCCACCACCCGGATTGTCACACTCCTGGGGCCTTATTGATACAACGCCACGATCCCCCGTAGGAACCGTTCTTGCGTAGTGTCACTTGGCTGTCGCCGTCAGTAACGGTGTAGGTGGGCCCGTACGCCACGTCGGTGCCGAGGGTCGCCTTGGACTGCCAGATGTATGCGCCTCCACCGAAGCCCCGGCACTCCGTGACGTACGCGTACGAGATGTATGGCGACGAGGTAGGGGTGACGATCTTGCCCTTTCCTGTCGTTCCCGAGTCGGCACCGGCGAACGCTACTTGACCGCTTCCAACCGCGAACAACGCAGCGAGGAGCAACGTCCCCATGCCGAGCAGCGCAGAGCCGCGCTTCTTTGTTGACATCATCGTCATCCTTCTTCCGCGAAGTATCCGTAGCCAGCTCCCCACAGGCAGTCGTTTGGACCGGCCTCAGTGGCGTCGAAGGGGAAGTCATCGCTGAGCCAATCCTGCTCGAACTGCTCCGCGGAGTAGGACGATGCTACGTAGCCTCCGTCCGCGAGGCACCCGACTGCAACTGCGCGCGAATCGGTGAGGAGCTGCGGGTTGGCCTCCTGGAGCCGGAAGATCATGTCGATGGCTGTCGTATGTGTAGCGCAGTCGGTCAGCGCAAGATCCAGTTGCTCGCTGTCCGCGACGTTGCGGAACGGAAGCTGGACGTAAAACCCGTCCGAGCTTTGACGAAACTCCGGCGTGAATCCAGCAGCGTTCAGGCACTCCACGTAGATCTGGTGGTTCGCTTCGTAGTCCTCCTCGCTCACCGCACCAGACTCCACCGTGCGATTCAGCGCTTTCTGTTCAACCAGAGCCTCGGCGCTTCCAGCTCCCCGCAAGAGATTGGAACCTGCCTCGTTGGCCGTAGAGTCCAGGACGGTCTGTGCGAGGTCGGAGATTGAGGGTGCGATGGTCTCCGCCTTCGGCTCGTTGACGAGCTGTGCGGAGTCGACCGTGGGCGCGGGTTGCGCGAAGGCGGCCGACGCGGTCCCAGCGAGTGCAGCAACGAGTGCGGCACTCGCTACGAGGATGATCGGTGTTCTTTTCTTCATCTTCTTCTCCTGTCTTTCTTACTTCGCCATGCAGCGCCAAGTACCGGTGTAGCTACCGTTTCGACGCAGGTTCACGGTGCTCTCGGGGCCGGGCCAGGCTTGCTTTGGCCCGGTCGCTTCGGTTGTACCGAGGGTCACTTTGCCCTGATAGAACAGCACAGGGGACCCCTCGCTGTGACAAGCGGTGACGTACGCGTACGAGATATACGGCGATGATGACGGAAATACCGTGTACCCGCTTCCCCCGGTGCCCTTATCGACACCTGCATACGCCGTTCCCGACACGGCACTCGCGGCCAGAGCAAAGCTCAGAAATATTGCTGCGAATGCGGTGCGGTTCATGACCCCCCTCTGTGATCTATCTCTCTTTGCCGTGGCACTGAACATACAGGCCCCTTTCGCGTTGACGAACATTGCAATGTTTCGCCAAACCATATGACATTGGACCAACAGGTCAAGTAGGCCGTTTGGCGGACACGGCGCCACGATGAACGAACGCAGGGGGTAGGTCCGATGGTGGCAATGGTGAAAGCGCGTGTGTACTCTGTCGGCATGACCGACGTGCAGCAGAGCCCCGCATCCTTGAACGCGAAAGCGCTTGGGCCTGCGTCCCGACGAATCGGAGCCCTGGCCATGGCGTTTGGCCTAACCGCCTGGCTATCGCTGTGGGCAGCCCTCAGCGTCACGCCCTGGATCATCCGCGCAAACGTGAGCGGAGGAGATCTGGCCAACGTCTACGCGGCGCCTCTCGCCATCTGGGTTGCCATTGTTGCAGTGCATCTCATTGGTTTGATCCTGGGAGTTGTCGCGATGCGACGGAGGGCAGGCACCGGCCTCGGCATCAGCGCCCTTACGATGTGCGCCACCGGACTCTTGGGATTGGCCCTCTACTTCGTGGCCACCTACGCGCTGTTGCCCGTCATCGCCTGAGCTTTGAGTGCGCGAGTCACCTCGTCAGCAGCTTCGCTGATTCGTCGCCGAACGATGAGTGGGGCTCGCGTGCACCCGACGTCCAGCGCGATGGGCGATACGGTCTCCGGACGCTGCTTCCGCGACGAGGTTTCGCACCTCCGCTTCGCTATCGCAGCCACTGAACCGACCAGGAAGTCGAACACGTAGCCGCTCCAAATCTGGCTCAATTTCTGTGCTCACACCCCCACTAGTGAAGGCAGCCCCTGATCTAGTTCGAGGTCGAACGCTTGACCTGCTTTCGCATTCCGACCCGCAACTAAAGGAATCGCAACCGACAAAGTACAGAAATTGAGACGGAAACGCTCCAAGCCATCCCCAAAGCTACGTGGAAAAGCATTTCCAACGACGCGCCCGCGTATGGTGTCCTCGTGCGTGCTCTGCGATGCTGATTGCCATGAAGACCGGGATGAAGATAGCCATTGGCGTCGCCGCTCTTGCGCTCGTCGGCATTGGAGCCCTTGTAACCCCCGCTCTCATAGAGACATCCACGTTGGCGAGCAGCGACCCCACGCTTTTCCCGAGCCCAGCTAGCACGACTGGGTCCCCTGACTTTTCAGACGGGTACGTAAATCTTGGCCATGGGACCCGCATCCCCGATGATGGCCCAGGCGATTGCGCCGCACCCTCCTGGATCTACATCGGCAGTGACGACGACGGACCAATGCACGCGGAGATGCTTGGCGCCGAGCTCGTAGATATGGGGGCCCGTGAGTTCGCGACAGGGACAGTCGGCGTCGACGACCAGGGACGGATCGCCACCTACGTGGTCGCGCCCGGCGACACAGAAGCTGCGATTGGGGAGCGCCTGTGCATCGTCAACGGGACCGCGCTCTCCGACCTCAATCACTACGTCGCGGGAGACGCCATCCAGCCAGGGGACATTCTCAA
This sequence comes from Microbacterium sp., assembly GCF_036823965.1. Classification (GTDB taxonomy): domain Bacteria; phylum Actinomycetota; class Actinomycetes; order Actinomycetales; family Microbacteriaceae; genus Microbacterium. The sequence goes on along the minus strand of NZ_DAITBE010000002.1, from coordinate 291,482 downwards.
CGTGATTCCGAACCCGAATGACGAATGGCCCGTTCCCGATTCTGACGGACCGAGCTAGTGGCCTCCGAACCTCGACGTTCGTCAGCATCGCGTCCTTGCGTGGACGCATAGGGCGGCTGACCGATGCGCGGCCGGCGTCGACCAACCGCAACGTGAACCCCTGCGAGAAATCAGCACTGTTTGTGCCATCGACGCCGACAGGTACTCGACGCCTGCTTCCGGGGGTCATCACCAGGATCCTGCTCGTACTCAGTAGCCGAGAAGGGCGACCGCACGTTTCGGATCGCGAGCAGCAACCGCGCTACTCGCGGTTCGTCGGAACATGCCGCCGAGTAGCCAGCGCGGCCTCGCGGTGCGGAGGTAGAACGGCTGTCCCGAAGCATGGCGGTGATTCGCGACCGAAGACCGCACTGCCGATCACCCCAGATCCCCGGCGCTCGACCAGGAGCGCGAACTGACGGCGCCCTACTTCCGTCCGGAGACGAGAAAAGCCGCCAGTTTCCTGACGGCTCGTCTCGATTGAGATACGAGAACATGGTGTTCCTAGATACGAGAACACCCCGTGGTGGGGTGTTCTCGGTTCTGCGCGATGCCTTGAGGCTTCAGGGGTCATACGCACCATGTACGCGGCCGAATCCTCTGGCGCGAGGGCGTTATTCCCCTGGCGGCTCGAGACAGCGCTTGAAACTCTTGCTCGAGCTGGTTTTAACGCGCCCATGCCTGAGTGGGGGGGCAGGCGGACTTAGCGAGAGCCCAGAGTGCGTGATCCGCGACCGGCTCGCGCAGATCAGATTGAGGATCGCGTCACTGCCTGTTCGCCCGTCCCCGCGCGGAGAAACCGAACGCATCGCCCGCGTCTTCGTGAGCCGCTGTCTCGTCGACCGTCGTGGGGCACAGCTCAGTTACCAGCCGACCCCGCCCCGTCGAAGCATACGGACGGCTACCGGGCGAGGCGTTCGAGCACTCCGCCGACGACGACCGCCGCGTCCTGCTGCGACGCCTGGATACGCCAGTCGAGCCCGTGTGCACTGGTGAGTTCAAGGTTGCTGTACAGCATGATGGGCAGGATCGGGTTGCTGGAGAAGCGACGGTCCGGTCCGCCCTTCTTGTTCACGTACTGCCATGTGTGGTCAACCTGCACTGCATCGCTGGGCGTCGCCCCGGGCGATTCGATGAACCGTTGCTTCCGGGCGTGAACGCGCAGGTGCGAGTACGCGACATCGGTGTAGGACTTTCCTTCCCGCATGAGGATCCGGTCGGGCAGAAAGTGCAGGCTTGTCTTCCCCGCCCCGATGGTGGGGACGGCAACGTTGGTGGCGAGATGTTTCGGGCCCTGGGCGGTCGCGGTTGCATCAACGCGCGTGATGATGTTGCTAGCGCCGGCGTTCCGTTTGTGCTGATGGAGCGTCTGCACCTGTCCTGATGCGACTGTGCGCCAGAGTTTCGTGGCGTTGGTGAGCCATCCCCAGTTGGTGACGAGGTCCTCGAACCATTGGGCGGCGTCATCGTTGACGTCGTAGAAGACGACCGCCTTTGTTCTTGCGGCGTCGCGGAGGAACAGCCACCAGCACAGCGGGATCGCGAGCAGCCAGATGATGAGGCCGAACGGCAGGGTGGCTGCACCGGCAACGACCGCGATGGCTGTCACCCACCAGGCGAGTCGTGTGTGGCGGGCAGCCGCGTTCAGCTGCTCAACGATCTCTCCCCCGCCGGTCGGCCGCATGTCCATGGTGGTGGCGCCGGTGACGTCGTCAAGGATCACAGCACCCGGGTCGAACGGCGTCCAGCTCAAGGCGGGGTTGGTTCCGGCGCGCACGCCGCCCGTGGAGACGCCGGTGGGGGTGCCAAGCGATGTGCGGTAGTAGACGCCGCCACGTCCCATGTGGACGTAGTTGCCTCGCGGCCCGGTCCCGACCCGGAATCCAGGTGCTCCGACGCTGACGCCAACACCGGACCTGCTGAGGTTGAACCGGAATGGCCCGGCCTTGACGCTCTTGCGCACGTAGAAGCCCACGCCGCTCCCCTTTCTCGTCACCATGGTGGTGGTGTGTTTAGTCTGCCGGAACCTGCCGCCAGTGCCGGATCCCCGGGGGTGCCAGAGCGGCCGTGCCCGACGTGCTCTTACTCGTCTCCTTCAGCGCGTCGACGGTGAGGGGACTCGCCCCGCGTCCGCTGAATAGGTGAACGTTTCTTCTTTGGCTATGACTCGCGCGTACGGTCCACGGGGCGACCCGATTGTCGTTGCGCAGGTAGTGAAAGCCAACCACCCCCACAGCATGAGCGGCGTGGACTCCGTCATGCCTTGAATGAGGAGCACCACCACGACCATCAGAGGAAACAGCGCCACCGGAGATCGGACGGCTACGGCGAGCTTCCAGCTCTTCAGAAGAGCCTGGAGAGCGACGGCGGTGAGGCAGAAGACGCCAAACGCCCCAAGCTGCAGGTAGACGTCCAGCCACATGTTGTGCGCCTGAAACACAACGATGGAATGGTCGACGATCCAGCCGTCAAAAGCTGGATCCCACGGAAGCCATGGAGTGGCGAAGCCGTGACCGATGACCGGCGACTGCCCGGCGCGCTCCAACACAGCCTCCCAGATGTTCACGCGCCCGGTGAACGTGCCCTGTCTACCGAGGAGGTGTGTCAACGGCTCACGAAAAAGGATGACCAAGGCGACGCTGAGTGCCGCGACGGCGCCGAGGCCAGCAGACATCAGTGCTCGACCACGTCGGGAGCGGATGCTGCGGAAGGCGATGACGAACGCGGCCGTCGCCACAACCACTACCAATGCGACCAAGACTGTCGCGGAGCCGGTACGGATGATCAGCCACACGCTCACAGTCGCCACCGCGGCCAAGTAGAGCCTCGAGCCCTGCCCTGCCAGCAACTGCACGATGCATACGAGAGCGGTCAAAAGGCAGAGCACACCCAGCAAGTTCGCGTTCCCGACAGCTCCTTGTGCGCGACCTCCGGAAAGGAACCCGTCCAATAGGTTGCCACGAACCCAGTACCAATGCGGGTCCGGGTCGGATGGGGCATCGGCAAAGTTCGGCATTAGCGGCGCGCGCCGGACAACAGCGACCCACAGCTCCATCACCAGAGAGAGGATGACCACCGCCCTTAGCGCCCTGCCCGCTATCGCGATGAGTTCACGTCCCTCGAACCGGTCGACTAAGAAGAGCCCGTGAACGGTCGCTGAGGCGAAGAGGAGCAGCGTCAACGCGCTGACACCCGGCCAATGCGACCAAAAGGCGGATAGAAGAGCCAAGCCTGCGTACGCGAACACGGCCCACGGCGCGGTGCCCGCAGTCAGGAGACCGCCCCTGCGCCGAAATCGTGGAGGGATCCACACTGTCAGCGTGACGAGGGTGAGAGCTATGAGAAGAGCGCCTGCGCCCTCAGCTCCGATCAGGTTGAACCAGAACGAGTAAGCGAAAGCCGAGAAGACGACGACGGTGGCATGCCATTCCATCACGGTGCTCGGAAGGTCTCGCAAACTCCATCGAGCGAAGCGCGTATCGGACCGGGAGTTCATGAGAACCAATCGTGTAGTAACCGTTCTCGACTGAGCCGAGAAGAGCGCGGACCGGAAAATCTATCACCTGAGGCGCCGCGAGCAACTACAGATTCTTGGACATTCTTCGCAAGGGAGCAGAATCCAAGGATTGAGACCATAATCCCTGCGGGTTCGGCTACGCACCGGGCACGTGCATATCGTCGAAGGGCGGAACAATCCGCATTACGACCGGAAGTGAAGTACGAATGAAGAAATCTCTCGTTGTCGCCGCGGCACTCGGACTTGTCCTCAGCCTCGGGATTGTTGCGCCCGCACACGCGACCGACACCGCACAGGCTCCTGAAGGAACATGGGTGGACGAAGGAGGATACATCCGCCAGACACCTGAGCGCCTTGCCGAGATCGCAGCCTCACAGACGAGCACGGAGACCGACCAGATTGTCGAATCAGGCGAGCCGGTGAACTTGCTCGTAGACTCCGACACTGGTGAGATCTTGGCGGCTACCTATGTTCGGCGGGCCAGCGCGCGCGGGATCGCCCCGATGGCCATCGGATCAAGTTGCGCGTCGGGGGCATCCTACGTGATGACGAACGCTGGCGGCACATCTCCGAAGCATTGCTTCTCCGGGACAGGAAAGAAGTCAGTAAACGTCCCAGGCGTTGTCTACGCGTCGTCTGGGGACTACAACAAGTACTTCGACATCAAGTTCAGTGACGGCTGGACGTCGCTGCTGATGCACAGCTCCTCGGTGTCGTACACGAAGCCTCGGACCCTGACGTCAGTCGACCGCGGCAATCTCTGAGCTCAGCTGCTTCTGAACCGTTCGGTCCACGCGGACGCGTGGGCCGAACCCTCGACGGGTTGAAAGGGGCGGCGAAGAACGGATCAAGGTTGTCGCCGGTGTACTCATAACGCGGGACGACGAAAAGTGCCCGCGTCGGCCGTACGGGGGCACCCTTCTCATCGAGAAGAATCGGACGGCGCGTCGCGGTCCGATAAGGGGCGCCGACGCTAGCCGTTCAGCCAGGTGGCATGCATCTGTGCCGGGTCAGGCGACTGATGCAGCTGGCTCGTGAGAATCGCGGCCTGCGCGTCGCGGAGGCTGCAGATATAGTCCACAACCGCGATGGCAACCTCGTCGCGAGCCACCGGGTCCTCCCCCGTGTCGGAGTCACTCCCTGAGCCATCTGCGGAGATGTTTGCCTCGGTGATCTCGAGGGCACCGACGAGGTACTCGCGGAGCCAGGCATCGAAGCTCCTTGAGGAGGGTGGAGATGAGCGGGATCTCAGCCGGCACTCGCGCATCGTGCTGCGCCTCGATTTCATCGACGCTGACATGTACGGGAGCGAAGAGGACGGCATGTGGGCGGCGGTCCCTGCGGAGGGCGTGCTGGTCGCAGCGAAGGCGACTATTCATCCGATGTGGGTGTGGCGACACACGTAGATCAGCGGGTAGAAGTAGCAGCTCCAGCGCTGGAGTTGACGCCGGGAGTCCGCCCGAGCTTCCCGGCCGGGCGCTCACCTGCTTTCGCGGAAGAGGTCGTCGGTGAACAGCGGCTCATCAAGCACTGGTTCATCCTGCTCATCGAGGACTCTCGAAGGCGACTCCTGACGGGGTGCGCGCTTCACCGACGCTCGCGTGGGCTTCGATGGGAAAGCGCGCCCCTTGCCATAGGCAACGGAAGGCCCTCGCTTTGCCTCCGACGTCTTCATAAGAATGTCACGGTCGACCAAGTCAGCCAGCAAGCGTGAGGCGTTCACCCCGTCCAGATCGAGCATCAACCGGACCATTCGCGCGTTGATACTCCCGGTCTCAATGACCATCTCGATGATCTTGCGATCCAATTGGTCTGTAGTCCGCCGCCTGTACGTGACGGCTGATCCGAGAGCGGCAAGCGCCTCCTCGCGCAGGCGATACTTGGGGTTCGCGCGCCGGGCGGTCTCTCGAGTGGGTTCAAGAAGTTTCAACGCGTCACTCGCCAGCCTCCCCAGCACTGACTGCGCTTCGTCCACAGACGGCTTCTGCAGGACAGCTACGAGTTCGTCAGCGCTCACAGTTCTTTTGGTTAGCAGAGTGAGCAAGATGACCATGGTGTCCGCGTCGTCCGCCTCCTCCGCAGGCAACGTCGCAACATAGCGAGCAAGCGCCGTATTCGGCGCTCCGCCGAGAAGACTGACCTCTACCTTATTGTTGTCAGCCTCATACCGGGGAGGCTCGTGACCAATCCTCGCCATCTCGGCATACATACGGTCCACGCCCGTGCCAGCGGTTTCGGCCAGACCGAGCATACGCATCGCGCCGGCGAGATTACTGTTTCGGGTTCTCGAGGACGTGGTCAACACATTGTCCACCCGGATGCCGGGCAGAAATCCTCCGGGCGACGTCACTCTGAGCTGCGTCACCGTGTGCTCGACGGAAGTCCGGTCCGCGTTGAAGTAATCACGATGCATCAGTCCATTGACCACAGCCTCGCGGACGGCGAGCTCGGGAAGATCTGCGATGTGGAGCTGCTGGCCCTTCCCGATGGAGACAGGCGTCGTCTCTAGGCGCGCCTCGATGAGATCGAACGTCCGTTGAATTGCAGGCACCAACGGACCCGGCAGTTGCTCGTTCGCCGTCAGCTGACCGGTCGGTGTTCGACGGTGAACATAGGCAATCAGCGTTCGGTCCGCGTACGCACGGGTGAAGAGCAGCGCCCCGGCGTTGGTGAGCGACTGGTCGTCGAGAACGACCCCGGTCGCTCGAAGAATGTCAATGTCCGAGGCGTCAGCAAGCCGTTGCGACCCAGCGTTCCGAGCGCGCGTCAGCATGCCGCGCGCAACCTGCATTGCCACAGGATCCACGTCCGAGGCGCTCACTGTGCTGGACTGAGCACTCCAGTCCCGCCCAGTCTTATGCGCCGTAACCACAGCGATACGGGCGCTGTCCATTGGTTCACACTTGTCAGCGATTCGTTCGGTGGGAATCTTCCCATTGGCGCTGTGAACTTGAGTACTCACCGGGACATTGATCACCAGCACAGCCGCCGGGTATCCAGAGACCGCCTCAACCTCGACAAGCAGCGGAGGCCGAGTGATCTCGTAGATTCTGTGCCGAACCTGTTCCGGGTCCAAGCGGGTTCCGACGAAAGCTGCGGCACCCGAAGCCTTGTCGTTGACACCAATGATGACGTTGCCGCCGTTCGCGTTGGCGAAGCACGTGGCGGCATGGGCGATGTTCGCGAGATCGTCGTGCCCGGAACGGCCGTCCGTCTTGAACTCGACGTCGAGCGATTCGAGCTCGTTCGGGGTGAGACCTTCGTTGAGGACTTTCCCTAGAACCTGCTCCACCGTCTCAGCATTCACGACGTTCTCCAGTTTTGCGCGAGTTTTAACAAACCCTTCACAGTGAAGGGTAGTGCAAAACTATCGCAAAACTCTGCGCCGCGTAACTCGAAGGCCCTGCCTCCGCCGCGTTGCCGAAGGCTCGGGCGCGGGACCGACGCATCTGAGAAGGAACCTGGGATTGCTGTCGGCTGCGTGGAAAAGTTCGCGAACAGAACCGGCATCAGCCACGGACGCCCGGCACACGAAAGGGCCGCCGAGAATGTCGGTGGCCCTTCGCGTGGACTTTAGATCCGAGAACATACGAGCTCTAGAACCGAGAACATCCCGTGGTGGCGAGTGAGGGATTCGAACCCCCGAATGCGATGCAGTCTGATTTACAGTCAGATCCCTTTGGCCGCTTGGGTAACTCGCCAGAGCGCACCCGTCCGACTTGAACAGCCAACCGGGGGCACGAAGAATAAGTATACGGGTCGGAGGCAGGGTCAAGAAATCGAGCTGTCAGCTCCCGTGCACACCACGACCGGCGTCCGCCAGCGACTCAGGAGTGCGCAGGAGTCCGCCCTCGGCACGGCAGGTCGCCGCCGCGATGTCCATGGCTCGTTCGAGCAGCGCACGCCACTCCCCCAGCGCAGTCGGCGAGCCCTGTACGAGCCCGGCCGAGACCGCGGCGAGGGTGGCATCGCCCGCACCGACCGTGTCTGCGATCGGCCCGGGGAGTACCGAGATCGGTGCCGATGCGACGCCGGCCTCAACATCGATGGTGGCACCGTCCGCGCCGGCGGTCGCCAGGACGGCGCCGACCCCCAGATCACGCAGACGAGTCCGGAGCGCATCGAGATCACCGCCGTAGAGGATCGTCGCGTCATCCGCCCCGACCTTCACGATCTCGGCATCCGCTGCCAGGCGCTCGAAGCCGCGGACGAACTCGTCGCGATCGCTCAGCATCCCAGTGCGCGGGTTCGGATCGACGGCGACACGGGCATCGCCCAGCGCATCGACCAGCGCATCGACCTCCTCCGGCACGTCGAAGGGGAAACAGCTGATCGCGACGAGCCCGGCATCCGCGATCGCCTGCCGTGCGTCACCGGAATAGCGGATGCTGCGCCGCTGCGCGGCTTCGTTGAAGACGTACTGCGGCTCACCGTTCGCCGCACGCTCGACGATCGCGCGCGACGAACCGTGCGGCGCAGCGCTGGCGATCAGCCGCACGCCATGATCGGCGAGGTACTCGCGGATGTGCGCTCCTGGTTCGTCGTCGCCCACCATCGCGATCAGCGTGGTCTCGACGCCGAGTCGGCGGAGGCCGACCGCGACATTCAGCGCAGCGCCGCCCACGAGCTCGCGCACGCCGGCATCATCGCGGATCTCGTCGATCAGGGCGTCTCCGATGACGACCACGGTTCCTGAGGAGGAAGTCTCAATGTTCACTCGCTGAGAGTATCGCGCCGGCACCGTCCGATGACGATCGGCGATCCGCTCGCGCTCGATGCACAGGGCGCAGTACGGTGTTGGCCATGAACGCGCGACCCGTCACTGCTGCCGCCCTCCTCGTGCTCGCCGTCGCCCTGACCGCGTGCGGCCCCGTGTCCGGTGATGGAGCTGACTCGACCACCACCCCGTCGGCATCTGCATCCTCATCCGGGACCCCGTCACCCGACGCCAGCGGCAGCCCCTCACCGACCCCGACGGCCACGACGAAGGCCATCGCGCTGCCGACCGACTGCCGCGCGATCCTGTCCGAGCCGGTGCTCGCCGAACTCGGCGACACACCGCTCAACGACGCCGCCTTCGGGCCCTCCGGCGTGGGCGCGAACGGCACGCTCACCTGCATCTGGGGGGATCCGGGCGCAGACACCACCAGGCTCATCACGACCGTCTCGAAAATGAATCGTGGGCCGGCTCTCGACATGCTCAACGCGCTGGCGAATGACGAAGGTTTCTCCTGCTTCACCCCCGACGGCGGCACCCGCTGCGAGAAGACCTGGCCGAACACGCAGTACCCGGTGACCGACGGGCGCACGCTGTTCTGGCGCGACGATGTCCTCATCGACACCCAGTACTCGAATCTCGCCCCAGCGGGGTACACCTCGGCCATCGTGGCCGCGCTGTTCGGCTGATCCCGGCGTCGAGAGCAGCCGCAGACGCGAAGAAGGCCCCGGAGAGAACCCCGGGGCCTTCTTCATTCAGTCACACCTCAGTTGTAGGTACCGGGGGTGATGTCGTCCGTCGAGAACGCGTCGAAGTCGACGTAGCCGAAGTCGCCGTCGGCGTACGCACCGTCGGATGCGAAGATCCGGTTCGGGTAGCGCTCGCTCTTGGCTTCCTCGGTGGCCTCGACCGTGACGTCGCGGTACTTCGAGAGACCGGTTCCGGCGGGGATGAGCTTTCCGATGATGACGTTCTCCTTGAGACCGACCAGCGGGTCGCGCTTGCCCTCCATGGCGGCCTGCGTGAGCACGCGGGTCGTCTCCTGGAAGGAAGCAGCGGACAGCCACGACTCCGTCGCGAGCGACGCCTTCGTGATACCCATCAGCTCCGGGCGACCGGACGCGGGGCGCTTGCCCTCTGCCACGGCCTCGCGGTTGATCGTCTGGTAGCGCTTGAGGTCGACCATCTCACCCGGGAGCAGGGTCGTGTCGGCGTGATCGACGACGGTGACCTTGCGGAGCATCTGACGGACGATGACCTCGATGTGCTTGTCGTGGATCGGCACACCCTGCGAGCGGTACACGCCCTGGACGCCGCCGACGAGGTAGCGCTGCACCTCGCGGGCACCCATGACGCGCATGATCTCCTTGGGGTCCAGCGTTCCCACCAGGATCGGCTGACCGACCGTGACGTGCTGGCCGTCCTCGACGAGAAGCGTCGCACGCTTCAGCACCGGGTAGACGACCGGCTCGTCGCCGCTGTCGGGCGTCAGGATGACCTTCTTGCCCTTGTCGGTCTCGTCGATCGTGATGCGACCGTCTGCCTCGGCGATCGGGGACGCACCCTTGGGGGTACGGGCCTCGAACAGCTCCTGCACACGGGGCAGACCCTGCGTGATGTCATCAGCAGATGCCGAACCACCGGTGTGGAAGGTACGCATCGTCAGCTGGGTACCGGGCTCACCGATCGACTGGGCCGCGATGATGCCGACGGCCTCGCCGATGTCGACCGTCTTGCCGGTCGCGAGCGAACGTCCGTAGCACTGCGCGCAGACACCGACGGCGGAGTCGCAGGTCAGGACCGAGCGAACCTTGATCGTCTCGACGCCAAGACCCACGAGCTTGTCGATGAGCACGTCGCCGACGTCCTCACCGGCTTCGGCGAGGACCTCACCCTTGCTGTCGATGACAGCGGAGGCCAGCGTGCGAGCGAACACCGAGTTCTCGACGTTCGCGTCGCGGACGAGCTCACCCTGCGAGTTCGGCGAGGCGATCGGGAGCTCGAGGCCCTTCGACGTGCCGCAGTCCTCTTCGCGGATGATGACGTCCTGCGAGACATCCACCAGACGACGGGTCAGGTAACCCGAGTCGGCGGTACGCAGAGCGGTGTCGGCCAGACCCTTACGGGTACCGTGCGTCGCAATGAAGTACTCCGCAACCGACAGACCCTCGCGGTACGAGGAGATGATCGGACGCGGGATGATCTCACCCTTGGGGTTGTTCACCAGACCACGCATACCGGCGATGTTCCGGATCTGCAGCCAGTTACCACGAGCACCCGACGACACCATGCGGTTGATGGTGTTGTCCTCGGGGAAGTTGGCCTTCATGGCCGCCTGCACCTCGTCGGTCGCCTCGGTCCAGATCTTGATGAGCTCCTGGCGACGCTCGGTGTCGGTGGTCAGACCCTTCTCGTACTGCGACTGGACCTTCGCGGCCTGCTTCTCGTAGCCCGCGACGATCTCGGCCTTGTTCGGCGGCGTGAGGATGTCGCTCAGGGCGACGGTCACACCGGAGCGAGTCGCCCAGTAGAAGCCGGCGTCCTTGATGCGGTCCAGCGATGCAGCCGTCTCGACCTTGGGGTACTCCTCGGCCAGCTTGTTGACGATCTGCGACAGCTTGTTCTTGTCAGCCTGTTCGCGGACGAAGGGGTAGCCCTTCGGCAGCGTGTCGTTGAAGATCGCCTGACCCAGCGAGGCGTCGACGAGACCGTGGCGGTCGTAGTTCTCGGGCGCTTCGCCCTCGAGGAACGTCAGGCCGGGGATGCGGATGCGGATCTTCGCCTGCAGGTCGAGGGTTCCCTCGTCCTTGGCCAGGATCGCCTCGCCCACGGAGCCGAACGCGCGTCCTTCACCGGCGGCACCGGCCTTGACCGTGGTCAGGTGGTGCAGACCGATGATCATGTCCTGCGAAGGCAGGGTGACCGGACGGCCGTCGGACGGCTTCAGGATGTTGTTCGACGCGAGCATCAGCACGCGGGCCTCGGCCTGAGCCTCGACCGAGAGCGGCAGGTGCACAGCCATCTGGTCACCGTCGAAGTCGGCGTTGAACGCCGCGCAGACGAGCGGGTGCAGCTGGATGGCCTTGCCCTCGACGAGCTGGGGCTCAAACGCCTGGATGCCGAGACGGTGCAGGGTGGGTGCACGGTTCAGCAGCACGGGGCGCTCGCGGATGATCTCCTCGAGCACGTCCCAGACCTCGGGACGGGTGCGCTCGACGGCGCGCTTCGCGGCCTTGATGTTCTGCGAGTGACCGAGGTCGATCAGACGCTTGATCACGAACGGCTTGAAGAGCTCCAGCGCCATCTGCTTGGGCAGACCGCACTGGTGCAGCTTCAGCTGCGGGCCGACGATGATGACCGAACGGCCGGAGTAGTCGACTCGCTTGCCGAGCAGGTTCTGGCGGAAACGACCCTGCTTTCCCTTCAGCATGTCGCTGAGGGACTTCAGGGCGCGGTTGCCGGTACCGGTGACGGGACGACCACGGCGACCGTTGTCGAACAGTGCGTCGACGGCCTCCTGCAGCATGCGCTTCTCGTTGTTGACGATGATCTCGGGGGCACCGAGGTCGATCAGACGACGAAGACGGTTGTTGCGGTTGATCACACGACGGTAGAGGTCGTTCAGGTCGGAGGTCGCGAAGCGGCCACCGTCGAGCTGCACCATCGGGCGCAGCTCCGGCGGGATCACCGGGACGACGTCGAGGACCATGGCGGCCGGGCTCATGCCGGTCTCCAGGAACGAGCTGACGACCTTCAGGCGCTTGATCGCGCGGATCTTGCGCTGACCCTTGCCCTCGGAGATCTGCAGACGCAGGTTCTCGGCTTCGCCGGCGAGGTCGAACGCAGCGAGGCGACGCTGGATCGACTCGGCGCCCATGTAGGCCTCGAAGTACTGACCGAAACGGTCCTGCAGCTCGTGGAAGACGTCGTCCTCGGGGCGGAGTGCGCCCACCTCGAGCGTGCGGAAGTCCTCCCACACGCGCTCGAGCTTGGCGATGGCCTCGTCGGCACCCTTGCGGGTGAGAGTCATCTCCTTCTCGGCGGCGTCCTTGACCTTCTTCTTGGCGTCGGCCTTGGCACCCTCGGCCTCGAGAGCAGCGAGCTCCTCCTCGAGACGAGCCAGGCGCTCAGCGATCTTCGCGTCACGACGGTCGCCGAGCGTCTTCAGCTCGAGACGGATGTTGTTCTCCTGCGTGCCCAGGTCGCGGTGACGAGCATCCTCGTCGACCGAGATGACCATGTAGGCGGCGAAGTAGATGACCTTCTCGAGGTCCTTCGGCGCCATGTCGAGCAGGTAGCCGAGACGCGAGGGAACGCCCTTGAAGTACCAGATGTGGGTGACGGGAGCGGCGAGCTCGATGTGACCCATGCGCTCACGACGGACGGAGCTCTTGGTGACCTCCACGCCGCAGCGCTCGCAGACGATGCCCTTGAAGCGGACACGCTTGTACTTGCCGCAGGCGCACTCCCAGTCGCGGGACGGGCCGAAGATCTGCTCTCCGAAGAGACCGTCCTTCTCCGGCTTCAGCGTGCGGTAGTTGATGGTTTCGGGCTTCTTGACCTCACCGTACGACCACGCGCGGATGTGGTCCGCAGTGGCCAGGCCGATGCGAAGCTCGTCGAAAGTGTTTGACTCGAGCACTAATTCTCCTGTGTCGGAATTCTTTTGAGAAGTCTGTCGCCGGCAAGCTCAGTCGCCCTGCGGGTCCCTGAGCTTGCCTGCGGATTAGATCTCGTCGATCGAGGCTGCCTCGAAGCGGCTGGAGATGTTGATTCCGAGCTCTTCCGCAGCGCGGAAGGCCTCGTCGTCGGTGTCACGCAGGTTGACCAGCGTGCCGTCTGCCGAGAGGACCTCGACGTTCAGGCAGAGCGACTGCATCTCCTTCATGAGCACCTTGAAGGACTCGGGGATGCCGGGTTCCTGGATGTTCTCGCCCTTGACGATCGCCTCGTACACCTTGACGCGGCCGAGGATGTCGTCGGACTTGATCGTGAGGAGCTCCTGCAGCGCGTACGCGGCACCGTAGGCCTCGAGAGCCCACACCTCCATCTCACCGAAGCGCTGGCCACCGAACTGCGCCTTACCACCGAGCGGCTGCTGGGTGATCATCGAGTACGGACCGGTGGAGCGTGCGTGGATCTTGTCGTCGACCAGGTGGTGGAGCTTCAGGATGTACATGTAGCCCACGGAGATCGGCGCCGGGAACGGCTCACCCGAACGACCGTCGAAGAGCTGCGTCTTTCCGGTCGAGTCGATGAGACGGACACCGTCACGCGTCGGGGTGGTCACGTCGAGGAGACCTGCGATCTCCTCCTCGCTCGCACCGTCGAACACCGGGGTGGCGACCTTCGTGCCGGGAGCCGCCTCGAAGGCCTGCTCCGGCAGACGAGCTGCCCACTCCGGGGTGCCCTCGACCTTCCAGCCCTGCTTCGCGATCCACCCGAGGTGGGTCTCGAGGACCTGGCCGAAGTTCATTCGACCGGGGATGCCGAGCGGGTTGAGCACGATGTCGACCGGGGTTCCGTCCGCAAGGAACGGCATGTCCTCGATCGGGAGGATCTTCGCGATGACACCCTTGTTGCCGTGACGGCCGGCGAGCTTGTCACCCTCGGTGATCTTTCGCTTCTGGGCGATGTAGACCACGACGCGGCGGTTGACACCGGAGCCGAGCTCGTCGTCGCCGTCCTCGGCGTTGAACTCCTTGACCGCGATGATCGTGCCCTGCTCGCCGTGAGGCACCTTCAGGGACGTGTCGCGGACCTCGCGGCTCTTCTCGTTGAAGATCGCGCGGAGCAGACGCTCCTCGGCCGACAGCTCGGTCTCGCCCTTCGGCGTGACCTTGCCGACGAGGATGTCGCCGGGGCGGACCTCGGCGCCGATGCGGATGATGCCGCGCTCGTCGAGGTCCTTCAGCAGCTCGGGGCTGACGTTGGGGAGGTCACGGGTGATCTCCTCCTTGCCGAGCTTCGTGTCGCGGGCGTCGACCTCGTACTCCTCGATGTGGATCGAGGAGAGGGTGTCGTCCTTCACCAGGTCCTGGCTCAGGATGATCGCGTCCTCGAAGTTGTAGCCCTCCCACGTCATGAACGCGACGAGGAGGTTCTTTCCGAGTGCCAGCTCACCGTTCTCGGTGGCGGGGCCATCGGCGATGACCTCTCCGACCTCGACGCGCTCACCGGCGTTGACGACGACCTTCTGGTTGTACGACGTGCCCTGGTTCGAGCGGTCGAACTTGCGCAGGTGGTACTCCTGCGTTCCGCCCTCGTCGAGCATGACGACGACGCGGTCTGCGGAGACCTCGGAGACGACACCGGCCTTGTCGGCGGTGAGCACGTCACCGGCGTCGATGGCCGTGTAGCCCTCCATACCGGTTCCGACGAGCGGCGAGTCGCTGCGGAGCAGCGGCACAGCCTGACGCTGCATGTTGGCACCCATGAGGGCGCGCTGTGCGTCGTCGTGCTCGAGGAACGGCACGAGCGAGGTCGCGACCGACACCATCTGGCGCGGGGAGACGTCGATGTAGCCGATGTCCTCCGGCAGGAACATGTCGACCTCGCCGCTGCCGCCCTTGGGGCGGGCCAGGACGTGGCTCTCGATGAAGCGACCCTTGGCATCGAGCGGGGCGTTGGCCTGCGCGATGTTGAAGTCGACCTCTTCGGAAGCCGTGAGGTAGTCGATGTGCTCGGTGACGACACCGTCGGTGACCTTGCGGTACGGGGTCTCGATGAAGCCGAACGAGTTGATGCGCGCGAAGGTCGCGAGCGCACCGATCAGACCGATGTTCGGGCCTTCAGGCGTCTCGATCGGGCACATGCGGCCGTAGTGCGAGGGGTGGACGTCACGGACCTCGACGCCGGCACGGTCACGCGAGAGACCACCGGGGCCGAGCGCGGACAGACGACGCTTGTTCGTCAGACCCGCGAGCGGGTTGTTCTGGTCCATGAACTGCGACAGCTGCGAGGTTCCGAAGAACTCCTTGATCGCGGCGACGACGGGGCGCACGTTGATCAGGGTCTGCGGCGTGATGGCCTCGATGTCCTGCGTGGTCATGCGCTCGCGGACGACGCGCTCCATGCGGGACAGACCCGTGCGGACCTGGTTCTGGATGAGCTCGCCGACAGCGCGGATACGGCGGTTGCCGAAGTTGTCGATGTCGTCGGTCGCGAGACGGATCTCGGCCTTCTTGCCCGAGCGGATGCCGGAGAAGGTCTCCTCGGTGCCCGCGTGCAGACGGACCAGGTACTTGATCGTCGCGACGATGTCCTCGACGGTCAGCACCGACGAGGTCAACGGCTGGTCGAGACCGAGCTTGTGGTTGATCTTGTAGCGACCGACCTTCGCGAGGTCGTAGCGCTTCGGGTTGAAGTAGAAGTTGTCGAGCAGCGCGCGGGCTGCCTCGGCGGCGACCTGCTCGCCCGGACGCAGCTTGCGGTAGATGTCGCGGAGCGCATCTTCCTTCGTGACGATCGTGTCCTTCGCGAGCGTCTCCTCGATCGAGGTGTAGCCGGCGAACTCCGCGAGGATCTCCTCGCTGGTCATGCCCAGCGCCTTGAGGAACACGGTGACCGACTGCTTGCGCTTGCGGTCGACGCGCACGCCGACCTGGTCGCGCTTGTCGATCTCGAACTCGAGCCATGCACCACGGCTCGGGATGACGCGCGCCGACACGATGTCCTTGTCGGACGTCTTGTCGGGGGTCTTGTCGAAGTAGACACCGGGAGAACGCACCAGCTGCGAGACGACGACGCGCTCGGAACCGTTGATGATGAACGTTCCCTTGTCGGTCTGCAGCGGGAAGTCGCCCATGAAGACCGTCTGGGTCTTGATCTCACCCGTGAGGTGGTTCATGAACTCGGCCTCGACGTACAGCGGAGCGGCGTAGGTCTTGCCGCGCTCCTTGCACTCCTCGATCGAGTACTTCTCCGGCTCGAGGTACGGGTTCGTGAACGACAGCTGCATCGTCTCGCCGAGGTCCTCGATGGGAGAGATCTCCTCGAAGATCTCGCCGAGGCCGCTGTTCTCGTTCACGTCGGTGCGGCCGGCCTTCTTGGCCTCGGCAACGCGCGCCTTCCAGGCGTCGTTGCCGACCAGCCAACCGAAGGACTCGGTCTGCAGTGCGAGAAGGTCAGGGACCGTCAGCGTGTCGGAGATCTTGGCGAACGAGAGGCGGGAAGCTCCGCGTCCGTTCTTCGTGGTGGTGGATGTGGATGCGTTGCGAGCAGCAGCCAAGGGAATAACCTCCGTGAGCCCCGCAGGGCTTCTCGATTCCTTTGTCGTCAGGTGGAGTGTGCGCTCGAAGACCTCAACGAATGCCGACCACCATATGAGGGCAGGGAGAAGCGAGCGCAACTACCAACTATACGTGTGATTCTGCGACATGGCAAGCGCAGTCCTTGACCAATGTCGGATGCTGCGGTAAAAGCATCCGGGGACCGGGCCGAGCTGCCTCGGCCCGGCCGTGTCAGGAAGCGATGTTGAGCTCGTTCCCCGGGATCGACGCGAGCAGACGACGTGTGTACGGGTCGCGCGGATTCGTGAAGATCTCCTCGGAGGAGGCCGCCTCGACGAGCGCGCCGTCCTTCATGACGCACACGTAGTCGCTGATCAGGCGCACCACCGCGAGGTCATGCGAGATGAACAGGTAGCTCAGCCCGTACTCCCGCTGCAGATCGCCGAGCAGCCGCAGGATCTGGTCCTGCACCAGCACGTCGAGCGCCGACACCGGCTCGTCGCACACGATCAGATCGGGCGACAGGGCGAGCGCCCTGGCGATCGCGACGCGCTGACGCTGACCGCCGGAGAGCTCGGAGGGATACCGCCGCAGCATCGACTGCGGCAGCGCCACGTCGTCCAGCAGCTGCCGCACGCGCTTGCGCCGCTCGGCACCGCTCCCCCGCTTGTAGAAGTCGAGGGGCTCGGCGATCAGCCGTTCGATCGTGAACATCGGGTTCAGGCTCGAGTACGGATCCTGGAAGATCGGCTGCACGCGCTGCCGGAAGTCCTTGGTGTCCGCCCTGCTGAGCGAGGAGATGTCCTTGCCCTCGAAACGGATCAGGCCGCTGGTGGGCTCGATCACCTTCAGCAGCATGCGCGCCGTCGTGGTCTTTCCCGAGCCCGACTCCCCCACGATGGCGACCGTCTCGCCGCGCGGAATCGCGAGGGACACGTCCTTGACCGCGACGAAGTCCTCCTTCTGACCCCGCACCGGGTACACCTTGGTGAGGTTCTCGATCTCGACGATGGCGTCGACCGGCGCTGCGGTCTGCTCATGGACCGGCGTGCGCTCGCTGGTCACGGCCGCCTCGGGTGCTGAGCCGGTTGCCTGGGTTGCTGAGCCTGTCGAAGCATCCTTCGTCTGGAATGCTGCCGGCTGCAGACGCGCGACGGCGACCGACGGCGCGGCCTTCACCAGGGACTGCGTGTACGGGTGCTGCGGATCCTCCAGGATCTGCCGCGCATCGCCCTGCTCCACGACCTTGCCGCGGTGCATCACGATCACTCGCTCCGCACGCTCGGCGGCAAGACCCAGGTCGTGCGTGATGAGCAGCACCGCAGTGCCGAGCTCGCGCGTCATGGCCCCGATCTGGTCGAGGATCGTCTGCTGCACCGTGACGTCGAGCGCACTCGTCGGCTCATCGGCGATCAGCAGGCGCGGCTTGCAGGCGAGTCCGATCGCGATGAGCGCGCGCTGGCGCATACCGCCCGAGAACTCGTGCGGGTACTGCTTCGCACGGCGCTCCGGATCGGGCAGACCTGCCGCCGTCAGCGCCTCGACCACCTTCTCCTGCACGTTCTGCCTGGTGGCCAGCCCGTGCGCGAGCAGCGTCTCGGCGACCTGCGTGCCGATCTTCGCGACCGGGTTGAGATTCGACATCGGGTCCTGCGGAACGAGACCGATGTCGCGCCCGCGGATCGCACGCAGCTCGTGCTCCGGAGCGTGCGAGATCTCGCGGCCGTCGAGGCGGATGCTGCCCGAGGCGATGCGTCCTCCCCCGGCGAGCAGCCCGATGATCGCCATCGCGGTCGTCGACTTGCCCGAGCCGGACTCGCCGACGATCGCGACCGTCTGACCCGGCTCGATCTCGAGGTCGACGCCCTCGACGGCGTGCACGACGCCGTCCATCGTGGCGAAGTCCACCGCCAGGCCCTGGACCGACAGCAGCGGTGCGCCGGACATCTGGTTCTCCTTCGTGACGTTCATCGTGCCCTCGTCCTCGGGTCCATGGCCTCGCGCAGCGCCTCACCGAACAGCGTGAAGCCGAGCGCGGTGACGGCGATGCAGATGCCGGGGAGGAACGCGAGCCATGGAGCGATCGCGAGCTCGGCCTGCGCATACGTGAGCATGCGCCCCCACTCCGCCGTCTCGGGTCGGCCTCCGCCGAGTCCGAGGAACGACAGCGCTGCCGCATCGATCACGGCGGTGGCGAGCGTCAGGGTGCCCTGCACGATCACCGGTCCGATCGCGTTCGGCAGCACGTGCGACATGGTGATCTGCCCGCGGCCGAGACCGAGGGTCTGCGCCGACAGCACGTAGTCGCTCGAACGCTGCTGCAGCATGGAAGCCCGCAGCAGTCTGGCGAAGATCGGCACCTGCGATGCACCGATCGCGATCATCACCGCGAACGGCGTCTGACCGAGGATCGCGGCGATCGACACCGCGAGCAGCAGGTTCGGCACCGACAGGATGATGTCGACGATGCGCATGATGAGCGTGTCGACCCAGCCGCCGAAGGTGCCGGCGAGCAACCCGAGGATCATGCCGCCGACCAGACCGAGCGCTGTCGAGATCACGCCGACCAGGAGCGACGCCTGCGCGCCCCAGATCAGCTTCGACAGCACGTCGCCGCCGAACCGGTCGAGGCCGAGCGGGAACTGCGCCAGCTCGCCTGGACCGGGGATGTGGGTCGGGGTGATGAACTTCGCGCCGGGGAGTGCGGTCTCCGGATACGGGGAGAGCACCGGTGCGAGTGCCGCGACCAGGATGAAGAGCAGCACGATGGCGGCGCCGATCCAGGCGGTCGGGTTGCGCCGGAGCCTGCGGAACACATCGCGCCAGAACCCGCCTGGCCCGTCCTTCAGGTCGGACTGGGCGATGGCGACGGTGTCGATGATCTCGCCGCCCTGTGCGGGTGGAAGTGCAACGCTCATGACACGACCTCCTTTCGAGCATCGATGAGGAACATCACTGCACCCTCACTCTCGGGTCGATGAAGCTGTACGACACGTCGACCGCGAGGTTGATGAGGGCGTACGCGATCGCGATGAAGATGATGAAGCCCTGCAGCACCGGGAAGTCTCGGGTGAAGATCGCCCTCGCGAGGAACGATCCGATGCCCGGGAAGGCGAACACGGTCTCGGTGAGCACTGCTCCGGAGATCAGCAGTCCGGTCTGCAGACCGATCGTGGTGATCACCGGCAGCATGGCGTTGCGCAGGATGAAGCGGTTGCGCAGCGTGCTCGATCCGACGCCCTTCGCGCGTCCCGTCCGCACATAGTCCGCGTTCTGCACCTCGAGCACACTGGCCCTGGTGATGCGGACGATGATCGCGAGCGGGATCGTGCCCAGCGCGAGTGCCGGCAGCACGAGGTGCAGGATCGCATCCCATGCCGCGTCGAACTCGCCGGTGATCAGCCCGTCCCAGACATAGAACCCCGTCGGATGGGTGGCGTCTATTCGCGGGTTCTGTCTGCCGTCCGACGGCAGCCAGCCGAGCTGCACCGCGAAGACGTACTTCAGGATGAACGCCAGGAAGAACACCGGGATGGTGATGCCGACCAGACTCAGCACCACGGATGCGTGATCGCTGAACTTGCCGTGCCGGCGTGCTGCCCAGTAGCCGAGCGGGATGCCGACGCCGATCGCGAAGATCAACGCCATGACGCTCAGCTCGAGGGTCGCGGGGAACCGACGGAGGAACTCGTCGACGACGGGCCGGTTCGTCTGGATCGAGGTGCCGAAGTCACCCTGCAGGAGGCGACCGATCCAGACGAAGTACTGCTCGAGCAGCGGCCTGTCGAAGCCGTAGAGCTCGTTGACTCTGGCGATGGCCGCCGGTGTCGCCTTCTCACCGAGAAGTGCGACCGCCGGTCCACCGGGGAGGGCCCTGACCCAGGCGAACAGCAGGACGCTGAGGCCGAACAGGGTGGGAATGAGGAACAGCAGACGTCTGCTGATGGTGCGCAGCAAAGAGATCTCCGATGATCGGAAGGTACGCCGTGCTCCGGTCCCCACGACATGCGCGGGGACCGGAACACGGCACCTCAGATGGTCAGACCTACTTGGTGAGGACGATGTCGGTGAAGACCTCGTCGTTCACGGGGCTGGCCGGGTAGCTCTTCACGCGCGGGTCGAACGCCAGGGTCGGCGCCGGGTGCGCGAGCGGGACGCCGGGGATGAACTGCGCGACATCCTCGTTGATCTCCTCGTAGAGCGCGGTCTGCTCATCCAGGTTGGAGACGCCGCGCGCCTCCGTCAGCTTCTGGAAGAGCTCCGGGTTGTCGAAGCCCCACTCGGAGCTCTGCTGACCGAAGAAGACGCCGACGAAGTTGTCGGTGTCGTTGTAGTCGCCGGTCCAGCCGAGCAGGTGGATGCCGTGATCCGAGGTGCCGGTGGTGCGGTCGAGGTACTCGACCCACTCCTCCGAGACCGGGGTGGTCTCGACGCCGACCTCGGCCAGCTGCGACGACAGCACCGTGAAGATCTGCTCGGGGTCCGGCATGTAGGGACGCGAGACGTTGACCGGGTAGTTGAAGGTCAGCTTCAGCGGATTGGCCTCGGTGTAGCCGGCCTCGGCGAGCAGCGACTTGGCCTTGTCCTGGTCGAAGTCGTAGGTCGTGACGTCGGGGTTGTATCCGTTGACGACCTGCGGCACGAACTCGATCGCCTTCTCGGTGCCCTCAGGCAGGACCTGGGTGATCAGGGCGTCCTTGTCGATCGCGTACGAGAGCGCCTCGCGCACCTTCGGGTCCTGCAGCTCGGGGACCGCCTGGTTGAAGGCGAGGTAGAGGATGGTGAACGGCGGCCGTGAGACCATCGTGAAGCCGTCGTCCTCGAGCGCCTTGGTGTCGGCGGGACCGACGAGGTCGTAGCCGTCGATCGATCCGGACTCGAGCGCCTGGCGGCGTGCGGTCGGGTCGTCGATCGTGCGGAAGATGATCTCGGAGACCTGTCCCTTGTCACCCCAGTAGCCGTCGTACGACTTCAGCCTGACCTGCTCGCCCGGAGCCCACTCCTCGAACTGGTACGGGCCGGTGCCGACCGGGCGGCCCATCGCGTACTCGGAGAGCACCGGCGCCTCGGCGGAGCCGCTGACCTCATCCGCACCGAACTCCTGCAGCGCAGAGGGGCTCTGCATCGCGAAGGACGGGAGCGACAGCGAGGCGACGAAGCCGGCGAAGGGCTTGTTCAGTTCGATCGTGACCGAGTAGTCGCCATCAGGGGTGCACGACTTGTAGACGGCGTCCTCCGGCGTGGAGGCGTACCCCTTGAAGAGCTTGTTGTAGTAGTAGCCGAACGCCTCGGAGGCGGCAAGACCGGTCCAGTTGTACCAGCGGTCGAAGTTGACGCAGACGGCCTCGGCGTTGAACGGCGTGCCGTCCTGGAAGGTCACGTCCTCCTTCAGCGCGAACGTGTGCGACATGCCGTCCTCCGACGACTCCCAGCTCTCTGCGAGGAGCGGAGCCGGGTCCGCGGTGCCCGGCTCGGTGCCGACCAGACCCTCGAAGATCTGGCGGGAGACGCGGAACGTCTCGCCGTCCTGCGCGAATGCGGGGTCGAGGCTGGCCGGATCCGAGGATGCGGCGAAGACGAACGTGCCGTCGACATCACCGGAGCCCTCTCCTGCATCGTCGTTCCGTTCGCTGGCGACACATCCTGCCAGGACGAGAGCGGCGAGTGTCGCTCCGGTGACGGCGATGAGACCTCGCCGACGCGTGACTGATTGGTGCATTGTGTGACCTTCCCTGTCGGGCGCTTCGTTGCGCGTGCCCGAAGCCGTTGCGCCTCGGGTCACGGTGATGCCTCGACGCTACCCAGCTGATCCACAGATACCAACCACCTGCGTATCTCGATCCGGTATCGACGTGAATCGCCTGTTCGCGATCCGGTAGTGTCCAGAACGTGCCGGACTCCGCCCCGATCGCCGTCTGCATCGGCGAGGGCCTCATCTCTCTGGTGGCCGCGACCGCGGGGCCCCTGCAGGATTGCCGCACCTTCCATCGGTCCCTCGCCGGAGCCGAATGGAACACCGCCATCGCACTCGCATCCGCCGGCGTCCGCACCGCCGTCGTATCCCGCGTCGGCGATGACGGCTTCGGGCGCTTCCTCACCGCGGAGCTGCGTCGGCACGGGGTCGACGACACCGCGGTCGAGATCGATCCGGATGCGCCGACCGGCCTGTACGTCAAGGAGCTGGTGCCGCGTCCGGACGGCGCGGTCGACGGCGCCATGCACTACTACCGGACCGGTTCCGCCGCCTCGGCGATGTCGCCGGCGACCCTCGCCGCACCGGCGGCATCCGCTGTGCTCGAGTCCGCCGCACTCGTGCACGTCTCCGGGATCACGCCAGCGTTGTCCGACTCCGCGCTGGCTGCGCAGGAGACGCTGTTCGCCGAACGTCGGGCGCATCAGGTGCTCAGCTTCGACCTCAACTGGCGACCCGTGCTGTGGCGCGGCCGCGAAGCCGAGGGTCGGGCGGTGCTCACCGACTTCGCCCATCGCGCCGACGTCGTGTTCTGCACCGGGTCGGATGCCGAGGCCGTGTTCGGCACCGCCGACCCGCAGGAGCTCCGCGGGCTGCTCGCGGAGCCTCGATACCTCGTGCTCACCGATCCACGCGGCGCGGTGGCCTTCGACGGAGCCGAGCGCGCTGACAGCGATGCCGTCGACACCCCGGTGGTCGAGACCGTCGGGGCCGGCGATGCCTTCGCTGCCGGATTCCTCGCCGGCATCCTCACCGGGCTCTCGCTCACCGGCAGCCTGGCCCGCGCGCATCGCATCGCGGCACGAGCGCTCGCGAGCACCCGCGATCACATCGGCTGAGCACGCCGTTCGAGCCTGCGGTCAGCCCTCGACGCTCGGCTGCGCGCGCTGACGCGGCACCGCAGCATCATGCGTCCGCTGCAGCGAGATCACCACGGGCTCACCGCGGTGCTGCACGACACGGACGAACAGCACGTCGACCAGCGCGAGCTGAGCGATCCGGCTCGACATCGCGGCCATCCGGAAGGGCGACTCGTGCGCGTGGGTGAGCAGCACGACGTCGGCGGCCAATGCGAGCGATGACTCGCCGACACTCGTGACCGCGACCGCGAGCGCGCCGGCATCCCTGGCGACCTCGAGCGCCCGCAGCGTCTCGACGGTCTCGCCGCTGTGCGAGAAGGCGATCGCGACATCGTCGCCCCCGCGCAACGCGGCAGTGGTCACCGCGAGATGCGGGTCAGCCGAGTGCGTCACGGAGCAGCCGATGCGCGAGAGCTTCAGCAGCAGGTCCTGCGCGGTCAGCGATGACGCCGCCTGCCCGAAGAGATCGATGTGGCGCGCGGCGACGACGGCCCTGGCGACCCGATCGAGCGCGACCGCGTCGAGCCCGAGGGCCGTCCGCTCGATCGCATCGATCTCCTGGGCCGCGAGCTTCGCGGCGATCGCCATCGGCTCGTCCTCAGGGTCGATCGCCGTGGTGTCGAGACTGAACCGCGCCTGCTGCGCCTGCTCCAGCGTGACCGTTCGGGCGACCGCGACCCGCAGCTCGCGGTAGCCGCTGAAGCCGAGCGACTGGGCGAAGCGCGCGACGGTCGACAACGAGGTCCGGCAGAGCTTCGCCAGGTCGTTGATCGCCAGGTCGATCACCAGCGTGGGATCGGCGAGGATCGTCTCCGCGACGCGCGCCTCTGCGGCGCTCAGTCGTGAGACCGAGCGTCGCACCAGTGCGAGTACGTCTGCGTCCACCGAGGGTCCGTTCAGCCTGTCCTGCCGAGCAGTCTCTCGCGCGCGACCTGCGCGCCGACGCGGCTCGCCGCAGCGACCTCGACCGTCGGCAGCGGCAGCGGCGTCCTGGTCGGCAGACCGACGTTCACGACGACAGCACGAGGATCGCGGACGGCCGCCCGTTCGACCAGCGCACGCTGCGCGGCGTCGGTGTCCGGACGATCGATCAGGATGACCGTGGTGCCGGCGGCGGCGGTCATCTCGTCGAGGATGCGGTCCTGCTCTGCGACCTCGGTGCTCGCGACGTCGAGGCGCACGCGCCGGTCGTCGCCGGCGAGGGAGCCTGCGACATACGACGCCGCACTGTCCACAGCGAGGGTTGACCGGCGACGGGCGTCGACCACGGTGAGCGAGGATGCGGTGTCCGGCTCGTCGCCGGTCACCGAGATCATGCGTCGGACGATCGACGCTGCGTCGAAGTCATCGGCAGTCGGGATGGCATCCGAGGCCGTCGCACGCAGCTTCGCCGCGAGTGCCGCCACCCGGGCGGCGGCCTGCTCGACGCGCTCTCGTGTGAGCGAGCCGTCACGCAGCGCCTCGACGATGCCGTCACGGGCTGCGAGGAAGTCGCGCAGGTCCTGGTCGGGCAGGGCGGCGTCTCCCGGGTTCGTCGGGTTGCCGATGCAGAGCAGATCGGCTCCGGCGGCGAGGGCGAGTGCTGCTCCCCCGCCGATGCCGACCGTCTCGCGGATCGCGGCCATGTCGAGCGCATCCGTGATGATGACGCCCTCGAAGCCCCAGTCGCGCAGCATGCCGAGCACTCGGGGGTTCAATGTCGCCGGCGCCTCGCCCCACGCGGGGACGACGATGTGCGCGGTCATGACCGAGTCGACACCGGCCTCGATCGCGGCACGGAACGGCTCGAGGTGCACCCGCTCGTACTCCTCGATGTCGAGGGAGATCTCGGGCAGCGCGTGGTGCGAGTCCATGTGGGTGTCGCCGTGGCCGGGGAAGTGCTTGACGCACGCCGCGACCCCGCCGTCCTGGATGCCGTCGATCGCCGCGATGGCATGACGCGTGACCAGCTCGGTGTCGTCGCCGAAGGCGCGGACGCCGATCACCGGGTTGCGGGGGTCGGTGTTGACGTCGGCGACCGGACCGAGCACGACGTTGGCGCCGACCGCGGCCACCCGGCGAGCGAGCTCCGCTCCGGTGCGCTCGGTCGCGATCAGGTCGTCGAGGAGTCCGAGCTGCGCCGCCCCGGGGATCGTCGATCCCTCGGCCGACTCGAGCCGGGTGACGCTGCCGCCTTCTTCGTCGACCCCGATCAGGGCATCCGGGTTGGCCGCGAGGATCGACGCGCTCAGCGCGGGCAGACCATCGCCGATGTTCTGCCCGAAGTAGACGACGCCCGCGAGGCCGTCGCGCAGTTCTTCGAGCAGCCAGGCCGGAGCCTCGGTGCCGAAGAAGCCGGGCCACAGCACACCGTTCGCGAGACGGGTGAGGTCGTCGCTCATCCCTTCACCGCACCCGCGACCATGCCGGCCGAGAGGCGGCGCTGGACGATGATGAAGAAGACCATGACCGGCAGGGTGATGATCGTCGACGCGGCCATGATGCTGCCCCAGTCGTTCGCGAACAGGCCGAAGAACGACTTGAGACCGATCGAGACCGTGTACTGGTCGGTCTCCGCGCCCAGGATCGTCATGGCGAAGATGAACTCGTTCCAGGCCGTGATGAAACTGAAGATGCTCGTCGCGACGAGACCGGGCATCACGAGCGGCAGCAGGATCGAGCGGAACATCCGCCACCAGCTTGCGCCGTCGATGTAGGCGGCTTCCTCGAGCTCGACCGGGACGGCGGCGACGAAGCCGCGCAGCATCCAGATGCCGAACGCCAGTGAGAGCGCGATGTAGACCACCATGAGCCCGAGGATGCTGTTCAGCAGCCCGAGGCTCTTGACCTGGAGGAACAGCGGGATGACGAGTGCCTCCAGCGGCACCATCTGCACCACGAGGATCATCATGAGCACCGTGGTGCGGAACTTGAAGCGGAACCGGGCGACGGCGACCGCGGCGAGCAGGCAGACCAGGGCGCTCACGAGCACCGTGACGACTGCCACGATGGCGGAGTTGCGCAGGAAGGTGCCGAAGCCGCCCTCCGTCAGCACGAAGGCGAAGTTGTCGAAGGTGAACTCCTGCGGGAGCAGCGACTGCCCACCGCTGGAGGCCTTCTTGTCGAACGCGCTGGAGACCATCCAGTAGACGGGGAACAGCGTGAAGATCAGGACGGCCGCGACCGCGATCCCGATGCCGATGCGGGAACGGAGAGAGGCGCGGGGGTTCACAGCTCGTCCTCCTTCATGAGGGATCGGATGTACACGATGGTGATGCCGATCAGCACGAGCGTGAGCAGCACCGCGAGCGCTGCGCCGAAGCCGTAGCGGTTCTGACCGAACGACTCGACGTAGGACCACACGCCGAGGTTCAGCACCGAGCGGTTGCCTCCGCCACCGCCGGGCATCAGGTACACCTGTGCGAAGACCTTGAAGTCCCAGATCGTCGACAGGATGATCACGACCGAGAACACGGGCTTGAGCGTGGGGAAGATGATCTTCCAGAAGCGGCGCCAGGCGCCTGCGCCGTCGAGGGCTGCAGCTTCGAGCATCTCCTTCGAGACGCCGAGGAGGCCGGCGAGCACCGTGATCGCCACGAACGGGAAGCCGTGGTGGACGACGTTCAGGAGCACGATGGCGTAGAACGACCACTGGTTCGTGAACCAGTTGACCGAGCCGTCCATCAGACCGAGGTCCCGCAGCACGGAGTTGAAGATGCCGCGGTCGGCATCGAAGATGAAGGTCCAGACGTACGTGCCGGTCACGGCGGGCATCGCCCACGCGACCATGATGCAGCTGGAGACGATGGTGCGCCAGACCGTGCCGAGTCGCGCCAGCAGCAGCGCCACCAGCGTGCCGACGGCGACCGTGACGAACACGGCCACCGCGGCGAACCCGACGGTGTTCGGGAGCACCACCGTCCAGAGCGTCGGATTGGTGAGCGCCTCGATGTAGTTCTGGAACCCGATCCAGTTGCTCTCACCCGTGTTGATCTCGCGAAGACCGTAGTCCTGCAGCGAGTAGATGAAGACCTGCACGAGCGGCCAGAGCATGAGCACCGCGAGGATGATCAGCCCGGGGGCGAGGAGGAGCCAGGGGCGGGCCGCGACGAGCGAGAGGCCTCGCTTGCGCGGCCGGCCGCCGGCCACGGAGGCGGAGGTCGACTCCGTCTTCGTGGCCGGCAGAGGCGCTTGCACCATCGACATGGAAGGAAGGCTTCCTTACTTCTGGTTGAGCAGTTCGGTCATCTCGGCTGCGGCGTCCTTCGTCGCGGTGGCGACGTCCTTCTGCCCGCTGAGGATGGCCTGCATCATGGAGTTGGTCGTCTTCTTCGCCTGGACGGCTCCGAAGTTCGGGGTGACCGGGACGGATGCTCCGCCGTCGACCATCTGCTCGGCGAACGGCGCGACGAGAGGATCGGTCGAGGCCAGGGCCTCTTCCATCGCGGACTGGACGCCCGGGAAGTATCCGGTCTCGTTCGACCACTGCTCGGCGAACTTGCCGGTGGTCATGAGCTTGACGAACTCCCACGCGAGGTCGGCGTTCTTCGTCGTGTTGAAGACCGAGAGGTGCGATCCGCCGAGCACGGACGGAGCGATGCCGCCGTCTTCGCCGGGGATGACCGCCGCGCCGATCTTGCCCTCGAGGTCGGGGTTGGCCTCGATGAGCGTCTTCGGGGTCCAGGAGCCCGAGAGCATCATGCCGACGTTGCCCTGCGTGAACGCGTCACGGAGGTCGGTCTCCTTCCAGGTGGTCGCACCCGCGGAGGAGAAGCCGTGCTCGGTGGCGAGACCGGTGTAGAACTCGATGCCGGCCTGCGACTCCTTGCTGTCGAGCTCGCTGGTCCAGGTGTCGCCGTCCTTCGTGGCGATCTCTCCGCCGGCGCCCCAGACCCAGGGGTAGACCTGGAACTCGGCGTCGCCCGCGACCGGGAACGGCATCATCTCGGGGTGGGCGGCCTTGATGGCCTCGCCTGCGGCGACGATGTCGTCCCAGGTCTTCGGAGCCTCGAGTCCGAGCTCCTCGAACACGTCGGCGCGGTAGACGATCGAGCGGACGCCGGCGTACCACGGCATGCCGTAGAGCTCGTCGTCGTAGGTGCCGGCGACCGCGAGGCCCTCGACGAGGTCGTCGCGCAGGCCCTTCTCGGCGTCGACGTAGGAGTCGAGCGGCTCGAGCGCGCCGGCGTCGGCGAACTCAGCGGTCCAGGTGGTGCCGGTCTCCGCGATGTCCGGCGTGGTGCCGCCGGCGATCGACGTCACGAAGCGATCGTGCGCGTCGGCCCACTGGATCTCCTCGATCTTGACCGTGGCGCCGGTCTCCTTCTCGAAGGCCGTGGAGACCTCGTCGTAGAAGGCGGATGCGTCGGGGTTCGTGCCCTTCATGATCCAGACGGTGAGCTCCTGGCCCTCTCCGTCAGTGCTGCCGGCGTCGCTGCCGCCACCCGCGCAGGCGGCCAGACCGAGCGTGGCCGCGGCGCCGAGCGCCAGGGCCGGAAGAATGCGCTTGTGCATCAGGAAGATCTCCTCTTTGAAATGACGTTCGCGGGCATCGGGTGCTCGCCAGTAGGAAAAGTATTTACGACTAACTAATTATCTGCAAGTTCTTCTCAGAATCGTCACCCGGTCGTGACAACTCTTTCCAACGGTAGGCTCGCGGGCATGGTCCGCAGTCACAAGCGGGACACGGTCGCACGACACGCGCCGCTCCCGACCAGAAGCGCCCTCTCCACGTTCCTCCGCTTCCTGGGCATCGGCCTCGCAGTCGTGGTCGTCTCGGCCATCGCGGTCGGAGCGTTCATCGTGGTCGACCTCTTCAATCGCGTGAACGACGGCGCGGTCACCCTCGAGGACGCGCCAGAGGTCGAGCCGCCGACGATCGATGCGTACCCCGGCGAGTTCAGCATGCTCATCCTCGGCACCGACGAGTGCGGTGAGGTCTCGACGAGCCTGCTCGGCAAGCGGTGCTCCGAGGCGGACGGCTCGGTGCTCAACGACGTGAACCTCCTGGTGCACGTCTCGGCAGAGCCTCGCACCGTCACCGTCGTCTCCTTCCCCCGCGACCTGATGCTCGAGACGCCGGAATGCACGCGTCCGGACGGCTCCGTCGTGTCCGCGACGAGCAAGACGCAGATCAACGCGATCTACCAGCGCGCCGGACTCTCCTGTGTCGCCAAGACCATCACCGACCTCACGGACATCCCGATCCCCTTCGCCGCGAAAATCGGCTTCGACGGCGTCATGGAGGTCACCGACGCGATCGGCGGCGTCGACGTCTGCATCGGAGGCGACGGCATCCGCGACGGGCAGACCGGCATCGACTGGCCGGCTGGCATGCGCACCGTGTCCGGAGTCGAGGCGCTCCAGTTCATCCGAACCCGCCACGGCGTCGGCGACGGCAGCGACCTCGCTCGTATCTCGAATCAGCAGCAGTACATGTCGCGCCTCGTCAAGAAGATCATGAGCGACGAGGTGCTCACCGACCCGGGCAAGGTGATCGGCCTCGCGAACACGATCGCCGACAACATCGAGCCGAGCGATGAGCTGGGCAACCCGATCCGCCTCGCGCAGCTGGCGCTCTCGATCAAGAACGTGCCGTTCTCCGACTTCGCATTCCTGCAGTACCCCGTGTTCGAGGATCCGGATGACAGCAACAGGCGAGTGCCGGACTGGGATGCGGCGGCCACCATCTGGGATGCGCTGCGAGCGGGGCAGTCCCTGCAGCTCACCGGCGATGTGACGAACAACGGCGGAGTGGAACTCGTCGAACCTGCACCCGACCCGGCAGTGCCTCCGTCGACCGAGGCCCCGTCGACCGAAGCCCCGTCGACCGAGGCTCCAGATGTGCGCGCCACCCTCTCCCCCAACATCTCCGGACAGACGGCCGACCAGGAGACCTGCGCCAACGGCAGGCAGGACTGATCCTCGCCCGCGTGACGCCGTAGGCTCGTGCCATGGGCCGGACGCGAACACGAGACACCGAGCACCCGCAGGCCCGACTGGACCACGGCGGCATCGCACGGGTCATCCCCTCGGAGTTCACGAGCGGGTTCGAGCTGATCGTCGACGACACCCCGCAGTCGCACGTCGACCTCGACGACCCGACGCACCTGCACTTCGAGTACATCGTGCGGATGGGCGCGGTCATCGACCAGCTCGCGGCGGGCCCGCTGACCGCTGTGCACCTCGGTGCCGGAGCGATGACCATCCCGCGGTACATCGACGCCACACGACCCGGGTCCCGGCAGCAGGTGATCGAACTCGAGGCGCCGCTGGTGCAGCTCGTCCGCGACAACCTCCCGCTTCCACAGGGTGCGTCGATCCGCATCCGCATCGGCGATGCCCGTGAGGGCATCCGTCGCCTGCCCGGAGCGCTCACGGAGAGCTGCGATCTCGTCGTGTCCGACGTCTACTCCGGCGCACAGACGCCAGCGCACCTGACCAGCGTCGAGTTCTACCGCGAGCTCTCGGCACTCCTCGCTCCCGGCGGCGTGCTGCTCGTGAACGTCGCAGACGGCCCTGGGCTCGCCTTCGCCAGACGACAGGTCGCGACGATCGCCGAGGTGCTGCCAGAGGTCGGCATCCTCGCCGACACGCAGGTGCTCAAGGGGAGAAGGTTCGGCAACCTCGTGATCGCCGCCTCGGCCGCTCCGCTGCCGACCGAGTGGCTGCCGCGCATGCTCGCGGCGGGTCCGCACCCGGCGAAGATCGCCCAGGGCGCAGAAGTGCAGGCATTCACCCAGGGGGCCAGGGTCGTGACGGATGCGGATGCCGTCGCTTCCCCTCGACCGGACGCCTCGCTGTTCCTGCGCTGACGGGCGCGCCGTCTCGGCGAGGGCGCGAGTGCCAGGCAGACTGGACGAGGGCGCTGCGGAAGGAGAGCAATGAGTTTCATCCGGGGATACGACCAGGAGGACCTCCGCGAACTGGTCGATGTCACTGAGTGCGCGGCACGACTCGAGGAGATCGAGAACCAGCGCAGCCTGCCGGCGCTGCTGGAGCGCGTGTGGCTGCTGAAGGTGCTCGGACGCCTCGACGAGGCACTCACGCTCGCAGATGAGGCCGTGCGCCAGGCACGCATGGCCGGCACCCGCAAGGACGTGCTGCGTGCCCGCGTGCTGCACGCGACGATCCTGCAGTACCGCGGGGCATACGCCGCCGCCGAGCAGGAGCTCGCCACGTGCGCGGATGAGGCCGAGGGGCAGCGGTGGGTCTCCATCGCCGCGTTCGCGCACCACCACCACGGCAAGAACGCCTACGACGCCGGCGACTACGACGTGGCGCGCGAGAGCTTCAAGCGCTCGCTGTTCCTGCGCAGGGAAGCCGGTGCGGCCGACCGCGACCTCGAGGTCGTCCTGCTGGCGATCGAAGCGGCGGAGCGCCGCAGGAGCGGGCAGCTGATCGCGGGCTGACCCCACTCGGCGGCGTCGCGAGCGCCGGTGTCGGTGGCATGGCTTAGCCTGATCGCATGGCCGAACTTGACCGTGTGCGCATCTGGGGCGAGGCACTCATCAAGATGCATCTCGATGCGTCCTGGAGCTTCGGCTTCGACCATGCCAAGCGTCGTGCAGGACAGTGCGACTACTCGAAGAAGCGCATCACGGTGTCGAAGTACCTGGCAGCGCGTTTCGACGACGACGAGATCCATCAGGTGCTCCTGCACGAGGTCGCGCACGCGCTCGCCGGACATGCGGCTGCGCACGGCGCGGCCTGGAAGCGCACGGCCCGAGAGCTCGGCTACGTCGGCGGCACGACGCATCACGGCGAAACGGCGGTCGAGCTGGCGCCATGGGTGGGCCGGTGCCCAGCAGGGCACCTGACGTACCGGCATCGGCGGCCCACGCGTCCGACGTCATGCGCACGCTGCTCGCGGTCGTACGACGCCAGGTATCTCTTCGACTGGACGCGGCGCGAGATCACGACCGATACGAGGCTCGCAGCGCAGATGCCCCGCTGAGCACGACGGCCGTTCCGACTGGGATCGGGTCAGGATGCTGGGCGGTCGGGATCCGATGGCTGCTCGTCGGCATCGGCGTCTGGCGTTCGCGACACGGATGCCTCGGCATCCGTCCACTGCTCCGTCTCCGGTCCATCCGGCAGGTCGTCCTGCTCGTGCGCGACCGCGGCCGCGCGTCGCCGTCGCAGCAGCGCCGTCAACGCGCGCCAGCCCACGAGGAACACACCGAGGGTCAGCGTCGCGACGATGATGAACGCGACCTGCGCCGTATCGCCGGTCGCGATGCGCAGCAGCATCCCGCCGATCACCGTGATCACCCACACCACCAGGCCCCAGAGCACTGACCAGGGCTGGCGCGGTCGACCTGGCAGCAGCGCCGCGATGGCATGACCGAGGAGCAGCGCGACCAGGAACGGCCAGGCGGTGAGCAGGAACCCCGCGGGATTCTCATCGTGCGACGCCCGACCGATCACAGCGAACACGAGCACCAGCACGACATCGACGATCACTGCGGGGAGGTACCTCATGCCCCGACCCTACGCGCGGATCCCGGGCAGGCCAGGATGCGGGCGCGCGCGCCGCGGGAGCAGCGGAATCTCGGAGATCTGCAGGATCGCGGACGAACTCGGCCACGCGGCTCCGAGATTCGGCAGATCTCCGAAGCGCGAGAGGGAAGGTGAGCGCAGGTCAGACGAAGGCGGTGAAGCCGCGCTCGCGGAACACGGGCACAGCGGTGATCGCGTCGAGCTTCGCGGCAGCGGCGACGAACTCGGCATCCGCTGCATCCTGACCCGAGCCGCTCGCGGAGAGCAGATGCCCCAGCGCCCGGCGCAGTGCGCGGAATCCCTCGGCCGCCACGGCAGCATCCGGTGCGGTGTGATCGATGCCGAGGTCGGTCAGCGCGGCGATGATCGCACCGGCACCGAGCTGGTCCTCGACTGCGAAGCGCACGTCGTTCGAGGCATCCCGCTCCCCCGTCGCGACCAGCGCGACCGAGGTGCGCGCCTGCCGCTGCTCCTGGATGGTCTGGATCGCACGGGCGACGGCGCTCGCATTGCGGATGCCGCCGACCAGCACCGTCGAGCCGCTCGCGGCCGCTGTCACCGCGATCGCCGGGGCGACGGAGTCGGACGACCACTCTCCGGCCTCAGCCAGATCGACGGCCGCGCCCTCGGCGACGGCGTCCGCGACTCGCGACGAGAAGTGCAGCACGTCGACGATCACGACGACATCCGTGGCGGCGAGCCGCTCGAGGCCGGCGAGGCCCCAGTCGAGGCGGACCTGATACGTGGACTGATCGAACGGCGACGGCATCCGTCCAGCCTAGGCGCGCGCCCGCCCGTCGTGGATGCAGCGCACGGGCGGGTGCGGCTCAGTCCGCGGCGAGCGCCTCGACCGGGGCGACCCGCGTGGCGAGGCGAACCGGGGTCGCGGCTGCGACGAGCGTGAGCACCGCCGTGGCGACGACGATGATCGCGACCGGGATCCACGGGATCTGCGGGGCGACGAGTCCGGCGGGGGTGAAGTCGGGAAGCGTCGGCACCGAGCCGAGCACCGACTGCGCGGCGATCCACCCGTAGACGACGCCGAGCACGAGTCCGGTCAGCGTGGCTGCGACCGTGATGTGCGTCGCCTCGAGCAGCACCATGCGGCGCACCTGCCGGTTCGACAGGCCGATCGAGCGCAGCAGTCCGAGTTCACGGCGACGCTGGACGACGCCGATCGTCAGCAGGTTCACCAGCCCGACGGCAGCGATCACGGCGGACACCGCGACGAGCACCATCATGATCGAGGCGAAGGCGTCGAACGGCGCGAAGAACTCGTCCGGCACGTCGCCCTGCTGGTTCATCATCAGGCGCTTGGCAGATTCGAGGGCGACCGCGAACATCGTGACCAGGGTGACGCCCATGACCACGCCGATCGCCATCCGCGAGGAGCGCTCGGGGTACCGCAGCGCGTTCTCCGCAGCCAGGCGCGCGGTGGCGCTCGACCCGAACATGCGGCCGACGAGACGCAGGATCGGCGGCATGAACAGCACCGAGCCGAGTGCGAGGCCCGTGAACGAGAGCACGCCGCCGAGGAAGGCGACGACCACGCCGAGCGGCGTGATCAACCCGACCAGCACGCCGCCGACGAGCAGCGCCGCGCCGGCGATCAGGAGCACCCAGGCACCGATGTGCCGACCGGGACGGCCGGACAGATCGTCGTGCGTCCGCTCGACCGAGCCGCCGATCGCCTGCAACGGCGTGACGGCGAGCACGCGGCGGGATCCGACCCAGGCCGCGGCCCACGTGGTCAGCGCCACACCGAATGCCGGGAGGGCGAGCGCCGGCTGCGCGAGCGTGAACCCCGCCGCGTCGGCGCCGAGCACCTGTGTGCCGAGCTGCACGCCGGCCGCCGAGATCAGGAGGCCGGCGAGCAGACCGAGCACCGCGCCGATCACTCCGACGACGAGCCCCTGCCTGCCGACCTCCGCCCGCTGTGAGCGTGCGGTCGCCCCGATCAGCCGCAGCAGCGCGATCTGCCGGGTGCGGCCCGCGATGATGGTCGAGAAGGTGTTCGCTGTCACGATCGCCGCGACGTACATCGCGACGGCCGTCAGCAGCACCGACAGCAGGCCGACGACGATCGCGAGCGTCTCGCTGTCGCCGATGAACGGATCTGCCTGCAGCACGGCGCCGATGTAGGCGGTGATCTCGACGAGGAAGACGCCGAAAGCGGCAGAGAGCGCAGCCACCAGGATGCTGGCGCCCATGCCGCGATCGCGCAGCCACCGCCAGCGGGGCCCGGTCGCCGCGGTCTGCGGGACGACGGTCGCGACGGCGGTCATGCCGCCACCTCGGCTGCGAGCATGTAGGCCGAGATCTGCTCGGCGGTCTGGCGAGGGTGGTCGGCGACGATGCGGCCGTCACCGAGGTACAGGACACGGTCTGCGTGGCTGGCGGCGATGGCGTCGTGCGTGACCATCGCGATGGACTGGCCGTGCTCGCGGCTGGCGGTCGCCAGCAGCCGCAGCACCTCGCGGCCGGTCTTCGAGTCGAGGTTGCCGGTCGGCTCATCCGCGAAGACGAGGTCGGGGCCGGTCGCGAGCGCACGGGCGATCGCGACGCGCTGCTGCTGTCCGCCGGAGAGCTCGTGCGGACGGTGGTGCAGCCTGCCGGTCAGACCGAGCGTCTCGATCAGGCCGTCGATCCTCGCGCGTTCGATCGCGCTCGGACGCCGACCGTCGAGCTCGAACGGCAGCAGGATGTTGCCGAGCGCATCGAGCGTCGGAACCAGATTGAACGACTGGAAGACGAACCCGACGCGACGGCGGCGCAGCAGCGTGAGGTCGAGGTCGCCGAGGCCGGTGATCTCGGTGTCGCCGATCCAGGCGCGCCCCTCCGTGGGGCTGTCGAGGCCGGCCATGATGTGCATGAGGGTGGACTTGCCCGAGCCGGACGGCCCCATGATCGCGGTGAACTGTCCGCGGCGGATGCCGACGCTCACATCGTCGAGCGCGTGCACGGTGCCTTCGCCCGTGCCGTAGGTCTTCTTCAGGTGCTGGACGCGGGCGGCGAGCCCGAGGTCGGTGGTCGTGATCTCCATGTCATCGACGCTACGGAGCGCCGCCCATGCGCGCGTCGCCCGCCCGGAGCATACCGATACATCGCAGGGATGATCTCCGGCATCCGCTCCCCTCCCCTGTGCCGACCATGCCCCTTGCCACCGACCCGGCCCGTTGTGTGCGTCGACAACGGGCCGGGTCGCACGGAAGGGGAATGGTCGGCAGGAGAGGGCGGGGGTCAGGTGAGGCCGTGCTCGAAGGCGAAGACCACGAGCTGCACGCGGTCGCGCAGCGACAGCTTCGCGAGGATGCGGCTGATGTGCGTCTTCACCGTCGCCTCGCTGAGGTACTCGCGCCCGGCGATCTCGGCGTTCGAGAGCCCGCGGGCGGCGAGCGCGAAGATCTCGCGTTCGCGGTCGGTCAGCGACCCGTAGGCGGCCGGTGCCGGCTTCGGAGCATCCGTGAAATGCGCGAAGAGCTCACGGGTGGCGGATGCTGCGATCACGCTCGAACCTGCGTGCACCGTGCGGATCGCGGCGAGCAGGAACTCCGGATCGGCATCCTTGAGCAGGAAGCCGCTTGCCCCCTGCCGGATGGCGCGCGCTGCGGCCTCATCGAGGTCGAACGTGGTCAGCATCACGATGCGCGGCGGATCCGGCTGCGCGAGGATCTCGGCGGTCGCGGTGATGCCGTCCATCACCGGCATCCGGATGTCCATCATCACGACGTCCGGCCGCGTCGTGCGCACCACATGCAGCGCCTCTCGTCCGTCACCGGCCTCTCCTACGACCTCGAGGTCGGGTTGCGATGCGACGAGCATCCGGATGCCGGCGCGGAACAGCGCCTGATCGTCGACGAGGACGACTCTGATCATGTGCTGGAACCTTCTGCTGGTGAAACGGTCATCGTGGAGCAACCTGGCCCGACCCGATCGGGAGCGACGCGTCGACGAGGAACTGCGCTCCTCGGCGCTCCGCCTGCAGAGTACCGCCGACCAGCTGCGCCCGCTCGCGCATGCCGATCAGCCCGTGTCCGCCCTGGCCGGGCCTGGTGTCGGTCGAGACCGTGTTGCTCACCCGAACCTCGACGCGGTCGGGCAGCCATGCCAGGTGCACGTCGACCGCGCCGTCACCGTGTCTGATCGCGTTCGTGAGCGCTTCCTGCAGGATGCGGTACACGGCGAGTTGGATCGCTCCTGGCGGCTCCCCCGGCGGCATCGGATCGACCGTGATCCGCGGCTCGATACCGGCATGACGCACCTGTGCGAAGAGGTTCTCGAGGTCGGCGAGTGTCGGCTGCGGGCCGTCCCCCTGCCGATGGCGCAGCTGGGTGAGCAGCATCCGCACGTCCGAGAGCGCGCCGCGCGCTGTCTGCGAGATCGTGCCGAGCGCCTCGGCGGCGAGCGCAGGCTCGGCGGCGGCTGCGTAGCGCGCACCATCGGCCTGGGCGATCACCACGGCGAGCGAGTGCGCCACGATGTCGTGCATGTCGCGCGCGATCCGCACCCGCTCCTGCTCCTCGGCGGCGCGCAGCTCCGCCTGCATCCGTGCGGCCTGCGTCGCCCGACCGCTGATGATCACGCGCCACAGGAATCCGGCGCCCCAGGACATCACCATCGTGAGCACGAACACGGATGCCAGCAGGGCTGCGATCGCCGCGGCGCGCATGGCGCTCGCGGCATCCGTCAGCAGCTCCCCCGACCAGACGACGCCGAAGTAGCCGCCGCCGATCACGCCGCCCACGAGCGCGGAGACCCCACCGATCCACAGCAGGCGGCTGGTTCCCCACGCGGCGGTCGCGAACAGCACCACGAGGATGCCGAGGTCGAAGGCGGATGGCGGGAGGCCCAGCGACATCTGCAGCACCGCGCCGAACCAGGCGACGCCCAGCGCCAGCACGGGCGACAGGCGGGCGATCGCTGCGGCGCCCCACAGGATCACGCCGACGACGATGTAGGCGACGGAGGCAGTGCCGGGGTCCGTGATCCACGCGCTCAGCCCCGCCGCGCCCATGACGAACGTCAACGGCGTGGTGATGGCGAACCCGACCACAGCGCCGATGATGTCGACGACGAGCCAGGCGCGGGAGATGGGGCGGATCACCCCTTCACGCTACGCGAGCGGCGGGCGCGGGTCGTCCGCCTGCGGATGTATCCGCGGCGAGAGGTCGGCTCAGACGCGGCAGAGGATCTCGCCGTGCGGTACGAGGTACCAGCCGTCACCGTCATCCGCCCATCGGGTCCAGGCGTCGCTGATCTCCTGCAGCTCATCCCGCGTCGCCATGCCGCTGTCGACGAGCTGCCTGGCGAGGGCGGACTCGAGGATGCGGTCGGCCCACATGCCTCCCCACCACGCGCGCTGCTCGGGTGTGGCGTAGCACCAGGTCGAGGCGGTCGCGGTGACGTTCTCGAAGCCGGCTGCACGCGCCCACGACAGCAGGCGGCGTCCGGCATCCGGCTCGCCGCCGTTCGCTCGCGCCGCGGCACGGTACAGCTCGAGCCATCGGTCGAGCGCCGGCAGCAGCGGGAACCAGTGGAAACCGGCGTAGTCCGCGTCTCGCGCTGCCACGATACCGCCGGGAGCCGTGACCCTGCGCATCTCACGCAGCGCCTGCACCGGATCCTCGACGTGCTGCAGCACCTGGTGCGCGTGCACCACGTCGAACGAGTCATCGGCGAAGGAGAGCCCGTGCACGTCTTCGATCGAGAAGTCGAGATTCTCCAGGCCCCGCTCGGCGGCGAGTTCTCGCGAGAGCGACAGCGCCTCGTCGTTGATCTCGGTCGCCGTCACGTGGGCGACGATGCCGGCGAACTCGGCCGTGATCGTGCCGGGGCCGGCACCGACGTCGAGCAGCCTCGTCGATGCCTGCAGGAAGGGACGAAGGTACTCGGCGGAGTTGGCGATGCCGCGGCTGTTGTGCGATCGGAGGACGGACTCGTGATGTCCATGCGTGTAGGTGGCCACGCGATCAGTCTGGCAGGGGTCAGCGCAGCTCGGCGACGGCTGCGCGGATAGCCTCGCGGTCGGGCTTGCCTGACGCCAGCAGAGGGAGCTCGTCGACCAGGATCAGCCGCGCCGGCCGCGCCGGCTTGCCGAGCTCGGCCTCGACCGCGTCCCGTGCATGCGCGAGCTGCTCGGATTCGCTGCGCCGCAGGGCCTCGCCGCGGGCCGCGACGACGACGGATGCCTCACCCCACCGCTCGTCGTCGACGCCGATGACGACGGCCTGATGCAGACCGGGCACCTGTCTGACGACGCGCTCGACCCGGTCGAGGGAGATGTTGATGCCGCCGGACACGATGACGTTGTCGGCACGCCCGTGCACGCGCACGACACCGTCCTCGACGAGGCCGAGATCGCCGGTGCGATACCAGCGGATGCCGTGCTCGTCCCGGACGAAGGTGCGCTCCGTGCGTGCGTCATCGTCGAGATAGCCATCGGCGAGCATGGGGCCGGCGATGCGCAGCTCACCATCGACGACCCGCACGCCGACCGTCTCGAGCGGCACGCCGTCGTAGACGCAGCCGCCGCTCGTCTCGGTGGAGCCGTAGGTGCGCACGAGCCTGACGCCGAGATCGGCCGCGCTGTCGCGCAGCGGGTGCGGCAGCGCCTGGCCCCCGACGAGGATCGCCCGATACGCCTGCAGCGCAGCCAGGACGGCGGTGTCGTCGGCCGCATCCAGCAGCGTCGAGATCTGCGCCGGCACGAGTGACGTGTACAGCTCCGGGATGGTTCCCGAGCGGGCCGCGGGGCGCAGCATCGACAGCGTCGCCTCGGCGAACGATCGGGGCGAGAAGCGCCCTGGCAGCGCGACGGGCTCGGTACCGGCCAGCAGCGATCGCACCATGACCTGGAGCCCCGCGACGTAGCCCGCCGGCAGGGCGAGCAGCCATCGACCGCTCCCGATGCGTCCTGCCGTGGCCTCTGCGCTCGCCCGCAGTGCCTCCGCACTCAGCACGACCCGCTTCGGGATGCCGCTCGAGCCCGAGGTCGCGATCACGGCTGCGGTGCCGTCCGAGACGCGTTCGGGGGTGTCCGTGATCATCCCGAAGCCGATCGCCGGCCCGCCGTCGAGCGCGCGATGCAGGGCGCCCAGCAGGACCGCCGGGTCTTCGGCATCGGTCGGGATCAGGCTGACCATGGCTGCGTCCTCGGCCGATCAGTAGTGCCAGGGGAACGACGACCAGTCGGGATCGCGCTTCTCGAGGAACGAGTCGCGGCCCTCGACCGCTTCATCAGTGCCGTAGGCGAGTCGCGTCGCCTCACCCGCGAAGACCTGCTGTCCGACGAGACCGTCATCGACGGCGTTGAAGGCGAACTTCAGCATCCGGATGGCCGTCGGAGACTTCGTGAGCACGGTGCGCGCCATCTGCAGCGCCTCTCGCTCGAGTTCGGCGTGCGGCACCACGCGGTTCACGGCGCCAGCCTCATACGCGCGCTGCGCCGAGTACTCCTCGGCGAGGAAGAACACCTCCCGCGCGAACTTCTGCCCGGTCTGGCGCGCCATGTAGGCGGAGCCGTAGCCGGCGTCGAAGCTGCCGACATCGGCATCCGTCTGCTTGAACTTCCCATGCTCGGCCGAGGCGATCGTGAGGTCGCACACCACGTGCAGCGAGTGGCCGCCGCCTGCCGCCCACCCGGGAACGACCGCGATCACGACCTTCGGCATGAAGCGGATCAGGCGCTGCACCTCGAGGATGTGCAGGCGCCCGAGCGAGGCTGCCGACGGCTGGGCCCCTGAACCTGTCGAGGGGGCCGTGTCCGACTCCGAGTACTTGTATCCATCGCGGCCGCGGATGCGCTGGTCGCCGCCTGAGCAGAACGCCCAGCCGCCGTCCTTCGGGCTCGGACCGTTGCCGGTGAGCAGCACGGCGCCGATGTGCGAGTCCTGGCGGGCGATGTCGAGTGCGCGGTAGAGCTCATCGACCGTGTGCGGCCTGAAGGCGTTGCGCACCTCCGGACGGTTGAACGCGATCCGAGCGACCCCGCCGTCGACCGAGACGTGAGCGGTGATGTCGGTGTAGTCCTCCGCGCCGGGTGCGAGCTGCCACTCGGCGGGATCGAACAGGTCGGAGACGAATGCGCTGGTCACGGCATCCAGCCTATTCCTGCGCCGCCGCGGCGCGCCGCGACGCGCGCCACGCCTTGATCCAGCCGTCGACGATGTCCCAGGCCGAGAAGCCGATCAGGCAGGTGCCCGTGATCACCGTGAGGACCCGGTCCTTCGGTTCGGGTCGCAGTTCGCGCCGTCGGACGCGTCCGCGCGCGGCGGGAACTGCGACCGGAACTCCGGACTTCGGCAGGGCGGATGCCGCGACACGTGCCGCAGAGAGCAGAATGGGGCCATGCTCCCCTCGCTCGAAGACCTGCTCGACTCGGCCAGGGTGGTCGCGCTCCCGATGCACACCCGCTTCCGCGGCGTCGATACGCGCGAGGCGCTGCTCTTCGAAGGCCCGCAGGGCTGGGCGGAGTTCTCACCGTTCGTCGAGTACGAGGATGCCGAGGCCGCGACCTGGCTCGCCGCCGCGATCGACTTCGCGTGGCACGAACAGCCGGCACCGCTGCGCGAGCGGATCCCCGTGAACGCCACGGTTCCCGGTGTCGACGCCGAGCGCGTCGCCGAGGTGCTCGCACGATTCCCCGGATGCCGCACGGCCAAGGTGAAGGTCGCCGAGCCCGGCCAGTCCCTGGCGGACGACATCGCCAGGGTGCGCGCCGTACGCGAGGTCATGGGTCCGGAGGGCCGCATCCGCATCGACGCGAACGGCTTCTGGAACGTCGACGAAGCCGAGCACGCCGTGCACGCACTGGGCGAGTACGACCTGGAGTACGTCGAGCAGCCGTGCGCGACCGTGCCGGAGCTTGCGGACCTGCGCAGACGGGTGAAGTACATGGGCATCCCGGTCGCAGCGGATGAGAGCGTACGGAAGTCGGCTGATCCCCTTGCCGTCGCGCGCGCCGGTGCAGCCGACCTGCTCGTGATCAAGGCGCAGCCGCTCGGCGGCGTCACCCACGCGCTGCAGATCGTGACGGCCGCGGGCCTGCCGGCGATCGTGTCGAGCGCGCTCGACACCGCGATCGGCCTGTCGCAGGGCGCCGCGCTCGCTGCAGCCCTGCCGACGCTCGACTTCGACTGCGGACTCGGCACCGCATCGCTCTTCCTCGACGACGTCGCCGACCTGCGGCCGGCGGACGGGTCGATCCCGGTCGGTCGAGTGACGCCGGATGCCGCGGCGCTCACGCGCCTCGCAGCATCCGATGAGCGCCGGGAATGGTGGACCGCACGGCTCGCGCGCTGCCACTACGAGCTCGCCGCCGCGGCGCACTGACCCCGGCTACTCCCCGACGGGTGGCTCCGTCACCGCGGGAACCAGACGGAAGCGCGGGTGCACCCACACGAACACCGTGACCAGGCCCATGATCACGGCGCCGAGGATGATCGGCAGCGCGTGCCACACGCTGTAGAGGGCGGTGCCGAGCGTCGGTGCGACGACGAACGTCAACCCGGTCGTGGCGCCGATCAATCCGGCAAGCCCACCCTGCTCGTCGCGGCGGACGAGCAGGGTCGGGCCGGCCGTGTACCCGGGCATGGCCGTACCCAGACCCAGTCCGATGAGCAGGATCGCCGCGAACAATGGCACAGCCCCGAGGTCGGCGATAAGCAGCACGAAACCGAGCAGCGCCGTGAGTCCGCCGACGCGGAGCAGGGTGGGCGGCGTCCATCCGCTCCGCGGGACGATCACAGCCTGCGCGGTCACCATG
Source organism: Microbacterium sp. (assembly GCF_036823965.1). Lineage (GTDB taxonomy): Bacteria > Actinomycetota > Actinomycetes > Actinomycetales > Microbacteriaceae > Microbacterium. The sequence goes on along the minus strand of NZ_DAITBE010000002.1, from coordinate 248,904 downwards.
CCGACGCCGGCCGAGAGCAGCGCTCCACCGGTGACGAGTCCGGTCTGCGCCGCTGTGAGGCCGAGCCGATCCTGCACGATGAAGCCCGTGATGACCTGGATGAAGCCGAGCGCGGTGAACATCCCGAATCCTGCCACGAGGAACGGCCAGACACGCGTGTCGAAGGGTCGAACGTTTCCGGGCTTCTCGATGAGCTCGGTGCGAGTCTCGCGCCTCAGTCGGAACGCCACGACGCCGAGCGCCGCGAGCAGCAGGACCGGCACGACGATGAGCGGCGTGATCAACCCGAACGCCGAGAGCACGCCGCCGACGATCGATCCACCGATCATCGCGATGCCCTGCACAGCGCCGACGCCGGCCATGCCCTTCACCCGAGCCTTCTCATCTCGCGTCACATCAGCGATGTATGCCTGCGCGGTTGGCGGCACTGCGGCGAGCGCCGCCCCGAACCCGATCCCGCGCAGCAGCACGAACAGCAGGAAGAGCACGGTGCCGCTGAGCAGCCCACGCATGCCCCAGTAGGCGGTGAGCGCGAACAACGACATCGTGACGAGCGCGAGCACGAAGGCGAACACCAGCACGGGCTTGCGGCCCCAGGACTGCGAGCGTCGACCCCAGAACTGACTCGTGAGCACGACCATCACGGCGGCGACGCTGATCGTCACGCCGATCTGCCACTCCGCGAGCCCGACCTCGCGCGACAGCGGCGCGATGATCGGGTTGAGGGTCATCTGCGCGAGGTAGGCGAGGAACACCGCTCCCAGCAGGAGCGGCACCTGCGAGCGGGTCGCCGGTGGTGCGGTGGGGATGGATGCGGTGTCGTGCTCGGTCATACGGATATTCCTGTCGGATGCTGCGCTGGTCGTCGGGTCGTCGGTTCGTCGGTTCGGTTAGTCGCGGGCAGTTCCCGAACCAGCGAGCTCCTGCTCGATGCCGGCGAGCACGATCTGCAGCTTCCCGTGAAACCACTCGAACGGGCCGGCCGTGATCGCGCGGAGCATCTCGGCATGCACAGGTGCCTCCGGGCCGTCAGGCGAGCGCGAGGAGTCACGCCACTGCTCCTCGATGCGTTCGCGCATACCACCCTCCGCTTCTGCGGTCGGTGCGTCGAGAGTCTCCGCACCACGTCGGCTGTCGGCCGTGAGATCGAAGACGAGGTCGACCGCGAGCACCGCGGCGCGGGCGGAGAAACCCCGTTCGACGAGCGCGACGCCGACCTGATCGGAGATCGCGACGATGGACCACGGCACGATGCCCCTGGCGACCTCGAGGACGGCGCCGGGGTGCTGCTCCCAGACCCGCCACGACGCCACGGCGCTCCGCTCCAGCAGGGACCGCCAGTCACCATCGAGCTCCGGCCACTCAGCCGTTCGCAGGGCGCGATCGAGACCGAGCCGCACGAGCTCATCCCGGTTGCTCGCATGACGGTAGAGGGTCGCCTGCGCGACGCCGAGGCGTTCGGCGACGGCGGCGAAGGTCAGGGCTGGGAAGCCAATGTCTACGACGGCGATCGCGATCGCCTCGGCATCCAGTGCAGGCGGACGTCCCGGTCGTCGACGCGGATCCGGGCGTGCAGCCGAAGAAGTTAGGGTCACCTCACCAGGTTATGAGAGTCTACTCTCGAAATCAATCCTCGATCGATGTCGCCCTCACCGCTTCGGATTCACCCAGCACCTCGGCGAGATGGCGCGTCGCCAGCGCCGCATCCCGATGCCCGTGCCCCGCGTCCGTTCCGAAGATCGTGAGGATCTCGGCGTCATTCTCGCCATCCGCGCCGAACCAGTGCGGCGTGCGCGTGTCGAACTCCGCGACCTCGCCGCTCCCGAGCATCACGTCGCGATCACCCACGATGAGGCGGATGCGCCCTGACAGCACATACATCCACGAAGAACCCTCGTGCGCGGTCAGCGTCGGCTCCTGGAACGTCCGCGGGACGATGATCTTCCACGCATGGCGCTCGCCCGGCTGTCGCGTGAGGGCGACGACCGTACGACCATTGACGCGGCGCGGACGCAGTCGCACGCGAGGATCACCGGTCTCCGGCGCGCCGACGAGGTCGTCGAGCGGAACCCGATATTCCTTGGCCAGCGGCAGCATGAGTTCGAGACTCGCCCGACGCTGCCCCGTCTCCAGCCGCGACAGCGTGCTCTTCGAGATCCCAGTGGCGCTCGCGACCTCGGCCAGCGTGAGGCCGCGCCGGGCACGCAGCGCCTGCAGACGCGGACCGATCTGTCGGAGCGTGCTCTCGAGTGCCGATGACGATTCGTCCATCCCGTCATCTCAGCACGATATCCCGGTTTCAGCAACAGCAGTTGCCGTAACGGCATTCGAGCATCCAACCTGGGGCCATGACAGCCACCGACCCGAATGCTCCTCGACTACGCGCCGACCTCGGCGGCCTCGCCCTCAGCGTGCTCGTCGCATCGCTGGGAACGAGCGCCGCCAACGTCGCCCTCCCCACGATCGCGGCCGATCTCGGGGGCACGGTGGCGCAGACGCAGTGGATCGCCGTCGCCTACCTGCTTGCGATGACCGCGACGAGCCTCACCGTCGGCCACCTCGGCGATCTGCTCGGTCGACGACGGGTGCTGCTGATCGGGATCGCCATCTTCAGCGGCGCCGCACTGCTGAGCGCGCTCTCCCCGACGCTCGGCGCCCTCATCTCCGCTCGAGCCCTGCAGGGTGTCGGCGCCGCCGTCATGATGGCGCTGCCGCTCGCACGCGCACGCGATCTCGTGCCAGCGGATCACCTCGGCGCGGCCATGGGACTGCTCGGCACGACGGCCGCCGTGGGCACGGCATCCGGACCGGCGCTCGGCGGTCTGCTGATCACGGTCGCCGGATGGCCCGCCATCTTCGCGATCATGGCGCCGCTCGGGACGCTTGCGGCGCTCCTGACCTGGCGGATCCATGACGTTGCACCCGCTCGTGCGGGACGGCGACCCTTCGACGTCGCCGGCGTCCTGTTGCTGACCGGAGCCGTCGCGCTCTATACGCTCGGCGTCACGACGCCTGGCACCGGCGACCAGTGGCCGACCGCGGCGATCCTCGGGGGCGCAGCGACTCTCCTGCTGCTGTTCGTCCTGCGCGAGCGCCGCGCAGCGCAGCCGGTCCTCCCGCTCGCACTGCTGCGCACTCGGGCTATCTCGATCGGTGCCGCCCTGAACCTGATCGTCGGGACGGTCATGATGAGCACCCTGGTGGTCGGGCCGTTCTTCCTCGCCGGCGCCCTCGACCTCTCCCCCGCTGCGATCGGCGCGATCATGGCCGCCGGGCCGGTCGCCTCGATCTGCACCGGCGTGCGTGCAGGTCGCGCTGTCGACCGCTTCGGAACACGGCGCATGACGACGACCGGCCTCTCGGCGATGATCGCCGGAGCGCTCGCGCTCGCGCTGCTGCCCGCGTGGTGGGGACTTCCCGGCTACATCACGGGCACCGTGCTGCTGGCGCCCGGCTACCAGCTCTTCCTCGCGGCCAACACCACCGGGGTGCTCGCCGCGACTCCGGCTGATCGACGCGGCGTGACTTCCGGCCTGCTCGGGCTCTCACGCAACCTCGGCCTCGTCACCGGCGCTTCACTGCTGCCGGCACTGTTCGCCGCGGCATCCGGATCCACCGTGGTCGGCGCCGCGGGCGTCGACGCGCTGACCTCGGGGCTGCGGATCACGTTCCTGACAACCGCGGCAGCGCTCGCCGTCGCCGTGCTCCTCTCCCTGGTCCGGTCACACGACCGAGGCCACCGCTGACCTACTTCTCGATCAGCAGCTGCACGAGACGACCGAGTTCCTCACTGCCGGAGTGACGCAGCGTCTCGTCATCCTGCCCGGCCATGGCACCGCGGACGGTCATGCCCTCCCAGAGGATCATGAGCATCCGACCGGCCGTCTCGGCGGGAAGCCGGAGCGTCAGCAACCCGGACTCGGCGATGTCGTCGATGATCTGCGCGATGCTGGCGACCATCTCGCGCTCCTGGGCCAGGTAGGCGGCGCCGAACTGCGCGTCGCGCACGGCCCGGATGCGGATCTCACTCATCAGCATCACGCCGAGGCGATCGTCGCCGCCGAGCTCCATCACCTGCTGCACCAGATCGACCGGGTCGCATCCCTCTGCGATCGCGCCCTCCGCGGTGAGCTCCTCGATGCGGGTGCGCACTGCGCTCACGCGGACGTCAGCCACGCTCGCAGCGAGCGTGAGGAAGAGCTCGTCCTTGGATTCGAAGTTCGAGTAGAACGCGCCGCGCGTGAATCCGGCGCGCTCGCACACGGCCTCGACCGATGCACCGTCGAGTCCGACCTCGGCGAAGACCTGGGCTGCCGCCTCGAGGAGCCGTGCTCGCGTGTTCTCTCGGCTGCGGGTTGCGGGTGTCGTCATCGAGACCTCCTGTCCCCTCACTCTCGCATGATTCACACCCTGCACACAGACTGCGGAGGGCGCTTCACTTTACGATACAACTATGTATTGGATACACCTGTGTATCCACACCTCATCCCCCCGGAGGAATGCGTGTCCACTCTCCTGTCTTCGCTCGGTCGCTGGTCGTTCCGGCACCCGTGGCGGGTTCTCGTCTCCTGGCTTCTCGCACTCGGCATCGCCGGTGCGGGCGCGCTCGTGCTCGGCGCCGGCACCGACAACTCGTTCTCCATCCCGGGCACCGAGTCGCAGGCGGGGCTCGAGCAGCTCTCCCGCTCGTTCCCGCAGGTGAGCGGCACGAGCGCGCAGATCATCGTGGTCGCCGCCGACGGTGACACGATCACCGACGACCCGTACCGCGAGGACATCGAGAACGCGGTCGACGAGCTGGGCGACCTCGACGGGGTCCTCGCGGCGAACTCCCCGTACGACGAGATGGTCACCGGCATGGTGAACGACGACGAGAACGCGGCGATCATCCGCCTGCAGTTCGACGGCGAATCGACCAACGTCTCGGACGAGACGAAGGATGCACTGCGCGCTGCATCCGATGACCTCGCCGCCGAGCTTCCCGACGGCTCGCAGACCGCCCTCGGCGGCGACCTGTTCGCGACCTCGATCCCCGGCCTGACGCTCACCGAAGCGGTCGGCCTGCTGATCGCCCTGCTCGTGCTGATCGTGACCTTCCGCTCCTTCGTGGTCGCAGGTCTCCCACTCCTCACCGCCGTGCTCGGCGTCGGGATCTCGATGGCCGGCATCTTCGCCGCCACCGCGTTCGCCACGGTGTCGTCCACGACGCCGCTCCTGGCGCTCATGCTCGGCCTCGCGGTCGGCATCGACTACGCCCTCTTCATCATGGCGAGACACCAGGACCAGGTCCGAGCGGGGGTCGATCCGGAGGAGTCCGCCTCCCGCGCCGTCGGCACGGCAGGCTCGGCAGTCGTCTTCGCAGGCGTGACGGTGCTGATCGCGCTGATCGGCCTGAGCTTCGCCGGCATCCCGTTCCTGACGACCATGGGCATCGCCGCCTCGGTGGCAGTCGCGATCGCCGTGGCCATCGCGGTCACGCTCACCCCGGCACTGCTCGGTTTCATGAAGGGCAAGGTCGTCGGTCGCCCGCGTCGCGAACCCAAGCCCAAGAAGGGCCAGAAGGTCGCCGCACCGCGTCGCGGGTTCAGCGACCGCTGGGTCGGCGGCGTCACCAAGCATCCCGTCCTGGTCTCGCTCGCCGTGGTGATCGGGCTCGGCATCGTCGCGGTGCCCGCGCTCAGCCTGAACCTGGCCCTCCCCAATGCCGGCGTGCTGCCGAAGGACTCCGAGGCTCGCCAGAGCTTCGACCTCGTCGGCGAGGAGTTCGGCCCCGGCTTCAACGGCCCGCTGATCCTCACCGGAACGATCGTCACCTCCACCGATCCGCTCGGTCTGATGGAGGATCTCGGCGACGCCGTCGGCGACATCCCCGGTGTCAAGGAGGTCGCCCTCGCGACCCCGAACGAGACCGCGGACACCGGCATCGTGCAGATCATCCCGGAGACCGCTCCCGATGACCCTGCCACCGCAGACCTGGTGCGTGAGCTCCGCTCCCACCATGACGAATGGCTCGACGAGTTCGGTATCGACCTGAAGGTCACCGGATTCACCGCCGTCGGCATCGACATCTCCGACCAGCTCGGCAATGCGCTGCTGCCCTTCGGCATCTTCGTGATCGGGCTCTCGCTCATCCTGCTGACGATCGTGTTCCGTTCGCTGTGGGTGCCGATCACGGCGGCCCTCGGCTACCTGCTCTCGATCGTCGCGGCGTTCGGCGTCGTCGGCGCGGTGTTCGAGTGGGGCTGGTTCGCCGATGCCCTGCATGTGGCGAAGGTCGGCCCGATCATCAGCTTCATGCCGATCATCCTGATGGGCGTGCTGTTCGGCCTGGCGATGGACTATCAGGTGTTCCTGGTGTCCCGTATGCGCGAGGACTTCGTGCACGACAAGGACTCGAAGAGCCCGGACCGCGCGACGCGGCGTGCTGCCGCCAAGCGTGCCGTGCGAAGCGGCTTCACCGGCTCTGCGAAGGTCGTCACGGCCGCCGGTCTCATCATGTTCGCGGTGTTCGTGGCGTTCGTCCCCGAGGGCGACTCCTCGCTCAAGCCGATCGCTCTCGGCCTCGCCGCCGGCATCGCGATCGACGCCTTCCTGGTGCGGATGACGCTGATCCCCGCCCTGATGGCGATCCTCGGCGAGCGCGCCTGGCAGCTGCCGGCATGGCTGGAGAAGATCCTGCCGAGCGTCGACATCGAGGGCGAAGCGGTCGAGCGCGAGCGGCACCTGGCCTCGTGGCCCGGCGACGACTCGGTGATCGCGGCCGACCAGCTCTCGATCAGCGCCGACGCACCGGTGCTCGAAGGCGTCACGCTGCGCGTGGCACCGGGCGGGGCGCTCGTCGCCACCGGATCCGATCACCGCGTGCGCCGCGCGCTGGCGCTCGCCGTCGCCGGCCGCAACCCGGCAGATGAGGGACGCCTCCGCGTCGCCGGGCATCTGCTCCCCGGCCGCGCGGCCTGGGTGCGGGCGCACGTCGGCTGCGTCCTGGTCGACGACCCGGATGCCGCGCTCCTCGACCTCGCCGAGGCGCTCCGAGGGAAGTCCGCGGTCGTCGTGATCGACGGCCTCGACCGCCTCGCCGGCGGTCAGCGTGACCAGGCGGCCGCCATGCTGCGCGACGCAGCGGCATCCCGCCCCCTCGCGGTGTTCGCCACGGCATCAGATGCCGACGCGGCTCGCACCATCCTCTCGGAGGCCGGTTGGCCCTCCGCCGCCGTCTTCGATACGCGCTCGACCCGCCGGTCGTCCGCAGAATCCACCGAGGTGACCGCATGACCCTCCCCATCGAGCGCGCACGCTCCCGCAAGCCCATCACGTGGCTGACCATCCTCGGCATCCTGCTGCTGCCCGCCGCCGTCGGGGGCATCCTCGTCGCGGCGCTGCAGAACCCGACCGAGCGCCTGGACTCCATGACCGCCGCGATCGTCAACCTCGACGACCCGGTGACCATCGACGGACAGGTCACGCCGCTCGGCCGCCAGCTGGCGTCAGGGCTCGTGGAGGGCTCCGACGACCTGGACTCGAACCTCACCTGGGTGATCTCCAACGAGGAGGATGCAGCTGACGGCCTGGCCGACGGCTCGTACCAGGCGGTCATCACGATCCCCGAGAGCTTCTCGGCCGCTGCCACGTCGTCCGGACAGGCCATCGCCGACGGCGGGGGCAACCCTGAGCAGGCGACGATCGAAGTGACGACGCCGGAAGACGGACTCGTCGCCGACGACCTCATCACGGGGCAGATCGCGAACGTCGCGGCATCGACCCTCGGCACCATGCTCTCCGAGGCGACGACCGAGAACATCCTCGTCGGCTTCACGACGATCGGCGACCAGATCGGTGACGCAGCTGACGGTGCGGTGAAGCTCGCCACCGGGGCACGGGATGCCGCCACCGGCGCCGCCGCGATCCCCGACGGCGCGACGAAGCTCGCCTCCGGCGCGACGGAGCTCGGCTCCGGCGCATCCTCGCTCGCCACCGGTCTCGACACGATCGCCAAGAACACTCGGGATGCCGCGAACGGCGCCGGCACGATCGGTGCCGGGCTGACCGCTGGTGGCACGCAACTGCAGGACAACGTCGGCGGCATCACTCAGCTCGTCGGCACCGTGCAGTCCGCCACCGGCACGGCCACCCAGGCCGCGGCACAGACCAAGGACCTGGCGACGACCCTCGGCACGATGGCTGCAACCTGCGATGCAGCAGTGTCCGGCGAGAGCATGTGCGACCAGCTCCGCACCGCCGCGGCCTCCGCCGCGGCAGCGGCGACCTCCGCAGGGACCGCCGCCGGCACGCTGAGCGCGCCACAGGTCGCCGGCGGCATCGCCGCCATCCCCGGCACCCTCAGCACCCTCGCCTCGAGCATGTCGCAGGCCGGCGCCGGCGCCACCCAGCTCGCCGGTGGGCTGAACCAGCTCGCGAGCCAGGGCATCGACCAGTCAGCCGCCGGCGCGCGCGCCCTCGCCTCCGGTGCGACGCAGCTCTCCGATGGCGCGACCGCACTCGCGGACGGCACGACCGAGCTCGCGAGCGGACTCGATACCCTGGCGACCGGGACGGGCGATCTTGCCGGCGGCCTGCGCACGGCAGCCGACTCGCTCCCCTCGTTCAGCGACTCCGAGTCGACTTCGCTCGCCTCCGTGATCGCCGACCCGGTGTCGACGGACTCCTCGATGAACACGATCTTCGGGCCGACCGCGATCCCGCTGCTCGCAGCCGTGGTGCTGTGGTTCGGCGGCCTGGCGTCGTTCATCGTGATGCGGGCGCACACGGCGCGCACGCTCACCTCGCGCCGCTCCTCGGCCGGGCTGGCCCTGCGGGCGTTCGCCCCGGCCGCGCTGATCGGCGCGGGCCAGGGCCTCCTCGTCGCGATCATCGTGCAGTTCGTCGCGAGCTATGACGTCGGCGCCTGGTGGGCCTTCGCGGGCACCGCAGTCCTCGCCGGCATCGTGTTCGCCGCGGTCAACCAGGCCCTGGTCGCCCTGTTCGGCGGCATCGGCCGATGGATCAGCGCGCTCGTCGGGGTCCTGGCGGTCGCGACCGGTCTGATCTCGACCGTGCCCGGCTGGCTCGCCGGCCTCGGCGCAGCGCTGCCCACCGCTCCCGCATTCGCCGGACTCATCGCCGGCAGCGGGTCCGCGATCGCCGCCCTGGTCGTGTGGGGCGTGCTGTCGCTGGTCGCAACGACGCTCGCGGTGACCGTGCGTCGCACGACGTCGACGAAGGCGGTGCTGGCCACGGCCTGAGCCGGCGTCTCCGTGGGAACGGAGACGACAACGAAAGACCGCGGCATGTCCATCCGGACACGTCGCGGTCTTTCGTTTCGGTCCCGGTTTCGGCCTGCGGCAAACGGGAGGTGCCTCACGCGCATACGATCAGGAGATGCGACGACCTTTCATGTCCTCCCCCGCCCAGCTCGCCGAGCTGGAGGGTCAGCAGTACCTGGTGCTGCGGCCGAGGACCGCGGTAGCTGATGTCTACCGCTCCGTGCAGCGCTCAGCCCTGACCCGAATGACCACTCCGCACCCGCACACCGAGCACGTCACCCTGCGCGCGTTCCACGAGCCGGAGCGTCGCGAGCAGCTGCGCACCGTCATCCACGAATGGGCCGCTGCACGGCGTCCGATCGAGGTCGTCGCCGAGGCGGTGGACGTGTTCCCCTCGCCCTGGCAGGTCGTGATCCTGCGCCTGGCGCGCACGGCATCCCTGGTGTCGGCATACTCCAGCCTGAGCACGGCCCTCGCGGGTACCGACCTCCAGCGCCTCGATGAGCGGACCGTGGAGGACTGGACGTTCCACCTCTCCGTGCTCTACGCGAAGACGCTCACACCGGCGGCTTGGACCGAGCTCTCGCACAAGTCCCGCCGCTCGCTCGGCTCACGTCCGGCCGAGACCATCTCCGAGGCGGAGTTCGTCTGGTACGAGGACGGCGTCGAGCACGCCGAGATCGTCCCACTGGGCCCGCAGGCCCGCTGGTGACACCGACGGATCAGTGACCGCCTGAGCTCAGGAGATGCCCGAGTAGGCGTGCAGGCCCTTGAAGAACACGTTCACGATCGTGAAGTTGAACATCACGGCCGAGAAGCCGACGATCGCGAGCCATGCCGAAGGGTTGCCGCGCCATCCGCGGGTCGCTCGCGCGTGGATGTAGCCCGCGTAGAGCACCCAGATCACGAAGGTCCAGGTCTCCTTGACGTCGAAGCCCCAGAAGCGGCTCCAGGCGTAGTACGCCCAGATGGACCCGGCGATCAGGGTGAACGTCCAGAGGATGAAGCCGATGATCGTGAAGCGGTACGCCATGCTCTCCAGGCGCTCCGCGGTCGGGAAGGTGCGGAGGAACCCCGGACCGGTCTTCTCTGCGCCCTCCGACACGAGGCGCTCGCGGCGGGACTGCATGAGCTGGATCACCGAGAGCGCGAACGCCAGCGCGAAGAACGCGGTGCCGAGCGACGCCACGAACACGTGGATCACGAGCCAGACGCTCTTCAGCGGATCCATGAGCGGTGACACGTCGACGTAGAAGTTCGTCGACGAGAGTCCGAGCAGCACGACGATGAGTCCGGTGATGAACGTGCCGAGGAACCGCAGATCCATGCGGGTGAGCACGATCAGGTACACAGCGATCACGAGCAGCGTGCCGATCATCGCGAACTCGTAGAGGTTCGCCCACGGCACGCGGCCGGCGGCGATGCCACGGGTCAGCGTCGCACCGAAGTGGAAGAAGAACGCCAGCACCGTGAGCGAGGTGCCGATGCGAGCCATCACGAAACGCTGCGGCGGAGCATCCGTCGTCGAACCCGACACTGCCCCGGCCGACGCGCGACCACGGGCGCCGACACCGGCGCCGACGAGCTCGGCCTCACGCGCTGTCTGCGAATCCGCGGACAGCTGCGACCGCCGTGCGAGGTCGAAGGCGTAGGCCACGAACGCTGCGGCGTAGATCGCGATCGCCGTCCACAGCAGGATCGGCGAGATCACGTTGAGGTCGAACATGGTGTCAGTCTACTTTCGGAGTGTCGGATGCAGGGCTGTCGGATGCTGCGGCCTCGGGTGCCGCGGGCGCCTCGGCTTCAGCGTCGGGGGCGGGGTCGGCTTCAACATCGGCGTCGGGACGAGCCGATGTCGAGCCCTCGGCGTCGAGCAGTCGAGCGTGGCCGGCGACCAGGTCGTCGAGCGCCATCGCGATGGTCGGGTCCTCACCGCGGGCGAGGCCCGCGTACTCGAGGGCGACGCCGTCGGCGGTCGCGGTGGCCTTGACCCACATGCGGCGACGCGGGACGAACAATGCGAGCATGAGTCCGCCGAGGGCCAGCAGTGCGAACGCGAGCACCCACGGGCCGGAGTCGTCGCGGTGGATCTGCAGCGAGGCGAACCGCTTGACCGACTGCGAGGCGTCGGTGGCGCCGGCCGGCGACTCGTCCTCGAAGGTCACGGTGCCCATGCCGTTCGGCAGATCGGCGGTCTCGCCCGGTGCGAGCTCGATCGATGCGACGTCCGTCGTGCGTCCCGTGAGCTTGGTGAGGTCGGTGGTGTCGAGCACGTAGACCGAGCGAGGGGTGCCCTCGTTGATGCCGAGGTCTCCCGAGTACACGTCGAGCGTGAGCGTCGGGTTCGTCAGCGCGCCGTAGGCGGAGAAGAAGGCACCGCTCTTGAGCACGCCGGTCGTCGGGTAGAAGAAGCCGAGCAGACCGAGCTGCTCCGGGAGCCCGTCGGTGACCTTGATCACGCCGAGCGAGGTCATCTGCGTGTCCTGCGGCAGGAACGGCACGCTGTTCGTGAACACCACGTCACCGGCGGCGTTGCGCACGGTGATCGTCGGGGCGTAGCCGTTGCCGAGCAGGAACACGTTGTCGTCGGCGACGCCGAGCGGGTGGTTCACCTGCACCGAGCCGGTGCGCTCCTCGCCGTGCTCCTTCACGGTCATGTTGGCCGAGAAGTCGCCGGCCTGCCCGGAACCGGGCTCGCCGAAGGGCTGGTAGCTCACATCGAAGGTGTCGAGGCGCATCGAGTAGGGCGCGAGGGCATCATCGCCGACGAAGCGACCGCGGTTCATCGAGTCGTAGTCGACGAGCGTGTTCGCGAAGGTCTCCCCCTCGACCAGCACGCGCTGGCCGGTGTACGAGAAGCCGCCGCCGACGCCGACCGTCACCAGCACGCCGACCAGGGCGAGGTGGAAGAGCAGGTTGCCGGTCTCGCGCCAGTATCCGCGCTCGGCTGACACCGAGAAGGAACGGCCGCGGTCGTAGCGCTCGACTCGATAGCCGAGCGCCTTCAGCTGCGAGGTCGCGATGTCGACCGAGGTGGATGCTGCGGCATCGGTATCCCCCTGGGTCCCTGAGCCATCCCCGTGGGTCCCTGAGCCTGTCGAAGGGATGCGCTCGACGGAACGGAAGTCCTCGAGGCGCTGCAGGCGGGCCGGCGTGCGCGGCGGACGTGCACGGAGCGCCTTCGCGTGGTGACGGATGCGCGGAATCACGCAGCCGACGAGCGAGGCGAACAGCAGCAGGTAGATCGCCGAGAACCACGGCGACAGGTAGACGTCGAACAGCTTCAGACCGTCGAGGATCGGGAAGATGTCGGGGTTGTCGCGCTGCCACTGGCTGACACCGTTGGGGTCGGCCATGCGCTGGGGGAAGATCGAGCCGGGGATCGCGGCGATCGCGAGCACGAGCAGCAGCACCAGGGCGGTGCGCATCGAGGTGAGCTGACGCCATCCCCAGCGCAGCCAGCCGACGAAGCCGAGCCTCGGCTGGGCGACCGAGTCGTCGCCGTCGACGTGGTCTGACGGCCGCAGCGGATCGCTGCTGTCGGTGGTCTTGGAGGTCACGGCATCCTTGTTCTTCTGGTGCTGGGGGTTCTGCTGGCGGGAGTTCTTGTCAGAGCGGGAGGAGGACACTGCCCATCACCGCCGTCAGGCGGGACATGATGTCGGTCCACAGCCCGGTCACCATCAGGATGCCGAGCAGGATCAGCAGCACACCGCCGATGATGTTCACAACGCGGATGTGCCGGCGCAGGAATCCGACCGTCTTCGTCGCCCAGCCGAAGCCGAGCGCGACGAGCAGGAACGGGATGCCGAGTCCGAGCGAGTAGGCGAGGCCGAGGAATCCGGCGCGCACCGGGTCGCCCGCGTTGAAGGAGAGCGCGAAGATCGCGGTGAGGGTCGGTCCGAGGCAGGGGGCCCAGCCGATGCCGAGCGCGATGCCGAGCAGCGGTGCCCCGATCACGCCGTACTTCGCATCGACGTGGAAGCGGAGCTCCCGCTGCGCGAAGCCGAACAGTCCGAGGAACACGAGCCCCATCAGGATGATCACTGCGCCGAGGATGCGGGTGATCAGTTCGCCCCACTGGAGCATGAACACGTTCGCGGCGCCGCCGAGCGCCGTGATGGCGACGAACACGATGCTGAAGCCGAAAATGAACAGCAGCACGCCGAGCACGAGCCGACCGCGGCCCGGGGCTGCGGCATCGGCACCCTTCGCCGACCGCGGCGTCACCGCGCCGCCGAGGAACCCGAGGTACCCCGGGACCAGTGGCAGGACGCAGGGGGAGAGGAACGAGATCAGCCCGGCGAGCATCGCCACCGGGATCGCCAACCAGAGTGCGCCCGAACCGATGATGGATTCGGCGTTCACAGCGCACCCGCCGCGGTCACGGCGTCTCCGCGAGCGCGTCCTTGACGAGCGTGGAGAGGATCGAGGTGCCGTCGATCGGCCCGATGATGCGCGCTGCGACGCGACCCTGCTTGTCGAGCACGAGGGTCGTGGGCGTCGCGGCGATCGGCACGGCCTGCGCGAACGCGAGCTTGGCCTCGGCGGTGTCGACGTCGATCAGACTCGGGTAGGTGACCTTGAACTCCTCGGAGAAGGCGCGTGCCGTGTCCGCCTGGTCGCGGGTGTTGACGCCGATGAACGAGACGCCTTGGTCTTCGTACTCCTGCCAGACGCTCTCGAGGTCGGCCGCCTCCACGCGGCACGGGGCGCACCCGGCGTACCAGAAGTTGACCACGGCGACCTGACCCGCGATGTCTGCGCTGTCGAAGTCCTCGCCGTTCTCGGTGACGCCGGCGAACTCGACCGGCTCGCCGCGTTCGGCGACCGGGATCTCGACGATCGCGCCATCGGCCGCGACGTAGCCGGTGTTCTCCCCGCTGAGGAACGACTCGCTGACGGGGTCAGGGGCGCAGGCACTCAGACCGACCGCGAGCACCGCGGCGAGCGCGGCTCCGAGCGCACGACGGGGGCGTCGGATGCGGGTGGAGCGGCCGCTGCGGGATGAAAGCCCTTCGACAGGCTCGGGAACCCAGAGAGCAGGAGACACGATTCCCAGCTTACGCGCGGCTTCCTATGCGTAGGCCGATACGACCCCCAGGTACCCGACGCCGTCAGAGCTGCGCGAGCACGTCGGCGACGCCTTCCCGGAACCGAGGACACGTGGCGATGTCGTGCGAGCGGCACCGCAGCGCGTGCTCGGTCATCGCACGCGAGAGCCGCATCTCCTGCATCCGTCGGTCGAGGTCGTCGAGGTGCGCCTGCAGCACGACGTGACGGCCGGCGCTGCCGTCGTCGAGCAGCACGGCGATCTGCTCGAGGCTCATCCCCGCGGCCTTGCTGCGCTGGATCACGGCGATCCGCACGACCTCGTCCTCGCCGTACCGGCGGCGCCCTGCGGTGTCGCGTTCCGGGCGGAGCAGTCCCACCGACTCCCAGTGCCGGAGCACGTTCGTCGGCAGGTCGAAGCGCGCAGCGACGTCGCCGACGGACCAGGGATGCTCAGCACTTGACTTCATGTCAACATGAAGTCACAGACTGTCGGTGAACGCAACCCGCACGTCGGAAGGACTCCCCCCATGTATGACGCGATCGTGATCGGCGCCGGACCCGCAGGACTGCAGGCAGCACTGACGCTCGGCCGGATGCATCGCTCGACCCTGCTCCTCGACTCGGGCCAGTACCGCAACGGCACGGTGCAGCACATGCACAACGTGATCGCGAACGACGGCACCCCGCCTGCGGAGTTCCGCGCCACGGCCCGCGCCCAGCTCGCCGCCTATGACGACGTCGAGATCCGCAACGCCACCGTCGAGGGCATCGCCGGCGTCGAGGGCGACTTCGTCGTCTCGCTGCTCGGGGGCGCATCGGCATCCGCCCGGAACATCATCCTCGCGACGGGTGTCGTCGACGATCTGCCCGAGATCGACGGACTGTCGGCGCTGTGGGGGCGGAAGGTCTTCGCGTGCCCGTTCTGCGACGGACACGAGCATGCGGGCAAGCCGATCGCCGTGCTCGGTGGAGCCGCTCGCGCCCAGCACCTGATCGCGATGCTGGGCCGCATCGTGAGCGAGATCACCGTGATCCCGGTGGACGCCCCGTTCACGGCGGAGGAGGTCACCTCGATCGAGGCGCGTGGCGTACGGGTCGGCGGATCGACTGCGATCGCCGTCTCCGCCGACGATGCCGGCGTGGTGGTGCGCACCGCCGACGCCGAGTATGCCGCTGCCGGCATCTTCGTTGCGGCCGGCTCGATGCGACAGCGTGCGCCGTTCGCTCAGCAACTGGGCCTCGGGATGCTGGAATCCGGCGCGATCGAGATCGACGACTTCGGCCGCACCACGGAACCAGGCGTGTACGCAGCGGGCGACCTCGCGCACCGCGCCGCGATGCCCGGCCCGATGGCCGCGGTGATGATGGCCGCCACGGCAGGACAGTTCGCCGCGGTGGGCGTCATCCAGTCGCTGCTGGCCGCCGGGCACTGAGCCCGGCTGGACTGGGCATCGACTCAGATCAGACCGCGCCGACGTCCACTGCGCCGTCCGTCGCGGCGGGCTCGGCGTAGGCGACCTCGCGCCAGACGTCGCCGACGCGTTCGAACGACGTCACGCTCGACAGGGCGCACCGACGGGTGCGCGGGTCGTGCCGCAACGGCAGACCCGCCACCCGCAGGTGCGTGATCCAGATCGGCGCCTGGTGCGAGACCACGACCACGTCGCCGTCGTCCGCCGCGGTCCATGCCTCGTCCATGGCTCCGAGCATCCGCTCCGCGATCGACGTGTACGGCTCGCCCCAGCTCGGCAGCGACGGCTGCC
Source organism: Microbacterium sp. (assembly GCF_036823965.1). Taxonomy (GTDB): domain Bacteria; phylum Actinomycetota; class Actinomycetes; order Actinomycetales; family Microbacteriaceae; genus Microbacterium. Next base: position 232,823 of record NZ_DAITBE010000002.1, on the reverse strand, counting down.
GCAGGTGCCACCAGTTCATCGGGTTCATCAACGAGCGGCGCATCTGCGTGCCCTCGAACACGTTCGTCGGCTCGATCACCCTGATGTCGATCTCGGGCACGAGGTCGAAACGTGCAGCGAACGGCTCTGCGGACTCCTGCGCCCGCTCGAGCGGCGAGGAGTACAGCGCGCTGACCGGCCGCTCGAGCGAGCCGACATGATCGGCGGCGGCCTGCGCCATCCGACGGCCCGCCTTGCTCAAGTGGTAGTCGGGCAGCCGACCGTAGAGCACACGCGAGGGGTTGTGCACCTCACCGTGACGAACGAGGTGCAGTCGCTTCGCGGGCATGTCAGGCCCTGCTGTAGCGGGACTCCCCGAAGCCGATGATCAGGTAGCCGATGTACGGGAAGACGAACAGCAGGAAGAAGGAGAACAGGCCGCCCTTGCCGAAGCGCTCACCGAGCTTGATCGCCACGATGATGCCGAAGACGATGTTGACGATCGGGATCAGGTACAGCAGCGACCACCAGCCGGACAGGCCGGCGATGCGCACGAGGAAGATGACGTTCACGATCGGGATGATCGCGAGGATGCCGGGGTGGCCTGCCTTCGTGAACACCTTCCAGAGGCCGATGACGACGAGCACATAGAAGACCAGGGTGATCAGACCCGTGGTGCCGGAGAAGATCGATGCGTAGAGATCGGAGATGCCGTTGGAGTCCACGGTGCACCCTTTCTGTGTGATGGCTGTGTCGTGGCGATCATACTGACGATCGGCCCCGCCCCGCAGAACACGCCGGATCGGCTCCGCGCGCCCCCGTAGAATGGGCGGGTTCCCCATTTCCCAGATCAGAAGGAATACTCCGTGCTTCGCACCCACTCGGCAGGCTCACTGCGAGCCGAGCACATCGGTCAGACCGTCACCCTCGCGGGTTGGGTCGATCGCCGTCGTGACCACGGAGGAGTCGCTTTCATCGATCTTCGGGATGCTTCGGGCATCGCCCAGGTCGTCATCCGCGACGAGGAGATCGCCCACCCGCTGCGCAACGAATTCGTGCTCCAGGTGACCGGCGTCGTCTCGCAGCGTCCCGAGGGCAACGCGAACCCGAACCTGCCGACCGGAGAGATCGAGCTGATCGCCGCAGAGGTCGAGGTGCTCAACGAGTCCGCTCCTCTGCCGTTCCAGGTCTCGACGGCACTCGCCGAGAGCGAGACCGTCGGTGAAGAGGCGCGCCTCAAGTACCGCTACCTCGACCTGCGTCGTCCGGCCCCGGCATCCGCGCTTCGTCTGCGCTCGAACGTCTACAAGGCGATCCGCGACGTGCTGCACGGCGAGGACTTCACCGAGGTCGAGACCCCGACGCTGACCCGCTCGACCCCTGAGGGCGCCCGCGACTTCCTGGTGCCGGCTCGACTGAGCCCCGGCAGCTGGTACGCGCTGCCGCAGTCCCCGCAGCTGTTCAAGCAGCTGCTCATGGTCGGCGGCGTGGAGAAGTACTTCCAGATCGCGCGCTGCTACCGCGACGAGGACTTCCGTGCCGACCGCCAGCCGGAGTTCACGCAGCTCGACATCGAGATGAGCTTCGTCGACCAGGAAGACGTCATCACGCTCATGGAGTCGCTCATCCAGGCGATGTGGGCCACGATCGGCGTCGAGGTCGCGACCCCGCTGCCGCGCATGACCTACGCCGAGGCGATGTCGAAGTACGGCTCCGACAAGCCCGACCTGCGCTTCGGTCTCGAGCTCGTCGAGGCCACCGAGTACTTCAAGGACACCCCGTTCCGCGTGTTCCAGGCCGAGTACGTCGGCGCGGTTCGCATGCCCGGCGGCGCCTCACAGCCGCGCAAGCAGCTCGACGCATGGCAGGACTGGGCCAAGCAGCGCGGCGCCCGCGGCCTCGCGTACGTCTTGTTCAACGAGGACGGCTCGCTCGGCGGCCCCGCCGCCAAGAACCTGTCCGAGGCGGAGCAGGCGGGCCTCGCCGCGTTCGTCGGTGCCGAGCCGGGCGACTGTGTGTTCTTCGCTGCCGGTTCCACGAAGGAGAGCCGCGCGCTGCTCGGCGCCGCGCGCGTCGAGATCGGTCGCCGTCTCGGGTACCTGAACCCCGACGAGTTCGCGTTCACCTGGGTGGTCGACGCTCCGATGTTCGAGCCCGCGGCGGATGCCGTCGCCTCGGGTGACGTGGCCGTCGGCGCCGGCGCATGGACCGCCGTGCACCACGCGTTCACCGGTCCGAAGCCCGAGTTCCAGGAGACGTTCGACACCGACCCCGGCTCGGCGCTCGCCTATGCGTATGACATCGTGTGCAACGGCTCCGAACTCGGCGGCGGCTCGATCCGCATCCACCGCGAGGACGTGCAGAAGCGCGTGTTCGAGGTCATGGGCATCAGCGACGAGCAGGCCGACGAGCAGTTCGGCTTCCTGCTCGACGCGTTCAAGTTCGGCGCACCGCCGCACGGCGGAATCGCGCTCGGCATGGACCGCGTGCTGCAGCACCTGACCAAGGCCGAGTCGATCCGCGAGGTCATCGCGTTCCCGAAGTCCGGCAACGGCTTCGACCCGCTGACCTCGGCTCCGGCGCCGATCACGCCCGCGCAGCGCGCCGAGGCCGGCGTCGACTTCGAGCCGGAGGACGACGAGGCCTGACCCGCGCCATCGACGTCTGATGAGACCCCGTGCTGCCCGCAGCACGGGGTCTCGTCATGTGCGCCTGCGTCGGCTGCGGTGCTTCGACAGGCTCCGCGCCCCAGCCCGTGGTGAGTCCCTGAGGTTGTCGAAGGGGCGGAGGCGCTCAGCCGAGCAGTGCGAGCGCAGGCACGATGTTCTCGTTCCACACGTCGACGCCGAGCTTGCCGATCAGCGCGATCACGACGACCAGGAACACCACGCGGATGAACGTCGCGCCGCGCGCGATCGCCATGCGCGACCCGAGGTAGCTGCCGGCGACGTTCGCCACCGCGAGGATGCCGCCGAGCAGCCACAGCACCGAACCGTGCGGGATGAACAGCAGCAGCGCGCCGGCGTTCGTCGCGAAGTTCACGATCTTCGCCTTGGCGCTCGCCTGCAGGAAGTCGTAGCCGAGCAGGGCGACGAGGCTGATGACGAGGAACGTGCCGGTCCCCGGCCCGATCATGCCGTCGTAGAAGCCGATCGCGAGTCCCGCAGCGCCGGCCATGATGTGGTGCTTTCGGCCCTCGAACCGCAGCTTCGTCGCCGCTCCGAGCGTCGGCCGGAACGCGGTGAACAGGGCGACCGCGAGCAGCGCGACCACGATGATCGGCTTGAACGCCGCCGAGGGCAGCACCGTTGCGACGGCCGCGCCGCCGAACGATCCGGCGAGCGCGATCACGGCCATCGGCACCGCCGTGCGGATGTCGGGTTTCGCTCGGCGGTAGTAGGTGACGCTGCTGGTGGCGGTGCCGAAGATCGAGGCGAACTTGTTCGTGGCGAGTGCCTGCACCGGCGACATACCGGGGATCAGCAGCAGCACGGGGAGCTGCAGCAAGCCGCCTCCGCCGACGACCGCGTCGATCCAGCCCGCGCCGAAGGCCGCGAGGATCACCAGCAGCAGCATGCCCCAGGTGAGCTGCTCGAGGCCGAGTACCGCGCCGATGTCCATCAGTTCAGGATGCCAGTCCCACGGCGCATCGGACGACACCGCGGCAGTGACAGACTGGCACCATGCTCGACACGCTCCCGCTCCCGCATCCCATCGACTCCCGAGCCGGTCGCGCGGCGCTGCGCCGTGCCACGACGGCCGATGCGGATGCCGTGATCGCCCTGCTCGCGGACGACCCGATCAGCGCGGCCCGCGGTGACGTGGCATCCGATGAGGACCGCCCGGCCTACACGGCCGCGCTCGAGGAGATCCTGGCCGAGCCGTCGAACGATCTGCTCGTCGTCGAGCTCGACGGCGAGGTCGTCGGCACGCTGCAGCTCACGTCGATCCCCGGCATGGCCCGCCGCGGCGCGAGACGACTGCTCGTGGAAGCCGTGCGCGTGCGCAGCGACCTGCGCTCGTCCGGCATCGGATCCGCCATCATGCGCTGGGTGTCCGATGCCGCAGCTCCTGCCGTCGGCGCCGCGATGGTGCAGCTCACCTCGGACGCAGCCCGCACCGAGGCCCACCGCTTCTATGAGCGCCTCGGCTACGTCGGCTCGCACCTCGGCTTCAAGTACTCGGTCGGCACCTGACCCGGCGTCCACCCGCCACCGGTCGGACATCTCGCGTTCACCCGCGTCGAGATCACCGGTAACCCCCGGCCCATAGCCTCCTCTCGCAACCCCGTACCGGCGATCGCCGGTCACCCGAGAGGAATCACATGGCTCGCAACACCCGCCGCGCGCGCTTCGGCGCCGGCATCGCCCTGGCCGCCACGGCCGCACTCGCCCTGTCCGGCTGCGCCTCCGCGGCCGATGCCACCCCCGCAGACGGCGGAGACGCGGTCGACGCCGCAGCCGCGACCTCGGTCGCCGATTTCGGCACCTTCGCCGACCTCGAGGCAGCCGCCAAGAAGGAGGGCGCGCTCAACGTCATCGCGCTCCCCCGCGACTGGGCCAACTACGGCGAGATCCTCGACCTCTTCGCCGAGAAGTACCCCGAGATCACGATCAACGAAGCATCCCCCGACGTGTCCAGCGCCGAGGAGATCCAGGCTGCCGAGACCAACAAGGGACTCGACACGGCACCCGACGTGTTCGACCTCGGCCTCACGGTCGCGCTGCAGAACACCGACACCTTCGCTCCCTACAAGGTCGAGACCTGGGACGACATCCCCGACGCGCTCAAGGAGCCGACCGGCCTGTTCGTCGGCGACTACGGCGGATACATGTCGATCGGCTACGACTCCTCGAAGTTCGACGCGCCGAGCGAGCTCGTCGACCTGCTGAGCGACTCCTACAAGGGTGCCGTCGCGATCAACGGCGACCCGACGCAGGCCGGCGCGGCCTTCGCGGCTGTCGGACTCGCGACCGTCCAGTCCGAGGGCACGCTCGACGACTTCCAGCCCGGCATCGACTTCTTCTCCGAGCTCCAGAAGGCCGGCAACCTGCTCAAGGTCGACGTGACCACGGCGACCGTCGCGAGCGGCGAGACCCCCGTTGTCTTCGACTGGGACTACCTGAACGCCTCGCACAAGGCCGACAACGAGAACTGGGAGGTCGTCGTGCTCGACGGCACCGGGTACGCGGGCTACTACAACCAGGCCATCAACGTCGACGCCCCGCACCCGGCGGCTGCCCGCCTGTGGCAGGAGTTCCTCTACAGCGACGACGTGCAGAACCTGTGGCTCAAGGGCGGCGCACGTCCGGCTCGCATGGAGGCCATGACGGACGCGGGCACGATCGACGCCGACCTGGCTTCGGCACTGCCGGAGGTCCCCGAGGACACGGTCGTCCCGACCGAGGAGCAGAGCACCAAGGCCGGCACGCTGCTCGGCGAGAAGTGGGCAGCGGCGGTCCAGTGACCACCATCACCGCACCGGGGGCGGATGCCGCGGCATCCGCCCCCGTCTCTCCCATCCGGGAATCGGGCACCGGGTCCTCGCACACTGCGAGGGCCCGGCGGTCCGAGCCGTCCTGGGCCTGGCTGGGGCTGGTCCCCTTCGCCGCCTACGTCGTCCTGTTCCTCGCCGTACCGACCGTGCTCGCGATCGGCTCCGGCTTCTTCACCAAGGACGGCTCCTTCACCTGGTCGAACGTCTCGGCCCTCGCCGACCCCGTCGTGCTCACCACCTTCGCCAACTCGGCCGGGCTCTCGCTCCTCACCGCCCTGATCGGCGCGGTCGTCGGCGCCCTCGTCTGCTACGCCCTGCTCGGCATGAACCCGGAGGGCGCAGTGCGCTCGGCCGTGGATGCCGCAGCCGGCGTCCTCGCCCAGTTCGGCGGCGTGATGCTCGCCTTCGCCTTCATCGCGACGATCGGCATCCAGGGTGTCCTCAAGGTGTTCCTGGAAGACAGCTTCGGTATCAACATCTACGCGAACGGCACCTGGCTGTATGAGCTCCCCGGCCTCGTGCTCCCCTACATCTACTTCCAGGTCCCGCTCATGGTGATCACGTTCATGCCGGCGCTCGCTGCGCTGAAGCCGCAGTGGGCCGAGGCGAACCTCACGCTCGGCGGCACACGCACCAGCTTCTGGCTCCGCATCGGACTCCCGGTGCTCGCCCCGTCGTTCCTCGCCAGCCTGCTGCTGCTGTTCGCGAACGCCTTCTCCTCGTACGCCACGGCCGCGGCACTCGCGAGCCAGGGTGCCCAGATCGTGCCGCTGCAGATCCGTGCCGCGCTCACCAGCGAAACCGTGCTCGGACGCGAGAACCTCGCCGGCGCACTCGCGCTCGGCATGATCGTCATCGTGGGAGTGGTCATGGCCCTGTACTCGCTCATCCAGCGCCGGACAGCGCGGTGGCAGTCGTGAACCGCCTCGCCCCGTCGCTCACCACCCGCTGGGTCATCGGCATCCTGGTCGGTGCCTTCTTCGCGATCCCGCTGGTCTCCACGTTCCTGTTCACGCTCCGCGGGAAGGAAGGCCTGTCGCTCGAGCACTGGACGGCACTGTTCGACCCCGCAGCATCCGCCGCGATCAAGCCGATCTGGACCGGCCTCGGCAACTCCCTCGTCCTGGCGCTCGTCACGGTCGCGATCGTGCTCCTGCTGCTCGCGCCGACCATGATCCTGGTGAACCTGCGGTTCCCGAAGCTCAAGGCGATGTTCGAGTTCGCCGCGCTCCTGCCGATCTCGATCCCCGCGATCGTGCTGGTCGTCGGGCTCGCGCCGATCTACCTGCAGATCGGCCGCTCGCTGGGCACCGGCACCTGGACGCTCGCCTTCGCCTACGGCATCACGGTGCTGCCCTTCGCGTTCCGCTCCATCCAGGCATCGATCGACGCCGCCGACCTCCGCACGCTCTCCGAGGCCGCGCGCTCGCTCGGTGCGAGCTGGCCGACCGTGGTGCTCAAGGTGCTCGCACCGAACCTGCGCCAGGGCCTGCTGGCCGCATCGCTCATCTCGATCGCGGTGGTCCTCGGCGAGTTCACGATCGCCTCGCTCCTGAACCGCCAGGTGTTCCAGACGGCCATGGTCGTCGTCCAGAAGCAGGACCCCTATGCCCCGGCGATCTTCACTCTGCTGGCGCTGCTGTTCTGCTTCATCCTGCTCCTCGTCATCGGCCGCGCCGCCCGCGGCACCGGAAAGGCCCGCTCATGACCCTCGACCACGCACTTCCCCGAACGAAGGACAACCTGCTGCTCGCCGAGGCCGGCGAGGGCACCCGCGTCGAGCTGCAGGGCATCGTCAAGAGCTACTCGGGCACCCGCGTGCTGCACGGCGTCGACCTCGACATCGCTCCGGGCGAGTTCGTCTCACTCCTCGGGCCCTCGGGCTGCGGCAAGACGACGCTGCTCCGGGTGCTCGCCGGCCTCGAGGGCGCTGACGAGGGCGCGGTGCTGCTCGGCGGTGGCGACGTGTCTCGCGTGCCGACCAACAAGCGCGACATCGGCATGGTGTTCCAGTCGTACTCGCTGTTCCCGCACCTGCGGGTCGCCGAGAACACCACGTTCGGGCTGCGCCGACGCGGCGTCGGTCGAGCGGAGGCGGCCAAGCGTGCGCTCGACGCGCTCGCGCTCGTCGGACTCACCGACTTCGCCGATCGCTTCCCGCACCAGCTCTCCGGCGGCCAGCAGCAGCGCGTGGCACTCGCGCGCGCACTCGTCACCGAGCCCAAGGTGCTGCTGCTCGACGAGCCGCTCTCGGCACTCGACGCGAAGGTACGGGTGCAGCTGCGTGACGAGATCCGGCGCATCCAGTTGCGACTCGGCATCACGACCGTCTTCGTGACGCACGACCAGGAGGAGGCCCTCGCCGTCTCCGACCGGATCGCGGTCATGAACTCGGGTCGCATCGAGCAGATCGGCTCGCCGGAGGAGCTGTACACGACCCCCTCGACGGCTGGTGTCGCGGCGTTCGTCGGGTTGTCCAGCGTGGTGTCGGGTGTCGCCGACGGCGACCACGTCATGGTCTGGGGGCAGCGGCTGCCGTTGCAGACTCCGGAGACCGGACCGGTCGACGTCTACCTTCGCCCGGAGAACGTGTTCTTCGCCTCGGAGGCGGACGCCGCGACCGACGCGCTCGTCGAGGAGAGCACGTTCCTCGGCAGCATGCGCCGCACGCTCGTGCGCACCGAGTCCGGCGACCTCGTCAGGGTGCAGCACGCCCCCGGCATCCACCCCGCCTTCGGCGACCGCGTGCGCATCGCGATCGCTCCGGAGCCGGTGGCCGTGCACCCGCGCGGCTGAGGGCCTGCCGCCTCGTCCACTTCCGGTCGCAGTTCCTGCCGCCTCGTCCACTTCCGGTCGCAGTTCCTGCCGCCCGGCCATGCGTTGTGCGGCATCGACTGCGACCGGAACGCCGAACAGGGCGTGCACCCGCGCGGCTGTGCCCTCGGACCGAGGTCGCTCTTCCCCCAGATATGGGGGTCGGGCTAGCGTGAGTCCCGAGGGGCGAGACTCCTCGATCCGTCAGAGAAAGGACGCCTCATGGCAGGCACGTTCGAGCTGTACACCGACAAGGCCGGCGAGTACCGATTCCGTCTGAAGGCGAGCAACGGCGAGGTGATCGCGATCAGCGAGGGGTACTCCTCGAAGTCCGGCGCACTCAGCGGGATCGAGTCCGTCCGGCGCAACGCGCCAGACGCCGGGGTCGTCGAGTCCTGACCCGAGCCCCCAGGTATTGCAGAGACCCCCTGGCGCAGACGACGCACCAGGGGGTCTCTCACGTGAACGAAGCGCTCAGAGCACGCGGGACAGGAAGTCCTTCGTACGCGGATGCTGCGGATTGCCGATGACCTCGCGCGGGTCGCCCTCTTCGACGATGTGGCCGCCGTCCATGAAGATCAGGCGGGATCCGACCTCGCGTGCGAAGCCCATCTCGTGCGTGACGACGAGCATGGTCATGCCCTCGTCGGCCAGCTGTCGCATGACCTGCAGCACCTCGCCCACGAGTTCGGGGTCGAGCGCCGAGGTCGGCTCGTCGAACAGCATCATGTCGGGGTTCATGCAGAGTGCGCGGGCGATGGCCACGCGCTGCTGCTGGCCGCCGGAGAGGTGACCGGGGAACGCGTCAGCCTTCTCCGCGAGCCCGACGCGGGCGAGCATCTCCTTCGCGACCCGCTCGGCCTCGGCCTTGGAGCGCTTCTTCACGCGCTGCTGCGCGATCATGAGGTTGCCCATCACGTCGAGGTGCGGGAACAGGTTGAAGCTCTGGAACACCATGCCGATGCGCGTGCGCACGCGGTCGATGTCGACGTCGGGGTCGGTGATGTCGATCCCCTCGATCAGCACCTTGCCGCCGGTCGGCTCCTCGAGCAGGTTCACCGAGCGCAGCAGCGTCGACTTGCCGGACCCGGACGGGCCGATCACGCACACGACCTCGCCGGCGGTGACGGTGAGGTCGATGCCCTTGAGCACCTCGTTGTCGCCGAACGACTTCACGAGTCCCTGCAGGTCGATCGCCGGGGCGTGGACATCAATCAGGTCGGTGATCATCGCTGCTTCGCCATCCGTCGTTCCAGGTACGCACTGAAGCGCGTGAGGGGGATCGTCACGATCAGGTACAGGATCGCCGCCATGATCAGCGGTGTCGCGTTCGTGTTCTGCGTCGCCGCGTCACGGGCGAAGTTCGTGAGCTCCTTCGACCAGATGAACGTGCCTGCGACGAAGAGCAGCGAGGTGTCCTTCAGCAGCAGCACGAACTCGTTGGTCAGCGGCGGGATGATGATGCGGAATCCCTGCGGCACGATGATCCAGAACGTGGTCTTCATGGGAGACATCCCGAGCGAGCGAGCCGCTTCCGTCTGCCCCTTCGGAACCGCCTGGATACCGGCACGGATCGTCTCGGCCATGTACGCCGAGGCCACGAGGATGAGACCGACCAGGCCGAGCACGACCGGCCCGCCCAGGTCGCGGCCCGAGATGCCGAGCGCGATCGGCAGGATGAACGCGACGCCGAAGATCGTGAGAATCGCGGGGAGCCCGCGGAACAGCTCGATCCAGGCCGTGGCGATCCAGCGGAACGGCCCGATGCTCGACAGCTTCAGCAGTGCGAGCACGATGCCGAGCAGCAGACCGGCGATGAACGCGACCGCAGTGAACCACAGGGTGTTCACGAGCGCGGTCGTGATGATCCCCGGGAACATCTTGATCGCGATCTCGGGATTGAAGAACAGCGGGCCGATCTTCGCCCAGTCGGTGCTGACCGCCGCCCAGACGACGATGGCGATCAGCACCGCATAGACGATGTACCGATACAGCTTGCTCTTGGTGGTGCGCCTCAACGCCATTGTCAAGGTCCTCCCGACCTATATCCGCCGACTACTTCGCGGTGAAGTAGTTGTCGTAGATCGTCTGGTAGTCGCCGCTGTCACGCAGCTCCTGCAGCGCACCGTTGACCGCCTCGCGCAGTGCATCCTTCTCACCCTTCGCGAAGGCGAAGCCGTAGGACTCGTCGGTGTTGTAGGTCTCGACGATCTTGTAGGCGGAGTCGGCCTTCTCGTGCTCGAGGTTCACCGGCTGGTCCTGCAGGATCGCGTCGATCTGACCGGCCTGCATCGCCGGCCACAGCTCGCCGTCCGACGGGTACTGCACGAGCTCGGCGCCCTCGGCGTTCGCCGTGGCGTAGGACTCGCCGGTGGTGCCCTGCTGCACGCCGACGTTCTTGCCGGAGAGGTCGTCGATCGACTCGATGCCCGAGTCGGTGCGGACCAGCAGCGACTGCAGCGAGTCGTAGTACGGGTCGGAGAAGTCGATGTTCGCCTTGCGCTCCTCGGTGATCGTCATGGCCGATGCGCCGACGTCGCAGGTGCCTGCGGCGAGCGTCGTGCCGGACTGCAGTGCGTCGAAGCCGACGTCCTGCACCGAGAGCTTGAGGTCGAGCTTCTTCGCGACTGCGTCGAGCAGGTCGATGTCGAAGCCGGTGTAGCCGGTTCCGTTGTCGCCGCCCTCGAATTCGAAGGGTGCGTAGGGGATGTCGGAGCAGACCGTGAGCGTTCCGGCCTCGACCAGACCGTACTCGTCGCCGGCTGCCGGTTCGCCGCTGTCGGATCCGCCAGCGTTCGAGGCGCAGCCTGCGAGGGCGAGGGTGGCGGTCGCCGCGAGCGCGAGCCCGGCGAGGATGGTGCGACGCTGCATGACAGCTCCTATGAGACGAGGGACGATGCCCACGGACGGGTAGGAGTTCATCTAAACATGCGGTCTGTCGCCGCCACCAACGTCTACGGCGTCGAACGCATTACATTTGTGTTGCAAGTGCCCGGAGACGCACGTAGGAACCCGGGATCGAGCTGATGCAGACTCAGTCTCGACAGATTCGAGACCGCAACGGACGACCCGGCAGGTCAGATCTCGAAGTCGACCGAGGCGCGCGACGCGACGACCGAGCGGACGAAGGTCGAGACCTCGACGTGCGCCGGGTGCACCTGATACTCCTCGAGCGCGGCGATGCTCTCGAAGTCGGCGACCAGCGTCACGTCCCAGTTCGCCTCCGGGTAGGCGATGTTCGCGCCGGCCGTGATCGAGAGGATCTGGGGCACCTCGCCCTGCAGTCCGTTCAGACGGCGTGCGACCTCGGTCGCATGCTCGTGACGCGTTGCCGCATCTTCAGCGGCGAGCTTCCAGGTGACGACGTGGCGGATGGTCATCTCGACCCCTTCTGGTCGCTGAGCGCGACGCTGCTGACGGATTCCTCGAGCGCGTGGCGCAGACGGTCGGGCGAGACACGCCAGTGCGAGTGGAGCTGCCCGTCGATCAGGACGACCGGGATCTTCTCCCACCACAGGTCGTACAGTGCCGGATCGTCCTGGATGGATGCCTCGACGATCTCGATCTGCTCCGCCGCGGCATCCGTGAGGTCTGCGACGACCGCGTCGATCACCTCGGAGGCGACATCGCAGAGGTGGCAGTCGGGCTTGCCGATCAGGGTGAGCGTGGTCACGCCGATGGCACCTCGACGGCACGACCCTGGGCGATCCACTCGCCGGTGCCGCCCTCGACGTTCGTGGCGTCGTAGCCGCGAGCCTCCAGTGCCTCGACGACGCGCGCGGAGCGGCCGCCGGCCTGGCAGATCACGTCGAAGGACTCGCTGGGCAGCTCTTCGAGACGGTTGCCGATCTCGGACATCGGGATGTTGACCGCGCCCGGGACATGCCCGGCCGCGAACTCATCGGTCTCGCGCACGTCGATGAGCGGCGTGGCGGAGCGTTCGGCGAGTTCTGTGACGGTGATCGACTTCATGGCGTCCTCACGATGTGGCTGGTACTCGATGCGCCCGGAGACACAAAGCGCCCGTCCGAAGACAGGCGCTCGTGTCTGGCCGCTTACTTCTTGTTGCGGCGCTGGTGGCGAGTCTTACGAAGCAGCTTGCGGTGCTTCTTCTTCGCCATGCGCTTGCGGCGCTTCTTGATGACAGAACCCACGGAAACCTCACTAAGTCAGTGGCTGGGTGTCGCGATGTCGGACACCCGGGTACGGGCACGGAAAAATGCCTCGGATCAGTCTAGCAAACCCCAGCACGTCGACTGACACCGTCGACGTGCAGCGGATCGCAGACCTCAGCCGACGTCGGCGATCGGACGCTGGAGTGCGTCCGCGACGGCCGACTCTGGCACGCGGTAGCTGCGGCCGAATCGGATGGCGGGCAATTCGCCGGCGTGAACGAGTCGATAGACGGTCATCTTCGACACTCGCATGATGTCGGCGACCTCGGCCACCGTCAAAAACCGGACATCAGGAACTTCGGGCATCCCACGTACCCCTTTCTCAATGTGGACACTCTATGGGGTAGCTGGGACGCGTGTAAACCCATGTGGCCTGTGTGATCAGGAGCTCCCGGGAACCGTCGCGAACGCGCGCACCGGGAAGGTGCCGAATCCGCGCACCGCCGGCGGGGCCGCGGTGAAGCGGGCACCCTGGGCAGGCACCTCGGCGAGGGCGGTCAGATGCTCGACGACGTGCACGCCGGCAGCGAGCAGGATCGTGTGCGCAGGGCGCGCTCCGCCGCCCTCGGTGTCGTCGATGTTGAGCGAGTCGATGCCGACGAGGCGCGCCCCCGCATCGACCAGGAAGCGCGCTCCACCCTCCGTGAGGTACGGCGCACCGTGCGCGTACTCCGGCGTTCCGAAGTGCGCGCTCCATCCGGTGTCGAGCAGGACCGCGGCATCCCGGAGATCACGATCGGCCAGTGTCACCGCCTCGATCCCCCGCCGCTCCGCGTCCCACGCGTCGCGGAGGTGGAACACCTCTGCGCGAAGGCCGACGAGCGTCTGGAGGTCGAGTGACGCCAGATCGCCGCCGTCCTCGTACCGGTGATACGGCGCATCCAGGTAGGTGCCGGTGTTGCCGATCATCGTGATCACGTCCATCGCGAACTCCGTTCCGGGGGCGTACTTCGCCTTGGAGTCCTCCCTGGTCAGGTGCGGCACGATGCTCGGCGCCGGCAAGCCGGGGTAGGTGATCAGGCCTGCCTCGATGGGGTGGCTGAGATCGATCACGCGCTCCTTGCTCCCGCGCTCGTCAGCCGCAGGGACGGATGCTGCGACGCCCCGACTCCCCCGATGCTGCTCCTGCACGATGCGGAGCTCGCGCAGCTCGACCTCACTCACGAGCGCCAGGCCGAGATGGGCCACGAGGAGCTCGCCGATCTGCTCCGGCGTGAGTTCCGGTCGGGGCAGGTCCAACCGGAACCCCTCCCCGGTCAGGCCTCCGCCGTTGGCGAAGGCGATCGAGAAGTCGAAGTGGGCGCGGTGTTCGTCCGTCATGTCCACATCTTGGCAAGGTTTCAGCGAAGGCATAGCGTGCGCCCGAGAATCCCCCAGACTGCGCTGTCAGGCTGTGCGGACGATCCCGGCAGGCACCGCCGGATCGATGCGGGATGGGACCCGCCCGTCGCCCCTGATGACACGCCCCCTGTCGTCAGGGGCGATGTCTGTTCCGGACTCAGGCTCCGAGGCGCTTGAGCGCAGTCGCGACGACGTGCTTCGCGGATGCCGCGGCACGGCCGACGACCTCGGCCGCATGCGTCGCACCGTCCGGCAACGGCACCATCGGGTATTCGATGTCCGGCGCATCGTCGCCGTAGGCATCCATCAGGAAGGGCACCAGCCAGTCGTCGACGGCCTCGAGCGGCTCGACGGCGAGGCTGTAGAACCGGCGCTGCCCGTCTTCGCGGACGGAGACGAGTTCTGCGTCGCGCAGCACCTTGAGGTGCTTCGACACGGTGGGCTGGCTGATGCCGAGTTCGGCGACGATATGGCTGACGCTCGTGCCCGCGTCTCCTTCGGTGGTGCGTCGCAGCAGGAGCTGGAGGATGTCCCGCCTCGTACCGTCTGCAATCACGTCGAAGATGTCCGTCATGAGTTCAGGCTAGTCGTCCCCGGCACGGAGTACCATGACGAAGGCTCGGCGAACGGTGCCGCGTGACCGCCGGACGCGGTCGGAGGAGCTTGAAGGGGGATGCGATGTCGGGCATCGTGTCGGCGTCCTCCCCGCAGCGCGTCCTTCGTGATCTGGGTTCGCGCGGCAAGCACATCATCACCTCCTCGCCCTCACGGTTCGCGATCGTCATCTTCGCGCTGCTGATCCTGATCTTCACCGCGCTGCTGTCGCTGCCGATCGCCTCGGCGTCGAGAACCGTCACCCCGTTGAGCGACGCCCTGTTCACCGCGGTGTCCACGATCTGCGTCACCGGCCTCGCGACGGTCGACATGGCGAACCACTGGTCGCCCTTCGGCCATGTGCTGATCTTCATCGGCGTCAACATCGGCGGACTCGGCGTGCTCACGCTCGCCTCGCTGATGGGCATGGTCATCTCGAAACGCCTCGGCCTCCGCGCCAAGCTCATGGCAGCCGGCGACACGAACCCGATGCGCGCACACGGCGGCGTCGTGAACGAGAGCCAGACCGTCCGCCTCGGCGAGGTCGGTCAGCTGCTGCGCACCGTCGCCCTGTCCTCGCTGATCATCGAGGCGGCGCTGGCGGTCTTCCTCTACCCGTCCCTGGTGATGGCGAAGGTCGACCCGATCGCCGCGCTCTGGGAGGCCCCGTACTTCGCGGCGATGGCGTTCACGAACACCGGCTTCGCGCCGAACGACGGCGGCGTCGCGGTGTTCGCCGACGACTACCTCGTGCTGTCGCTGCTGATGGTGGGCGTCTTCCTCGGCAGCATCGGCTTCCCGGTGATCTACTCGCTCGCCAAGCACGTGTGGCATGTGAAGCGGTGGTCGCTGCACACCAAGCTCACGCTCGTGACGACCGTGCTGCTGTTCGTGCTCGGCGCCGTGGTGTTCCTCATCCTCGAGTACAGCAACCCCAAGACCTTCGGTTCGATGGATGCCGCTGACACGACGTTCCAGGCCTTCTTCCTGTCTGCGATGACCCGGTCCGGCGGCTTCAACGTGATCGACATGTCCGACCTCAACGGCTCGTCGCTCGTGGCAGCGAGCATGCTGATGTTCGTCGGCGGAGGCTCTGCGTCGACCGCCGGCGGCATCAAGGTCACGACGCTCGCGGTGCTCGCGATCGCCGTCTGGTCCGAGGCCAAAGGACGCCAGTCGGTCGAGGTGTTCGGCCGCCGCATCCCCAGCGACGTGCAGCGCGTGGCCCTCAGCGTCGTCGCGTGGGGTGCCACGATCGTGGCATTGTCGACCATCATCATCGCCCAGATCACGAAGGCCGACATCAGTCATGTGCTGTTCGACGTAATCTCGGCGTTCGCCACCGTCGGCCTGTCGACCGGGCTCACGGCGCAGCTTCCGGACGCCGGATCGTACGTGCTCGCCGTCACCATCTTCATGGGGCGCATTGGTACAGTGACACTCGCCGCGGCAGTCGCCGCGACCTCGCGATCGCAGTATTACTCGCTTCCAGTGGAAAGGCCGATCGTTGGTTGAAGTGCTCAGGGGCGACGCTCCCGTACTCGTCATCGGCCTCGGCCGCTTCGGCGCCGCCTGCGCCGGCGAACTCGACCGCCTCGACCGCGAAGTGCTCGCGATCGACGGCAACCTCGAGCTCGTGCAGAAGTGGTCCGACCGCGTCACGCACACCGTGCAGGCCGACGCGAAGAACATCGACGCGCTGCGCCAGATCGGCGCGCAGGACTTCCAGGTCGCCGTCGTCGCGGTCGGCTCATCGATCGAGGCATCCGTGCTGATCACGGCGAACCTCGTCGACCTCAAGGTCCCCCAGATCTGGGCCAAGGCGGTCTCGCAGTCGCACGGCAAGATCCTCGCCCGTGTCGGCGCGAACCATGTCATCTACCCGGAGCGCGAGGCCGGCGAGCGCGTCGCCCACCTCGTGAGCGGCCGGATGCTCGACTTCATCCGCTTCGACGACGACTTCGTGCTCGCGAAGATGTACCCGCCGAAGTTCATCCGCGGCGTCGGCCTGAACGAGTCCGGCGTCCGGACGAAGTACAAGGTCACGGTCGTCGGCGTGAAGAGCCCCGGCAAGCCGTTCCGCTACGCCGAGGCGAACACGATCGTCACGAACCACGACCTGATCATCGTGTCGGGCACCAACAGCGACATCGAGCGGTTCGCGGCGCTCGACCGCTGAGCCCGCTCCCGCTCCGGCAGCTCAGGCGTCGATGTCGAGCGTGAGGGCGACGACGTCATCGACCGCGACGCCTGCACGGTCTTGCAGCGCCTTCTTGATCGGCACGATGTAGCCGCCGTCCTTGGGCCACAGCGCCGTCGTCACCGTGGTGCCGCCGATCGTGACCGATGCCGGAATCATCCCCCAGCCGTAGGTGACGATCGAGGCGATCTCGTGGATCATCTCGCTCTCCGGCGGCGGCACCGTGACGAAGTGGTACGGCGCGGGTCCGCGCCAGTACCAGATCTCTCCGGTGATCCGCAGCCGCATGGTCAGGCTCCTGCGGCGAGTTCCTTGGCCCGAACGAGGGCTGCCGCAGCGGCATCCGCGAACGTCCGGTCGAGGTGCGCGTCCTGCAGCACGGCGATCGCCCGCTCGGTGGTGCCCTTCGGGCTCGTCACACGGCGACGCAGCTCCGCCGGGTCGACGTCGGATGCATCGAGCAGGGCGGTCGCACCGATGAATGTCTGCTCGACCATGAGGCGCGCGTCGGCATCCGCGAATCCCATCCCGACCGCGGCCTTGGTGAACTCCTCGATCAGCAGGAAGACGTAGGCGGGGCCGGACCCGGAGATCGTGGAGAGCGCGTCGATCTTCGACTCGGGCACCTCGACCACCGCGCCGACCGTCTCGAACAGGCGGTGGACGAGCGCGAGGTCTTCATCGCTCGCGGCCGGGCCGGCCGCGAGACCCGTGACGCCCTTGCGGATCGTGGACGGGGTGTTCGGCATCGACCGGATGACGCGCGCGTCGGCACCGAGGATCTCGGCGAAGGTCTGCAGCGTGACCCCGGCCGCAAGGCTCACCACGATCGTGTCCGGGGCGAGGCGCGGGGCGATCTCGCGCAGCAGATCGGGGACCATCGCCGGCTTCACGCCGACCAGCACGATACGTGCGGATGCCGCGGCATCCGCACTGCCGGACGGCTGGGACTCCAGAGCGATGCTGGTGACGCCGTCGAGGTCGGCGAAGGCGTCGGCCTTCTCCTGCGTGCGGTTGGTCGCGATGATGCCGCCGTCGATCGTGATGCCGGAGGCGACGACGCCGCGGAGGATCGCCCCTCCCATCGAACCGGCACCGAGGAACGCGAGGGCGGGAAGGGAGTCAGCCATGTCGTCATCCTACGGCGGGCATACCCTGATTCCTGCGACGCGCAGTCCTAGACTCGGAGCATGAGTGCATCCGGAGGCAACAAGGCCATCGTCGCAGCGTTTCTGGCGAATCTGGGCATCGCGCTCGCGAAGTTCATCGCGTGGGCGCTCTCCGGCTCTGCGTCGATGCTCGCCGAGGCGATCCACTCCGTCGCCGACTCGGGCAACCAGCTGCTGCTGATGCTCGGCGGCCGCAAGGCACGACGCGAAGCCGACCGCTCGCACCCGTTCGGCTACGGCCGTGAGCGCTACGTGTACGCCTTCGTCGTGTCGATCATCCTGTTCTCCGTCGGTGGCCTGTTCGCGATCTACGAGGGCGTCGACAAGCTCACGAACCCGCACGAGCTCGACCGCACCTGGTGGTGGCTGCCGCTGGTCGTGCTGGTGATCGCGATCGGTCTGGAGTCGTTCTCGCTGCGCACCGCAGTGCGCGAGAGCAACCTCGTGCGCGAGCAGGGACAGTCGTGGGTGTCGTTCGTTCGTCGCTCGAAGGCCCCAGAACTCCCCGTCGTGCTGCTGGAGGACGTCGGCGCACTCACCGGTCTCACCTTCGCGCTGCTCGGCGTCGGGCTCACCCTGATCACCGGCAACCCGGTGTTCGACGCACTCGGTACCGTCATGATCGGTGTGCTGCTGGTGCTGATCGCGATCGTGCTCGGCGTCGAGACCAAGAGCCTCCTCGTCGGCGAGGGCGCGACGCAGGGAGATCACGACCGGATCGTCGACGCGATCAATGCGGGTGACGAGATCGAGAAGATCATCCACATGAAGACGCTCTACCTCGGACCCGACGAGCTGATGGTCGCCGCGAAGATCGCGCTCAACGCCGACAAGCCGCTGCGCGAGGCGGCTGACGACATCAACGCGATCGAGGCCCGCATCCGCGAGGCGGTGCCGGTCGCCCGCGTCGTCTACATCGAGCCGGACGTCTATCGCCCTGCGATCGATCCTGAGCCCTCGACCGACGTCTTCGTGCTCAAGTCCTCGGACTGAGCTCAGCGGCGCTGCTCGAAGAACGCGCGAAGGAGGGCCGTCGCGGCATCGGCCTCGACCCCGCCCACGACCTCGGCGCGATACGGCAGCCGTCGATCGCGCAGCACGTCGTACATCGAGCCTGCCGCTCCCGCCTTGTCGTCCCAGGCCCCGAAGACCACGCGGTCGATGCGCGCCTGCAGGATCGCGCCGGCGCACATGATGCACGGCTCCAGGGTGACGACGAGCGTGTGCCCCTCGAGGTTCCAGGAGCCGACGGATGCCGCTGCGCGCCGCAGTGCGTCGACCTCGGCGTGACCGGTCGGATCGTGCGAGGCTTCGCGGTGGTTGCGGCCCTCGGCGATGATCCGGCCCTCTGCATCGAGCACGACGGCGCCGACCGGGATCTCGTTCGCCGACGCCGCTTCGGCAGCGAGCGTCAGCGCTCGCTGCATCGCGAGATCGTCGGCGGCGGTCATGCGTCGAGCCTACGACAGCGGGAACGCAGAGACCTCGGCCTCGGGCAGCGGCGGGCCGGAGCATCCGATGTCGTGTCGACCCCCGCGGCGCATTAGCCTGTATCCATGCGTGTTCACGTCGCCGACCACCCTCTCATCACTCACAAGCTCTCGGTGCTGCGCGATGTGCGCACCCCGTCGCCGGTCTTCCGGCAGCTGACCGAAGAGCTGGTCACCCTGCTCGCGTACGAGGCGACGCGCAACGTCAAGGTCACCCCGATCGAGATCACGACCCCCGTCACCACCACGATGGGAGTGAAGATCTCCGAGCCGCGGCCGATCGTCGTGCCGATCCTGCGCGCCGGACTCGGCATGCTCGAGGGCCTGGTCACGCTGCTTCCGACCGCCGAGGTCGGCTTCCTCGGCATGGTCCGGGACGAGGAGACCTTCGAGCCGAAGACCTATGCCGAGCGTCTGCCCGACGACCTCAGCGACCGCCAGTGCTTCGCCATCGACCCGATGCTCGCGACCGGCGGCTCGCTCGCCGCGGCCATCCAGTTCCTCTTCGACCGTGGAGCGAAGGATGTCACCGCGATCTGCCTGCTCGGCACCCCCGAGGGCGTCGCCGCGATCGAGGCCATGGCCGGCGACCGCGACGTCACCCTCGTGCTTGGTGCCCTCGATGAGCGTCTGAACGAGAAGGGCTACATCGTTCCCGGTCTCGGCGATGCCGGCGACCGCCTCTACGGCACGGTCTGATCCACGGGCTCAGTCGAGCCTGAGCCGGTACGCGCGTTCAGCGCCGTACTGCGTGAACCCTGCACGGGCGAGGATCGGCGCCGAGGTCGCGACACGGCCCTTCACGAGAGCCGTGGATGCTCCCCATTCGGCGCTCACCCGCAGCCGTTCTGCGAGCACCGCGCGGTAGGCGCCGCTGCCGCGCGCGTGCTCGAGCGTGGCCGCACCCCACAGACGCGCGAAGCCCTCGACGACGGTGCACCCACCCGTGCTCACGGCGTCTCCACCAAGGCGTCCGAGCACACGGAAGCCTTCGCCAGTCGTGAGACCAGCCTCGATCTCGGCGAGTTCGTCGCGCAGCCCGTCTGCATCCAGGGGCGCCTGCTGCCAGACCGGCACGTTGATCACGTCGACCTCGCGCACCTGCTCGATGGTCCGGACGACCTCGGCGGAGGCCGCCGGCGGCACTTCGATGCTCACCTGATCGATAGCGAGCGCGAACACCGCGACCGTATCGATGTGCTCGGCCCCGCGGTGACGCAGCGCGTCCTCGAGGTCGGGGCCGTCTGAGGGATTCGTCCAGAACGTGAGCTCGGACTCGCCCCAGGCGCGGGTGCGGGCGACTGCGTGGTCGAGGACCTCGGCGGCAGTGCGGTCGGATCTGACCTGCGAGCCGCGCACGCCGCCGCCGAAACGGGCGGGATACCGTACGAGCTGCAGTTCGACGTTCTCGTGCTCGCCGTCGCGAGGCACCCAGAACCACGCAGCGGCGGCTCGAAGGATCTCGTCGGTGGAGTGCATGCCGAGACTCAGTCCACGACACCGACGAGGCGTGCGAAGGCGCTCAGCCGCGCCACACCCTCCGGCGTGTAGGGCAGATCATCGAGCAACGCCGGCGAGTGGATCAGATAGGCCACGCACTGCGCACGCGAGATCGCCACGTTGAGGCGGTTCTGCAGCAGCAGGAACTCGGGCCCGCGCGGCGCATCCCGACCACTCGAGGCGGCGAGCGAGGTGATCGAGACGACCGCCTCCTTGCCCTGGAAGTTGTCGACCGTGCCGACCGGCACATCGGGGAATCCCGCGGCTGAGAGGGCATCGAGCACCAGCTGGCGCTGCGCGTTGTACGGGGTGACGACGATGATGTCGCTCTGCGCGAGTTCACGGGTGGTCATCGACGCGTCGTTGTCGGTGAACGAGCGGCCCACGAGCTCGCCGACCAGCCGAACGACCTCGGCGGCCTCCTCTGGCGACTGGGTCGAGTTGCCTCGATGGCGCAGCGGCACGACGTGCAGACCGGAGTCGATGCCGTGCACCTCGCGACGTTCGGTGCCCGGCGCCGAAGCGAGCTTTCCCGCATAGGAGAGCCGCGACACCGGTGCCGCGACCGCTGGATGCATCCGCCATGAACGCGCGAGGAAGTACCCGTACTCGGGGCGCACCACGGCATCGCCATCCATGACCCAGCCGAGTGCCGAGGTGTCGACCGGCTCGGGATGCGCGCCCTGGCTGACCTGCGGCAGCTGCTGCGGATCGCCCAGCAGCAGCAGTCGCTTGGCCCCGGCCGCGACCGCGATGGTCGAGGCGAGCGAGAACTGCCCGGCCTCGTCGATCACGAGCAGATCGAGCCCGCCCCGATCGACACGTGCGGTGTTGCTGAAGTCCCAGGCCGTGCCGCCGACCACGGCGCCCTCGTCACGATGCTCGGCGAGGAAGGGCGCCATGCCGCTCTTCGGGATCACCGTGTACGAGGGGTCGGCAGTCGGATCCTTCGGGGCCTTGCCGACCTGCGCCGGCGGCACCCCGTCGGCGACGATGCGCTCGAGGAGCGTCTCGATGATCGCGTGCGACTGCGCCACGACGCCGACCTTGAACCCGTGCTCGGTGACGAGACGGGCGATCACGCGCGATCCCGTGTACGTCTTGCCGGTGCCGGGAGGGCCCTGCACCGCGAGGTAGCTGCGGTCGAGGTCGAGAACCGCGCGCACGATCGCGTCGATCACGTCGTCGTCGGCAGCCGGGATCGCCGCTCCCGAGAGGGTGCGCGGTGGGATGCGGCGCAGGATGTCGGTCGCAGCATCCTCGGGGAATGACGGAGCGGCCGCGTGCACGGAATCCGCCCACTCGTCGATCGCGCCCTGCAGCGAGACGACCCTGGGCGGTGCGGCCGGTGTCAGCGCGAGCGGGATCTGATCCCAGGTCTGCCCCTGGATCGCGGTCTCGGTCACCAGGTAGCCGTCGTCGAGCACCTCGGTCACCGTGACCGTGTGCGGCACATGCACGGCACGAGACGGCACCTCGAGGTCGAACGGGGCCGGCACCTCGTAGAGCGCGAACGGCTGCGCGCCGACGCCGAGCGTCGTTCCCGGCGACACCTCGCCACGGACCTCGATGTCGCGCGACATCACGCGGCGCCCTTCGGCGACACTCCAGTCCCGGCTCACGACCGAGGACGGGCGATCGACGCGCACCACGTCGCGCGTGCCGTCCCACATCGTGACCGGCTCGCGCAGCCGCTGGAAGTGCGAGACCCAGAAGCTCTTGGCCTCGCGCGGGAAGTAGTCGATCGCTGCCGCGGCGATGCGGTGCACCTGGCCGTCGTCTCCGGCGTCGACCGCAGCCTCGGCATCCGCGAGCAGCGCGACCGACCGCGGCGATGGCTCGTAGACCAGCTCGTCCGCAGCATCCGGCGGCGCGGGGTTCACGCCCTCTCGACGCGCGATCTCGATCAGCCAGTTGCGCAGGCGCCTGGTCGACACGCAGTCGTACCGGTTGTAGTCGGCGAGATCGGCGAGCACGGCGTCTGCTTCCGCCTGCTCCCCCGCGGCCGCGAACTCGCGCGCCGCGACGTACTGCACGATCGAGTCGTCGCCCTTCTGCACGTCGCTCGTGCGCACATCGGCGCCCATGTAGAGCGGCTCGAGCTTCTTGATCGAGTACGAGCGCGAGCCGACCCGCACCGTGCGCAGCACCAGCGGGTAGAGATCGACGAACACGCCCTCCCGGAGCAGCCGGTCGACCTCTCCCTCACGGACCCCGTGGCGGGCGGCCATCGCGACCAGGTGCGAGGTCTCGTAGGGGGCGTAGTGGTAGATGTGCATGCCGGGATGCGCCGACCTGCGCAGCTTCACGAAGTCGAGGAAATCCTCGAGGGCGCGCTTCTCATCGGCGAAGGTGTGCGCCCACAGCGCGGAGTACCGGTCGTCGTTGTCGACCCAGCCGAACAGGTAGTCGATGCCCCAGTGCGCCTCGCCGTCGGGCGCAGGCTCGGTGTACAGCGGATCGCCTTCGAAGTCGAAGAAGATGTCGCCGAGGCTCGGCACCGGCAGGGTGTGGATCGCGGCGGCGTAGTGCACGTCGTAGGTCGGCACGCCCTCGGCATCCGCCCGCAGCTGCACCCTCGCCTGCGCTCGGAGCGTCGCGAAGGTGTCCGCGTTCATACCCTCCGGCGCATCGGTCGCAGCCGCGAGTGCGTCGATGGTCTCGATGCCGCCGGCACGGAGCCGAGCGCGCTGCACCGGCCGCATGCGCGCGACCATCAGCAGGTCCCGGTGCGCGATCACCTGCTCCTCGCAGGTGGCGCAGCGTCCGCATGCGACGACGTCGAGGTCTCCGCGTCCGTCGCCCCACGCCAGCGGTGCCCCGCTCACACCCAGTTCGATGCCACGATCGGCGATGAGCGCGCGCAATCGCGCTCGGCGGACGTGGAAGAGCGGCAGCAGATCGTCGACCGAGTGCGTGCTGAGCGTGCTGTCGCCCAGGATGAGGTCGACCTCGTCGGATCGCGGGATCCCGAGGCGGTCGAGCTGATCGACATATGCCGCGAGCTGCATGAGCGCGGTGACGCGCGCCTTGCGGGCGAGCTTGGAGTCCTGCACCCGCCATCGGCCATCGTCGTCGCGGCGGAGGAAGTCCGCGAAGCCGACGAACTCCTCGGTCGCGAACGCGGCCTGGAAGACCACCAGCGCATCGGAGCCCAGGGCGTCGATCGTCTCGTCGATCGCGGCAGCGAGCGCCTCGGCATCGATCGACGACACCTTCTCGACCTGGTGCACGCGATCGTCGCCGAGGTCATCGACGTACCGGGCCAGGACGTTGCGCTCGTGCACGTCGCCGAGCAGGGCTGCCCGTGCGAGCGTCGCGTCCTCCGGCTCCTCGACAGCCGGCACCCTGCCCAGCTTCGCGTCGATCGCGCGGCACCACGCGAACTCGCACTCGGCGGCCGCCTTGAGGTCGCTCGCGCTCCAGATCACGCGCTGCGCCTGAGTGTCGATCCGCACTGTGCTCCCATCGATCGGATGCTTCGACCCTAGCCGCGGCATCCGACACTCGAGGCGGCCAGGCGCACGGAAGCAGTGCCCCGAGCGCGTCAGTCGAGCGACTCAGAGACCTGGACAGGCCCGCCGATCGGTCAGCGCCACCAGGTGTCGTCCGGCGTCACCGGGAGATTGCGCTTGTGCTGCGTCGCGAGGTACTTGGCCTCGATGCGTCCGGCGACCTCCGGGTCGACCTCGCGGCCCTCGAGGAAGTCATCGATCTGCTCGTAGGTCAGACCGAGCTCGTCCTCGTCGGCACGGCCGGGCTGGCCGTCGAGCAGGTCGGCGGTCGGCACCTTGAACGCGAGACGGTCAGGCGCTCCGAGCTCCTGGAGCAACGAGCGCCCCTGACGCTTGCTGAGCCCGGACAGGGGCAGGATGTCGGCCGCTCCGTCACCGAACTTCGTGTAGAAGCCGGTCACCGCCTCTGCCGCATGGTCGGTGCCGATGACGAGCTGACCGGCGTGACCGGCCAGGGCGTACTGGGTCACCATGCGGACCCGCGCCTTGATGTTGCCGCGGTTGAAGTCGCTGATGTCGCTGGTGACCGCGAACTCGATGTCCTCCTCGACGCCGTCGACGCCGTTCTGGATGTTCACCTCGACGGACTCGTCGGCCGCGATGAACTCGAGCGCCGCCTTGGCGTCGTCCGCGTCGTGCTGCACGCGATACGGCAGTCGCACGGCGAGGAACGTCGCCGCGCCGCCTTCGGCGCGCACGCGTTCCACCGCGAGCTGCGCGAGGCGTCCGGCCAGCGTCGAGTCCTGTCCGCCCGAGATGCCGAGCACGAAGCCCTTGGCACCGGTGGCACGCAGGTAGTCGGCCAGGAACTGCACACGGCGCTCCACCTCGGCGGCTGGGTCGATCTCGGCCGAGACGCCGAGCGCTTCAGAGATCTGCTTCTGCAGGGACACGTGATCCTCCGGTCTTCTCGACGTCAGTATCCTCCCCCAGTGTTACATCGGGATGACACCGCTCGCACGCTCCCGGCTTCGCACGACCCGATCGACCTGGCAGGATGGCGGGGTGAAACTTCTCGTCGCAGCCATGGCCTCCGAACTCGAAGCATTCCCGGAGGAGCTCGAGGGATTCGATCAGCTCGTCACCGGCGAGGGCAAGATGCAGGCCACCTACGCCCTCACCCGCGCGCTCGACGCCAAGGAGTACACCGAGGTCGTGGTCGTCGGCACGGCCGGTGGCATCGACCCGAACCTCGACGCGGTCGTGCACGAGATCGGGAGCGCGCTGCAGCATGACGTGTTCGATCTCGACGGCATCGCCGGGCAGCACGTCTCACTGCCCGCACGTGTGTCGACCGGACGCGATGGCGTGCTGATCGCCACCGGTGACAGCTTCGTCGGCGACGCCGGGATCACGGCCGTCATCCGCCCCTCTGGCGCCGGACTGGTCGACATGGAGACCTATGCGTACATCTGGGTCGCCGAGAAGTTCGGGGTGCCGATCCGCGCCTTCCGAGCCATCTCGGACCGGGCCGAGGACGGCGCGCTCGTCGACTTCCGCGCCGCGATCGCCCGCTGCAGCGTGCAGCTGCGCGAGGTCATCCGCCACGAGTACGGCGTCTGACCTGCCCTGGGCAGCTGCGCGTCAGCGAGCCTCGATGATGCTCGGCCCCTCGGGGGTCGCCCGCACGCGCAGCTGCGCCGGGATCTGCTCCTGCATGGCCTCGACGTGACTGATCACGCCGACCGTGCGGCCACCCTGCCGCAGCTCGTCGAGCGTGCGCATCGCGACGTCGAGCGTGTCGCCGTCGAGCGAGCCGAAGCCCTCATCGATGAAGAGCGTGTCGAGTCGGATGCCGCCGGCTCGCGCCGTGACGACCTCGGCGAGTCCGAGCGCGAGGGCGAGCGAGCTCAGGAAGGTCTCACCGCCGGAGAGCGACTGCGCCGGCCTGCTCTGGCCGGTGAAGGCGTCGAAGACGACGATCCCGAGGCCTGACGCCGCCCCACGTGCCGCAAGGGCATCCGAGTGCTGCAGCTGGTAGCGGCCGGTCGACATGTCGCCGAGTCGGCGGTTCGCGGCCTCGACGATCTCCTCGAGCTCGGCAGCGAGGACGAAGGTCTCCAGGGTCATCTTGCGCGTGTTCGCCCCGCGACCGGCGATCGTGTCGGCCAGGCCGCGGATCGTCTCGAAGGCTGCGGCCTCGTCTGCGGTACGAGCGTGCTCGGATGCCGCTGACTCGATCAGACCGTCGAGTCGCTCGGCAGTGCCGGCCGCGCGCGCGGCCTCGTCGACCGCGCTCGTCCATGCCGATCGGGCGGCGGCCGCGGCGAGCTCGACCGGTGCGAGGTCGATGAGCTCGTCGGGGAGCATGCGCAGTTCCAGCTCCAGCAGGATCGCGCGCTCCTTCTCGCGGCGCACGGCATGCTCGGTGATGCGTGCGTCGAGCGCTGCCTGCGCGGCTGCGGAACGGAGCGCGGCCTCGGCCGCCGCGGCGTCGGC
Source organism: Microbacterium sp. (assembly GCF_036823965.1). GTDB lineage: Bacteria > Actinomycetota > Actinomycetes > Actinomycetales > Microbacteriaceae > Microbacterium. The sequence continues at coordinate 206,110 of NZ_DAITBE010000002.1, read as the reverse complement.
GAAGGCGGACGCCGCCAGTGCCTGCCGCTGCTCCTCCACGGCGTCGCGCGCTGCGGCTTCACGGCGCGCGTGCTCGGCGATCGCGTCGGCGAGGGCGCTCGCGGCGGCCACCTGTGCCGTCGATGCCGCGATCCGCTCCGCGACGCTCGGCGCATCGCCCCGCGCCTCTGCGATCGTCGATTCCGACTCGGTGGCGCGCTGGAGCAGCAGCGCACGCGTCTCGCGGGCCGAAGCAAGTTCGGCGGAGTCTGCGGCGTGCGCTGCCTCGAGCTGCTGCGTCCGCGCGGCGAGCTCCTGCAGCCTCGCATCGAGCACCCGCTGCAGTTCGGCGGCAGCGATGCTCTCGGCGTGCGCCGCCGTGGCGGCGTCGCGCTCGGCTGCCGCCTGCTCGGCGGTTCGTCCATCCGCGCGGGCGACGGCCGCGGCGAGCTCCGCCCGCAGCGTCGACGATGCTGCGGCTGCATCCCGCTCTCGCTGCGCCGCCTCATCGCGGAGCCGCTCGGCTTCCTCGATGTCAGCGGCCGAGACCGGGTCGGTGTGCGGTGCCGGTGACGGATGCTCGAGCGAACCGCACACCGGGCAGGCGTCGCCATCGGCGAGCCCTGCGGCGAGTTCTCCGGCGAATCCGTCGAGTCGTCGCGCACGGAGCCGTGCGAGTGCGCTCTGCGCGTCGGCGTGCGCTGCGGTGGTCTCGGCGAGGGCGCGCTCCGCGATCCGATGCGCGTCATCGAGCCGTGCGGCCTCCTGGCTCGCCGCCCAGCGTGCTTCGGCCGCGGCCGTCGCGGCGAACAGATCTGGCGCACGGTCGGCAGCCCGTCGAGCCTCGTCCCGCTCATCGGTGAGTCGCGCGAGCATGGCCGGCGCCGCCCCCCGTTCGACCTCGGCGGCATCCATGCGCGCGCCGACCGCGACGATATCGGCCTCGGCACGCTGCAGCTCGGCACGGAGCGTCGGCGACTCCTCCTCCAGGATGCGTGCGCGTTGCCACGCACCGATCTCGGCAGTGCGCTGCGCGCCCCAGCCGTCGAGATCGTCGGTCACGATGCCGAACAGGTCCCACGCGGATCGGGCGCTTCGCGCTCCCTCAGCCGCGTCGGCGAGTGCTGCTGCTGCCCTCGTCGCGGCCTGGATCGGCGCCCGGAGGATCTCCGCCGAGCGCGCGTTCGCCAGTTCCTCACGGGCTTCGGACAGCTGCGACTCTTCGGCATCGAGCAGCTCCAGCGCGGTGCGGGCGCGATCGCGCTCCACCTGGTCGCGGCGCTCCTCGCGCGCTGCAGCGAGTGCTGCGTCTGCCGCGGCCGACCGCTTCTCCTCCTCGTCGCGCTCAGACGCGCGGCGCTCCGCTCGATAGTCCGCTCGCGCCTTGGCCCGACGAAGCTCGTCGAGACGCTCCTCTGTCGTCAGCGTGCGCGTGCGCGTGGGCGCCGCGGCATCCGATGCCTGCTCGTCAGCGGTCGACTCGGTGGCATCGCCGGACTCGCCGGCATCGCCGGCAAGGTCAGCGCCGGCGACGAGGCGTTCGGCCTCCTCGAGTCGCGCCATGACGGTCGCCGTCCTGGCCCCGAGCGACTGCTCGGCGGCGCGTCGGCGCTCATCGAATCGTGCCTGCACGTCCTCGAACCGCTGCGTGCCGAACAGTCGGCGCAGCAGTGTCTGGCGGTCCTTGCTGTTCGCCAGCAGGAACTCGGAGAATCGGTTCTGCGCCAGCAGGATCACCTGCAGGAACTGCTCCCTGCTGAGCTGCAGGATCTCGTCGAGATCGTTGGCGACGTCGACGGCGCGGGCGGAGCGGCCGATCCAGCCGGCATCCGTCCACTCGTCGAGGCCGACGCCGGCGGCCTGCTTGGTCAGTCCTCCGCCGCGCTTGGCAGGCCGCAGATACTCCGGCGATCGCGTGACGCGGAAGCGACCCGTCGGCGTGCTGAACTCGACCACGACCTCGGACACGTCATCCGGGCCGGAATGGTCGCTGCGAAGCCGCTTCTCGCCGCCGTCGTAGCGCGGCACGCCACCATAGAGTCCGAAGCACACTGCGTCGAGGATGCTCGACTTGCCGGCGCCCGTCCGCCCTGCGATCAGGAAGATCCCGTCGTCCGCGAACGCATCGAAGTCGACGATCTGGCGCGACCGGAACGGGCCGAAGCCCTCGACCTCCAGGCGGCGCAGTCGCATCAGACCAGCGCGTCTGCGCGCACGCGCTCGTCGAGCACCTCGCGGATCAGTGCGCGCTCGGTCTCGGTCGCTCCGTGTCCTGCCCGGACGTGCTCGAGGAACGCCTCGACCCGATCGACGTCGGTGACGGCGGTTCGCAGCCGCTGCGAATAGGAGCGCTCGTCCTTCTCGGCGGTCGCCACCGGCTGGTGCTGCACCATGGCGCAGAACGGGAAGCGCTCACGGAGCCGGCGCATCGGCTCGGTCTGGGGCTGTGCATCGGTGTAGACCGCGCAGATCCAGTCGTCGGCATGCACCGCGACGTTGTCGGCGGAGAGGATCTCGTCGAGCGTGCCGGTGAGTGTCACGAGCCGTCGTGGCACCGGCAGATCGAGCCACGCTGCCGAGGCGAAGCCGGAGGCATCGAGGTCGATGAGCCACGAGCCGCGCGGCTTGTGCTGCTCGCCGAAGCTGTAGTGCAGCGGGGCACCGGCATACCGGACGCGCTCGCTGAGCTGCTGGCGCCCGTGGATGTGTCCGAGCGCCACATAGTCGGGGCCGTCGAACACGCTGACCGGCACGACGTCGAGACCGCCCTGACGGACCTCTCGCTCGAGTCCTGCCGTGGCGTCGACACCCGCCGCGAAGCAGTGCGCGATCGCGACCGAACGCCCCGGGTGCTCGGTCATGCCGGCGCGGACGAGCTGCATCGCGTGCGCCATGGTCTGCGCCTGCGTGCGCAGCTGCCGCCCATCGGAGTCCCCCTCCGGCCAGTGCTGACGAACGATCGCCGGCTCGAGGTACGGGATGCCGAAGAAGTGCACGGGACCGTCGACATCGTCGACCGTCACCGGGGTGCCGATCGCGAGCGGATCGGTGAGCACATGGATGCCGTCTCGCAGGAGCCTGGCCTGGAAGCCGAGCCGCGCAGCCGAGTCGTGGTTGCCGCTCGTGACGATCACGGTCGCACCGGTGCCGTGCAGCCCGACGAGCGCATCGCCGAGCAGTGTGTACGCGGCCGCGGACGGCGTCGCCGAGTCGAAGACGTCGCCGGCGACGATCACGACGTCGACCGCATGCTCGCGAACCTGCTCGGTGAGCGCTCCGAGCACCTCGGCCAGCGCATCCATGGTCGATGAACCATGGAAGGTGCGGCCGATGTGCCAATCGGAGGTGTGCAGGATTCGCATACTCACACGGTACGAAGCACCACCGACATTCGGTCCGAGGCGTGCCGCGGCATCCGTTCCCGACCGCCGGATCCGATGGGAATCGCCGGTCTGCGGATGCCGCGGCACCGGATCAGTGCGCGGCCGGCACCGCATCTCCCTGCGTCGGAAGGAGCTGGTCCTTCGTCCCGCGCACCATGAGTGCTGCGATGACGGACGCGACGACCATCAGGATCGACGCCGCGATGAACGTCCAGCCGTAGGCATCGGTCAGTCCCTGGGGAGAGACATCGGCCTGCGAGTGCCCGCCGACCGAGGCCGCGTAGACGGCAGTGAACACCGAGAGTCCGATCGATCCGCCGATCTGCATCGCGGAGTTCGCGACCGCCGATGCCACGCCGGCGTCGTGCGGGGCGACACCGGACAGCGCGAGGTTCTGCAGTGGGATGAAGACGAAGCCCATGCCGATGCCGAGCAGCGCCAGCGCCGGTGCGATCTGCACGAGATATGCGCCGTCCGGCGTGATGCCGGAGAGCGTGAACAGGCCGACCGCCGCGATCAGCGGTCCGACGATCAGCATCGGCCGCGGCCCGATCACCGGAAGCAGCTTGGTCGCGATCGGGGCGATCACCATCGTCGCGATCGGCAGCGGCAGGCTCGCCAGCCCCGCCTGGAACGCGCCCATCCCGAGCACGAACTGCAGGTGGAACGTGAGGTAGACGGTGGCGCCGATCATGATCGCGCCCGCGATGCCCTGGATCAGGAACGCGCCACCGCGCACCCGATCGGCGACGACCCGCAGCGGCAGCAGTGGCTGGGAGACCCTGCTCTCCACCCAGACGAAGAGACCGAGCAGCGCGGCGCCGATCACCAGGAACGCGATGGTCAGCGGATTCGCCCACCCGTTCTCGGCGAGCGTGAATCCGTAGACGAGCACTCCGAGACCGAGGGTCACGGTGACCGCGCCCCACACGTCGTAGCGGTTGTCGCCCTCGGCCCTGCTCTCGGTGAGCACGATCGCGCCGCCGACGACGCCGATCACGACGAAGAAGAGGTTGACGAGCAGGCACCAGCGCCAGTCGGTGAACTCGGTGAGGACGCCACCGAGCAGCATCCCCACAGCGGCCCCGGTGCCTGCGACGGTCCCGAACACCGCGAACGCCGTGTTGCGCTCACGACCAGATGGGAAGGTCACCGTCAGCAGGGCGAGCGCTGCAGGAGCCAGCAGTGCCGCGAACGCCCCCTGCAGACCGCGGGCGAGGATGAGCTCCCACCCCTGCTGGGCGAGACCGCCGTAGAGGGATGCCGCGCCGAAGCCGAGCATGCCGACCATGAAGATGCGCTTGCGGCCCACGTAGTCGGCGATCCGACCGCCGAGCAGGAGCAGCGCGCCGAAGGCGAGCGCGTACGCGGTGACGACCCACTGACGTTGCCCGTCCGTGAGATCGAGCGCGGCCTGGGCGCGTGGCAGTGCGATGTTGACGATGGTGCCGTCGAGGACGACGACGAGCTGCGTCAACGAGAGGACGATGAGCCCCCACCATCGGGTCTGAGGGCGGGAGCGCAGGGAAGAAGACATGGAAAAACCTCCGGTGTCTGGTGACGGATGCCGGAGGTTTCGAGCCTCGGACCAGCGCGCCGATGGCGCCTGACCACCTCGGTCGACGTGACCGAGCAGACGTCCATCCTATGCCTGCGTCCAGCAGGTCCGTGAGCGGAAGGTCCCCTGACCCACCCTCGTCATGACGATCGACACGTGGTGATACATGGTGCGCTGTGCGCTGTCACCTGTGCGGCGTGCTGGGCTGCGCGATGCGAGATCTGGGCTGCCCTCCGCCCGACAGGAGCCGGAATTGCCCCTCCGGCTGGGGGTGTGCCCGCTTCGTCGTGACTACCGACTTCCGCTCTCCTGCGTCAGCCCTCCAGGTCGTGGAGCCAGTTCGCCTGCTGGATCCGGTTGTCGAGTTCCCGCAGCTCCTGTGCGACCGCGTCTGCCCTGGCGCGCAGCTCTGCCACCGGCAGCGCGGAGATCTTCCGCAGCTCCGATCGCATCTGACGCTGGAAGGTGTCGTTCGATCCGGAGGCCGCCGCCGCGGCATCCGCCAGCAGCGAGTGCTGCAGACGCAACACATCGCGCGCCGCGAGTGCATCGGTCATGGTGCCGTCCGCACCGAGGTCGAGCCGCGCGTTCGTGGCGTTGATCCGGCGGATCAGGTCGCGCAGCTGCGCCAGGTCGGCGTCTGCTTCGACGAGCAGGGCCGCGGCATCCTCTGCCGGCTCCTCGCCTTCCTGGTACCGGGCGTTGGACGTGATGCGAGCGCGCAGCTGCTCGATACGACGCTGCAGATCGGCTCGGGCGGTGAGTGCCTCTGCGAGTTTCATGCCCTCATCCTGACAGGAGGAGCGCGTGTAACACAGCGTCACACGCCTTGCGGGTCAGCGAGCGCGCAGCAGATGCGCGTGCTCGGGGTGCGCGCTGAACCAGTCGGCCACGTACCAGCACACGGCGTCGACCTTGCGGTCGCCGCGTTCCAGCAGGTCGGCGACAGCGCCCTCCGTGACCGTCCCTGCGTAGCCGTGGCCCCGGAAAGTCGGGATCGTGAAGGCTCTCGTGAGGGCCACCGTGTGCCCGTCGTCGCGATAGTCCAACACGCTGACCAGCTGCCCGTCCCGGGTCAGCGTGTAGCGCGAGGCATCCTTCTCGTCGGTGAGGATGAAGCCGGCGGCAAGCGTCGAAGTGCTCATCGTTCCACGGTACGCCCGCCCATCGAGGATGTCGTCGTTTTGACACGGGCCGACACGATCGGACATAATCCCCCCATGACCACCAACGCAAGCCCTTTGTCCGCCCAGGAGGCGAACAGGACTGCCGGGATGATGATGCCCGGTCGCGTTGGCATGTGTTGCCGAATGTGTAGCTGAACGATCAGCCACCCCGCACGACCCGGTGAATCGCGATCTGCGAACTCCGAGTCCCCGAGCATCCACCCTCTGCTCGCTTCCCGGCCCCGCCCGGTCATTCATGCAACGCATCAGAGCCGAATCGGCTCACTCGTCCTGAGGACTTCATCATCATGTCGAACACCGCAATTCTCGAGCGTCCCACCGCCCCCGCCGTGATCAACACCACCAACTCGCAGCCTGAGCCCTCCGCTCCGCTGTCGACAGCCGCCGCAGATCTCCCTGCCGTCCGCTCCCCCCGTGGCTTCGCCCTCTACGTCGGTCTCGACGAGATCAAGGCGGCGGAAGCCGGCGTCAGCCTCCCGCTCCTCGTCGACGCACTGCGCCGAACGCTCGCCGAGCTCGCCCCCGGCGCCGAGACCCACGCCACCGTCGCCCTCGCGCCGCACGGCTCCGGCGGCCGCGACCTCGACGTCGTTCGCCTCGCCCTGCAGGAGCCGGGCGCGATCGCCCGCACCAAGGCGGCAGCCGAGGAGGAGACCGCCGACGTCGAAGGCGGCGTCGTGGTCGACATCTCCCGCAAGCGCGTGCTGATCGACGGCGAATCCGCCGCGTTCACCTACAAGGAGTTCGAGCTGCTCCAGTACCTCGTGCTCCGCGAAGGACGAACGATCGAGCGCTCCGAGCTCGTCTCGGCCCTCTGGCAGGCACAGGACGACGAGACCCCCGGCGAGCGCACGATCGACGTGCACGTGCGTCGGCTGCGGGCCAAGCTCGGCCGCTACGAGGACATCGTGCGCACGGTGCGCGGTATCGGTTACCGGTTCGACCGGCACGCCGACGTCGTGATCCGCTACGGCCACGGCACGCCCTCGCCCGACCGCTTCTGATCGCACCGCCCGTCACTGTCAGACGCCCGACGTAGGGTGGGCGCATGACGATGACAGCGGATGCCGGAGCGGCCGGCGCCGCGACCCATGGCACGCCGCAGGAGACCGTCTATCGACCGCGGCATCCGCTCGATCTCGTCCGCACGGTCGGCATGCTCCGCCGAGGGAGGACCGACCCGACGACCGTGATCGAGGGCGGTGTGATCTGGCGTGCGCTGCGTACTCCGTCCGGCGTCGCCACCCTCGCGCTTCGATCGGTCGGCGACGAGGTCCGTGCCACCGCTTGGGGCGCTGGAGCCGCAGACGCACTCGACCGCGTCCCGAGGCTCTGCGGTGCGGATGACGATGCCACCGGGTTCGACCCCTCGGGGCACCCGCTCATCGCCGACACCGCTCGCCGCAACCCTGGCCTTCGCCTCACGCGAACCGACGAGGTCTTCGACGCGCTCGCCTGCGCGATCATCGAGCAGAAGGTGACCGGTATGCAGGCGTTCGGCGCCTGGCGCTTCCTTGTCTCCCGGGTCGGCGAGCGAGCACCCGGTCCGACCCCGCGTCCGATGTTCGCCGCTCCCCCTCCTTCTGCCTGGCGCCTCATCCCGTCGTGGACGTGGCAGCGCGCCGGCGTCGAGCCTCCGCAGTCCAAGACCATCGTCCGCGCGGCGCAGCGCGGCGACAGCATCGAACGCGCGATGCGATCCGCCTCGACAGGCCCCGACCGCGACCGGGTGCTCACCAGCCTTCCCGGCGTCGGCGTGTGGACATCGGCCGAGACCCGCATCCGTGCGCTCGGCGATCCCGATGCGGTGAGTGTCGGCGACTACCACCTCGCCCACCAGGTCGGCTACGTGCTCACCGGCACCCGCACCGACGACGACGGGATGCTCGAGCTCCTCGCCCCCTGGGCCGGCCACCGGCAGCGGGTGGTGCGGCTGATCCACGCGAGCGGCGTGATGGAGCCGCGTCGCGGTCCGCGCCTCGCCCCCGAAGACCACCGCGACCGCTGAGCCGTCGTCGATCAGGACACGGCCTAGGCTGAGGGCATGAACGCACGCCGTCGTCTCGGTCTCCGCCTGCTCGTCACGATCGGGCTGCTCGTGCTCGGCGTCGTCATCGGTCTGATCTTCCAGAACGTCTGGCTTGGGCTGCTGCTCGCCGCGATCGTCTGGATCGGATGGTTCCTCGGCTACGAGTCGCGCCGCGGGCACAACGCCGGTGTCAACGACGAGGACCACGGCATCGAGCTCTGAGCCGGGCCAGGGCCCTCAGTAGTAGACCGCGAGCGGACCCGTCGGCCCGTCCACCACCTGCACCGGCGTCTCGAAGACCCGGGTGAGCACCTCATCGGTCATGATCTGCGCCGGCGGACCGAACTCCACCACCGCGCCGTCCTTCATCGCACAGATGTGATCCGCGTAGTGCCCCGCGAAGTTGATGTCGTGCAGCACGATCACGATCGTCCGTCCGAGTTCTTCGGCAGCCCGCCGCAGATGCTGCATCATCTGCACGGCGTGACGCATGTCGAGGTTGTTCAACGGCTCGTCGAGCAGCACGAACTCGGTGTCCTGCGCCAGCACCATCGCGACGTAGGCGCGCTGCCGCTGTCCGCCGGAGAGTTCGTCGAGGTAGCGCCTCTCGAGGTCGCCGAGGTCGAGGAAGTCGATGGCCTGGCTGATCACGGCCTCATCCGCCCGCGTCAACCGTCCCTTCGAATGCGGGAACCGCCCGAAGCCGACCAGCTGCCGCACGGTGAGACGGGTGACGAAGTGGTTCTCCTGACGCAGGATCGACACGATCTTCGCCAGATCGGCCGAACGCGTGGAGGCGACGTCGTAGCCGCCGATCTCGATCGACCCCGCGTCCATCCCGTTCAGCCGCCCGATCATCGTCAAGAGCGTCGACTTGCCGGCTCCGTTGGGGCCGATCAGCGCGGTGATGCCGCCCGTCGGGATCTGCAGATCGACCGGACCGATCGCGACCTCGCTGCTGTAGTCACGGCGCACGCCGTCGAGTGCGATCACAGTCGCCCCTTTCTGAGGATGACGATGAGGAAGACCGCACCGCCGACGAGCTCGATGAGGATCGACACCATGCCCTGCGCGTAGAACACGTTCTTCATCACGAAGTAGGCACCGGCGAGGATCGTGAACGCCGTGAGCACCGCCACCGGGAAGATCAGTCGATGGTCATGGGTGTCGGCGAACTGGTAGGCCAGCGTCGCCACGAGGAAGCCGAGGAAGGTCATCGGCCCGACGAGTGCGGTCGACGTCGCCATCAGCACCGCCACCAGGAACAGCACCGACAGCTGCTCCCTCCGATGGTCGAGTCCGAGAGACCGCGCGGCGTCCGGTCCGAGCGACATCAGGTTCAGGCGACGCGAGCGCATCCACAGCAGCGCGGCGGCCGCGACGCACAGCGGGATGGCGAGCGGCAGATACGAGGCGTCGGCGTTCGAGACGTTCCCGAACAGCCGAGCGGCGAGCACGTCGAACTCGCTCGGCGTGAGCAGTCGCTGCATGAACGTCGAGATCGCGGCGAGCCCGCCCCCGATGATGATGCCGATCAGCAGCATGATCTGCAGGTTGCCGTACCGCCCGGAGAGCAGCCACCCGTACAGCGCCATGGCGAGGCCCACCATGATCACGATCTGCAGCCCGAACTGCCACAGCCCCTGGATGGCCACCAGACCGGCGACGCCGAACAGGTACACGGTGGTGGTCTGCACGACGCGGTACAGCGACTCGAAGCCCATGATCGACGGGGTGATGATGCGGTTGTTCGCGATGGTCTGGAACGCCACAGTCGCGACGGCCTGGGCGACCGCGACGATCGCCATCACCGTGACGTTGGTCGTGCGGTGCTTCGCGATGCGCCAGAAGCCCTCCGAGCCGAACGGCATCGGGTTGTCCCAGGCCAGCACACCGGCCCCGAACACGATCGAGGCCACCACCAGGGCCGCGAGCACGAGGATGTAGCGCCGCCGCGCTCGCGCGTTCACGAACGCACCGGCGGTGCGATCAGAGAGCTCCTGCTGCACGGCCCTAGCCACGACGACGCTGCCGCAGGAGGAGCAGGATGAACACGACGGCGCCGACGATGCCGAGGATGAGCGACACCGGCACCTCGAACGGCATGATGATCGTCCGGCCGATGATGTCGCAGACAGTGACGATCGCAACCCCCAGCAGGCACACCCACGGCAGGTTGCTGCGCAGGTCGTCACCGCGCACCATCGCGACGATGTTCGGCACGATCAGCCCGAGGAACGGGAGATTGCCGACGACCACGGTGACGACGCCGGTCGAGATCGCGATCAGGATCGTGCCGAGCAGGATGATGCGGTTGTAGTCCACGCCGACGTTGGTCGCGATCTCCTCGCCGAGTCCGGCGATGGTCAGGCGATCGGCGACCAGGAACACGACGACGCCGACCGCCGCGACGATCCACAGCATCTCGTACTGCCCGCGGAGCACCGAGGTGAAGCTGCCCGCGAACCACACGCCGAGGTTCTGCAGCGAGTCGGTGACGAGGGCGAAGTACGTCGACACGGCGCCGACGACCGCGCCGAGCATGATGCCGACGATCGGCACGATCAGCGAGGATCTCAGCGAGACGCGACGCAGGAACGCGAAGAACACCATGGTGCCGATGAAGGCCGCGATCACGGCGCCGGCCATGCGCAGCGGGATCGACGGCTGCGGCACGAGCACCATCACGGTGAGCAGGCCGAGGCCGGCCCACTCGGTGGTGCCGGTCGTGGTGGGTTCGACGAAGCGGTTCTGGGTGAGCAGCTGCATCACGAGGCCCGACATCGCCATCGCGGCGCCGGCCAGCACGAGCGCGATCGTGCGGGGGACGCGGGTGATCTGGAACATCTCGGCGCCGTCGGCGGCACCGGCGATGTCGTAGACCCCGGTGAAGAGCGAGACCACGAGCAGTGCGATGACAACGAGCAGCCCGATGAGCAGCTTCGCGTCGAACAACCGGCCCGGCGAACGGGACGGCGTGCGAGGAACGGTGGTGGAGGTCATGAGGGGATGCGGCGGCATCCGATGCCGTCGGATGCCGCCGCTGTCGCTTCGGCTCAGGCGCTCTTCTCGAGGGCGTCAGCCAGATCGTTGAAGAACGTCGTGTACGTCTGGATGCCTTCGTTCAGGTACGTGTCCGTCGGCATGTAGACGATCTGGTCGTCGGCCACAGCCGTCACGGCGGTGAGCGCCTCGGAGTTCTCGATGATCTCGGCGGCCTGCACGTAGTCAGGGGTCTCTGCCGCGAACACGGCGTCCCGGTCGAGCACGAGGATCCAGTCGGGGTCGGATGCCGCGATGGCCTCGACCGAGATCTCGTCACCCTGGTGGTCGTCGCTGGCATCGTCGACCTCGAGGGCCGGGGTCAGGCCGAGGATGTCGTACACCGGGCCGAGCGAGCGGCCGACGGTCGGAGCGAGGTAGCCGATGGCACCGCCAGAGGTGTTGACGGCCATCACGGTGTCGGCATCGTCATACGCCGCCTTGGCACGCTCCACGGCCGCCTCGAAGTCGTCGACGAGCTTCTCGGCCTCATCCTGCTTGCCGAAGATCTCGCCGAGCACTGTGGTCTGACGGATGAGCTCGGCGTCGAAGGCCTCGCCCTCACGCGGCTCGAGGTCGATGATCGTGGCGTCGGGCACCAGATCGGCGATGGCCTCGTTGTGCTGGGTGAACCGCTGTCCGCTGATGATCAGGTCCGGCTCGACCGCGACGATCGCCTCGAGGTTCGGCTCGCTGTGCAGACCGATGTCGACGATCGCGTCGTCCGTCACGTACGAGACGGTCTCGGGCATGAGCGCGACCGCGCCACCGGCGAGCTCGACGTCCCAGTCGGACAGCGTCTGGAACGTGCGGTTGTCGAGGGCGACGACGGATGCCGGCGGGGTGGCGATCTCGTGCTCGCCGGTGTTGTCCTCGATCGTGACCGAGTCGACCGCTGCGGCGGTCTCGGTCGCGTCACCAGCACTGCCGGATGCACATCCGGCGAGTGCGAGGAGGCCGACGAGACCGATGCTCGGTGCGGTGAGAGTTCTGGGCATGGACATGGAGAGACTCCTGTTCTGCGGGGGTGTCGCGCTCGACGAGCGCCGGCTGTGTGAGCGAGAGGTTCATGACCAACGCCCGAGATATAGGTTAGCCTTACCTTATGAGCGAGACGCAAATCGGATTCTCCATCGAACGTCGCGGCCTGGATCTGCGCTTCCGCACGGTCACCCTGACGGCTCGCGAATGGCTCGCACCCGACTTCGTCCGTGTACGGCTCTCGGGCGTGGAGCTCGCCGGCTTCGACTCCCCCGGCGCCGATGACCACATGCGCCTGTTCTTCCCGAACGGCCCAGTCGAATCCGTCGAGGAGCTGCGCGCGGCGCCGAGCCGCGAGTACACGCCGCTCGCCTGGGGCGAGGACTGGCTCGACGTCGAGTTCGCGGTGCACGGGGATGCCGGCGTCGCCGCGCCCTGGGCTGCCGCCGCCCCCTTCGGCTCCTCGATCGGCGTCGGCGGTCCCCGCGGATCCGCCGTCCTGTCCGGCACGCCTGGCTCGTGGTTCCTGGTCGGCGACGAGACGGCGATCCCCGCCATCCGCCGGTTCGCCGCGCTCATGCCGTCTGATGCGGACGCACGCATCGTGATCGAGACGGTGTCCGCCGGGCGAGAGATCGACATCGATGCGCCGGTCGGCGTCGAGTGGCTGCACCGTGGAGCCGCGCCATCCGGATCCGCGCTGATCGAGTTCCTCGGTGGCCTGAGCGGAGACGACCGCGTCGGTGACGACCCGTTCGTCTTCATCGCCGCAGAGCAGTCGATCGTCAAGCCCGGCCGCGCGCTGCTGGAGCGCTGGGGTGTCGATGCGGCGAAGGCCGTCGTGAAGGGCTACTGGAAGCGCGGCGAAGCCGAGTACCACGCGCCGCACTAGTGCGGCATCCGCCCCGCTGGAAGACTGGGCGCATGGCACTTCTCGATCACCTGGGCATCACCGTCGCCGACCTCGAGCGGGGACGCGCACAGTTCCATCCGGTCCTCACGGCGCTCGGCTATCAGCGCGGTGGGGAGGACGACCACTCGATCTCGTGGAACAACGGCGATGAGACCGAGATGATCCTCTACGTGTGGGACGAGGACACCGCTCCGCACCGGCACGGCCGCGTCGGCTGGCAGCATCTGGCGTGGGCCATGGATTCTCGCGATGAGGTCGATCGACTCCACGCGGTCGCGCTGGATGCCGGCTGGACCGCCGTGCGCGAACCGAAGGAGTACCCGCGGTACAGCGAGCGCTACTACGCATCGTTCGTCGAGGACGCCGACGGCATCCGCATCGAGTTCATGTACAACCCGCCACGAGCGCAGGCTTGACGCCCGGGCGTGTCGCCCCCTATTCTCGGAAAGCTGTGCCGACCGGCGCAGCACGCCAGCCGAGGAGACGACGGATGACCGCCTTGCGGAACCTTCCCTTCGCCGCGGTCGAGGCGCTTCAGCCGAAGCGCAACGACCGCTACGAGTCGTACCCTCCGGCGCGCGCCGTCTGACAGCATCCGCTGCTCGTACGCCTCGTACCGTCAGGTCCGGGGCGTTTTCTTTTGCATCCCCGACCTGTGCCTGGCACCCACAGAAGGAAAGGAATCATGGAGAGGCTCTCCGCACGGCTGCTGTCGTGGGCGTCGCTGATCGACGAGAAGACACTCGCGCAGGCGCACACCACGGCACGCATGCCGTTCATCCACCCGCACCTGGCACTGATGCCGGATGCGCACCTCGGCAAGGGCGCGACCGTCGGGTCGGTCATCCCGACACTCGGGGCGATCATCCCCGCCGCCGTCGGTGTCGACATCGGCTGCGGCATGATCGCCGTCCGCACCCGGTTCACGAAGAGCGACCTCGACGGTCGCGAACTCGCCGGACTCCGGGAGCAGATCGAGCGCGCCATCCCGCTCTCGGCCGGCCGGTACAACAACAAGGTCGTCGCGACCGCCGCGCCCCGGATCGCCGAGCTCGAAGCGCTCGCCGAGAAGAACGGGTTCGACCCCGCGCAGTACGCCGGGAACTGGCGGCTGCAGCTGGGCACGCTCGGGTCCGGCAACCACTTCATCGAGGTGTCGGTCGATGAGCTCGACCGGGTCTGGCTGTTCCTGCACTCGGGCTCGCGAGGCGTCGGCAACAAGATCGCCGGACACCACATCGCCGTCGCACAGCGCCTGGCGAAGCAGTGGTGGATCGACCTCCCCGACCCCGACCTGGCGTACCTGATCGAGGGCACGCCGGAGTTCAGCCGATACATCCGAGAGCTGCGGTGGGCACAGCACTTCGCCCTGTTGAACCGGGAGGAGATGATGGACCGGGTCGTACGGCAGATGTCGGAGTTCCTCGGCACGGCGGTCGACGAGCAGGAGCGCATCAACTGCCACCACAACTTCACCGAATCGGAGAAGCACGGCGGCAAGCAGGTGTGGGTCTCCCGGAAGGGCGCGATCCAGGCGGATGCGGGTCGGCCCGGGCTCATCCCCGGTTCGATGGGGACGGCCTCGTACGTGGTCGAAGGACTCGGCGACCCGCAGTCGCTGCACTCCTCGCCGCACGGCGCCGGCCGGGAGTACTCCAGGTCGGCGGCCAGGAAGACGTTCACGCACGAGCAGCTGCGGGAGGCGATGACCGGGATCGAGTTCCGCGACACGAGCGCCTTCATCGATGAGATCCCGCAGGCGTACAAGCCGATCGACCAGGTGATGGCGGATGCCGCGAGCCTCGTGTCGATCCGACACACGCTGCGGCAGCTCGTCAACGTGAAGGGGGACTGAGCTCGCACTGGGCGGGTGGTGGATGCTCGTCCACCACCCGTCCGGTGGCGCACTCATCCTGCACAGAGCGTCGATTCCTGTACTTCGTCACTGATCCCGCGCCCGCACGAGAACCCCTGGTTCGGGCAGTGGCACAGTGCATGCACCGGTGCGACCATACGAAGGTGGGCTTCATGAACGACGCGCAGATCTGGACGATGATCGGTTCCCTCACGGCACTGATGTTCGGCATGCTCACGGTGGTGTCCACGCTGTTCATCCGCGTGGTCCGTGCCGAGATCGGCGGGCTCCGCCACGAGGTCCTCGGCGAGATCGGCGGGCTCCGCCACGAGGTCCTCGGCGAGATCGGCGGGCTCCGCAGCGAGTTCCGCGGCGAGCTCCGTGCAGAGATCGGTGCGCTGCGCGGAGAGCTCCGAGGCGAGATCACCGGGCTCCGCAGCGAGATGAACGCCCGCTTCGACACCATGGATGCGAAACTCAAGGGACTGGATACCGAGGTGCACGCGCTCGTGAAGCACACCTTCGGCTTCGATCGCGACTGAGCGCAGACGTCACCGCACGGTCAGACGATCGGCGCGACGTCGACCTCGACCGTCCGGTCGGTGAACGCGGTCTTCGGCACGAACAGCAGAGCCACGGCCGCGATCAGCGCGGTCACGCCGCACACGATCCAGACCGTGAAGTAGCCGGCGAGTGAACCCGCCGTGCCCTCGCCGCCTCCGGCGGTCGACACGACGCCGTTGAGCAACGCGATCCCGAACACGCACGAGGCGATCGCGCCGCCGACGGTCTTGACCGAGTTCGTCAAGCCGGTGGCCACGCCGGTCTGCGTCGCCGGTGCCGCAGAGGCTGCGGCAGCAGGCAGCGCGGCGACCAGTGCGCCCGAGCCGAGGCCGACGATGACCATGTTCGCGATGACCTGGCCGTAGGTGTCATGGTTCGGCAGGAACAGCAGGAAGCCGAGACCGACGAGGATCGATGCCCCCATCAGCGTCAGCCGTGGCGACAGCCGACGCGCGAACAGCGGGAACGACAGCGCGCCCACGATCATCGCGACCAGGTAGACGCCGATGATGAGCGAGGTGGCGAAGCCGGTGGTCCCGAGGCCGTAGCCGTAGACCGAGGGGTCGGTGCGGGCGAAGGTCGACAGCGGCGCCTGGGCGCCGAGCACACTCACGCCGAAGAGCCCTGCAGTGAGGAACACCGGGCCGAGGGCGGGCGAGCGGAACATGCGCACATCGATCAGCGGGTCATCGTGACGAAGCTCCCACAGGACGAACGGCACCACGAGCAGCAGACCGAGTGCGACGACAGCCCACGACCACGGGTTCGCCAGTCCGCCCTCGAGGCGGAGCAGGCTGAGCCCACCGGTGAAGCACACGAGCGCGAGCGAGATGAGGATGAGGCCGACGGTGTCGAACACACCGCCGGTCGGCTCCGGCGACTCCTTGACGCCGAACAGGATCACGAAGAAGCAGATCACGATCAGTACAGCCGGCACCAGGAGCACGACGGTCAGCGGCAGCGCGTCGATCAATGCGCCGCCGACGAGTGCACCGATGATCGCGCCGCCCTCGAGCGCGGCGACCAGCAGTCCCGCGGCCTTGGCGGTGATCGTCGAGCGACCTTCCATCCGCCGCGAGCGCGACCAGATGAGCGCGATCTCGAGCGGCAGCCACACGACGTAGAACCCCATCAGCGCCCACGCGACGAGGAACACCTCGAACGAATCCGTGAACGGCAGCACCAGCGCAGCGGCCGCGGTGAGGGCGGTCGAGATGAGCAGCATCCGCTTGTGGCCGATCATGTCGCCGAGCTTCGCGAACGCCGGCACCACGAGCGCTGACAGCATGAGCTGTGTGCCCTCGAGCCAGTTCACATCGGCGTCGTGGATGCCGAGATGCCTGGCGATGTCAGAGAGCATGGGCGTGTAGTACCCCTGCAGCACACCGCTGGTGAACTCGACGAAGGCCAGGTAGCCGACGACCGCGGCGAGTGTTCCCAGCGTGCGGGTGCGCGTCATCGCATCTCCTGCTCCTGTGTCGGCCCCGGAGCGAGTCGAGGGGCGGGTGAGATCACCCTATAGCCGTTCGAGGAGGGCGCGATGGAACCGCTCCCCCCGTTCCAGCGCAGCGACCTCGACGTGCTCATCGACGCCGTGGATGGAGGCGCGTTGCGCGTTCGACATCTCGAGGGGCGCGAAGCGGTAGACGGCGGGCGAGAACCGATGGAAATGCCGTGCGTCGGTTGCCGCCATCATCACGTACGGCACCGCCGGGATGCCGGGGTGCGACACGGCGAGCGCATCGGCGAGCAGCGCGAACTGCGCGTTCTCGGTCGAGGATTCGGGGGACGGCTCGCTCGCCTCGACGACCTCGACGGACACGAGTGGATCCCGGATGCGCCGGCGCACCCGCAGCACGGTGCGCTGCGTCGTCTCGCCGAGGGCGATGCGCAGGTTCACGGTCGCCGACGCCTGCGACGGGAGCACGTTGGCGGCGGTGCCGCCGGACTGCATGGTCGGCGCGACCGTCGTGCGGACCAGCGCAGCCGGCTCACCGCCGAGTGCTGCGAACAGTCGTGCGGTCACCAGCGGTGCCGAGCCGAGCAGCCGAAGCAGATGCCGAGCGGGCCCAGGGGTCTCGTCGGCGAGGCGTGTCAGCATCCGCAGCACCGCTGTCGATGCACGTGGCCGGAACGTGGTGGGGCCGAGTCGATCGACGGCTCGGGCGATGCGCCGGACGGCGGTGAGCGACGGCGGCGCCGACGCATGCCCGCCGTCACCGCGCGCGGAGAGCCGCACGGTCATGACACCCTTCTCGCCCACGCCGATCATGGCGGCGCGGCCCGGCACGAACGGCAGCGGTGCGTCGACGACCGCTCCGCCCTCGTCGACGACGAGCCACGGCACGATGCCGCGTCCGCGCAGAGCGGCCGCGATCTCCTGGGCGGCGTGACCGTAGGTCTCCTCGTTGCCACCGAAGGAGAGATACACGTCGCGCGCCGGAACGAAGCCGTCGGCCAGCAGGTTCTCGACGGCCTCCATCACCACGATCAGCGGCCCCTTGTCGTCGAGGGCGCCGCGTCCGTGGACGACGCCGTCGGCGATCACCCCGGCGAACGGCGGATGCGTCCAGGCATCGCTCTCGTCGACCGGCACCACGTCGAAGTGCGCCATCAGCACGAGCGGACCATCCGCCGCCGCACGTCCCTTCCAGTGGAACAGGAGACCGAGATCGGTGTGCCGCTCGAGCTCGAGGTTCGCATGCACGAGCGGATACAGCTCGGCGAGCAGCGCCACGAACGCCTCGAACGGCTCTGCGCCCCGCTGCTCGAGCTCTGCCGAGACGGTCGGCAGCTGGATCATGCGGGCGAGTCGCTCATCGATGCCGGGGCGCACGGTGGGTGAGGTCACGTTCGTCATCGTATCGAGGTGCGCGCGCGAGACCGAGCGTGCGACGGGAGGACAATGGATGGGTGAGCCTGTTCGCCTTCGCCCCGTCCCGAGGACCCCGGTGGCCCCTTGCAACCCAGGCGGCGATCGGCATCGCGCTGCCGATCGCGGTGATGACGCTGCTCGGACAGGCTCCGCTCGGGTACGTCGCCGCCTCAGGGGCGTTCACCGTGCTCTATGCGGGCTCTGCCGCGGTCGTCGACCGGGCGCGCATCCTGCCACTGGTCGGGCTCGCACTCGTGGTCAGCGCCGCACTCGGCATCCTGGTCGCCGGCAACGCGCTGGTGGTCAGCATCGGGGTCGTCGTGGTCGCGACCGTGAGTGCGACCCTGGCCTTCGCGTTCCGCCTCGGCCCGCCAGGGCCGCTCTTCTTCGTACTCGTCTACGGGTTGTCAGCGCATGTCGTCGGCACCGGGGCGATCGACCCGCTCGTCTACCTGGCTGCCCTCGCCGGCGGCTGCCTGTTCTCGTATCTCATCGCGCTCACCCCGCTCGCGCTCGGACGCATCCGCCGCATCCCCGCCCGCCCGCTGCGGGAGCTGCTCCCGGGGCCCGCGCTGACCTCCGATTCCCGGATGCTGCTGCTCAGGGTCGTGATCGTCTCGATCGTCGGCGTACTGCTGGGACTCGTGGTCGATCCGGAGCGCACGTACTGGATCGTCGGCTCGGCCGTCGCCGTGATCGGCGTCGCGGCCGCGCGGCGAGCCGCATTCCAGCGTGGACTGCACCGGATGCTCGGCACCGTCGTCGGCGCGGGCGTCTACATCCTGCTCGCCCTGCTGCACCCGGCCGGGATCTGGCTGGCGCTCCTGCTCGGCGCTCTGCAGTTCTCGATCGAGCTCGTGGTCGTCCGCCACTACGCGCTCGCCCTCGTCTTCATCACACCGCTCGTCCTGCTGCTGACCGGGGCGGCGACGGGAAGCATCGGTTCGCTCGACGTCGCCGGCGAGCGGATCGTCGACACGCTCGTGGGTGCGGTGCTCGGCGCAGCCTCTGGAGTGCTGCACCCGCGGGCCGCTGCCCGCGACGCGTGACTCCGGCGCCGGTCGGGAGGCCTGCGGGAACACCGCGCCGTGACGAGTGGTTGCACCCTGCGGAGCGGCAGACGGCGTCGGGGGAGACGAACATGGAACTCACGCTGGTGACGTCGGCGTTCTGCGGCGCGTGCTCGCGCACCCGCGCTGTGCTCGCTGATGCGGTGCGCTTCCTGCCCGACGCCACCATCACGGAGATCGACGTGGCGCGCGAACCGGATGCCGCCGAGGCCCTCGACATCCGCTTCACGCCGACCGTCATCATCCGCGATGACAGCGGCGCCCAGGTGTTCCGTGCGGAGGGCGTCCCGACCGTCCCGCAGGTGCTGACGGCAGCGGTCAAGGCGCTCCCGAACTGACCGAAGGGACGGCCACCACATCCCCTTGCGGAGGCAACCGGCCCGGCGCAGAATGAGCGTGCATCCGGCCCGACCGGGCGGATCCGCCCTACCTCTGGGGAGTCATCATGGCGAATCTCAATCCATACCTCTCGTTCCGCACCGAAGCGAGGGAGGCGCTGGAGTTCTACCACGGGGTTCTGGGCGGTGAGCTCGCGATCAACGTGTTCGGAGAGTTCCCCGACATGGTGCAGGACCCGAGCCAGAAGGATCTCGTGATGCACGGTCAGGTGACCACGCCGGAGGGACTCGTGCTCATGGCATCGGACACCCCGGACGGGATGCCCTACGAGAAGCCGCAGGGCTTCTCGGTGTCACTGAGCGGCAACTCCCAAGCGAGGACGCAGGAGGTCTGGGATCAGCTGTCCGCCGGCGGGACCGTCACGATGCCGCTCGACGTCCCGCCCTGGGGCGGGACGTTCGGCATGCTGATCGACCGGTTCGGCATCCCGTGGATGCTGCACGGCGATCCGGAGTGAGCCTGGTGCCGCTCAGCGCAGGGCGTGCGCCGCGATGAACGAACGGAGCACGTGCTCGTCGTCGTCCATCTCTGTCACGTGCTGCGGCGCATCGAGCATCTGCTGGAGCTCGGGCGAGTAGTCGAGCTCGACATCGATCGCCTCGCGGATCGTCTCGGCGAACTTCTGCGGCTTGGCGGTCTCGAGCACGAGCATCGGCACGCCGTCCTCGATGTGCTCGCGAGCGACCTTCACGCCGTCCGCCGTGTGCGGGTCGATCGTCTCACCGACCGTCTCGTACACCGAGCGGATCGTCGCGAGACGATCTGCATGCGTGCTGGTGCCGCTGACGATGCCGAACTCCTCCGCGAACCGGGGCTGCTCGTCGGTGAAGTCGACGAAGCCCTGCTCGTCGAGCTCGCGCCACGCCGTCACGACCCGCTGCGGGTCGCGCCCGACGAGCTCGAAGATGAAGCGCTCGAGGTTCGAGGCCTTCGAGATGTCCATCGACGGGCTCGAGGTCGCGAGCGTCTGGGCGGCGCTCCGGGGGCGATAGACGCCGGTGCGGAAGAACTCGTCGAGCACGTTGTTCTCGTTCGCGGCGAGCACGAGCCGCCGGATCGGCAGCCCCATCTGCTTCGCGAAGAATCCGGACAGGATGTTGCCGAAGTTCCCGGACGGCACCGTGAACGACACCGCAGTGGATCCGCCGGCATCCGTCGCCCGGAGCCAGGCCCAGAAGTAGTAGACGGTCTGCGCGGTGATGCGCGCCAGGTTGATCGAGTTCACGGCGCCGAGATGCTGCGAGCGCTTGAACTCCAGATCGCCGGCGAGGTGCTTGACGAGGTTCTGGCAGTCGTCGAAGACGCCCTCGATCGCGATGTTGTGCACGTTGTCATCGGCGAGCGAGAACATCTGTGCGCGCTGGAACGTGCTCATGCGCCCCTGCGGCGACAGCATGAAGACCGACACTCGCTCCTTGCCCCGCAGCGCGTGCTCGGCCGCTGAGCCGGTGTCTCCGGAGGTCGCGCCGAGGATGTTGAGGACCGAGTCCTTGCGCTCGAGCGTGTACTCGAGCACCTGGCCGAGGAACTGCATGGCCATGTCCTTGAACGCGAGAGTCGGCCCCTCGGACAGGCCGACCAGCGTGATGCCGTCGCCGATCGAGCGGAGGGGAACGACGCTCTCGGGGAAGTCCGCGTACGCGGCCTCCGTCATGCGCGCGAGGTCTTCGCGCGGGATGTCGGTCGCGAACAGTCCCAGCACCTCGGCGGCGAGCTGCGGATACGTCAGTGCGCGCCAGCGTTCGAGCGTCTCGGCGTTCACCGTCGGCATCGTCTCGGGGATCGCGAGACCCCCGTCGGGCGCGAGGCCCTCCAACAGCGTCTCGCTGAACGGCTGCGGCTGCATGCCACCGCGGGTGGAGATGAACTGCACGTTGGCTCCTCGGATCGGGACTCGGCGTGTCCATTCTCTCAGGCCGCGGTGAGCCCCGATGACCCGATGACGGATGCCGCTGAGCGCTCAGAACAGCGAGCGAGGCAGCACGCCCTCGTGCTCCAGCAGCCAGCGCTTGGTCGCGAGACCCTCACCTGGCGCGCCGCCTGAATACCCGCCGAGACCATCGCCGGCCACGACCCGATGGCACGGCACGATGAGCGGCACCGGATTCGCACCCATGATCGAGCCGATCCCGCGGGCGGGGACCGTCGTGCCGCTGCGCGCCGCGAGCCCGCCGTAGGTGACGATCTCGCCGTGCTCGACCGTCTCGAACAATGCGAGGAGCACCGCCCTGGTCGCCTGGGTCTGCTCGCCGAGGTCGATCGGGAGATCGAAGACGCGCAGCCGGTCGTCGAAGTACGCGCGCAGCTGCGCGAGCGCTTCGTCGAGCAGCGCGTCGCCTCCGGACATCGTGTCGGCCGGAGGCTCGGATCGCCAGGTCACCCGGGTGATCGCCGTGCCGTCGCTGACGACGCCGATCGTTCCGACGGGCGTCGGCAGCGTGGCGAAGGCGGGCATGCGGAGAGGGTACCCCCGACGGCCGACATACCCCTACCGCACTGCGGGCATCCGCTCAGATCCAGCCGCGCTCCTCCGCCATGAGCACCGCCTGCTGACGGGTGGCGACCGCGAGCTTGCCGAGGATCGTGGAGATGTGGTTGCGGACCGTGCCGGGAGCCAGCGAGAGCGCGCGGGCGATCTGCCCCGTCGTCTCGCCGCGGCGCCCTGCGCGCAGCACGTCGAGCTCTCGGTCGGTGAGCGGTGAGCGCTCGTCGCTCAAGGCGTCCGCTGCGATCTCCGGATCGACGTAACGGGCACCGGCGGCGACCCGACGGATCACCGCGGCGACTTCGTCTGCGCCGCGCGACTTGGGCAGGAATCCTGCGACGCCCGAGGCCAGCGCCCGACGCAGCACCCCTGGGCGGGCGTGCCGGGTGACGACCACGCAGCGCGTCGCGATCGTGCGGTTGAGCTTCTCGGCGACCTGCACGCCGTCGAGGCCAGGCATCTCGAGGTCGAGCAGGCAGACATCCGGCAGCAGACGCAGCGCCTCCGCGACGGCCTGCTCCCCGTCAGCGCATTCGGCTACGACCTCGATGTCATCCTCCAGACGCAGCAGCGCTGCGAGGGCGGAGCGGATCATCCCCTCGTCATCGGCGAGCAGCACTCGGATCATCGCGTCACTCCATCCGCTGCCGGTACCGTGACGGCGACCGCGAACTCGTCCTGGCCGCGGACGACATCGATCGTGCCCCCGGCTTCGGCGATCCGGCGACGGATGCCGTCCAGGCCCGAACCGTCTGCCCGCACCTCGGCTTCGCCGTGCACATCGTTCGCGATCATGTACCGCCACCCGTCGCCGTCGCGCCGGAGTTCGAGACGGGCGCGGTGGCCGCCGCCGTGCCGGAGCACGTTGGTCGTGGTCTCCCGGATCACAGGTCCCAGATCGCCTGCCGGTGCCGCATCGGCATCCGCTGCGATGTCGGACTCCACCGCGAGTCCCGCAGCCGTCAGCAGATCACGCGCGTTCGCGAGCTCGTCGCCCAGCGGCACCGAGCGGAAGCGCGTCGCGAGGTCGCGCGTGCCCTGGCGGGCGTCGTCGACGCTCGCCCTCGCGAGCTGGAGCTGCTCGAGCGAGGCCGCGGGGTCGCGGTTCATGAGCCGCTCGGCGAGCTCGAGCTGCAGCGCGATCACCTGGAGATGGTGGCCCTGCAGGTCGTGCACATCGGTGGCGACGCGCAGCCGCTCCTGCGTGGCTGCGAGCTTCGCCTCGGAGGCGCGGGCACGGTCGAGCGTGACCAGGACGTCCCACCACCACAGCGAACTGACGGTCATGATCGGGAGCAGCGCACCGTATCCCACCGGCACCCACCAGCCGACGCCGGCCCCGAACGTCCCGCGCGAGACGTCGACGATGCTGAGTGCCACGAGCACGAGCGTCGCCGCGATGACGACGCGAAGACGCACGCCGCGTGGCCAGTTCAACAGGATCAGCGATTGGAGCACGGGCATCAGCGCGAGCTCCCAGCTGCCGAGCAGCGGTCCCGCGGCGGCACCGTAGGCGACGGCGATGAGCATCGGCAGCGCGAGACGCCGCCAGGCGACTCCCGGCTCTGCATCGAGGCGATGGCGATAGTCGATGAGCAGGATCACGGTGGACGAGGTCCAGACCAGGCCGCCTGCCGCGATCACGAGTGCCGCGACATCGTGGCGCGTGCTCCCGAGGGCCAGCAACGTCCACGACAGTGTCATCGCGAGTTCGAAGATGAGCACCGCAGAAGCGGTGTACCACCAGGTCGCGGTGACTCCGCGCGACAGCTGACGCGCGCCAGGCGTCGGCTCCACGGCGATGCGTTCGATCCCACTGTTCACGCCCCCACGATACGGGCGTGACACTTGTCACGCAGTCGACGTGCGATATGTCCGCGAGTCGGTGACACCCCGGCACTTACCGGGGCGCGCCGGAAGCGATGAACTGGATGCATCACGACGGACATCCCGTCGGCATCGACCTTCCAGGAGCATCATCATGAACCTGATCGAGACCTTCCAGAACCTCGTCGCACAGGTGCCTGAGCTCGTGCAGCCACTCATCGTCGCGCTCGCCGGCGCGATCCCCTTCATCGAGGGAGAGGGCGCGGCCGGCATCGGCATCATCGGCGGCATCAACCCCGTCGTCGCAGCGATCGCCGCCATCGTCGGCAACTTCGTCTGCGTGGCGGTCCTGGTGCTCGCGAGCTCCGGCGCCCGACAGGCGATCGTGAACCGCTCGCGGGTTCGCCAGAGCGTCGCATCCGACGGCACGATCATCGACGAGAGCGTCGTCTCGGCTGACTCCGCGCGGAAGGCCGCACGCCGCGAGAAGTTCCAGCGCGCATTCACCCGGTACGGCGTCCCCGGTGTCAGCCTGCTCGGCCCGCTGCTGCTGCCGACGCACTTCACGGCCACGATGCTCGCGGCCGCCGGCATCAGCAAGGCTCGCGTCCTGTTCTGGCAGGCCCTCGCCATCATCGGCTGGACGACGGTCGTCACGGTCATCGTCTCGAGCGCGATCTACGCGATCCGCTGATCGCTCGCTCGCTGGTCAAATGGTCAGCATGCACTGTATAGTCAGTGCATGCTGACCATTTCTTCGCGTCTCGACGTCATGCACCGACTGGGCCGCGCCATGGCCGATCCGACCAGGTCGCGTATTCTCCTCGCCCTGCTCGAAGCGCCCGGCTATCCCGCGCGCCTGGCGGAGGACCTCGACCTCACCCGGACGAATGTGTCGAACCATCTCGCGTGCCTGCGCGGCTGCGGCATCATCGTCGCCGAGACGGAGGGCCGCCAGACCCGCTACGAGGTCGCCGACCCGCACATCACGGCAGCGCTGCTGGCCCTGGTCGACGTCACGCTCGCCGTCGACGAGAGCGTGCCGTGCCTCGACCCGTCCTGCAGCGTCGCAGGATGCTGCGAGCCGGTGGACGCGCGATGAGCGCCCCGACGACCGTGTCGCCGGCCAGACGCGAGACACTGCACCGCCGCATCCGACTGATCGTCGCGATCACGATCGGCTACAACCTGATCGAAGCGGTCATCGCGATCACCGCTGGATCGATCGCCTCCTCCGTCGCACTCATCGGATTCGGGTTGGACTCGACGATCGAGGTGCTGTCCGCCGCGGCGGTCGCCTGGCAGTTCACCCGCCGCGACCCTGAACGCTGGGAGAAGCCGACACTGCGCGTGATCGCGGTGGCCTTCTTCGCGCTCGCCGTCTACGTCACGGCGTCGTCCGCGTTCTCGCTCGTCTCCGGGGAACGTCCGGAGCACAGCACGGTGGGCATCGTGCTGACGGCGATCAGCGTCGCGATCATGCCCTTCCTGTCGTTCATCGAGCGGCGCGCGGGCCGCGAGATCGGATCGGCGACCGCAGTGGCCGACTCGAAGCAGACGCTCATCTGCACGTACCTGTCGGCGGCCGTGCTCATCGGGCTCGTCGTCAACTCGCTGTTCGGCTGGTGGTGGGCGGATGCCGTCGCCGGTCTCGTGATCGCGGCCTTCGCGATCCGCGAGGGCGTCGAGGCGTGGAAGGGCGACGCGTGCGCCACCTCGGTCGGCATGATCCTCGAGGACGACCACGACGAGCACGGCCACGACCACGACCACGACCACGACCACGAGGCTGATCACCACCACGACCGCGCCTGAGCGTCGGCGCCGTCCGCGCACCTGACAGAATGGGTGCGTGCACGAGTCCAGGAAGCCAGCGGTCCTTCGCGGATTCGCCGCATCCTCGGTGGCGATCTTCGCAGCGCTCGCCGGACACGTCACCGCCGGCGGCTCCATGCCCGGCGCGCTCGGCATCCTCGTGCCGTGGATGCTCTCGTTCATGGTCTGCGTGCTGCTCGCAGGACGCAGACTCAACGCGGTCCGCCTCGCCATCTCGGTGGGCGTGAGCCAGTTCCTCTTCCACGTGCTCTTCGTGCTCGGCTCGATCACCCCGGCCGGCGCCACCGGAGGGCACGTCCACGGCGCACCGCTCGTGCTTCCCGAGACCGGCGGCATCGCCGAGACCGTGGCTGCCGGCGGCATGATGTGGTTCGGCCACGCGATCGCCGCCCTCGCGACGATCGTCGCCCTCCACCGCGGTGAGCGTCTGCTCCTCGCCCTACGCGACCTCGCGCAGCAGAGCGTGCGGTGGCTGCAGCGCCGGGTCGACGCCGTCCTCGCACCTCAGTTCCTCCGCCCTGCGCCCCGCCCCGCCCTCCGGGTGGAGATCGCGGTGCTGCGCAGCGCCTTCCTGCTCTCCACTCTGCGCGGGCGTGCCCCGCCGCGGCTCGCGACGGTCTGATCCCATCTCCCCCGGCACAGCGCCGGGTGGCGATCTGCTCCCGTGCGCCGATCACCGGCGTCGGGAGATCCGCACGCACGCACGGCGTCGGTCGTCGACGCCCGTCGAGAGGTCTGTCCACCATGTCCCCTGTCCGCAGAATCGCCGTCGGTCTGGCGGTGGCGGCTGTCGCGGTCCTCGCGATCGCAGCGCCCGCTTCCGCCCATGATTCCCTCGTCAACAGCACGCCCGGAGCCGACGAGCGCCTCGATGCGGCTCCGGAGAACATCGTCTTGACGTTCTCCGGAGAGCTGCTCGTGCTCGGTGACTCCACACTCGGCGCGGTCGTCATCGTCGTCGACGAGAACGGTCGCGACTGGGTGTCCGGAGCCGTCGAGGTCAGTGGCAACACCGTCACGACACCGGTCGACCCCGGGATGCCGGATGCCGGCTACCAGGTGCGCTGGCAGGTCGTGTCGGAGGACGGGCACCCGATCTCGGGCATCGTGCCGTTCACGATCGGCGACGCGGAGCCCATGCCCTCCACGAATGCGAACGACTCGGCATCCGAACCATCGGAGTCCGACACGGATGCGGATGCGGATGCGGATGCCGGCAGCGCATCGGATCAGACCACGACAGACGCCGACGGCATCCCTCGGGTGCTGCTCATCGGCGCAGGAGGCGCGGTGCTCGCCGCTGCCGCCTTCGCCCTGTATCGAATCCTTCGCCGTCCTCGCACGGCATCCGCAGCGTCCGAATCCGGCGAAGCTGCGGAAGAACAGCTCTGAAAGGCCCACTCGTGAACACCACGACACGCACCACCGCCCTGCCCCGCTTCGTCTCGCTCGTCGCGATCTCGCTGCTCGCCCTCACCGGGTGCGCGGCGCCGGCGAACGACGCGCCCACCGAGTCGGCTCCCGCCGGCGACTCGGTCACGATCGAGGACGGCTGGGTGAAGTCCGCGGACGAGGGGATGTCCGCAGCATTCGGCACCCTCGTGAACGACAGCGACCAGGAGGTGACGGTGGTCTCGGCCGAGTCCTCCGCCGCCACGATGCTCGAGCTCCACGAGACCGTCGAGAACGAGGCCGGCGAGATGGTCATGCGCGAGATCGAGGGCGGTTTCGTGATCCCGGCCGGTGGCTCGATCGCGCTCGAACCGGGCGCCGATCACCTCATGTTCATGGACCTCACCGCGCCCCTCAAGGCCGGAGACACGGTCTCGGTCACGCTCACGTTCTCTGACGACTCCACGTACGAGTTCGAGGCACCGGTGAAGGACTACTCCGGCGCCAACGAGAACTACGACGACGGCGACGAGCACGAAGGCATGGATCACTGATGCCCGCGCCCGTCGAGGGCGCGCGCACCGATCGCACCGGGTCGACCCGGCGGCAGTTCCTCCTCGGAGGGGCTGTCGCCGGAGTCGGCGCTGCCGCGGCGATCGGCGTGGACTTCGCGCTCAACAGACCACCCGCACCGGCCGCTGCGGCGCCGATGAACGGCGAGGAGACAGTGCCGTTCTTCGGCGTGCACCAGGCCGGGATCGACACCGCCGCGCAGGCGCACGGCCAGTTCCTCGGCCTCGACCTGCTCGACGGCACGGATCGCGACGGGCTGACCCGCCTGATGCGCATCCTCAGCGACGACGCCGCCCGGCTCACCCAGGGGATGGCGGCACTCGCCGACTCGGAGCCTGAGCTCGCGATGTCGCCGGCACGCCTCACAGTGACCTTCGGGTTCGGCCCGGGCTTCGTGACACGAGCCGGCGGCGCTGCACCGGCCTGGCTCACCCCGCTCCCTGCATTCTCGATCGATCGGCTGCAGCCGGAGTTCAGCGACGGCGATCTGCTCATCCAGGTCGCCGGCGACGATCCGCTGACGGTCGCGCACGCGGCGCGGATGCTGCTGAAGGACGCGCGCAGCTTCGCATCACTGCGGTGGAGCCAGACCGGGTTCCGCCGCGCCTACGGCACCGAACGCCCCGGCACCACCATGCGCAACCTGTTCGGCCAGGTCGACGGCACCACGAATCCCGAGCCGGGCACGAAGGACTTCGACGCCGTGGTGTGGGCGGGCGAGGGCTGGCTGGCCGGCGGTACCGGAGCGGTCATCCGCCGCATCCGCATGGATCTCGACAAGTGGGATCGCCTTGATCGAAGCGGGCGGGAGGCATCGGTCGGACGGACCATGTCGAACGGCGCCCCGCTGACCGGAGCGAAGGAGTTCGACGAACCGGACTTCGACGCGACGACGACAGTCGGCTTCCCGGTCATCCCGCAGTTCGCGCACATCCGTCGCGCGCGCGGCGACGACGGCGAGCGCATCTTCCGTCGCGGCTACAACTACGACGAGCGTCCGTCGGGTGCGAGCGTCTCGGAGTCCGGTCTGCTCTTCGTGTCGTTCCAGGCCGACGTCGACCGCCAGTTCACCCCGATGCAGCAGCGCCTCGCCGACCTCGACCTGCTGAACGAATGGACGACGCCGATCGGCTCCGCGGTGTTCGCGATCCCGCCGGGATGCGCCGAGGGCGGATTCATCGGCGAGACGCTGCTCGCGGGTGGGGGTGCGGCATGACGCTCACCGCCCAGACCCCCAGTGCGGAACCGGGTCCGCTCCGCCGGCGCCGCGGAGGGTGGTTCGGCGCCATGCTGCTGCGACTGCACTTCTTCGCCGGCATCCTCATCGGTCCGTTCATCCTGATCGCCGCCGTGAGCGGGGCGCTGTATGCGCTCACACCGCAGCTCGAGCAGGCCGTCTACGCGCACGAGCTGCATGCGCCGACGACCGAGTCACGCCTCTCGCTGGCCGAGCAGATCACGGTCGCCGAAGGATACATCGGCGATGAAGCGACCCTGTCGGCCG
The DNA here is from genome assembly GCF_036823965.1 of Microbacterium sp. Classification (GTDB taxonomy): domain Bacteria; phylum Actinomycetota; class Actinomycetes; order Actinomycetales; family Microbacteriaceae; genus Microbacterium. The sequence goes on along the minus strand of NZ_DAITBE010000002.1, from coordinate 176,658 downwards.
TGCGACCTGCGCCGGAGCCCGGCGATACCACTCGCATCCTGTTCGCGCAGGATGGGCTGGGCGCGAGCGAATCCCGTGCCGTGTTCATCGACCCAGGCACCGGCGAGATCCGCGGGGACCTCACGGTCTACGGCACCAGCGGCGCGCTGCCGTTGCGCACCTGGATCGACAACCTGCATCGCAACCTGCACCTCGGGGAGTTCGGCCGAGGCTACAGCGAGCTCGCGGCATCCTGGCTCGGGATCGTGGCTCTCGCCGGACTCGCGCTGTGGATCATCCGCGTCCGGAAAGCGCGGGCGAAGCGGGACCTCGTGCGTCCGAATCGCGCGCACACGGGGTACCGGCGGGTGTTCGGCTGGCATGCCTCGGTCGGGATCTGGGTGGTGCTCGGCGCGCTGTTCCTCTCGGCGACCGGCATCACCTGGTCGCAGTACGCCGGCACGAACGTCTCGAATCTGCGGGCCGCGCTCGACTGGGGAACGCCCGCGCTCGTCACCACCCTGGGCGATCAAGCGGATGCTCCGGTCGACGAGCACGCGCACCATCACGGCGCCGAGTCCGCACCGACCGGCGCGGCGAACCCCGCCACCTTCGACGCGGTGCTCGCGATCGCGCAGCGCACGAACGTCAACACGGGGCAGGTCGAGATCAAGCCGCCGGTCGAACCGGGTGCCGCCTGGGTGGTGCGCGAGATCAAGGCGTCGTTCCCGACCGAGGTCGACACGGTCTCGATCGACGGCACGACGATGCAGGTGGTCGACCGGGTGGACTTCGCGGAGTACTCGCTGCCGGCGAAGCTCGCGCGCTGGGGCATCGACCTGCACATGGGCGCGATGTTCGGTCTCGCGAATCAGCTCGTGCTGTTCCTGATCGCGGGTGCGATCGCCGGGATGGTCGTGCTCGGCTATCTCATGTGGTGGAAGCGCCGTCCCGCACGGGATCCGCGGCGCCTCGTGGGCACTCCCCCGCGTCGCGGCGCTGTGGGTGACGCCCCCTGGTGGGGTGTCGGCGCCGTCGCCGTCGGCGCAGTGCTGATCGGGTTGTGGCTGCCACTCGTCGGGTGGACGCTCCTGGGCTTCGTCGTGCTCGACGTGCTGCTGGGACTCATGGCTCGCAGTCGTCGCGTCTGACGTCCCCCCTCCACCTGCCGACCCACCCCTTTGCGTGCGAGCCACCCCGTTGTGGCCGTCTGCAAGGGGGTGGGTCGCACACAAGGGGCCGGGTCGGCGAGCTGCGAGCGGCGAAACGAGGAGGTGCGCGTAGGTTGAGGGGATGGATGCTTCCGACCTCACCGGCCGCACGATCCTCGTCACGGGGGCCAACGCCGGCATCGGCTACTGGTGCGTCGAGCAGCTCGCGGCTCGCGGTGCGCGCGTGCTGCTCGGCTGCCGCTCTCCGCAACGCGCGGGCCGCGCGGTCGACGCGGTCCGCTCGCAGGTGCCGGATGCCGATCTCCGTGTCGTCGGCCTCGACCTCGGCTCCCTCGAGAGCGTCGCCGCGGCGGCATCCGGCATCGACGAACGCCTCGATGCCGTCATCTGCAACGCCGGGGTGAAGGCGGCCGATCGCGCCGCCCGCACGAGCGACGGGCTCGACCTCATGGTGGGCACGAACTTCCTCGGACACTTCGCGCTGATCGCCCAGCTCGACGCCGCGCTGGCAGCGGACGCACGAATCGTCGCGGTCGGATCGCTCGCCCACCGGTTCGCGACGATCGACCCGGTCACCCTGGATCAGCCGTGGCACGGCACATCGCTGCGCCAGTACGGCAGGTCGAAAGCGGCGCTGATGGCGTTCGCGTTCGAGCTCGATCGACGGTGGTCCGGCTCTGAGCGATCAGCGGTGTGCGCGCACCCGGGCTATGCGGTCGATCCGCTCACGGCTCAGCGGCCTGGCGTCAGCGAGGTGGCGGCGCCGATCCGCGCGCTGGCCGCCGTGACGCGCGTCCTGGTGCAGGGCAAGGACGACGGTGCGCTGCCGATCGTGCATGCGGCGACCGCGGCCGACGTCGTGAGCGGCGACTACTGGGGGCCGGGCGGACTCGCGGAGTTCCGCGGTCGACCCGCCAGGGTGACCGCGAGCGACCAGGTGCGATCCGCGAGCGTCGGTCGCGAGCTCTGGGCGGTCGCGGAACAGCTCACCGGGGTGACGTTCCCGGCCTGACCGGCCTGACCGCTGCCTGACCGGTGCCTGACGTCAGCCGACGAGCTCCGGGATGATCACATTGACCGAGTAGGACGACCCCTCGACGTCGGAGATCGTGACGGATGCCGCGTACTGGGTGCCGCCGTCGATCGCGGTGCAGTCGAGCGTGAATCCATTCGAGACCTCGTGGTCCCCACCGGGGCAGACGACCCCCGGGTTCGTCAGCACACCGGCATCCTTCAACGCCTTCTCCGCGGTCGCTGCGATCTCGGTGGCGCTCAGCACGAGTGTGCCGGTGGCGATCGTCGGGTCCGGTGACGGAGGATCCTCCGGAGCGCCGTTCGGTGCATCGGCGACCTGCACCGACACCGTGACGTTCGTGCCCTCGACCTTGGACAGCGTGACGTCAGCGTCGAACTCCGAGCCGGTCGCCGGGTCGGTCAGCAGGCACGGCACGGTCGTTCCCTGCTTCAGCTCGATGTCATCCGATCCGCAGTCGATGTCGGGGCGTGTGCCGATCTCGGCCTCCAGCGCGTCCTCCGCGAGGTCGGCGATCTTGTCGGGTGACACCGTTGCGGTGATGCTGGCCGTGCAGCCGCTGAGCGCGGCCGCGATCGTGATCACGGCGGCGGCGAGCAGGACGGGACGAGACGTGCGCATGGAATGGTTCCCCTGATCGGATCGTCCGGCCAGCGTATCGCGCCCCGTCCTGCCGCCTCGGGTCATTCCTCGGCGTGAGGCGACACCCGCACCCTCGCGATGCGGCGGCGATCGAGCTCTGCGACCTGGATGGTCGCGCCGGCCACCTCGACCGTGTCGCCGACGACCGCCAGGCGCCCGAGCTGCTCCGTCACGAAGCCGGCGACCGTGTCGGACGAACCGCGCGGCAGCTCGATCCCCGTCGCCTCCTCGAAGTCCTGCAGGTTGAGTCGACCGTCGAGATCCCCGCCCGGCGACTCCAGCACTGCGGTGTCGTACTCGTCGAAGATCTCGCCGACGACTTCCTCGACCAGGTCCTCGAGCGTGACGAGCCCGTCCGTGCCGCCGTACTCGTCGACGACCACCGCGATGTGGTGACCATCGGCGCGCAGTCGCGTCAGGGTCGGCAGCACGCGGGCCGTCGAGGGGATGTACGGGATCGGACGCACGAGTGCGTCGAGCGGACGCGCCGGATCGACGGCGAAGGCCTCGAACAGGTCGCGCACGTGCACGAAGCCCGTGATGTCGTCGATCGACTTGTCGGAGACCGGGTATCGCGAGAACGGCAGTTCGCGCACCTGCGCCATGGCCTCGGCGACGGTCGCGGTCTCGTCGAGCGCGACCACCTCCGGCCGCGGCCGCATGACCTCGCTGATCTGGCGACCGCGCAACGAGAGCACGTCGTCGAGGATCCGCCGTTCATCGTCAGGAAGTCCCTGATGCGACGCCACGATGTCGCGCACCTCCTCGTCGGTGAGCTCATCCGAGGTCTTGTCCGGATCGCCGCCGAGCAGGCGCACGAGGGCGTTGGTCGAGATCGACAGCAGCCAGATCACCGGCCGCATGACGACAGCGAAGCCGTTGAGGGCCGGGGCGATCGCATAAGCGAACTGCGCGTTGCGCTGGATCGCCAGCCGCTTGGGCACCAGCTCGCCCAGCACGAGCGAGAGGTAGGCGATGATCAGCGTCAGCACGAGCGTCGCGATCGTCAGCGACAGCGCGGGAGCCAGCCCCCACGATTCGAGCAGCGGAGCCAGCGACGGCGCGATCGATGTCGCACCGTACGCGGCCGACGCGAACCCGGCGACCGTGACGCCGATCTGCACTGCCGAGAGGAACGTGTTGGGGTTGCGCGCCAGCGCTGCGACCTTGGCCCCGCGGCGGCCGCGGAGCGAGATCGCGTTGATCTGGCTCTCACGGAGTGTGACGAGGGCCATCTCGGTCGCGGCGAACACACCACCGATCAGGACGAACGCGAAGACGAGGGCGATGTTCCAGACGAGATCGCCCATCAGCGGGCGGCCTGCGTCGTGGTGAGGTGCGCGCCCGGGGTGAACCGGGCGCTCGTACTGTCAGAGTCCGAAGAGTCAGAACAGTGGGCGTTCAAGGAGGGCTCCTTAGTTGTCGGTGGATTCGGTGTGTTCGGTTGCGGAGGTGACGGATTCGGGCGAGCGACGCGTCTTGACGAGGCTCGCGACGGTGGCGACGGCGATGGTCGCACCGATGAACAGCAGCGAGAACCAGATCGGGATCTCGGGTGCCCACTCGACGCCCTGGCCTCCGTTGATGAACGGCAGCTCGTTGACGTGCAGAGCGTGGAGCACGAGCTTCACACCGATGAAGGCGAGGATGACCGCGAGGCCCTGCGCCAGGTAGACGAGACGCTCGAGCAGGCCGCCGATCAGGAAGTACAGCTGACGCAGACCCATGAGCGCGAAGGCGTTGGCGGTGAACACGATGTACGCCTGGTCGGTGAGACCGTAGATGGCGGGGATCGAATCGACCGCGAAGACCAGGTCGATGAAGCCGATCGCGATGATCGTGAGCAGCATCGGCGTGACGAAGCGCTTGCCGTTCTTGACGACCGTGAGCTTGTCGCCGTTGTACTCGTCGCTCACCGGCAGGTGACGACGGACGAAGGTCATGAAGCGGCCGTTGGCCGGGTTGCTCTCGTGGTTGCTGAATGCCTGGCGGTAGGCGAGCACGAGGAGCAGCGCGCCGAACAGGTAGAAGATCCAGGAGAAGTTCTCGATGAGCGTGGCGCCGACCGCGATGAAGATGCCTCGCAGGATCAGCGCGATCACGATGCCGATCATCAGCACCTTCTGCTGGTACTTCTTCGGTACCGCGAATCCGGTCATCACGATCAGGAAGACGAACAGGTTGTCGATCGACAGTGCCTTCTCGGTCAGGTAGCCGGCGAAGTACTCACCGCCGAAGGTCCAGCCGGAGAAGATGCCGATGCCGACGCCGAACAGCAGCGCCAGGCTGATGTAGAAGATCGACCAGCGCGCGGATTCGCCGATCGTCGGCTCATGCGGCGTGCGGACGTGCGCGAAGAACTCGTACACGAAGAACGCGATCGTGACGGCGATCGTGATGATCCAGATGAGGGGGGTGATGTCCAAGAGATGCTCCAGAGTCGGCGTATGCAAAAGCAGCGCCAAAGTCTTCTCCATTCCTGAGATCAGGAACCGGTGAACCGGGATGCGATTGCATCCGTAATGACGAACCCACCGTGTCGGAGTACTCCCCTTGGTACACCCATTCTACGGGATGCGGAGCACAGTCCTCGACCATCGGCTGAGACGAGCGGAATGCAGAGGACCCGGCGACGGTTGTTTGAAAAGTCAATCAATCTGCCCCGACGGGCAGAACCCTCGCAGAAGGACGTCACATGCAGATCGCGTACTGGATCGTCGCCGGGATCCTCGCTCTCGCCTCCCTGGCCGCCGGCGGGCTGAAAGTCGTTCGTCCGCCGGCGAAGCTCGCGGAGTCCGGTCTCACCTGGGCACCGGACTTCCCCGCTTGGACCGTCACCGCGATCGGCCTGCTCGAGGTGCTCGGCGCGGTCGGCCTGATCCTCCCTCCGCTCACCGGCGTCGCCACGATCCTGGCCCCGCTCGCCGCCCTCGGCCTCGTGCTCGTGCAGGTCGGCGCGATCATCACGCACATCGTGCGCGGCGAGGTGAAGACGCTGGTCGTCAACATCGTGCTGCTGCTTCTCGCGGTCGCGGCCGCCTGGCTCGGGTTCGCGACATGGGCGTGACGGCAGCCGCCTGGCGCGGCGCTCCCGCCGCCACGGCCGGCGCCGCCCCGGACGGCACGCAGATGGACACGGTCGAGCTGCTCGTGCGGGACCTCGATGCGATGACCGCGTACTACCAGCGGGCGGTCACGCTCGATGTGCTCGATCAGTCCGGAGCCACCGCCGTGCTCGGCCGAGGCACCCAGCGGATCATGACGCTGCGCCAGGAGCGAGAGCTGCCGACCGCCGCTCCGCGCAGCGCCGGGCTGTACCACACGGCGATCCTCTTCCAGGATCAGAGGCACCTCGCGGCATCGCTCGCCTCGATGGCGCAGCACGTGCCGCAGACGTACACGGGCTCGGCCGATCACCTGGTCAGCGAGGCGTTCTACTTCACCGACCCAGAGGGCAACGGCGTCGAGCTCTACCACGATCGCCCTCGCGATCAGTGGCAGCTGCTGCCTGGCGGAGGCGTGCAGATGGGTTCGCTTCCGCTGGACCCGAACGGGTTCCTGCGGGACTGGCTCGACGAGGATGCCGCTGACGTCGGAGACACTGCGGCGATCGGCCACGTGCACCTGCAGGTCGGCGACATCCCGACCGCGAGGCGGTTCTACGTCGACGTGCTGGGGTTCGACGTCACGGCCGACCTGGGGTCGGCGCTCTTCGTCTCGGCCGGCGGATACCACCACCACATCGGCATGAACACCTGGCAGAGTGCGGGCGCGGGTCCGCGTGCGGCCGCGCTCGGACTCGGTGATGTGCGCATCGTCGTCCCGACCCGCGACGACGTCGAGAGCATCGCCGACCGCATCCGCTCCCACGGCATCGCCGGTGCCGACGACGGGCGCGCACTGCGTCTGGCCGACCCGTGGGGCACGAGCCTGGTGATCTCGCCCGAAGGCGCCGCCTGACCCCCGCAACGAGGGGTTCTCGCTCCACGGACCAGCGCTCCCTGGATACCCGACCCGATCTCGGGGAAGGTGATCAGCGAGAGAAGGAGTGCGACATGGCACCGAGATCGATCGATATCACCGTTCCGTCCCTGGACGGCCGACGTGCGCTGGTGACCGGCGGGAGCGACGGGATCGGGCTGCGTATCGCGACCCGCCTCGCTGCCGCCGGCGCCGAACTCGTGCTCCCGGTGCGAAACCAGGAGAAGGGCGAGCGGGCGGCATCCGGCATCCGCTCGGCGGTGCCGACGGCGACCGTGACCGTGCTCCCCCTCGACCTGTCGTCGCTCGACTCCGTCGCGACGCTCGGCGAGACGCTGCGCGAGAACGGCCGCCCGATCCACCTGCTGATCAACAACGCCGGGGTCATGACTCCGCCGAACCGTCAGGTCACCGCTGACGGGTTCGAACTGCAGTTCGGGACCAACCATCTCGGTCATTTCGCGCTCGTCGCGCACCTGCTCCCCCTGCTCCGCGCAGGAGATGCACGTGTGACGTCGCAGGTCAGCGTCGCCGCGAACGAACGGTCCATCAACTGGGCGGATCCCAACTGGGAGCAGACCTACAACGGGATGACCGCCTACAGCCAGTCCAAGATCGCGTTCGGCCTGTTCGGACTCGAGCTCGATCGTCGCAGCGAGGCAGCAGGGTGGGGCATCACGAGCAACCTCTCGCACCCGGGCATCGCACCCACGAGCCTGCTGGCCGCTCGCCCTGAGCTCGGCCGATCGCGCGACACCGTCGGCGTGCGCATGATCCGCTGGGGATCCGCCCGAGGAATCATCGTCGGCACCCCGGAGACCGCCGCGCTGCCCGCACTCCATGCCGCGACGTCTCCGGAGGCGCGACGAGCTCGGCTCTACGGACCACGCGGCATCGGGCACCTCGGTGGCGCCCCGGCCGAGCAGCCGATGTACTCCCGACTTCGCAGCCAGGAGGAAGCCGCTCGCGTCTGGCAGCTCTCGGAGGAGCTGACCGGCGTCGCCTTCCCACGCCATGACGCCACCGCCCGCTCGTAGGCTGAGAGGATGAACAGCACTGCCGGATGGTCGACGACAGCATGACCGGGGAGATCGACGAGGCAGAACGCGCCGCACGTGCCGCACACCTCAAGGAGCGCATCTACTTGACGTTCGCGGCACTCGCGGTCGTGATCACGCTGTCGGCGCACGGGCATGTCAGTGCCGGCGACGCAGCGAAGACACTGATCGTCACGGTGCTCGGCACCTTGCTCGCCGTGTTCACCGCCGACCTCGTGTCGCACCTCGTCGTGCACGGACGACTCTTCACACGTCCTGAGCTGCGGCACGCGGTGAACTCGAGCTTCGGTGCGCTCAGCACCGTCGCGCTGCCGTTCATCTTCCTCGGCGTCGCGGCGCTCGATGTCTGGCACACCGACACCGCGCTGCGGGCGAGTGCGATCGCACTGGTCGCCTCCCTCGTCGTCATCGGCTGGGTGGCAGTCCGACGCATCCCGCTCACCTGGCCCCAGCGCCTGATCGCACTCGGCGCCGAAGCCGCACTCGGCCTGGCCGTGATCGGGCTGCAGGTGCTCGCGCACGGATGACGCGCGCGCACGGATGACCAGATGGTGCGGGCGGCGACGCGCATGCATCACCGCCCGCACCCCGTGTCTCACCGCGTCACGTACGACAGCGCGTCGAGGCGCAGCACCTCACCCGATGCCTTCACGACCGTGATCGTGTGCTCGCCCTTCTTCAGGCCGTCGAGCGTGAACAGCTCCTGCTGCGTGAGCCGCACGTCGCCGTGCAGATCGACCGTGTCGACGACCGTGCCGTCGACCCGGATCTCCGCCGTGCCCTGATCGGGTCCGATCGCACCGGTGACCGTGACCTTCGAGCCGCTGAACGTGAGCGAGACGGAGGCACCGTCCACGGTGGTCGAGTGCACGTCGTCGCGGAAGTCTCCGCGGAAGCGGAACTCCAGCCCCGAGTCGCCGTCCGGCAGCGATGCCAGGTAGCCGGACCCGAAGGTCACGGTCGATCCGTCGATCGTGTAGTCGACGCCGCCGACCAGCGCGGTGCCCTCGCGGTACACCCCGAGCAGCTCGCCAGGGTCGCGCAGCAGCGTCACCGTGGCATCCGCGGGCTCCGCACGGTCGAAGGACACCCGATCGATGTCGATCACACCCTCCTGCACGATGTCGATGCGGTCGCTCAGCATGAACTGCCCCGACTTCTTCACGACGCGCAGGGTGTGCGAGCCGTTCGCCAGATCGCGCACGCCGTACACCTTCTGCTGCACGCCGCGTCCGTCGGCCCGGAAGGTGTCGACCGTGTCGACGAGCACGCCGTCCAGGAAGATCTCGACGTCGCCCTGCGAGGAGTGCGTCTCGGTGAACCAGTCGATGCCGGTGCCGACGAACGAATACTCGAACGCCGATCCGTCGGCCTCGCTGTAGTGCACGTCATCCTGGTAGTCGCCCATGCCGCGACCACCGCTCTGACTCCAGGTGCCGCTGTAGACGATGCCGGGGTCGTCGTCGTTGATCGTGCGCACGTTCGACGGTCCGGGCTCAGGGGCCTGTCCGCCCTGCGAGGAGTCGAACGACGACACGGTCAGCGTCTGCGACCTCGCCGGCACCTCGGCCCCTCCGTTCCGGGTCCACGCGCCGTCGTAGGTGAGGCGGGCGTCATCATCGTTGAGCGTGATGGTGCTCTTCTTCGCCGGCGTGAAGGTGAAGAGCCTGGTGCCGTGCACCGGGACATCCGTCGCGACGAACTCCCCCGTCACGCTGCCGAGGTTCTTCTTGCGCCAGAGGTCCCGCACCTTCACCGAACCCTGGATGCCGAGGTCGGCGAGCGACACGGTGATGTCGGCGTCGGTGCGACCGAGGTTGAACACCGCGACCGTCACCGAACCGTCGGGGTTCGTGGAGTACCAGGTCTGTCGCGTCGTGGCCGTGGAGACCGGATGCGCTGGACGACCCGCCTGGTTCACACCGATCACCTCGGTGTTGGTGAGCAGCTCGATCCCGTAGTCGTCGAGCTTCGTCATGTCGTTGCCGATGTACATCGGCACGGCCGAGACGGCCCAGAACGTCGCAGCCGTGCGGCGCTCGTCCTTGGTCAGACCGTCCATCCTGCCGTTGCCGACGTTCAGCGAGTCGAAGTCGTTCCAGCCCTCCGGCCCTGCGTGCCGCCACCATTCGGATGCCTTCGGGAACAGTCGCGCGATGTTGTCCCACGTGGTGAGCGCCTCGTTCTGGCAATAGCACTCGACATCCCAGTCGATGCGCCAGCCGTTCGCGTGCTCCTTCCAGTAGTCGGCGTACCGGATGTCGAGTGCCCAGGAGAGCTCGAACCAGATGCCGTTGCGCTCCAGCGCCTGCGACCACGCGGCGACGTCATCACGTGCGTCGAGCGAGAGGTCGCCGACCCCGGATCCGGGCGTGACGCTGTCGAACTTCACGAAGTCGATGCCCCACTCGCCGATGAGGTCGGCGATCGAATCGATGTAGGCCTGTCCGCAGGGCGTCGAGAAGTCGATGCGGTGTCCGATGCCCCAGTAGTCGGCCTGTTGGAGCGGTCGCTTCACGACGTCGCCGGTCGTGCACTCCGGTGCGCCGAAGATCGGCAGCTCGGCCTCGGACACCTCGGCGGAGATGCCGGGGATGAAGTACAGCCCGACCTTCTGACCGTTGCCGTGGATGTGGTCGATGACGGCCTGCAGCCCGTTCGGATACAGGGTCGAGCTCGGGACGGGGCGCCCATGGTCGTCGACGCCGCCGTTCCAGCCCGCGTCGATGTTGATGTACTCGTAGCCGAACTCCTGCAGCTTCTCGTGCATGGCGTCGGACTGGGAGATCAGCTGGTCGGCGGTGATCCAGCTCTGCCCGTTCCCGGCATAGACCTGCATGCTGTAACTGCTCCAGCCCATGTACGGGCGGGCGCCGAGCGGCTCTTCCTCGGGAGTCGATGTCGCGCCGACCACGGTGCCGGACTGAGACGGATGCGATGCCGCGGCGGATGCCGGTACTGCGTCGGCCATGGCGGTCGTCGCCGTGCCGGACCCCAGCAGGAGGGCTCCGGCGGCGAGCGCAGCCAGCCATCGCGACCTGCCGGTCTGTTTCGTTCTGCTCATGATTTCCTCTCGTGGTGGAATCGACGGTGATACCTCCCGCGCGTCGTCGCGCGGCCCCAGAAGAGTCAGGACGTGAGCGGCTCCTCCAGAGCCGCCGCTCCCCCGACCAATTACTTGACACCGGTAATTAATCACCTTTACGCTGGCTTCGCAAGCAAACATCCGAGGTCTGTCATCGCCGACAGGGCCGACCATGACCATCGGACGCCACCTGACCTCACCGGAAGATCGATGTCGCCTTCAACGCCCGAAACGCCCTCCCGCTCGGCCCACACGCTCGGGCTCTCGTGGTCGACGCCCGCAGCGACGTGGGAAGAGGCAGCGCCCCTCGGCAATGGCCGGATCGGCGCGATGGCCTTCGGCGGATCGACCGGCCGCTACGCGCTCAACGACTCGACGCTGTGGTCCGGAACGCCGGACGGACCGGCCGCCGCACTCCGGGACGTCATCGCCGCCGGCGCCGGCCCTGAGCGACTCGCCGACGTGCGGGCAGCGCTCGATGCCGGAGACGTGCGCGGCGCCGAACAGCTCCTGATGGCGTTCGAGGGCCCGTACTCGCAGGAGTTCCTACCGCTGGCCGATCTCGAGGTGCGGATCGCGGATGCCGTCGCCGAGCACCCCGCTCGCGTGCTCGACCTCGACGAAGCGGCACTGCTGGAGACCCTGCGGATTCCGGGCGGCCGGCTCCGTCGGCGCTCCTGGGTGTCGGCACCGGCGCAGGCCCTCATCATCGAGATCGACGCGGATGCCGAGTTCACGGCGTCGCTCATGCTCACCACCCCGCTCCGCGGCGTCGTCACGCACCGCGACGGCGGCATGACACTCGATATCGTGGCGCCGATCGACGGCGCACCGCTGCACGAGGAATCCGTCGCCGAGCCGCTGCGCTACGCCGACGACGACACCGCAGGATTCGATGCCTTCGCCGGCGTCGCGATCTCGTGGCGCACCGACGGACGTGCAGAGGTCACGTCGACGGGCGCGACCGTGCACGGCGCACGACGACTGCTGATCGCCCTCTCCACATCGTCCCGCGCCGCGTCGTGGTGGGCCGGCGCTGACGAGGAGTGGCGGATCGCCTCACGCGAGGAGATCCGGGACCGTGCCATCGAGCAGGCGGACGCCGCGGCCCATCGCGGCGCCTCCGACCTGTTCGACGATCACATCGCCGACCGACGGCGTGTGTCTCGGGCACGGTTCGCGATCGGCGGCCGACGAGAGGGCGTCTGGGATGTCGACCGCGACATCCTGCACGGCGACGACCTTGCCCTGAAGACCACCGTGATCGCCGAGTTCGGCGCATATCTGCTGGCATCGTGCTCGCGCTCCGGCAGTCCGGCGGCGAACCTGCAGGGCATCTGGAACGATCAGCTGCGCCCCGCATGGTCGTCGAACTACACGATCAACATCAACACCGAGATGAACTACTGGGCGGCACCCCTCCTGGGCATGGACGACTCCTTCGAGCCGCTGCTCGCCCTCGTCGAGAAGCTCGCCGACACCGGGACGGATGTCGCCCGTGAGCTGTACGGCGCTCGGGGCTGGGTCGCGCACCACAACTCCGACCTGTGGGGCTGGAGCCTCCCGGTCGGCGGCGGGCACGGCGCACCGAGCTGGGCGATCTGGATGCTGGGTGGCGTGTGGCTCACGCACAACCTCTGGGATGCCTACGAATTCGGCGGCGACGGCGAGCTGCTGCGCGACCGCATCTGGCCGGTCCTGCGCGGCGCCGTCGAGTTCACCCTCGACTGGCTCGTGCTCGATGCCGGCGGACGACTGCGCACCTCCCCGTCGACCTCGCCGGAGAACTCCTTCTTCGCGCCGGACGGCGACGGCACCGCGCTCGGGCTCACCTCGGCATCCGATCTGCTGCTCATCCAGAGCCTGCTCGAGCGGGCGCAGACCGCGATCGACGTCCTGGAGCTCGAGGAGCAGGCGCTCGCCGACGAGATCGAGCGCGCCCTGCGCCTGCTCGCCCCGCTCGGCATCCGCGCCGACGGACGGATCAGCGAATGGTCGGCCAACGTGGTCGAGGTCGAACCGCTGCACCGACACATGACCCCGATGGTCGGGGTCTACCCGCTCGACGTGACCACGCGCGAGCGCACACCCGAGCTCTTCGACGCCGCGGTCCGTCTGCTCGACGCCAGAGGACCTGGTGCCATGGGCTGGTCGTGGGCGTGGAAGATCGCGCTGCGCGCCCGCATCGGCGACGGTGACACCGCGGCATCCCTGCTCGACGAAGCGCTCACCGCATTCGACGGCGACGCCACCAGGCACGGGCCCGTCGACGGCTCGGAGTGGGGCGGACTGCTGCCCAACCTCTTCAGCACGCATCCGCCGTTCCAGATCGACGCGAACCTGGGCTTCCCCGCCGCGATCGCCGAACTGCTCGTGCAGAGCCACGGCGGCGTCGTCCGCCTGCTGCCGGCGCTGCCCTCGACCTGGACCGTCGGCGACGCGCAGGGCATCGGCGTCCGCACCGGTCTGGTCGCGGACATCGCCTGGCGCGATGGTCGGCTCGTCGAGGCACGGTTGCGGAACCGGCTCGCGGAAGACCGCGATGTGACCGTCGAGAGCGCCGGTCGGCGCCTCTCGGTGCGCGTGCCCGCGGGGGCATACGTCGATCTCCCGGTGCCCGAGCTCGCCGATGCCGCACTCGCAGGAGGCGACTCCAGTGCACGGTGAGACAGCGGTGGTCGATGCGATCACCACGCAGACCGAACCGATCGACTTCGACGCATTCTGGGCGGAGACCCTCGCCGAGACGCGGCAGCACCCGCTCGACGTCACGATCGACCCCCGTCCGTCCCGCCTCGCGGTGATCGACGTGTTCGACGTGACGTTCCGTGGCTTCGGCGGCTCCCGCATCCATGCCTGGCTCCGAGTGCCGCGAGGACTCGCGTCGCCGCTCCCCGGGCTCGTGCAGTTCTTCGGCTACGGCAACGGCCGTGGCCATGCGCTGCGCGACCTGCGCTGGGCTGCCGCCGGCTACGCCCATCTGGTCGTCGACGCGCGCGGGCAGGGTCACGGCGACACGGATGACGACCACCCGGACGGCGGCCCGTCGGCCGGCGGATTCCTGGTCCGTGGCCTCCGCTCGCCGCGCGAGTACTACTACCGCCGGGTGTACGCCGACGCCGTCCGGGCCGTCGAGGCCCTCCGGTCCAGTTCCCTGGTCGACCCGGCGCGTGTCGGCGTGGTCGGTGCGAGTCAGGGCGGCGGGATCGCCCTCGCGATGGCCGGCCTCGTCCCTGATCTCTCCGTCGCGATCATCCAGGCGCCGTTCCTGTGCGAACTGAACCGGGTCGCGGAGCTGAGCGTCGAGCACCCGTACTCGCAGCTCACCCAGCACTTCGCGGATCGCCGGCTCGACACCCCGACCGCGCTCGACACGCTCCGCTACTTCGATGGCGTCAATCACGCGAAGCGGGCGACCGCCCCCGCACTGCTCAGCACCGGTCTGCGCGACGGCATCACGCCGCCGGCATCCGTCCTGCCGACCTTCGCAGCGTACGCAGGCGAGAAGCAGATCGTGCTCTGGCCCTACAACGGGCATGAGGCCGGCGGCGACCTCGACGAGGAGAATGCGATCGAGTTCGCGGCGGCGCACCTCGGCCCTGGCGCCGCGTGATCCGCCGACCGGGCCGCTGATTCGCTACCGTTGCCGTTGACAAGAGGAATTCGATGGACCACGACACCGCAACACGCACGACCCTCATCCGCTCCGCATCGGATGCCGGGTCGAAGGTGTTCGCGACGATCCTCACCCGCAGTCCGATCAGCCGCATCGACATCGCGCGACACACCGGGCTCTCGCAGGCGGCGGTCACCAAGGCCGTCTCGCCGCTCGTCGCGGCCGGGCTGGTCGACGCGCCCCCTGCTGCGCACCGGGACGGCAACCCAGGGCGCCCGGTGGCTCCGGTGTCGATCATCCCCGGAGCGATGATCATGCTCGGCGTGAAGGTGAACGTCGACGAGGTCATCGCCGTCGCCACCGATCTCACGACCGCCGTGCTCGCCGCGGACCACCGACGACTCGACGCGCACGACCCCGAATCGGTGCTCGATGCGATCGTCGACGTCGTCGCGACCCTCGAGCTCGAACTCGGCGGCCGGTCGGCGGCGATCGCCGGCCTCGGCGTCTCGATCTCCGGCGATGTCGACACCGACACCGGCGTCGTCCGCGAATCCGCGCTCATGGGATGGCACGACGAGCCCTTCGCGGGCCGGCTGCAGGATCGCCTTGGCCGCCCCGTCACCCTCGAGAACGACGTGCACGCCCTCACGGTCGGCGAGCACTGGTTCGGCGTCGGCCTCGGCACCGATTCATTCGCGATCGTGACGATCGGTCGCGGCATCGGCAGCGGCCTGCATCTGAACGGTCAGGTCGTCACCGGCGCCTACGGCGTCGCCGGCGAGATCGGTCATCTGCCACTCGCCGATCCGACGCGGATCTGCCCCTGCGGACGTCGCGGATGCGTGGAGGCCGTCGCCTCCACGGGCGCGATCGAGGCGACCGTATCGGCATCCCACGGGCGGGAGATCGGGATCGACGAGGCTGTCCGGCTCGCGCACGACGGCGACCCTGCGGCCATGGCGGCCTTCGACGAGGCTGCCACGCTGATCGGCACCGCGATCGCCACGCTCGTGAACCTCACCGGGCCGCAGCTCGTCATCATCGGCGGTGAGGGCGTCTCGAACTTCGATCTGTTCGACGCCACCCTGCGCAGCGCGTTCGAGGCTCATGCCTTCGGTGCCGCAGCGCGCTGCCCGATCGTCGCACGCCCGCACACCTTCGAGGACTGGGCCAGGGGCGCCGCTGCTGCAGCGATCCAGTCGCTCGTGCGCTGACGTGCGGATGCATCGCTGACCCGAGCCTGGGTCGGTGAGCCGACCTGGGTCGCTGAGCCCACCTGGGTCGCTGAGCCGACCTGGGTCGCTGAGCCGACCTGGGTCGCTGAGCTTGTCGAAGCGCCCCTCAGGGCCCTTCGACAAGCTCGGGGACCCAACGTGAGCCGGCCCTTCGACAGGCTCAGGGACCCGACGACAATCCGGCTCAGGGACCCGACCGCACACACAGGACTGCCCGGCGGGAACGGATCCCGCCGGGCAGTCCTGTCGCTCACAGTGCGTCGTACAGCTCCTGTTGCAGCTCCAGGTAGCGCTCGACGCCCAGACCGTTCAGATCGTCGATGTACGCCTGCCACGCCGCGTCGTCGTTGATGTCGCGCTGACCGGTGACGAACTCCGCCTGCGCCTGCGTGATGTAGGTCGCGATGTTCGTCTGCAGCTCGGCGAGCTCGGCCGAGGTGTCGGGGTTCGGCCACAGCTTCTCCGCCGGGAACAGGATGCTCTCATCCGGCGCGAAGGGCTCGTACTCCTTCGTGGCATTGAGGAGTCGACGCTCGTAGCCGTCCGGGGAGTAGACGTCTTCCGGCACGACCTGCGAGTTGCGGTACTCGAGCGAGTCCCAGTACTGCCCCATCGAGCGCCACGAGGCATTCGACGTCTCGTCGTACGTGAGCGGCTTGAAGCTGGGCTCGAGTTCGGGATCGAGCGCGACGTCGCCCTCGACGGCCGGCACCCACGCCTCGCCCTCCGGGCCCATGGCGCCCAGCTTGTCGCCCTCCTCGGTCACCAGGTAGTCGATCACCTTGATGGCCTTGATGCGCTCCTCCTCCGTCGACTTGTTCGTGAGAGCGAACATGCCGAGCGGACTGACCGGCGAGCGGTACGTGGCGAACTGCGTACCGTCAGGGCCCTTGACCGGAGGCACCGCGTCGTAGTGCGTGTCGCGGCCGTCCGGCGACTCCGCCGTCACGATCTCGTACGGGTGCAGCACTGCAGCGGAGCCGAGGATCTCGGCATCCGCGTTGTCGCCCAGTGCCCGCAGCGCGTTGCCGTTCTGGGTGAACGACGCCGTGTCGATGAGTCCCTCGTCGGCGAGCGATGCGATGTACTCCAGGCCGGCGCGCCAGCCGTCGGACGTCGCGGAGATCGTGACCGTGTCGCCGTCCATCACCATCGGCGGCGGGCTCGACGGGCTGCCGTACGGCGCGTACGCGAAGGAGTTCATGAAGTAGTTGATGACCGGTTCGGATGCCGAGGCGCTCAGCGCCACCTCGTCGGCCTGCCCGTTGCCGTTGGGGTCGTCGTTCTTGAAGGCGCGCAGCACGGTGCGCAGCTCCTCCGTCGTCGTCGGCTGGGAGAGGCCGAGGTTGTCCAGCCAGGTCGTGTTCATCCAGAGCTTCGACGGATAGCTGCAGTGGTAGCACTCGGTCCACTGCGTGATCGCGTAGATGTGGCCGTCCGGCGCAGTGACCGATTCCTTCCAGTCGGGCTTCTCGTCGAAGCGCTCCTTGAGGTTCGGCGCATACTCGTCGATCAGGTCTTCGAGCGGCACGAGCACACCCTGCTGCCCGTACTTGAGGATCTCGTTGCGCGAGAACGCGTCGACCCACGGCACCAGGAAGTACGCGTCGGGATAGTCGCCGCTCGCGAGCGACACCTGACGCTTCTCACCGGCGACGCTGCCGTCGTAGGTCGTCGTCTGCCAGTCGAAGTCGATGTCGAACTGCTTCTCCAGCGCCAGTGTGAAGGCGTTGTCCTTGAGTGAGCCGTTGTCGCCCTGCGGCCCGAAGGCCACGAGCTGCCCGTTGTCGTCGCTGGGTGATGTGCAGGCGGCCATCGTGAGCGTCGCCATGGCGATGACGCTGACGGCGGCGGCCCCTCTGATGATGCTGTGTCTCATTTCCGGAATCTCCTTTGACCGGTTCGGGTGTGCGTGGTGGGTCTGGGTGGGGGATCGATCAGCCCTTGACGGCGCCGACCATGATCCCCTTGCTGAAGTACTTCGCGACGAACGGATACGCGACGAGCATCGGGATCGTCGCGATCACGACGGTCGAGTAGCGGAGCAGGTCCGCCAGTTCGCGTCGGCGCAGCTGCTCGGCGACATCGCCGCCGCCGCCGGTGTCGTTCAGGATGAGCAGGCCGCGAAGCACGAGCTGCAGCGGCTGCAGATCGGCATCGCGCAGGTAGAGCAGTGCGTCGAAGTAGGAGTTCCACTGCATGATCGCGTACATCAGGGCGATCACGGCGAGCAGCGGCTTCGCCAACGGCACCACGATGGTCCAGAGGATCCGCAGCTCGCTCGCGCCGTCGAGCTGCGCTGCCTCGTACACCTCGTCCGGCACCGCACTTCGGAAGTACACGATCGCGATGATGACCTGCCACACGCCGATCGCGTTCGGCAGCAGCATCGACCAGCGGGTGTCGAGCATGCCGAGCGACTGCACCACGAGGTACATCGGGATGACACCGCCGCTGAACAGCATCGTGAACACGACGCCGCCGGTGATGACCTTGCGCCCGAAGAGCTGCGTCCGCGACAGCGGGTAGGCGATCGCGACCGTGCCGAGGATGCTGATCAGCGTGCCGACGACGGTGTAGAAGATCGAGTTGCCGAATCCGCGGAGGATCGCCGGGTTGCCGAGCGCCTCCTCGTAGCCGCGGAAGGTGAACTCCACCGGCCAGAACAGCACCCGTCCGGAAGACACGGCCTGCGGACTCGAGAGCGAGCTCGCGAGGATGTTCAGCAGCGGCAGCGCCACCACCAGCAGGAACACGCTGAGCAGGATGTAGGCGGCGATCACGAACGTGCGGTCTGCGCGAGTCTCCTTGACCTTCACGCCGCGTGTCAGCGGATCGCGGCGACGCCCCCGCTTCGTGCCCGTCGCGACGACGATCTCCTCGGTGAGGAGCGCCTCGGTGTTGATCGTGGTCACCACAGTCCGTTCCCCGTCACTCGCTTGGAGACACCGTTCACCACGAGCAGGAGCACGAGGCTGATCACGGCGTTGAAGAGCCCGATCGTCGCGCCCAGACTGAAGTTCGCGTTGAGGATGCCGGTCTTGTACACGTACGTCGGGATGATCTCCGAGGTGGAGAGGTTCAGGGCGTTCTGCAGGAGGAACGCCTTCTCGAAGCCGATCGCCATGATGTTGCCGACACCGAGGATCAGGATGATCGTCGCAGTCGGCATCAGCGCCGGGATGTCGACGTTCCAGATCTTCTGCAGGCGGGTCGCGCCGTCGATCTTCGCCGCCTCGTAGAGCGAGGTGTCGACGGAGGCGAGGGCGGCGAGGTAGATCACCGCCGAGTAGCCGGTCGTGGTCCAGATGTCGGTGGCCACGTAGATGTGGCGGAAGAAGTCGGCGTTCGCGAGCAGGTCGACCTGACCGGCGCCGAAGAAGCTGAACGCGCGGCCGAGCAGACCGACACGAGGCGACAGCAGCAGGATCGTCATCGACACCACCACGACGGTGGAGATGAAGTACGGCGCGTAGGTGACGAGCTGCACGGTGCGCTTGAAGAACCGCAGCCGCACCTCGTTCAGGGCGAGCGCGAGGATGATCGGCAGCGGGAAGCTCGCGATCAGCGTGTACGCGGCCAACAGGAACGTGTTGCCGACGAGCCGCGGGAAGACCGGGTTGCGGAACAGGTTCGCGAAGTTGTCGAAGCCCACCCAGGGGCTGCCCCAGACGCCGTCGATCGGGTTGTAGTTCTTGAAGGCGATGACCGCGTTCGCCATCGGGACGTATCGGAACACGATGAACCAGATGATGGGCAGGAGCAGCAGCAGGTACAGCTGCCAGTAGCGGCGCAGACTGCGCCGGAATCGCGAGCGGCGCGGCTGTCGTGTCGGGGTCTCGACCGCGGTGGCGGCCGGGATGTCGTGCTCAACGCTGAGCGTCATGTCTGCCCTCTCGGGATAATTACTTTACGCCGTAATATAACCCCGCAGACGGCGCGCGCGCAACCCGGGATATCGGATGTCTCGCTCAGGCCGCGAGCACGTGGGCGTCGCAGCGCATCGCCGACGTCTCCCAGCGAGCGACTCCCACGCTGTCAGACGCCGAGACGCGAGACGCGCGCGTTGTGCACGGCGATCATCGCGATCGGCGCAGCAAGCCGCACCGTCAGCACCACCACCAGCACGAGCGATGGAGCGTCCAGCGCGGGGGAACCGGCACCTCGGCGAAGTGGGGCACACACGATTCGAAGGGATCGGACGCTATGCCTCGGTCGCGGTCTTCCCCGGCACGTCAGCGGATTCCGTCGCGACCCAGCTGGCGAGCATCTTGAGCTTGTCCTCGGAGGGAGTGCTCGGTTCTGCGGTGTACGTCGCCATGCGCAGGCCCGGATCGGCCGGCAGCTCGAAGGCCTCGTAGACGAGCTCGATCTCGCCGACGATCGGATGGTTCAACCGCTTCACGCCGCTGCGGTGATAGCGCACGTTGTGGGCCGCCCACAGCGTGCGGAAGCGTTCGCTGCGGGTGGAGAGCTCACCGACGAGATCGCTGAGCTTGCGGTCGTAGGGGTTGCGCCCTGCCTCGCCGCGGAGCGCTGCCACGAGGTCCTGCGTGTTGCGCTCCCAGTCGACGTAGAAGTCCTGTGCCGCCGGGTTCAGGAAGGCGAAGCGCGCACTGTTCGGCTCGGCCTCGGCCCAGAGCGGTGCGTAGAGCGCTCGACCGAGCTCGTTCGCACCGAGGTAGTCGAAGTAGTTGTTGCTGACGAGGGCGGGCGCCCCGGTCATGGCGTCGAGCAGTCGCTGGATGCTCGGCCGGATCGTCTCGGCCTTCTTGCGCGGCTTGCGCGCCACCGGGGATGCGTTGGCAGTGCGGGCGAGGTCGAACAGATGCGCGGTCTCGGCGTCGTCGAGCTGCAGGGCTCTGGCGAGCGAGTCGAGCACGCTGTCGGAGACGCCGGAGAGGTCGCCACGCTCGAGGCGCGTGTAGTAGTCGACGCTCACGCCGGCGAGCAACGACACCTCTTCGCGGCGCAGACCGGGCACGCGGCGGTTGCCACCGAATGCCGGGAGTCCTGCCTGGTCGGGGGTGATGCGGGCGCGCCTCGTGGAGAGGAACTCGCGCACGTCGCTGCGGGTGTCCATACTCCGACGCTACGCCCTGTAGGTCCGCGCAGGGAGGTACTGGCAGTACCGGGGAGAGCCGTCACTGCCCCGGATGCCGCAGCAGGAGTGCACTGGATGCATGACCTCGAAGCGGAACACGACAGCGATCCTGACGATCATCCTCGTCAGCTATTTCATGATCCTGCTCGACAACTCGGTGATCTTCACCGCACTGCCGAGCCTGCAGGCGGACCTGGGCCTGTCGTCGTCCGACCTCGCCTGGGTGCAGGACGCCTACACGCTGGTGTTCGGCGGCCTGCTGCTGCTCGGCGCGCGAGCCGGTGACCTGCTCGGACGCCGTCGGGTGTTCGTGTTCGGCCTCGTCGTGTTCTCGATCGCGTCGCTGCTGATCGCCGTCGCCCCGGCAGCCTGGTGGATCATCGCCGCGCGTGCCGTCCAGGGCGTCGGCGCGGCGATCGTCGCCCCGTCCGCCCTCTCGCTGCTCACCGCGAGCTTCGAGGGACCGGAACGGGACCGCGCCGTCGCCTGGTACGCCGCGACCGCCGGCATCGGCGCGAGCCTCGGGATGCTCGTGGGCGGCGCCGCCGCCACCCTGCTGAGCTGGCGCGCCGGCTTCTGGATCAACGTGCCGATCGGCATCGCGATGATCGTGCTCGCTCCCCGATTCCTGCCCGAGACGGATGCCGCGCGCGGCCGTTTCGACATCACCGGCGCCCTCACCTCGACGCTCGGCATCGGCGCACTCGTGTTCGGACTGCTGCACGGTGCCGAGGCCGGGTGGGGCGACCCGATCACGCTCGCGTCCTTCGCCGCAGCCATGGCGATGTTGGTCGCATTCGTCCTCGCCGAGGCGCGCGCCGCGCAGCCCATCATGCCGCTGCGTCTCTTCGGCAGCCGCATCCGAACCGGCGCCTACCTCGTCCGCCTCACGTATCTCGGGGCGATGATCGGGTTCTTCTTCTTCACGACCCAGTTCCTGCAGGGTGTGCTCGGTTTCACGGCATTGCAGGCGGGTCTCGCCTTCCTTCCGATGACGCTCGTGAACTTCGCGGTCGCGCTCGCGATCCCACGCCTGGTCGGCCGTGCCGGCAACACCTGGCCGCTCCTCGTCGGCGTCGCGCTGACGCTGGCCGGCATGCTCTGGCTCAGCCGCCTCACGCCCGAGAGCGCCTACCTGACCGCCGTCGCACTCCCGATGCTCCTGATCGGCACAGGCCAGGGTCTCGCGTTCGCACCGATGACCACGTTCGGCCTCTCCGGCGCATCCACCGCCGACGCAGGTGCCGCATCCGGCGTCGTCAACACGTTCCACCAGGTGGGGATGTCGCTCGGCCTCGGCATCCTCGCGGCGGTGGCCGCGGCATCCGATGTGCCAGGCACCGCGCCGTCGGTCACCCTCACCGCCGAGGTCTCCGCAGCGCTCACCGGCGCGACCGTGCTGCTCGGCATCGCCCTCGTGCTGGCGCTCACCCTCGTTGCTCCCCACCGCCGCACTGCCACGATGCAGGGTGGTAACGCCAGCCCCTCCCACTCCCCCGCATCCGTTCCCACACTGGAGGTATGACCATGAATCTCACCCTGAACAACGGCGTCACCATGCCGGCACTCGGCTTCGGCGTGTTCCAGGCGGCTCCCGAGGAGACCGTCGCAGCCGTGGAGTCGGCCCTCGAGACCGGCTACCGTCTCATCGACACCGCCGCGGCCTACGGCAACGAGCGCGAGGTCGGCCAGGCCATCCGCCGGGTCGGCATCCCCCGCGACGAGGTCTTCATCGAGACGAAGGTCTGGATCAACGACTTCGGCTACGACGAGACGCTGCACGCGTTCGAGAAGTCGACCGGCAAACTCGGCGTCGATCAGCTCGATCTGCTGATCCTGCACCAGGCGCTGCCCTCGCGCTTCGACCTGACAGTGGGCGCGTACACGGCGCTCGAGACGCTGCTCGCCGACGGCCGCGTGCGCTCGATCGGTGTCAGCAACTTCATGCGGGAGCACCTCGCACGCCTGGCCGACGAGACCTCGATCGTCCCGGCCCTGAACCAGATCGAGCTGCACCCCTACTTCCAGCAGCGCGATGTGCAGGACGCGGATGCCGCGGCCGGCACCGTCACGCAGGCATGGTCGCCGATCGGCGGGATCACGTCGTACCGTCCGAACGGTGCATCAGCGTTCGACGACGAGACCCTCAAGGCGATCGGCGCCGAGCACGGCAAGTCTCCCGCCCAGGTGATGCTGCACTGGCACCTGCAGCAGGGCCGCTCGGCGCTGCCGAAGTCGGTGCGCCCTGCGCGCATCGCCGAGAACTTCGACGTGTTCGACTTCGAACTCACCGCCGATCAGCTCGCATCGATCGACGCACTCGACACCGACGTGCGCCGCGGTCCCGAGCCCGACGACGTCACGCTCGAGACCTTCAGCCGGGAGATCCCGGAGGCATGACCCGTCCGGCGCACTCGAATCCGACGACGTCGACTCACCAGAAGGAGCATCACCACATGCGTGGAGTCATCATGCACGGACCCGGCGACGTCCGGGTCGAGGACCGGCCGAAGCCGACCATCACCCGCCCGACGGATGCCGTCATCAAGCTCGCGGCGACCTGCATCTGCGGATCCGACCTCTGGCCGTACCGCGGCGCAGACGGCGTCGACGCCACCCCGATGGGCCACGAGTACGTCGGCGTCGTCGAGGAGATCGGTGACGCCGTCGAGCACATCAAGGTCGGCGACTTCGTCGTCGGGTCGTTCATGGCATCCGACAACACCTGCGAGATCTGCCAGGCCGGCTATCAGTCCCGCTGCATGCACGTCGTCTCGATGGGCAGCATCGGCACCCAGGCCGAGTACGCGCTGATCCCGCACGCCGACGGAACGCTGGTCGCGACGCCTGGGCAGCCTGATGCCGACCTGGTCCCGGCCCTGCTGGCGGCGTCCGACGTGCTCGGCACCGGGTGGTTCGCCGCCGTCGCCGCCGAGGTCGGGCCCGGCAAGACCGTCGCCGTGGTCGGCGATGGCGCGGTCGGGCTGCTCGGCATCCTCGCCGCGAAGGAGCTCGGCGCCGAACGGATCATCGCGATGAGCCGGCATGCCGACCGCCAGGAGCTCGCCCGCAGCTTCGGCGCGACCGACATCGTCGAGGAGCGAGGCGATGCCGGCGTCGCCAAGATCAAGGAGCTGACGAACGGGCTCGGCGCGCACTCCGTGATCGAGGCAGTCGGCACGCAGGAGTCGATGATGCAGGCGATCCGCTCGACTCGCCCTGGCGGGCACATCGGCTACGTCGGCGTCTCGCACGACGTGGAGCTGCCGGGGAACGAGCTGTTCTTCTCCGGCGTGCATCTGCACGGTGGTCCGGCGCCCGTGCGACGGTTCCTGCCGAAGCTCATCCAGCTCATCTGGGATCGCGAGATCGACCCTGGCGTGGTGTTCGACCTCACACTGCCGCTCGAGGATGCCGCAGAGGGCTACAAGGCGATGGACGAGCGCCGCGCCACCAAGGTGCTGCTGACTCTCGGATCGGCCGAGGAGCAGCGCGCGTGAACGTCGAACCTCGCGTCCCGACCGTGAAGAACCCTCCGGAGCAGTTCACCGGTGACGTCTGGTTCGACCCGATCTTCGCACCGCACGATGCGGACCAGCGGATGTCGGGCGGACTCGTCCGCTTCGCGCCCGGCGCCCGCACTGCCTGGCACTCGCACGCTCGTGGGCAGTACCTTCGGGTGACCGAGGGCACCGCGCTCATCGGCACCCGCGACGGCACCGTCGTCGAGGCGCTGCCCGGGCAGACCGTCTACACGCCTCCCGGCGAGGAGCACTGGCACGGCGCCACCGAAGACTGCTTCATGCAGCACCTCGCATTGCTCGAGGGCGCCGACGACCCGACCGAGACCACGACGTGGCTGGAGCATGTGACGGATGCGGAGTACGGCCGGCGCTGAGCCGGTCCGCCTCCCGGGATGTCACAGGCCTGCGGCACCATGGGACGCATGACCGACGGCTACGATTCCGCGTTCCTCGCGACAGCTGTGCCGATCCCCGGACCGGCCGGGGAGGTCCGAGATCTCGCCTACCCGCGGTTCTCGGTCCTCCTCGACCCGGCACGTCGGCTCGCAGCCGTCACCGGGGTGAACATCGACGGCGCGCTGCTCCGCGACCTCCCTCGGGTGGGCGACTGGCGGCTCGATCCGAGGATCCCGGCCGAGGAGCAGACCGGACCCGAGGTGTACTCCCGGAACGACCTCGACCGCGGTCACCTGGTTCGCCGGCGCGATCCAGGGTGGGGAGAGACTGCGGACGCGCAGGAGGCGATGGAGGCGACCTTCTTCTATCCGAACGCTGCACCGCAGGCGGCCGGCTTCAACCAGTCGAAGGAGCTCTGGCTCGGGCTGGAAGACCACGTGCTCGCCTACGCCGAGACGACGGACCAGCGGTTGAGCGTGTTCACCGCTCCGGTGCTCGACGACGACGATCCCGAGTACCGCGGCATCCGCATCCCGCTCCGGTTCTGGAAGATCGCTGCCTGGCATGGACCGACCGGTCTTCGCGCTGCGGGCTTCGTGCTCGACCAGACCGAGCTCGTCGACACCCGCGACGGGCTGCTCGCCCACCCGCCGCTCGGCGCCTTCCGGACGTTCCAGGTACCCGTGGCCGACATCGCCGGGATCACCGGAGTCGACCTCGGCCCACTGCCGGCGTCGGATGTCCTGCAGGACCAGAACCTGCAGTCGGGTGGGTGGCGCTCGCTCGGTTCGGCCGAAGACGTCATCCTCTGAATCGCGCCGCGGACGTGTGACCTCTGTTCGCGCCCCTCCGATTCTTCCGCCCGGTCGGCGTCCGTCCTACGCTGTCGTGATGAGCGAAGCGCTGGACGATGGACCGTTCTTCCACGGCACGAAGGCAGATCTCGCGGCGGGTGAGCTGCTGACTGCCGGTTTCCGGTCGAACTACCGACCCGAGATCGTCATGAACCACATCTACTTCACCGCGCAACGCGACGGCGCCGGACTCGCTGCCGAGCTCGCGGCGGGCGACGCCGCCCCGCGCGTGTACGAGGTCGAGCCGACCGGCGCGTTCGAGAACGATCCGAACGTGACCGACAAGAAGTTCCCCGGCAATCCGACGCGGTCGTATCGCAGCACCGAGCCGATCCGCGTGATCGGCGAAGTCCTCGACTGGACGCGGCTCACGCCCGAAGCGCTGGCGACGTGGCGGGAGCGGATCGCGACCATCAACGCCGAGCGCGGCGAGATCATCAACTGACGTCACCACCGACCGACCTGACTGCTCTGACTGGCTTACAGGCGGCGAAGGCACAAGGTCGCGTTGCTGGACGCCCCGAGGCTATCGGCGGCACACCGGCGCGTCAGGCACAGAAGCTCCGCGATGGTGGAGAGAGCGTGCCTGACATCGCGAAGGTTTTCGGCGTCAGTATTGCCACGGTCTATCGGATC
Source organism: Microbacterium sp. (assembly GCF_036823965.1). Classification (GTDB taxonomy): domain Bacteria; phylum Actinomycetota; class Actinomycetes; order Actinomycetales; family Microbacteriaceae; genus Microbacterium. Next base: position 150,340 of record NZ_DAITBE010000002.1, on the reverse strand, counting down.
ACCAAGAGTAGGTAGCTATGGACAACGCGACGGATCAGCGGACCTTCTGGTAGTCCTTGCACCACCCCCGCGCCGACGTCGCACGCATGGTCGGAATCTCCCCCGCCCCGCGCCGCGGATCACGGCTCCCCGTCGACCGCGCCGAGTGGTACCGAGGACTCCTGACCCGTCACCGGCACACCGAGACCCACAACAACACGTGGGCCCGCAGTCTGATCGGCGCAGGCCCGTTCGTACGCTGTCTGACCGCGGGGACGATCAGCTGCCAGGACGTCTACCGAGTGAAGCATCAAAGTTGGCTACGGTATATTCGCTTCGATCTCGTCTGAATCCACCGCTGCTGTCAAGGATTCCGCGAGCGAATCAACGGTGGATCGAGCCTGAGCGTCTGCCTTCGCTGCGACTGACGACGTTCCCGTTCGCGAGATGGTGATTGTCAAGCCGCTCTCACGCACGATAACAGCCTGCTCGAAATCGGGTCCAATGATGCTCAGTCGTTCCGAGCCGCTCGCTAGGATCGTCGAACTTGCGGTTCCGCCAGCGCTCATTTCCTCGACGGATGCGGGGTGCTCCGGTCGTTGAATGCTGAGTGTGTATGCATCGTTCCCGCTGACATACATGGCCATAGCCGCGTGCAGCTCCGGGTACTCCTGCGCGCTGCTCTGTTCAGCACCAACGGGCAGCACCTCCGCGGCGATACCGACAAGCACCGTCAGCAGATCACCCTCGGCACTCTGTTCAGGCATTGGGACCTCCTTCTCCGCATGATCCGGCGGTTGCTCAGTCGCCGTCGGCGCGGGTGCGGGCGCTGCTGTTTTCGACTGAATGGATGTCGGCGGTTGAACGGAAGCGATGGCCGCCTGTGAAGCTACTGCGCCGCCCACAACGAGCGCTACCGCGGCTGTCGCCGCTGCGATCCATCCGATTCGTAGTCTCTTCGTGTTCATGACAGACCACATGCCCATGCACTCATGTACGACCTCATTGTGATGTATTGATTTTGAGTGTTCGACTTCACTAGCCAAGTGTTACTCCACAGCTGAAATCGCAAACCGTCGAGTCCGACGTTGTAGTAGGAACCATTCTGATTCGTGATCCCACTCCACACCACGTAGGACTGGGCCCTCGTCAGGGTGTTCGGCCCTGCTACTCCATCCGCACTCAACCCATTCTGCTGCTGCATTCGGATAGTCGCGCCGCGAGTGTTCAAGCCAAACCCGCAATCAACACGGCCTGGATTGAACCCTTTTGCTGCCAAGATGAACTGGAATCCGCCAACGTTCGAGCCGTAGTTCATCCATGTTGCTCCGAGCCAACACTCGTCATCACCCCATGTTCCTCGGAACGTGTCGGAACAACTGGGTGAGTTCGGTACGTTAGCCGAAGCGGCCTGCGGAACTCCCAGCACAGCAACGCAGATGAGCGCTACGGCACCGACTATTCCTGCGATACGTCCGCCAGTTCGTCTGGGATTACTGCGTCTCATTTCGCCTCCATTGGCGAGTTGTGTGCGCACACAGGTCGGCCGGTCGAACACCGCGCACGGAAGTGCAGGACTTGGCGGCCTCTACGATGAGATGCCTGATGTAGACCTTCCGCCTCCACCGACGTCAACCTGCTCCCGACGTCGTGATGCGACCGTAGTCCTACACGGCGCCACACACTATCCCCATTCCGGGGGGGCATCTGGCCGGCGACGAGCCACAAATGCTCATCTCGGAGAGCAACTGTGCGGGCTGCTGCGGCAAGCACCCCGCCCGGCGGGAACGCTCGCAAAGGTCGAGCCGCCAGCAAGAAGGCTGCCTCTTCATCCCCGACAGTGCGCGAGCCGAAAGGAGAGCCCAGAGCGACGGCATGCCCGTGAGGCCAACGACCACGAGACGACGGCAGACATCGTCACGTGTCTCGTAAAGACATGAACTCCGATCGTCGACCGGCGCTCGTCGATATCCGGCAATTCGCTTCGACAGGCTCACCGGCACGAGTTGGAAGACGCGGTCGTATCGCAGCACCGAGCCGATCCGCGTGATCGGCGAAGTCCTCGACTGGACGCGGCTCACGCCCGAAGCGCTGGCGACGTGGCGGGAGCGGATCGCGACCATCAACGCCGAGCGCGGCGAGATCATCAACTAGGTCTCGCCCCGCCGCCGGTTCTCACGCGTCCCCCGTACATGCCTTCCGATGCGCTGTTGGTATCGGGTGATCAGTCTCTCGAGTGCGACGGTGACGGGAGGATCGTCGATCAGCCAGAGATGGTGCGGGCCGCCAGCAGCTCGCCGCCAGCATCTGTGACGGTCAAGACCGTCCCGGGGTAGGAGCCGATGCCCGCGACACCCAGCACGAAGATGACTGTTGCGGGCTCGGTGATTGCGCCGGAGACGAGGCGTGCGCCACGTGAGCCCAGTCGGCTCTGTGACCAGGATGGCGGAATGGAACCGGACGTGGTGATCGCCCACTGGTTCGCGGTCCCGTCGATGTTCACGTCGACGGTGACGCCGGCGGGCAGTGCCTGGGTGGTCGTGAGGAAGACCGGGAACTGCGTGGCACTGCTCGTGTCGGCGGTCACGGCGACCGCGTCGGCCACGCTCGCGGCGGCCAGGGGCGTCGCCACGGCCACGGCGACGACCGGGGCGGCCCAGACGGCGCCGATCACGGTGCGACGAGACAGGGCGCGATCGTCGGGCGAAGTCATGGCGAAACGATATCAGCGCCGTGTGGCCAGCTGACCTCGTCCCCGTCCAGGCGGCATCGGACACCTCTTGGCCGACAACGCTTTCAAAATTCCGTGACCAAACCGTTGCATTCGTTATCTCGCCGTTATACAGTGATCACACGGTGAATGTTTGCTGTGGCACTCACCGCATGTGATTGCAGGACACTCTTGGTGCAAGGGACAAGGGCCGGTCGGAAGCCTCTCCGATCGGCCCTTACTGTTCGCACTATTCTGTGAGGATGACCGATCGCAAGCTCGCCCTGCAAGCATGGGAGAGCCTGTTCCGCGCACAGCACGAACTGTTCACCGAGATGATGGCGGACTTCGAGGACTCCGACCTCGCGCAGGCCGAGTACGACGTGCTGCTCACGGTGACGCGCTCCCCCGACATGGTCGCTCGTCTGCGTGACGTGACCGCGAACATGCTGATCAGCCAGCCGAGCGTCTCCCGCCTGGTCGATCGGATGGTCTCCCGAGGACTCATCTCGAAATGCGCCGACCCCGAGGACGGCCGCGGCTCGCTGATCAGGGCGACGGAAGCCGGCGCCAGGACGTTCCGGGCACTCGCCACCGTGCACGGACGGTCGATCGCCGAGCGGATGTCCAGCCTCGACGACGGCGAACTGCGCCAGCTGCGCGACCTCGCGGAGAAGCTCCGCAAGGGCTGAGCACCTCCGCCCGCACCGCGCACCTCTCCGATCTGGCAGGGTGGGTCGTGAAGGCGCGCATCACGGCGCGTCCGAGACCGCCCCCTCGGGGGGAACCAGGGAGGTCATCCATGGAGATCGCCGGAGCTGTCGGCATCCTCGTCATCGTCGGTGTCGCTGTCGTCGCCGCAATCGTCATCCTGCTGATCCTGTTGCTGTTCGCACGCAGTTGGATCAAGGTGGCCCGAGCCGACGAGGCCCTCGTCATCTCGGGACGCAAGCAGAAGGTGCAACGCGCCGTCCTCGCTGCAGACGGTTCGAGCCGCGACGAGATGTCCGAGTCGCCCGTCACGGTCATCGTGAACGGCAAGTCGCTCGTCAACCCGATCACGCAGCGCCACGAGATCATCTCGCTGCGCTCGCGCCAGGTCTCCCTCAACGCCGAGGCGCAGTCGCTCGACAGCGTCACGCTGAACGTCGACGGCGTCGCGATCGTCAAGATCGGCTCCGACCCCATCCTCGTGCGCCGCGCAGCTGAGCGTTTCGCCTCGCAGGACAAGGCCATCGAGCAGTTCACGACCGAGCAGCTGGAAGGCGCGCTCCGCGGCATCGTGGCCACGCTGTCGGTCGTCGAGCTCATGCGCGAGCGCAAGAAGTTCTCCGACCAGATCGCCGCCGACGTCTCGCAGGAGCTCGCCGAGCAGGGTCTGATCCTCGACTCGTTCCAGATCAAGGGCATCACCGACAAGGTCGGCTACATCCAGTCGCTCGGTGCTCCCGAGATCCAGGCAAAGCGCCAGTCCGCGGAGATCTCGCAGACGAACGCCGACCGTGCGATCAACCAGAAGAACATCGCGAACCAGGAAGCCAACCTGATCGAGCAGACCGCGCTCGACACCAACACGGCGAACTCCAACGCCGGCATCGGCCGGGCACGCGCCGAGGCGGAGCAGGCCGAGAACCTCGCCCGCGAGCAGGCGCAGCAGGCGGTGCTGCAGCAGCAGGCCGAGAACCGTCAGGCCCAGCTGGATGCCGACGTGAAGCGCGTCGCCGACGCGCAGCGGTACGAGGCGGAGACCCGCGCCCAGGCCGAGCTGTACACGCGTGAGCGTGCGGCCGAAGCCGCCGCGATCGAGCAGGTCAAGCAGGCAGAGGCCCGCACCCGCATCGCCGAACAGCAGGCGCAGGCCGACAAGGCTCGTGCCGATGGTGAGGCCGCAGCCGCGGTCGCGAAGGCACAGGGTGAGGCAGACGCGCTGCGCTCGCAGGCGGAAGCCGAGTCCGAGGCACGCCGACTGCGCGCCAACGCCGAGGCAGACGCCATCCGCGCCGAGGGTGACGCCCGAGCGGCCGCCCTCGAGGCGGAGGCGAAGGCCATCGCGTCGAACCAGGACGCCTTCCTGTCGCAGCGCGTGCTCGAGGTGCTGCCGTCGATCATGGCGGAGTTCTCGAAGGGCTACGCGGCGATCGGCAACGTCTCGATCATCGGCGGCTCCGGCGAAGACGGCGCGTCGCAGGTCGTCGGCGCCGACAGCGCGATCGCGATGCGGTCGGTGTTCGACAGCGTGCACTCCGCGACCGGGCTCGACCTGGCCGGCATCATCCAGGGCCAGGCCGTCGGCCGCGGCATCGGCGAGGGCGTGGCTGCGGCCACTGCGCCCGCACCCGCGAAGACCCGGGTGTCGAAGCCGACCACTCCCCCGCCGCCGCCCGCGGCTCCGTCGCCCAGCGACGAGTAGTCCAGGGAACACAGCGGATGCCGCGGCCGAATCGGTCGCGGCATCCGCTGTCTCCGGGCCGCGAACTCTGGCAGCGCTCCACGACTCCGGAGATCCGGGCAGACTGAGAGCATGACGTCCGCCGCCTTCGACCTCGCCACGATCGGTGCCGGTCTGTCGTTCGCGGCAGCGGTCGACGAGCTCTCGGCGACGCTCGACGCGAGCACGTCAGCGGTGGTGAGCGCACCCCCGGGCACTGGGAAGACCACGCTCGTGCCGCCGCTGCTCGCATCGCGTTCCTCCGGCCGTGTGATCGTCACCCAGCCGCGCCGCGTCGCCGCCAGGGCGGCCGCACGCAGGCTGGCACAGCTCGACGGATCGCCGCTCGGCACTCGCGTCGGGTTCACCGTCCGCGGCGAGCGCCTGGTCTCGCGGGAGACGCGAGTCGAATTCGTCACGGCGGGCGTGCTGCTGCGTCGCCTGCTGGATGACCCTGGCCTCGCGGGTGTGGATGCCGTGATCATCGACGAGGTGCACGAGCGCGCGCTCGAGACCGACCTGCTGATCGGCCTGCTCTCGGAAGTGCGCGAGCTGCGAGACGACCTCGTGCTCATCGCCATGTCGGCGACGCTCGACGCCGCGCGGATCGCCGACGTCATCGGCACGGCGGACCAGCCGGTGCCGGTCGTCGACCACGTGGTCCCGGCCTACCCGCTCACCGAGCGCTGGGCCCCGAGCCCGGCGCCGCGCCTCGACGAACGCGGCGTCACCTGGGCGTTCCTGGACCACGTCGCCCAGACCACGGCATCCGCCGCCCTGGATCTGACCCGCCACGATCCTGCGGCCGACGTGCTGGTCTTCGCCCCGGGCGCCCGCGAGGTGTCGGAGATCGCCCGCCGCATCCGCGACGCGACCGGAGCCTTCGACGTGCGGGAGCTGCACGGCCGGATGCCGGCAGCCGAGCAGGATGCGGTGATCCGCGGCCGCCGCCCTGGCGAGCAGGCCCGCATCATCGTCACGACCTCGCTCGCGGAGTCCTCCCTCACCGTGCCGGGCGTCCGGGTGGTGGTCGACACCTGCCTGGCCCGCGCCCCGCAGCGCGACGCCTCACGTGGGATGACGGGACTCGTGACCACCGCAGCCTCCCGCTCGTCGTGCGTGCAGCGCGCCGGCCGCGCCACCCGCCAGGGACCGGGGATCGTGGTCCGCTGCGTCGACGAGCGCACCTACGCCACCGCCCCCGCCCGCCCCACTCCCGAGATCGCCTCGAGCGACCTCGCGGATGCCGCCCTGCTGTTCGCCTGCTGGGGTGCGCCCGGCGGGGCCGGCCTGCGGCTGATCGATCCGCCGCCCGCCGACAGCCTGGCGGACGCCGTCACCGTGCTCCGCGGTCTCGGTGCGATCGACGACGACGGTCGCGCCACCTCCGAGGGGCGTGCATTGGCCCGCATCCCGACGGATCCGCGGCTCGCCCGCGCGCTGCGTGACGGCAGCCCGGTGGTCGGCGCTCGACTCGCCGCGGAGGTCGTCGCGCTGCTGGGTGGCGACGTGCGCATCGCGGATTCGGATGTCGCGCAGGCACTCATCGCGCTCCGAGGCGGGCGGACGCCCGATGCACGCCGGTGGCGAAGCGATGCGGATCGTCTCGAACGAATGACCACGTCGACGCCTGGCGTGCGCTCCGATCTCGACGGGGTCGGCCTCGTGATCGCGCTGGCGTTCCCCGAGCGGGTCGCCCGCCGCGTGGACCGCACTGCCGTCGGAGCGACGTACCTGCTGGCGTCGGGAACCCGTGCAGGGGTGAGCGGTCCGCTCGCAGCGGTCGAGTGGCTGGCCGTCGCCGACGTCGCGCGTGCGTCAGGCCGAGCGGCCGCCGGTTCCGGCGCGATCATCCGCTCGGCAGCCGTGCTCACCGAGGAGCAGATGGCACAGGCCGCGAGTCATCTGATCACCGACCGTGTCGAGGCGGAGTTCGCCGACGGTCGAGTCCAGGCTCGCCGCGAGCGCCGCGTCGGCGCGATCCTGCGTTCCTCCGCCCCGGTGCGTGCATCGGCCGACGAGGGGCGCGATGCCGTGCGCAGAGCGCTCCGGCGTGACGGCCTGAGCATGTTCACCTGGTCCGGCACGGCCGTGGAGCTGCGATCCCGCCTGGCGCTGCTGCACCGCGAACTGGGATCGCCCTGGCCGGATGTGTCGGATGCCGGACTTCTCGCCGCCCTCGACGCGTGGCTCGCACCGGAGCTCGACGCGCTGGCCGGCGGCACCCCACTCGCACGGCTGGATCTGACGACCGCGCTGCGCCGGCTGCTGCCGTGGCCCGAGGCGACGCGTCTCGAAGAGCTCGTGCCCGAGCGACTCGAAGTACCGAGCGGCTCGCGCATCCGCATCGCATACCCGGCCCCCGATGACCCGGACGCCCGACCGGTCGTCGCGGTGAAGCTGCAGGAGTGCTTCGGCTGGGCCGAGACCCCGCGGCTGGTCGATGGACGCGTGCCGGTGCTCTTCCACCTGCTCTCCCCCGCAGGGCGCCCGCTCGCCGTCACCGATGACCTCACCTCGTTCTGGTCCGGCCCGTATGCCCAGGTGCGCGCCGAGATGCGCGGACGCTATCCGAAGCATCCGTGGCCGGAGGACCCCTGGGCCACCGCACCCACCAGGCACACCAAGAACCGGGCCGCGCGCTGAGCGGCCGCCCTCAGCGCGTCCGACGACGCAGCGTCAACGAGGCCAGCACCAACGCGGCCACCGCGAACCCGAGCACGACGAGCAGCGGACCGAACACGTCCCACCCCTCATCGCCGGCAGTCACGGCGTTGATCGTGTCGATCGCGTAGCTCAACGGCAGCCAGTCCGAGATGGCGTGCAGCACATCGGGCATCTGGTCGCGGGGCATGAAGAGTCCGCCGAGGATGATCTGCGGGAAGACCAGCAGCGGCATGAACTGCACGGCCTGGAACTCCGTCTGCGCGAACGCGCTGGCCAGCAGCCCGAGCGCTGTGCCGAGCAGCGCGTCGACGACCGCGACGAGACCGAGCTGCCAGAGCGGACCGTCGACGTCGAGCCCGCAGACCCCGACCGCGAACGAGACGGTGATCACGGCCTGCAGCACGGCCATCAGACCGAACGCGAGCGCGTAGCCGAGGATGAAGTCCGCCTTACCCAGCGGCGTGGTCATGAGCCGCTCGAGCGTGCCGGAGCGCCGCTCGCGCAGCGTCGTGATCGAGGTGATCAGGAACATCACGATGAACGGGAAGAGCGCCAGGATCGCGCCGCCGAAGCGGTCGAACACCCCGTCCTGATCGCTGAACAGCCACGCGAAGAGACCGACAAGAAGGCTGGGCGCGATGAGCATGAGCGCGATCGACCGCGGATCGTGGCGCAGCTGGGCGAGCACGCGACCGGCCGTCGCGAACATGCGCACGCCGTTCACGACTCCACCCCGCCGCCGTCGGTCCGTGCGTCTCGTCGCGACCGCCTCGTGCCACCGGACGCTGCGCGATCGCGCTCGATCAGCGCCAGGAACGCGGCCTCCGGGTCCGTGGTTCCGGTGTCGGCCAGCAGCGCTCGCGGAGTGGTGTCGGCGATGACCCGACCGTCCCGCATGAGCAGGAGGCGGTCGCAGCGGAGCGCTTCGTCCAGCACATGGCTCGAGACGATGAGCGTGACACCGCGATCGGCAAGGCCGCGGAAGAGCTCCCAGAGCTCGGAGCGCAGCACCGGGTCGAGGCCGACCGTCGGCTCGTCCAGCACCACGAGTTCAGGCGATCCGATCAGTGCCATTGCGAGCGAGACCCGCGTCGACTGTCCGCCACTGAGCGAGTCGACCAGCTGACCGGCCTGCGGTCCGAGTCCGACCTCGGCGATGACACGGTCGACGTCGCCCTTCGGCGCCTTCAGCAGGGCAGCGAAGTACGACAGGTTCTGGCGCACGCTCAGGTCGCCGTAGACCGCGGCGCCCTGCGTGCCGTATGCCACCCGATGCCGCAGCTGCCGCGAACCGCCCGGCTCGCCCAGCACGGTGACCTGTCCGGACGCGATCCGCTGCACGCCGACGATCGAGCGCATGAGTGTGGTCTTGCCGCAGCCCGACGGACCCAGCAGTCCGGTGATCTGCCCCCGCGGAATCGCGAGGTCGACCCCATCGAACACCGAGGTCTTCCCGCGCCGTACGTGCAGGTGCGAGATCTCGACGGCGAGAGTATTCGTCATGCGATGAATTATGCGCCTGCGAGTGGCGCCAGCCTACGACTTCCGCAGCGGACGGGGTCGACGTCAGTCGAGCAGATGGCGGAGATAGCGCGGCGGTGAGTCGAGGAAGGACCGCCAGTGGTTCACGAGTTCGAGGTCGTTCCACGCTGCCTGGCGGATGCCCCAGTCGCCCACCTCGAGGATGCTGGCGCCGGGAAGCGCCGCGAGTACCGGCGAGTGCGTGGCGCACAGCACCTGGCCGCCCTCGCCGACGATGCGCTGCAGCACAGCGATGAGCGCGAGCGTCGAGGAGAATGACAGTGCGGCCTCCGGCTCGTCGAGGCAGTAGAACCCGGGCTCGTCGAACCTGCTGTCGAGCAGCGCGAGGAAGGACTCGCCGTGGCTCATCTCGTGGAACGGGACGTCCGGCCCGCTCATCGACGGGTTCTCTTCGAGGTAGGTGTAGAACGAGTGCATCGTCTCGGCACGGAGGAAGAAGCCCCACCGGTTCGCACCGACGCCGCGCTGCAGCTGCAGCCACTCGGACAGCGGGGACTCCGTCGGACGCGTGCTGTGCTTCGACTGCCGCGAGCCGCCCTCGGGCGACAGGCCGTACGCGATCGCGACGCCCTCGACGATGGTCGATTTGCCGCTGCCGTTCTCGCCGACGAGGAACGTGACACCCGGGGAGAGGTCGATGCCCTCGCGCAGCACCTGGGCGACCGCCGGGATGCTCGTCGGCCACAGCGTGCCAGGTGTCGGCGCATCGTCGTTCGGTCGCACGGCCACGACCGGCTGCTGGCGCCGGCGCTTGCTGCGCGGGTCCCAGAACGGATCCATCACGCTCCCCTCGGTCGGTCTCCGAGGAGGCTACTCGCGATCACCGACACTGCCGAGCCACCCCCTTCTGTGCGAGCGGCCCCCTTGCGGACGCTCACAAGGGGGTGGCTCGCACACAAAGGGGCCGGTCGGCAGGAAGAAGGGTGGGGTCGGCAGGACGAGGGTGCGGGAGAGTGAGGGAGTCAGCACTCGATGACGTTCACCGCGAGACCGCCCTCGCTCGTCTCCTTGTACTTCGTCGACATGTCGGCGCCGGTCTGACGCATCGTCTCGACCACCGCGTCGAGCGAGACGTAGTGGCTGCCGTCGCCACGCAGCGCGAGCCGCGCCGCCGTCACCGCGGTGGATGCCGCGATCGCGTTCCGCTCGATGCAGGGGATCTGCACGAGCCCGCCGATCGGGTCGCAGGTGAGTCCGAGGTGGTGCTCCATCGCGATCTCGGCGGCGTTCTCGATCTGCCTGTTCGTGCCGCCCATCACGGCGGTGAGTCCGCCCGCTGCCATCGCGCACGCGGATCCGACCTCGGCCTGGCAGCCGCCCTCGGCGCCAGAGATCGAGGCGTTGGCCTTGAACAGCGATCCGAGCGCTGTGGCGGTCAGCAGGAACCGACGGATGCCGCGACGACGGTTCGCCTCAGCGGTCTGCTGCGCATCGAGGGCGTCGCCGACCGAGATCGCGGGCGCACCGGCATCCGGTCCGAAACCGAGCAGCGCGCTGCCGACCAGCTCGCCGTACGGGGTGACGGCATTGCCGGCGCCGAGGCCCGAGTCGGCCAGGAAACGCCACCAGTACATGGCCACGGCCGGGAGGATGCCCGCGGCACCGTTCGTCGGCGCGGTGACGACGCGTCCGCCGGCGGCGTTCTCCTCGTTGACGGCGAGCGCGAACGCACCGAGCCATTCACCGGGGAGCTCGCGGTGCCCATCGGACTCGGCTTCTTCGAGCTGCCCGCGGATCACGCCGGCGCGCCGCTTCACCTGCAGGAAGCCGGGCAGCACACCGTCCGCGTGCAGGCCTGCGTCGACGCATCCCGACATCGCGTCCCAGATCGCGTCGAGCCCGGCGGCGACCTCTTCCTCGCTGCGCACCGACGACTCGTTGAGGCGCGCGATCTCGGCGATCGAGAGTCCGTGCTCGTCGCAGAGGGCGATCAGTGAGGCGGCATCCGCATAGGAGTAGGGATACCCGGCCGAGGCGATCGCAGCCCCTTCGCCCTCGCGCCGGATGAACCCGCCACCCACCGAGTAGTAGGTCTCTTCCGCGACCACGGCATCGTCCGCCGACCACGCGGTGATCGTCATCGCATTGGGGTGCCCCGGGAGGCGCGTGCGAGGCGTGAAGACGATGTCGGCCTTGGCGAACGGCACCTCGTGGCGTCCGTCGAGCGCGAGCATCCCGCCCTCGGGGAACTCGGTCCAGGCCGACCGGACCTCGGCGGGGTCGCACGTCTCAGGGGAGAGTCCGCGGAGCCCTGCGACGACGGCATCCGGGGTTCCGTGTCCGATCCCGGTCGCGCCGAGCGAGCCGAAGAGCGTGCTGCCGACGCGGGCGACAGCGTCGAGCGACCCCTCGGCGCTCAGCCGGTGCACGAAGTCGAGCGCGGCTCGCATGGGCCCCACCGTATGGGAGCTCGAAGGCCCCACGCCGATGGAGAAGAGGTCGAATGCCGAGACGTACGCTGTCACGACTCCAGGCTACGCCGCGTTCACCGGTCCAGTGCACACGTATGAACTTGATCCACCACCACGCTGATCCCGTGAGCGATGCACCGGAATCCTGCGGTTCCTCGGCGCAGGTGCGCTGATCCGACATCGTGCTGGCCGGCGGCGGCAGGACCGTCCGATTCGAGTAGTCGGACGGTTCCGCGGTCGAAGAGCTCCTGATCGCGTACGGCCCCCTCACGCAGATGCACTTCTGATCGCGCGTCAAGCCCCTTCATCCGTGCGGCGGGCGACGGCATCCTGATCGTGACGACATCTCGAAAGGATGATCATGACGAACAGCACGCCTGACGAGGACAGCACGCCAGCACAGGACGACGCGGAAGCCCAGACGCCGACGCCCACCTCGCCTCCTGCTGCAGAGGAGGCAGGACACCTGACGGCGGAGACCCCGGAGCAGGCCGAGTCGCCGGAGCAGGCCGATCCCGAGGAGATCCCGAGCACGGAAGAGCTCCAGGAGCCGAGCACCGAGAAGGATCCGGGCGAGGAGCCCCAAGCCCCGAAGCGCGACGAGCCCGAGCCCGACCATGAGGCTGTCGGCATCGGCGTCGTCGACACCGAGGAACCGCAGGACGACTGACAAGCTTCGTCGGGCCCTTCGACAGGCTCAGGGACCCATGTGGCGTCGGACCCTTCGACAGGCTCAGGGACCCAGTGGGCGACGCAGGGACCCAGTGGGTGACTCAGGGACCCAGCGTGGCGGCCCAGCGACCCGGTGGGCGAACTCGCAGAGCCACCACGCTGGGTCGCTGAGCCTGTCGAAGCGTCGGGTGCTGCTACTCGACGAGCTTCCCCGCGGTGTCGACCTCCCGCATGAGTTCCGCGATCTCGGCGGGGATCTCGGGGATCGCCTCGTGCGTGATGCCGGCGGTCGGCGACCAGACCAGGTTCACCTGCAGCGTGGGGTCGGTGTCGGGGTAGTCGCTGCGGTTGTGGCACCCGCGGGTCTCGCGACGTTCGAGCGCCGCTTCGAGCGTCGCCCTGGCGGCGAGCGCCGACGCCTTGAGGTCGAAGGCATGGGCGAGATCCTGGAACCCGGCGATGTCCGGGTGGATGCCGATGTCCTCCATCCGCCCCTCGATCATGTCCAGTTCGGCGAGGCCGGCGCGAAGCCCTGCTTCATCACGCACGACGCCCGCGTGCTCGGTCATCGTGTTGCGGATCGCACGCTGCAGGGCGCGGACGTTCTCGCGTCCGTCCGCGGCGAGCAGGTCGGCGATCTCGGCTCGCGCCACCGCCACGGCTTCCGCCGACCGGTGCTGTGCTTCCAGACCGGCAGCATGATCCATGGCGGCCTGGCCGACGATGCGTCCGTAGACGAGCAGCTCGATGAGCGAGTTGCCGCCGAGCCGGTTCGCGCCGTGCAGGCCGCTCGAGGCCTCGCCGATCGCGTAGAGCCCCTCGACGTCGGTCTGGTGGTCATCCGGTCGCACCCACACGCCGCCCATCGAGTAGTGCGCGGTCGGCGCGATCTCGATCGGATCGGTGGTGATGTCGAGCATCTGCAGCTCCATCATCGTCTGGTAGACGCGGGGCAGACGGGTCATGATCGTCTCGCGCGGCAGGTGCGAGACGTCGAGCCAGACGCCGCCGTTCTCGGTACCGCGTCCTTCCTTGATCTCGGTGTACGCCGCGAGCGCGACGCGGTCGCGGGTCGACAGCTCCTGACGCTCCGGGTCGTACTTCGGCATGAACCGCTCGCCGAGGGCATTGCGCAGCACGCCGCCCTCACCTCGTGCTGCCTCGGAGATCAGCGTGCCCGCCGCATTCTCCGGCTCGATGATGCCGGAGGGGTGGAACTGCACGAGCTCGGGGTCGCGCAGACGGGCACCCGCGTCGACCGCGAGGCGGAACGAGTCGCCGGTGTTCTCGTCGCGACGGGACGAGGTGCGGCGCCAGATGCGGTTGTGCCCACCGGCCGCGAGGATCACGGAGTCGGCGTGGATCAGGTACCGGGTGCCATCGGCCTGGTCGAACCCGTAGGCGCCGAAGATCACGTTGTCGCGCACGAGCAGGCGGGTGATGTAGACGTGGTCGAGGATCGGCACCTCGAGCTGCTCGGCGCGACGCACGAGCGTGCGCTGGATCTCGAGTCCGGTGTAGTCGCCCGAGAAGGCGGTGCGGCGGAAGGTGTGCGCGCCGAAGAAGCGCTGCGAGATACGGCCGTCGTCCTCGCGGGCGAAGTCCATGCCCCATCGTTCGAGATCGCGGATGCCGCGCTCGGCACCCTGGGTCACGATCTCGACCGTGTGCGGGTTGGCGAGCAGGTAGCTCTCCTTGATGGTGTCGGCGGCGTGCTGCTGCCAGCTGTCGTCGGCGTCCATGGTGCCGAGGGCGGCGTTGATGCCGCCGGCGGCGAGGGAGGTGTGGGCATCCTGTCGGGGGCGTTTGCCGACGGCGAGGACGTCGATGCCGTGTTCGGCGACCTCGATCGCCGCGCGCAGCCCGGATCCGCCGGTGCCGATGACGAGGACCGTGGTGGAGATCTGACGTTCGCGTGTACTCATGCGATCAACGCTAGTTAGGCCACCCTAATAACTCCAATGCATAGTTCGAGTTCGAACCATGCGGTTAGGCTATGGCCATGAACCTCGAGCAGCTCCGCGGGTTCGTCGAGGTCGCCCGCCTCGGCCACTTCACCCGCGCCTCCGAGCACCTGCACCTCGCGCAGCCCTCGCTGAGCCGTCAGATCTCGACGCTGGAGCGCGAGCTCGGCGCCGAGCTGTTCCATCGCGCCCGCGGCCACATCGCCCTGACCGCCGCAGGCGAGACGCTGCTCCCCCGCGCGCAGCGGATGCTGGCGGAGGCCGAGGCCATCCGCGAGGAGATGGATGAACTGCGTGGTCTCCGCCGCGGACGCATCCGCCTCGGAGCGCCTCCGACGCTGTGCATCAGCCTCGTCGCAGAGGCGATCAGCGTCTTCCATGCCTCGCACCCCGGCGTCGACCTGCACCTCATCGAGAGCGGGTCACGTCTGCTCGTCGAACAGCTCGCCGTCGGAGCCGTCGATATCGCGCTCATCACGGAGTCCGACGGGCCGCCACCCTCAGGGTTCAGCCTCACCCGCACGCCGCTGCTCACCGAGGAACTCGTCGTCGTCTCCGCAGCATCCCGCCCCCCGGTCGCTGTGACGCCCGCGATCGGTCTCGAGCACCTCTCCACCCTGCCCCTCATCGCGCTCGATGAGACCTACGAGCTCAGAGCCACCACCGATGCCGCATTCCGCTCCGTCGGGCTCACGCCGAAGCATGTGCTCGAGGGCGCCGAGATGGATGCGGTGCTGCGGTTCGTCGAGCGCGGAGTCGGTGTGGCCGTCGTTCCCGCGATGGTCCTGCTCGACCAGCCGGCGCTGCGCTCGGTTCGGCTGACGCATCCGATGATGACCCGCACCGTGAGCCTCGCCCATCGATCCGACGTGACGCCGACCGTCGCGGTCGCAGCGATGCGCGACGTGATCCTCGCCACCGCCGCGGAAGTCGCCCGCCGCGACCCCGCGATCACGAGCCTGCTCGGCTAGGCACGCACCGACCGGAGCTATGGCGGGGTCGCATACGGCCGCTTCTCGAGGAACGACGCGGCCATATGCGCCATCTCCGCGAACCGCGGGGTCCCATATGGCCGCATCCGAACGATTGATGCGGCGATACGCGCCACCGCCGCGACAGCGAGCCTCAGCGCAAGACACTCGAACACCTGGAATGCCCACCAGACCCACCAGGACATTCGGGGGGTGAGTTCAGCTCGATGCAGAGCCGTGTCGATGGAGATCCGAGACGACGACTTTCAAGCGTGGGATGCCCCTGGAATGCCCAGCTCTAACAGAGCTACCGAAGGGCAAGAAAGAAGGCCTGGCAGGAATTTCTTCCTGCCAGGCCTCTCACTGTCTCAACACGATGTGCGCCCGAAGGGACTCGAACCCCTAACCTTCTGATCCGTAGTCAGATGCTCTATCCATTGAGCTACGGGCGCTCCTGGACCGCTCAGCGGGCCGTAGAACAGCCTACAACAGACGCGACGCGAAAGCGAAACGAGGCCTCAGTCGGCCTTGTCTGCGGCCTTCTGCTTCTTGGTCCGCTTGGCTTTCGCGCGCTGCTGCGACGACAGCGCCTGCAGATCGACGAGCCGCAGCGCCTGCATCCGCGCCTCGCGCATGCGGTCGTAATCGGGGTCCTGGTCCGGACGCATTCCCTCGACGCGCAGTCGACGATCGAGGTTGTGCCGCACATCCGCCCACGCGGCCTCACGCGCCTCTTCGACGATCACGCCGAGCTGCTCCGGGTCCTGCATCACGTCGCGCAGTCGGGCGGCGACGCCGGCGGACTGCTTGGCCCGGCGACGGAGGTTGCGCACATCGCGGTCGCGGTAGTCGTGCGTGCCCGACGGGTCGGAGTGGCGGCCTCTGGCACGCTTGCGGAGGGCGGTCACGTTCTCCGCGGCGGCTTCCGACTCCTCGGCCATCGCCCGCAGCGCCTCACGCGCGTCGTCGATGTACTTATCGGTGTCGAACACCCCGTTCTCGGCGATGGTGCCGATCAGGATGTGGTTCTTGACGGCCAGGCGCGCGGCAGCGGTCGCGATCGCAACGCCCTCAGCGATGGCATCCGCAGTCCGTCCCACCGAAACCTCCCTCTCTGAGAGCGTACCGGTATCAATCGCGTCCGGCGTGGGTCACAATGGTGGAGAAACCGGGATCTCTGCACCCGGCCCGACAACGTGGAGACGGTGCGCGACGACGCGCGCCAGGAGGAGGAACGATGCGCCTCGACCTCACCGGGAGCACGACCGTGATCACGGGAGCCGCGAGCGGCATGGGCGCGGCCATCGCCCGCCAACTCGCCGGCGAGGGGGTGCATCTCGCGCTCGTCGACCATGACACGACGGCACTCGCATCCGTCGCCGCGGAGCTCCGAGCACGAACGACGGTGACGGCGCACGTCGTGGATCTCCGCAATGACGAGGCGGTGTTCGCGACCTCGACCGAGATCGTCGCCGCGCACCCCCGCATCAACGCACTCATCACGTGCGCCGGATCATCCATGCTGGGCAGCCTCGACCAGCTCACGATGGAGGAGATGCGCTGGCTGACCGACGTCAACGTGTGGGGCACGGTCTCGATCACGAAGGCACTGCTGCCCGCCCTGCGTCAGGCGCCGACGGCGCACATCACGCACCTGGCGAGCGTCTACGCGCTTGCGGCTCCCGCAGGACGCATCCCCTATGCCATGACCAAGTTCGCGGTGCGCGCGTTCTCCGAGGCGCTGCGGCACGAACTCGAGGGCACATCGGTCACGGTCGGCACGATCTACCCGGCAGGCGTGCGCACCGGCATCATCCTGCACGGTCGCTACGCTGCGGCGATCGACCCTGCCGTCGCTGCTCGAGCGGCCTCGGCGCAGGCAGCGATGTACCACACGGAGCCGGCGGATGCCGCGGCGCGCATCGTCCGTGCGACGAAGCGCCGCAGCGCCAGAACCATGGTGGGCCGAGAGGCGCGTCTCGTCGACACGCTCGTGCGGCTCGCTCCCGTCGCCTACTGGCGGGTGATGCGCGGCCCCCTCCGCGATGCGGTCGACACGACCACACCGGTCCGCTGACACGCATGCCGGATCAGCGGACGGCGCCGACCCAGATGCCGGATGCCCAGGCCTGCTGGTCGCCGTTGCACCCCTGGTTGCCGGGATAGCCGCGCACCACGGCCATGCAGTTCGCGAGGAACTCGGGGTCGCCGCCGAACATCGACGAGTACGTGCCGGACGAGGTCAGCGCACCCCAGACCCGGAACTGGTAGATGTGCGCGAGCTCGTGGGCCATCGCCCAGTTCAGCCGGTCTGAGCTCCAGCCGGCGATGTCGGCGCGGTATTTGATGTAGCCGTTGCTGTTGGCGCACGCCGCCGCGTTGCCGCCGGCGCAGGACGGCGACTCGTAGAGTCCGATCCCACCGCCGCCCACCAGGTCGAGCGCGGCACGGACCCTGGCGTAGCCGTCGGGGCCGCTCGTCGTGTACGCGGGGCCGCCGGGCCCGGCGCTGCGCACGATCTGCGCGGCCTGCCACGTCGTCACCTCGTCGTTCACCTTGTCGGTGAGCGCGTGCACGGTGGCGGTCGCATTGGTCACGACCTGCGGGTCTGCGTGCTCGGCCAGCACGGTCTGCTGCGCCGAGAGCGCCGCGGCGAGGTGAGCGGCGGTGTCGACCTTGCCGGTGGCCGTGGTGAGGGCGGTGCGGAGCGCCTCGATCTCGACGAGGAATGCCGGACGCGCCGCCAGCACCGCAGCACGATCCGCGGTGTCGTCCTCTGCGCGCTCGAGCGCTCCGCGCAGGTAGTCGGTGCGCTGCTGCGCCGTTCGTGTGGTGTCGGCGAGCGCCGTGAGCTCGGCGACCGCGGACACGCGATCGCTCTCCAGGCCGTCGGCCCGTGCGACCACGGCGGCCGAGAGCAGCACCGCTGCCGTCACGGTGATCGCCATCACCCGCCGCATCACTGCAGGAATCCCGTCGAGTCGGCGATCTCGGCATCCTGCTGCGCGATCTTCGAGCGGAGCGCCGTGAGGGAGCCCGCGAGATCGAGGTTCTGCGCACGCGCGACGTCGAGGCGTTGCTCGACCTGCGTGACCTGAGCCCGGACCGCTTCGATCGCGGCCAGCCGCTCCTGGTCGGCGACCACGACGAGCACCACCCCACCGATCAGCAGCAGGCTTCCCACGGCGACAGCAAGACCTCGCATCTCGCTCCCCAGCACATCGCGACAGACCCCGGAACGATTCCGATACGCCCAATATATATACCGGGCACTCCCTCGACCGCTACTCCTGCCCGCCGGGCATGGCGTCAGATCTGGTAATCGCTGCTGATCAGGCGACGGGCGGCGACGGCCTGCCCCATCGCGAGGTGCCGCGGAATCAGCGTGCGGACGCGTTCGACATCTCGGTTCTCCATCGCCTCGAGGATGACGCGGTGCTCCTCCGCCATCGAGATCAGATCGTCGTGCTGCCCGAACAGCCAGCGGAGGCGCGTGAAGAACACCCCGAGCAGCTCGCTCAGCATGTCGTTGTCGGCGAGTTCGCCGGCGATGGCATGGAAGTCCGCCGCGGCGGCCCTGGCGGCGTCGCCGTCACCGGCGGTCGCCCCAGCCAGCTCCGCCAGATACGCCGCGCGCAGCTTCGCGATCCCGGCATCGTCATGGCGCTCAGCAGCGAACACGAACATGAGCGTCTCGATCGCCTCGCGCACCTCGGCGAAATCCTGGATGTCGCGGTGGGTGAACTGTCGGACGACGGCCCAGGTGCGGGGTCGCGCGACGACCACCCCCTCGGCGACGAGTGCCCTGATCGCCTCGCGCACGGGAAGTCGCGACACGTTGAGCTCGGCGGCGAGGTCGCGCTCGATCAGCCGGGAGCCGGGCGCACGTCTGCCGAAGATGATGTCGTCGCGCAGAATACGCGTCACCCTGACCGACTCGAGTTCGCCGGCCAACCCCACCTCAGCCATGCTCGCATTCTTGCACTCGCCGTGAACGTTCGCCAATTTGGTATGCCATTTTGATCGTCCGATCGTGACATGACGAGGGGGAGGATGCCGGAGCACCCTCCCCCTCGAGATATCGCCGCAGATCAGGGCAGGCGGTTCGCGATCGCGAGGTTGGCCTCGAGCTCGGCCGCGTTCTGCCGCACCACGTAGGCCGGGCGGTCGCGCTCGACGCGCCAGGACTCGCTCAGCGGTCCGATGTTGACGGTGTCGAACCCGATCTCGTCGTACAGCCGCGTGACGAACGCGACAGCCTCGGCGTCATCGCCGGCCGTCGCCAGCGCGCGGCGGTTCTCGGTGCCGGCCGGGGTGCCGTCGGTCGTGATGTCGCCGGACTTGATGTGGTTGAACGCCTTGGCGATCTTCGACGTCGGCAGGTGCTGCTGCAGCAGTTCGGACGTGGTGGTCTCACCCTTGTCGAGCGCCTCGATGTGCCCATCGCGCTCGAAGTAGTAGTTGTTGGTGTCGAGCACGATCTTGCCCGCGAGCGGCTCGACCGGGACCTGGTCGAGTGCGCGCAGCGGCACGGTCACCACGACCACGTCGCCGGCCGCACCTGCCTCTGCCGCGGTGGCCGCCGTCGCCTTCTCGCCGAGTTCTTCGACGAGAGCTGCGAGCGTCTCCGGCCCGCGCGAGTTCGCGATCACGACGTCGTAGCCCTGTGCGATGGCCGCGCGAGCGACCTGCGAGCCGATGTGTCCTGCACCGATGATTCCGAGAGTAGTCATGTCTGGGGCCAACGCCGCATGGTCGCGAGTATTCCCCGATCCGACACGAACCGAGACGCAATCGCGCGACCGCGACAGCTCAGACGTCGAGCACCAGCAGCTCGGCCAGCCGTCGGTATCCCAGCTGCTCGTACAGGTCGACGGCGCCCTGGTTGAAGCCGAACACGTGCAGTCCGATCGAGTCCGCACCGGAGCGGCGCGCCTCGCGCTCGGCTGCGTGCATGAGGGCGCGGCCGTACCCGCGACGCCGCTGGCCCGCGGCCACCTCGATGTCGAGGATGAACGCGTGCGGGTGGTCGTCGCGTTCACGGATCGCCAGCCAGAGGATGCCGACCTCTGCGCCGTCGACCGAGGCGGTGAAGAGCTTCTGCCCAGGGGTGTCCAGACCATCAGGCAGCTCGTGCTCGAACTGCCGGTGCGACTCGGCGGCCGCTTCGTCCGGCGTCAGCCGGCCGGACGCTGCGAGCTCGGAGGCGAAGCCGGCTTCGGATGCCGCAGCGAAACTCGGATACCGCTCTGCGGTCATCGGCGACACGTCGACCGCCGACACGTCGCGGTCGGGGATCGGCTGGAGGAGCATCTGGATCGACGAGGTCGAGAAGCCGTGCCCGTCGAGGAAGCGGCGCGCCTCGGCATCCTGCACGAACAGCCGGGCGCTGATCTGCGTCACCAGCTCCTCGGCGGCGATGCCGAGCACCAGCTCCCACAGCTCGTCGAGCTGCTCGTCGGTCATCGGCTCGTCGAACGCGGCATCGATCAGGAACATCCGCCCGTCCTTGAAGGCGAACCAGACCGTGCCGCGCTCCTGGCCCTCGTCGTCGACGATGCGGAGGATCCGCGAGGTGCGGGTGTCGACGCCCTCCGGCAGCAGCTCCGTGAAGTTCCGCTCGGCATCCTCGACCGCGTCCTGGCCCGGCAGCAGACCGGAGTCCTGCCGGAGGCGGATCAGCCGCTCCTTCGTGCTGGCACGCCAGTCGTCGAAGTGCTCGGCGGGCAACGGCAGCAGCTGCACAGTCATGTCATCCATCCTGTGCTCTGCGGCCGATCGATGCGAAACTCAGGCCGACTTGCGCAGGGCGTCTTCGGCCGCGACCCACGCGAGCATCGCGCACTTCACGCGGGCGACGTACCGCGAGACCCCGCCGAGCGCCGCGGCGTCACCGAGCAGCTCCTCGTCCGGTTCGATCTTCCCGCGTGAGCGCATGGCCTCGCGGAACGCGTCGATCCGCACCTCGAGCTCCGGGACCGTGAGCCCCTCGGCCAGCTCGGCGAGCAGCGAGGCCGATGCCTGCGAGATCGCACAACCGTGCCCCTCCCAGGCGATCGCCTCGACGGTGCCGTCGGCAGCGCGGTGCACCTGCAGGGTGACCTCGTCGCCGCAGGTGGGGTTCACCTGATGCGACTGCGCCGCGATCTCGTCGCGCAGGCCGAAGCCGTGCGGCGTCCGCGAGTGGTCGAGGATGAGCTCCTGGTACAGGTTCTGCAGGTCGCCGGAACTCATGCTCGCACTCCGAAGAAGTCGATGGCCGCGGCGACGCCGTCGATCACGGCGTCCACCTCGGCCTCAGTCGTGTAGAGGTAGGTGCTCGCCCGCGTGGACGAGGTGATGCCGAGCCGCCGGTGCAGCGGCTGGGCGCAGTGGTGGCCGACGCGCACCGCGATGCCGCGGTCGTCGAGGAACTGGCCGACATCGTGCGAGTGGATGCCCTCGATGTCGAAGCTCGCGAGTCCGACGCGCGGCAGGTCGATGCCGGCGCCGAGCACCTGGACCCCGTCGATCGCGCCGAGCCCGTCCACCAGACGCTGCCCGAAGGCGGCCTCGTGCGCCGCGATGCGCGGCATCCCGACGGCCGCCAGATAGTCGATGGCCGCGGCGAGCGCGATCGCCTGCGAGACCCGCTGGGTGCCGGCCTCGAAGCGCTGCGGCGGCGGCAGGTACTCGGCCTGCGTGGTGGTGACGGTCGTGATCATCGAGCCACCGGTGAGGAACGGGGGCATGGCCTCGAGCAGCTCGCGGCGCCCGTAGAGCGCGCCGATGCCGGTCGGGCCGAGCATCTTGTGGCCGGAGAGCACGGCGAAGTCGACATCGAGCGCCCCAACGTCGAGCGGCAGGTGCGGGGCCGACTGACAGGCGTCGAGCAGCACGAGGGCGCCGGCGGCCCGCGCCAGGGCGACGATCTGCTCGACCGGGTTGATCACACCGAGCACGTTGGAGACGTGGGTGACCGCGACGAGCTTGGTGCGCTCGGTGATGAGCTGCGCGGCTTCGTCGAGCCGGAGGGCGCCGCGGTCGTCGAGCGGGATCACCCGCAGGGTCGCACCGGTGCGTGCGGCGAGCTCCTGCCACGGGATGAGGTTGGCGTGGTGCTCCATCTCGGTCGTGACGATCTCGTCGCCCTCGCGCAGCCGGAGGCGCTCGGCTGCTGCTCCCCCTCGCCCGACCGAGGCGTTCGAGAGCGAGTAGGCGACGAGGTTGATGGCCTCGGTGGCGTTCGAGGTCCAGACGATCTCGTCGTCATCCGCGCCGACGAAGCGCGCGACGGTGGCCCGAGCGTCTTCGAAGAGCTCGGTGGCTTCGGCCGCGAGCGTGTGGGCTCCGCGATGCACGGCGGAGTTCATGGTGGTCGCGAACTCGCGTTCGGCGTCGAGCACGGCGAGGGGACGCTGCGAGGTGGCTCCGGAGTCGAGGTAGACGAGCGGATGCCCGTTCACCTCGGTCTGCAGGATCGGGAAGTCTGCACGGAGGCGCCGCACCTCGTCCTCACTCAGCGGGGCGAGCACGTCGACGGCAGGGGAAACGCTCATCCTTCTAGCTTCTCATCTGGCGTCGGTGCGCGGGTCGCCATGTCGACCACGGCGACCCTGTTCAGGCGGGCGGCGGCCCGACCACGACGGCCGCGTCAGCGGGTACCGTGAGCCGACTCCCCTCGTGCCGCACGTCGGCGGTCGAGAGCAGCACGACCGCGTCGGAGCTCGGGTCGAACTCGACCGGTTCGGCCGTCAGGTTCACGAGCACCGAGCACGTGCCGCGATCGATCCGGTAGGCCCTGGCATCCGGCGCCGCGCCGGCCGGGGTCACCGTGACGACCGTGCGGGTCATGTCGGGATCGGTGAGCTCAGGTCGCTCGCGCCGCAGTGCGGTCAGCGACCGGTACAGCGCCAGCAGCTCGGCATGCGCTGGATCGTCGAGCTCCGCCCAGTCGAGGTGCGAGCGCGCGAAGGTGTCGGGGTCCTGCGGGTCGGGCACCGTCGCCGGGTCCCAGCCCATCCTGGCGAACTCGGCGATGCGGCCCTCGGCGGTGGCGCGACCGAGCTCGGGCTCCGGGTGTGAGGTGAAGAACTGCCAGGGCGTCGACGCGCCCCACTCCTCCCCCATGAACAGCATCGGTGTGCCCGGTGCGGTCATCGTGAGCACGGCCGTGACGGCGAGCCGCTCGGGCGACAGCGTGGCCGACAGGCGGTCGCCCGCTGCCCGGTTGCCGATCTGGTCGTGGTCCTGCGCAAACGTCACCAGCCGCCAGCCGGGCACAGTGGCCGGGATCGGGCCGCCGTGACGACGTCCGCGGAAGGAGGAGTACGAGCCATCGTGGAAGAACCCGCGCTCCGACACCTTGACGACGGCATCCTCCGCCGCGAAGTCCGCGTAGTACCCCTCGACCTCACCGGTCAGTGCGACGTGGGCGGAGTGGTGCCAGTCGTCCGACCACTGCGCCGTCAGGCCGAACCCGCCGGCTTCACGCGGCAGGATCAGCGTCGGATCGTTCAGATCGGACTCGGCGATCAGGCTGAGCGGACGGTTCAGCTGCGCCGACAACGCGTCGGAGCGCTGCGCCAGCTCGCGCAGGATGTGCGTCGGCTGCTCGTCGCGCAGCGCGTGCACGGCGTCGAGGCGCAGGCCGTCGACGTGGAAGTCGCGCATCCATCGCAGCGCGTTCTCGATGATGTACTCGCGCACGGCGGGCTCGTCGAGGTTGATCGAGTCGCCCCAGGTGTTGCGGTCACCGTCGCGCAGGTACGGTCCGAATTCGGGCAGGTAGTTGCCGCTCGGGCCGAGGTGGTTGTAGACGACGTCCTGGATCACGGCGAGGCCGCGGGCGTGCGCCGCATCGACGAAGCGCTGATAGGCGCTCGGGCCGCCGTAGGACTCCTGCACGGCGTACCAGAGCACGCCGTCGTAGCCCCAGTTCCACTCGCCGTTGAAGGCGTTGACCGGCAGCAGCTCGACGTGCGTGACCCCCAGATCGACCAGGTGGTCGAGTCGCTCGATCGCCGAGTCGAGCGTGCCGCGGGGCGTGTAGGTGCCGATGTGCAGCTCGTAGATCACAGCCCCCGCGAGCGGGCGGCCGGTCCAGGCGGTGTCGCTCCAGTCATGGGCGGACGCGTCGAAGGCGGCGGATGCTCCGTGCACGCCGTCGGGCTGACGCGTCGACCGGGGATCGGGGCGCACGTCGTCGCTGTCGTCCAGCAGGAAGCCGTACCGCTCGCCGTCGGCGAGGTCGATCTCGGCGTGCCACCAGCCGTCGCCGTCGGGGTGCGCCGGCGAGCGGGTGAGCTCGCGGTCCTCGACGGTCGCCCCGGCATCCGACAGCCGTCGAATCCGCACACGTTCGGCGCGTGGCGCCCAGACCTCGATCATCGGACCTCCACCAGCAGCGCGACCGGGTACCTGTCGAGCAGCTCGGCCAGCAGCACAGGGCCGGGCTCGATGCGACGGCCGGTCAGCACGTCGATCGCGGCGACGTCGGGCCGGACCAGCTGCGTCTCGCCCCAGCCGCCCCGGCGGGCGAGCCCGACGGGAAGACGGGTGGCCACGGCGGTCACGCCACCACGGTCGACGGCGACGACGTGATCGGATGCTGCACCGATCGCCGCAGCGGGCCGGTACACCTGGAACAGCTCGGGGTTGTCGCGCCGCAGCCGCAGCGCGCGCGAGGTCACCAGCATCTTGGCGAGGCCGGAGTCGTCGATCGGCGGCAGCTCGCCGCGGTCCGCATTGCGGTCGAGCACGCGCAGCATGTGTGCACGCTCGGCGAAGTCGACGGCTCGGCGGTTGTCGGGGTCGACGAGCGAGTGGTCCCACAGCTCGGTGCCCTGATAGACATCGGGCACGCCGGGGCCGGCGATCTGCAGCAGCTTCGCCGAGAGCGAGTTCGAGCGTCCGGCGTCGACGATCTCGGTGACGAAGCCGTCGAGCACCTCCCGGGCGGCGCCGTTCGACGCCTCGGCGATCGCCTCGATGCCGGCTTCGAAGTCGGCATCCGGGTGCTGCCAGGTCGTCGACTCCGCGGCCTCCCTCGCTGCCTTGAGCCCGTAGGCGAGCAGCCGGTCGGAGTCGATCGGCCAAGCGCCGACCGCTGCCTGCCAGAGCAGGGCGTCGAGCGGGCCGTGGCCGGTCGTCGCGATCGCGCGCAGCTCTCCGAGCACCTCGGCCCACCGCTCCGGGATCTCCGACAGCACGCTCAGCCGGGCGCGAACGTCTTCCGAGCGCTTCGTGTCGTGCGTCGAGAGCGTCGTCATCGAGTGCGGCCACGATGCCAGGCGCTGCTCCTGCGCCGCGTGGAACTCCTCCACCGAGAGCGCAGCGATCGAGGGGTCGGCGCCGACCTCGGTCAACGTACCCAGGTGCGTGAAGCGGTAGAACGCGGTGTCCTCGACCCCCTTCGCCATCACGGCGCCGCTGGTCTGCTCGAAGCGCTCCGAGACCTCGGTGTCCGGATCGGCGAGCAGCGGTTCGAGCTCGTCGAACGTGGATGCGAGGTCGGGACGACGGCGCCGGGCCTCGGCGAACGCGTGATCCAGGTGCTCGCGCCCCGCCGGCAGATACGAGCGGTAGACGGGGAAGCAGGCGGCCAGCTCGGCGAGCGCATCCTCGGCGGCGACCACGCCGTGCGGCAGGGTTCGCACGAGACGGCGAACCTCGGATTGCAGCAGCGTGTCGGCGATCATGCGCTTGGTCGAGCGGATCAGGTCGGGCCACGCCAGCGCCTCGTCGAGCCCGGTGTCGGCACGAAGCCGAGCGTCCAGCTGCGTGAGCGCCTCGACACCGTCCGCATCGACGAAGAGCCGGTCGATCTCGGCGAGCGCGTCGTAGCCCGTGGTGCCGTCGGTGCGCCACCACGAGGGCAGCGTCTCGCCGGGCTCGAGGATCTTCTCGACCAGCGTGTACGCGCCGGCGGTGACGTCGGCGAGCTGCTCGAGGTACGCCCCTGGGTCGGCCAGGCCGTCCGGGTGATCGACGCGCAGGCCGTCGGCGAGCCCTTCGGTGAGCCACCGCACGATCTCGTGGTGCGACTCGGCGAAGACGTCTGGCAGCTCGACGCGGATGCCGGCGAGCTCTGACACCGCGAAGAAGCGGCGGTAGTTGAGCTCGGCGTTCTGGTCCTGCCAGAACCGAAGCTCGTAGTTCTGCGCGGCGAGCAGCGCCGGCAGGTCGCCGTTCAGCTCGCCGGTGCCCGGTGCGAGCGGCAGCACGTGCTCGAAGTACGTCAGGATGCCGTCTGGAGCATCCTCGGCCGGCGTCGTGTCGATCACGATCTCGCCGTTGTCGATCGCGGCGGTCGGGACCGACCCGAGGATCGGCAGTCGCACCTTCCCCGCGCCGAGCCGCCAGTCGATGTCGAACGCGACGGCGTGCCGAGACCCGCGGCCGAGGCGCAGCACATCCCACCACCACGGGTTCTCGCGCGGCACCGACACACCCACGTGATTGGGCACCGTATCGATCAGGATGCCGAGGTCCTCGGCTCGCGCGGCCTCGGCGAAGTGCCGCAGTCCGGCCTCCCCGCCGCGGCTCTCGTCGATGCGCGAGTGGTCGACCACGTCATACCCGTGATCCGATCCCGGTGTCGCAGCCAGCAACGGCGAGAGGTACGCCCACGATGCCCCGAGCTCGCGCAGATACGGCGTGACGGCGGCCGCATCGTCGAGCGTGAACGCGGCGCGGATCTGCAGGCGGTAGGTCGAGATCGGGCGCCGGGTCATGCGCGGTGCTCCGCGGTCGGGGCAGGCGACGAGATCGCCGACTGCTCGTTCTGCACCCGCAGCGACGCGTTGACGGAGTCGTCGACGTCGACCTCTTCGGCGTCGACCTCGCACAGCACCAGCAGCGACTTCGCGTGCAGCTCGATGTCGCCGCCCGCAGCGACCGCCGACTCGTTGCCGCGCTCACCTGCCGTGTCGATCATGACCTGCCAGCTCGCACCGTGGCGGTCGTCCGGCAGGGTCAGCTCGACCGGCTCGTCACCGCTGTTGAAGTACACGAGGAAGTTCTGATCCGTGACCGGCCGGCCCCGCAGATCCTTCTCGCGGATGCCGTGCCCGTTCAGGAACATGCCGACGGCGAGCCCGAAGCCCGAGTCCCAGTCCTCCGGCGCCATCGGCACCGCATCCGGCCGCAGCCAGACCACGTCGGGGATCCGTTCGCCGTCTTCGGCGCGCACCGGACGACCGTCGAAGAAACGACTGCGTCGGAAGGTCGGGTGCGTACGACGCAGCCGGGTGACCGCCGCCGTGAACTCGATCAGCGGGTGGTCGGCGGCATCCCAGTCGACCCAGGTGATCTCGTTGTCCTGTGCGTAGCCGTTGTTGTTGCCACCCTGGGTGCGGCCGAGCTCGTCGCCATGCGCGATCATCGGCACACCCTGCGAGAGCAGCAGCGTTGCGAGGAAGTTGCGCTGCTGTCGAGCCCTCGCCCGGTTGATGGCCTCGTCGTCGGTCGGACCCTCGACCCCCATGTTGGAGGAGCGGTTGTGCGATTCGCCGTCGTTGTTGTCTTCGCCGTTGGCGTCGTTGTGCTTCTCGTTGTACGACACGAGGTCGCGCAGCGTGAAGCCGTCGTGCGCGGTGACGAAGTTGATCGAGGCGACCGGCCGGCGACCGGAGTGCTCGTACAGGTCGGCGGAGCCGGTGAGGCGCGAGGCGAACTCCCCGAGTGCCTGCGGCTCGCCGCGCCAGAAGTCGCGCACGGTGTCGCGGTACTTGCCGTTCCACTCGGTCCACTGCGGCGGGAAGTTGCCGACCTGGTATCCGCCGGGTCCGACGTCCCACGGCTCGGCGATCAGCTTGACCTGCGAGACCACTGGATCCTGCTGCACGAGCTCGAAGAACGTCGACAGCTTGTCGACGTCGTAGAACTCGCGGGCGAGGGTCGACGCCAGGTCGAAGCGGAAACCGTCCACGTGCATCTCGGTCACCCAGTACCGCAGCGAATCCATGATGAGCTGCAGCGCGTGCGGGCTGCCGGCGTTCAGGCTGTTGCCGGTGCCGGTGTAGTCCGTGTAGTAGCGGCGGTCTTCTTCGAGGCGGTAGTAGGCCTCGTTGTCGATGCCGCGCATCGACAGGGTCGGGCCGAGGTGGTTGCCCTCTGCCGTGTGGTTGTACACGACGTCGAGGATGACCTCGATGCCGGCCGCGTGCAGGGCGCGCACCATGGCCTTGAACTCCTGCACCTGCTGGCCGAGCTTGCCGCTCGACGAGTACTCGCTGTGCGGGGCGAAGAAGGCGAGGGTGTTGTAGCCCCAGTAGTTCGAGAGCCCCTTGTCTTGGAGCGTCGAGTCGTTCACGAACTGATGCACCGGCATGAGTTCGATCGCGGTGATCCCCAGGTGCAGGAGGTGCTCGATGATGGCGGGGTGCGCGATGCCGGCGTAGGTGCCGCGCAGATCGTCGGGGATGTCCGGATGCCGGAAGGTGAGGCCCTTCACGTGCGACTCGTAGATCACGGTCTGCGCATACGGGGTCTTCGGCAGACGGTCGCCGGCCCACTCGAAGAACGGGTTGATCACCACGCCCTTCACCATCGCCGCGGCAGAGTCCTCCTCGTTGCGGGAATCCGGGTCGCCGAAGTCGTAGCCGAACAGCGACTGGCCCCACTCGATCTGACCCGACACGGCTTTGGCGTACGGGTCGAGCAGCAGCTTGTGTGGGTTGTAGCGCTTGCCCTCTGCCGGCTTGTCAGGGCCGTAGACCCGATAGCCGTAGAGCTGGCCGGGCTGCACCGACGGGAGGAAGCCGTGCCAGACGAACGCGTCGAACTCCGTCAGCGGCACTCGTTCCTCGGAGCCGTCCTCATCGAAGAGACAGAGCTCGACGCGGTCGGCGCCTTCACTGAACAGCGCGAAGTTCGTGCCCTGTCCGTCGAAGGTCGCCCCGAGGGGGTACGGCGAACCGGGCCAGACGTCGTGGCTCACAGGGCGCGCTTCCGGAGACGCACAGCGGCGGCGCGGTCGAGCACGACCTGCACGGCCTCATGGAAATCGTGCGTTTGCGCGATCTCCTCCGAGTTCAGATACGGGCTCCCGAAGTAGCAGACGAACACCGGCGACACCCATTCGACGTAACCGATGGGCCCGTCGCTCAGCACGGCATAGCGGTCGAGGTCGACACGCTCGTACAGAGCCTCGGCAGGAGCGCTCTTCTCCTCGGGAGTGGCGTCAGTGCCTGCAGATTCGAATTCAGGAGCGGTGGGGGCTTTCGCAGACATGCGGACTCCTTTTTCTGTTGATGCCCCTCACGGTATGCGTCCGCACGCAAGATGGGAATGCCGTTGCCAGAATCGACATCCAACGGCTACTATCGATCGGCTTTCGCGGCGGGCCAGGCGCGTGCGGCATCGATGCCAGCGCTGGAGTTCTCACGAATGAGAATGTTCATCGAGAAGGTCCCCGTTCAGGCGGCTGCTCCATGCGTGATCGGATGCTCGCCACTGCGGCGTCGACCTCGTCGTCCGTCGGACCACGCAGACCCGACCCGCTCGCCGGCGTCACCGTGAAGAGGTTCGCTTCGGCGGAAGCCAGTTCCACAACGAGAGCGGCGTACGACATGCTCGTGGGTTCGCTTCGGTAGACCTCGACGATGTCGGCCACCCACAACTCCCGCGTTTGGGAACCGGCACCGACACCAAGCGCTCCCTGCCGGCCGGAGATCAGCAGGCGGTCGGAAGCGACAAGAACCCATCCGCAACGCAGATACTCGCTCTCATGCCCCTCGGTTCGCCCAAGTTCCGCCAGCATGAAGGCGAACCCGTCGGATGCACCCGCTGCCTGCGCCGCTCGCGCCGCGCGTCTGAGGAGCCCTCGCCACCGGAGTGCATTGAAAATGAATGGTCCCAGCAGAGCCAGCCCCGGTCTATGCGAGACCGGCACCTATGGGAATAATCGGGACCGAGACTCCGTAGCTGAGAGCATACTCCGTGACTATTCGTCGAGACTGTTGGGGCAGTTTTGATGGGCGTGTTTCCACACCTTCCAGCGAACTTCGCATACCTAACTTCTCGTCATTAATGACTTGCCAGCCCCTTGCATACACTCCCGTGGCCGTCACAACCAATTCTGAAAGATCCCGACTACGGCAAAGAATGTCATGGTCAGCCCCATAAGACCAGCAAAACAACCAACGACACCGATCATGACAGGCTTCTGCCGGCCCGCTGAAGCGTCGGCGACCTTCTGTCCAAGGATCGACTTCTGAGAGCCATACACCCACGCGTTCAGGCGTACCCGGTATCGCACGAGAAGGATCGCCGCAACGACCAAGAGGGGACCCAGTATCAGGTTCGGCAAAATCACGTTTGAAGTTATTTCAGGCAACGTTAGCCTCCGAGTCCGTTCCTGCCCACTCCGACGTCGTAACTGCACCCCGCGCTCGCACCGAATGCGAGTCCTGCACCTTTATAGCCCGCCGGGCCGTTCTCCTGCATTCCCGCCTCAACGTATCCGCCGATTGGCCCAAGTGTTCCAACACAACTTCCTCCCATGTAGAAACCACCAGAAGACTCACTTGATACCCCAAGCGAACCGGAGATGCCCGCCTTGGGGCCCCACCCCACACCAACGCGTCCAGAGAGATCGTGTCCGACAGAGACATTGACGCAACCTCCAGCGCATACTGAAACTCCGAAATCGATAGTTCCCTTATTGCCTGGCAACCACTCGATCCCCGGCCCGCCCCAGTTCTGCTTGGCTCGTTGTGGCTGAGCTTGAGTGTACTTGTTCGCCTGGACCACCTGGCTCAGAGAAGCAGTGGTCGAGGAGGGTCGCTTGACAGGACTCGATGCCATCCAAGACGGTCCTCGCTTCGCGAGTTTCGTTCTCGGGGCTTCGTACCGACGCAAGTCATCGACGACGCGCTCACCCGTTAGATCATTCTTGTTGATCGGGTCCGGTGGCCACACGTAGTCGTTCGTTCCGCCGCCTTCGATGGGGTCGATCTGGAGGAACCTCCCGAGGGCTGGGACATACAGCCGTGCCCCCATCTCGACTACCAACGCCGACCCCGCAGACTCGGCGGGCTTCAACGCCCCCTGATGCCACAACGTGTTGCCCGCGACCTGGCCCGTGTCATCCGACGCGGCCGTTCCGATCGCGAAGGTCGTCGTGTCCACGGGCTGCCCGAACGGATCCCACAACAACAACCCGCTCGTCGTCGTCCCCGTGCGCGTGATCAACCCATGCCCACCCAAACCGGGGAACGACCACGTCACCGTCCCCGCCTGCTTCGTCCACGACACCCCACCCGGCAACCCGACACTCACCGTCAGATCAGACCCGACCTTCTGCCCCCACGCCGCATCACCACCCGCACCATACAGATACCGCGTCGTCACCGCCGGCGCGGCCCCCGCCGGATCCACCGTCCGGGCAACGATCCGCGACGTCGCATCCCGCACGATCACCACGGTCGTGCCATCGTCATACGTCGTTCCCACATGCCGGTTCGCCGCGTCATAGGAGAACTGCATATCCCCCAGACGCTTCGTGTTCCCACGCACGTCATACGTGATCTCCGCCGCTGCAAGACCATCCGCCACGCTCGTCGCACCCGGAACCGCACCCGTCACCGCAGTCGACAGCAACCGATCCGCCCAATCGAAACACGACACCGTCGACGTCGTCACCGCAGCCGCACCGGGCGCCGTCCACACATCCGTCGACCCCGTCCGATTCCCCCATATAGCGTTAACTTAACCCGACCGCATCCCTCACTTCTCGCGCAACGCGTAGAACACGATTGAATCGGCCGATCGTGGACGGGAGATAAACTAGCCGTCCGGAAACAAGACGCACCGCGATCATCCGAACGTTGCCGACAATTGGGATCCAGCCCACGGCGAACCCACCTGTTCCCATGTATAGCTCGAGTTCGATCACCTCGATATCGCCGGCGACGAAGCGTCGCCGGCTGAACCAGGTTGACACGACGGCTTCTCCCTCAGCGACCCACACACCAAGAAACATCGAGCGTACTATTGCCGCGAGACAATAGATCAATACCAGCAGGCCAAGCCATCCGAAGCTCGTTCCCCAACTCGATACAAGAACGACGCCCGTTGAGACAGCGCTCCACAAAAAACACCCAACCTGTGCGCCCATAGCGGAACCTACTACCCTAGTCAAAGCCGTTCAATCTTCCTTTGCACCTTGCTCCAACGTATACGGAAATTGTATGCAAGCGGTTTCATAAAACTGTTGGTGGCGGAGACCCAACATAAGCGACCGCCGTGCTCAGCCAACGATTGTTCGTTGATACTTGCGCAGTTACTGCACAGATCGTTCGACGGTGCGGTCTTGCAGCAACAACTCCTACGTGAATTGTACGATTCGCCACCGCGCCCGCCGCCGCACCTTGGAGAGTCCGAAACAGTGTTCTTCCTCCGACAGCACTCGCAACGATTCCAGCCGCACACTCGGCAATATCGATAGCTGTCCACACGCGCTCCTAGCGATCGTGGAGGCCGGACTCAGAACCGATGTAATACCGGTCGATGTAGTCATCAATCGATAAGGATCGCCGACGACTGAGTCCGGTCATGCTGGCACCATCAGATACAGCTACGAGCCCGCTTTGCCAGACAATCAGGTGCTCATCAAGTATCTCGCCTGGATCTAGGCGCGACCTAAGAAATTCGGTGACTTCGCTGCGTGCGTTCGCAAATGTCTCGGCCATTACGCTTCCCATGAGCTCACGGACGTGTCCGTCACCTCCGCGGGCATACCCCACAAAAGAAGTGAAATTAAGCCGCAACGCGATTTCGTCCCGTCGCGCGTATGCCACATCTTTAATGCGAGGAGAAAAGGGGCTCAGGCTAGGTCGATTCATCCAGAAGCTGTCGGCATTCGAGGCCTCAGGCCAGTGCGCGCGATTCGTCCCAGTCTCAATGTTGACGTCGGCATCCACAAGCTTATGGCGGGACGAACTATCAACGACCGACAAGAGCCGTTCGCCCGTGGACCCGTCCAGCCCTGTACCAGGCTTTGGACTCTCCACAGCAGAAACGAAGGCTCGTCTACCCCTCGCAACGATCTCGCACCGATAATACAGGGACGCGTCTGCGCTCAACATTCCGTCATTAGTGCTGCCAAATCGTATCGTGTTACCAGGGTGGTCGAGCTCGTGAAGCTTGATCCAGAGTGAGTCACGGAATGCCTCAAGGCGTAGCGGTGGAAGCGCGCTCAGACTTTCGATCAGCTTAGCAATTCCTTCGTGCTCGATCTCTCCATCCAACAAGCTGATCAATTGCCAAAAATCTTCCTCAGACATGGGGTCTCGACTCGGATCATCTGTGCGTGTCCCTGCTATGAGATCAGTGGTGGCGAACTCGACCCATCTGGCAGCGTCGTCGAAAAGATTTTCAAGAACACGGTCGACTACTAGCACCGGACCGAATCCTGGATGTGTCCGAATCGGCGAATGGGATAATATCCGGTGCTCGCCGCCAGGAGGATCCTCAACGCCGTCTCGGCTTTCGCTATTCGGCTGAAAGAGCACGTAGTCGTCGAATCGACGCCCCCGTCGAAACAGGACTCTCAAGGCATACCCTTGAACGGGAGGGAAACCTGCCTCGGTTTCATAAGTCACGACATATCCTACACTTCATTCGGTTCAATCATGATTTGTTCTAGCTAGTTCATCACTTGCAGCTTAGGAGCTGCCCCGGCGGGCAATGCCCGTTCTCCTGGTAGTAGTCCATTATATATCCATACTCAATAACACGTGCAGTGTAATATCCCGTTACCGGCGTTTTGGTCTTCCACTCGAAACTGCAACTTCCAAAATATGCCGCGCAGGCGCCCAATTGAGACTGCGGTCGCATTTCGTATGGCGCACCACTTGTAATGCCGTACTTCCAGGTCTCGCCCGTCCCATTCCGAAATATCTCGTACACCTTGTATCTGCTGTCGTCGCGATAGTTTGTTATCACCGGTCGCGGAATCGGCCGAGCAAAAGGCGCCGCCTGTGCGCTCTTGGGCGTTGGTTGCTTGAACTGCGGCATCGAGATGTTGATGGTAGGTAGCCGCGGCATGCTCACCGTGGTCCGCATGTAGTAGGCCACCACGAACAAGACGGCCGCGAGTGCCAGCCCAATGATGAGAACGGGAAGCACTTGAATGATGTTGCCGCTCAGGTCGTGCTGATTGATCGGGTCCGGTGGCCACACATAGTTGTTGTACCCGCCGCCTTCGATCGGGTCGACCTGCAGGAACCTCCCGAGAGCTGGGACATACAGCCGTGCCCCCATCTCGACCACCAACGCCGACCCCGCAGACTCGGCGGGCTTCAACGCCCCCTGATGCCACAACGTGTTGCCCGCGACCTGGCCCGTGTCATCCGACGCGGCCGTTCCGATCGCGAAGGTCGTCGTGTCCACGGGCTGCCCGAACGGATCCCACAACAACAACCCGCTCGTCGTCGTCCCCGTGCGCGTGATCAACCCATGCCCACCCAAACCGGGGAACGACCACGTCACCGTCCCCGCCTGCTTCGTCCACGACA
Organism: Microbacterium sp.; assembly: GCF_036823965.1. Classification (GTDB taxonomy): domain Bacteria; phylum Actinomycetota; class Actinomycetes; order Actinomycetales; family Microbacteriaceae; genus Microbacterium. The sequence goes on along the minus strand of NZ_DAITBE010000002.1, from coordinate 115,494 downwards.
CCCCACCCGGCAACCCGACACTCACCGTCAGATCAGACCCGACCTTCTGCCCCCACGCCGCATCACCACCCGCACCATACAGATACCGCGTCGTCACCGCCGGCGCGGCCCCCGCCGGATCCACCGTCCGGGCAACGATCCGCGACGTCGCATCCCGCACGATCACCACGGTCGTGCCATCGTCATACGTCGTTCCCACATGCCGGTTCGCCGCGTCATAGGAGAACTGCATATCCCCCAGACGCTTCGTGTTCCCACGCACGTCATACGTGATCTCCGCCGCTGCAAGACCATCCGCCACGCTCGTCGCACCCGGAACCGCACCCGTCACCGCAGTCGACAGCAACCGATCCGCCCAATCGAAACACGACACCGTCGACGTCGTCACCGCAGCCGCACCAGGCGCCGTCCACACATCCGTCGACCCCGTCCGATTCCCCGACAACCCAGCCGCAGTATTCGGACCACACCCACCCGACCCCGCGAACGCATACGACAACTGATGCCCCGGAATCGCCGCGGACACCAACCTCCCCGCCGAGTCATACCCATACGTCGACTGGTACCAGGTCGATCCGGTCGAGGTGCTCTGCGCAACCACCCGACCCGACTGCGACCGCACCACGGTGTCGGACACAGCCTGCCCCGCGACCAGCCACTGCTGCCCGACCACCCGCTGCGCCTGATCACGGCCGACGCTGTTCAACGCCGACCCATCCGGATACACCACCTTCTGCAACCGCTGCAACGCGTCATATGTCACACTCGCCAGCTGCTGCCCATCGACCGTGACGGTCTTCACCTTGCCGTCGGCGTCATACGTGTACGCCGTGACCGACGCGGCACCGCCCGCGGGCGTCGTCGAGACCTGCGTCACTCGCCCCGATGCCGGGTCATACGTCGGCGTCGTCACCGTGCCCCACACGTCGGCGTAGCTGACCGTGCGTCCGAGCAGGTCGGTCACCGTCGTGATCGTCGAATTGTTCGGCGACCCGGCGATCGTGGCACCGGTCGTCGTGGAGATGTACCCGCCGTTAGCGATGCGCTCCGTCTTCGTCGTCGAACTCGTCACCGCCGGGGTGCCAGCGGGGCCGGCCACACTCGTCGATGTCACCGCGCCCCTGGCGTCATAGGTCGTGCATGACCACGCCGCATCTCCTGTCGTCTTCGTGCCGACCGTGCGGCCCCACGCGTCGTAGGCGTACTCGGTCGTGATCGCGCCACCGCTCGCGGGCGTGGGACCCGTGACCGACTTCGTCATCCCGAACTGCCGCGTTCCCGCCGGGATGCCGCACACCGCGGGCGCGACCTCGAGATCGCCGTAGTACGCGCTCGTGGTCTTCGCCGTCGCAGGCGCTCCCGATGCCCCGCCTGCTGGCAGCGTGCGCGTCATGCGCCGCAACCACCCGGAACCGCCAGGCTGCTCGAACGTCGTCGCCGTCGTGAGCGCGAGCCCGTCGGGATCGACCGTGCCGGCCGTCGCCTGACCGAGCCACGGATGCTGGTAGGTCATCGCCGCGGTGATCGACGGCGCGACCGCGCCTGACGCCGTGGTCGAGTCATCCGTCGTCGTGCGCGTGACCAGACCGTAGTCGGGCCGCAGAGCTGTGCCGGGCACGATCGATGCCGTGGTCCCCGATGACGGAGTGCGCCACTTGAGCTGCAGCGTGGCGGTCGACGTATCGTCGCGGTATTCGACGCGGATCCTGCGGGTCTCGCCCGCTGCGACCGTGATCGGCGCGCCGATGCGCTCGGCCGGCCCGCCAGCCCACTTGTCGACGAGAAGGGTGTCGCCGATCCACACTCGTGCGCCGTCGTCACTGTTCGTGACGAAGGTGTACTGCCCCGCGGACGGGAAGGTCACCAGACCAGTGAGCCGCAGCGACCAGTTGTCAGCTGGGATGCCGGTTCCCGGCGATGCGGTTGCCCAGTCCCGGTCGACCGCACCAGCAGCGCCGCCGATACCGAATCCGATGAGCGACGGCTTGCCGCTCAGCGACGCGTTCGCGTAGTAGGTCGCCTGGAGCCCCTGCATCCCGCCGTCATAGGTCGTCGACGTGTGCGACGGGAGGATGCCGCATCCAGTTGTGGCGACGGGTGCAGCGACCGGTCGGCCATTCGGCTGGAAGCACGCCGCGGGCGCGGAGCCGTAGGAATCGGTCGCCCGATCCGTCGACGGATCGTAGACGGTGGTGGACTTCAGTCCGAGCGAGTCCGTCGCTGAAAGCACCAGATCTTTGGTGGGGTGCCATTCCTGACTCGTCGACACGCCCATCGGGCTCGTGGCCGTCGTCTGCCGCCAGACCGAGTCATAGGTGACAGCGCTCGTCGAGTTCGCAACGCCGTCGACGGTGACCGTGCTGCGCCGATTCGGAATGTCGTACGCGTACGACTTCCTCATGCTCGGCGTCGCGCCCTCATCTGTCGACGGCAGCCTCACAGAGCTCACCCGACCCCCGGTGTATGTGATCTCTGTCTCAGGCAGCGGTCCCAGCGGTGGTGTCGGCGAAGCCAGCAGATAGTCGTTGGCGGCCGAGTCGGTGATGCTCGTCAGGACGTTCTGACTGTCATATCTGAAGATCGTCCGTTCGTACCCGGGGTCCTCGATGATCCACAACTGGCCGCCGGAGTAGTACAGGTTCGTCACCGGGATCTCGCCCGAGCCGAGAGCCGGATACGTGATCTGGCACAGCGAGCCGGCACGCGCTGGATAGTAGTTCGGCGGTAACGTCGGGCAGACGTTCTGCGCCGCGTTCTGATACACGAACCCGATCTTGCGGTGGTACGTGGATCCGTCCTTCGACAGCGGATCGACGATCTCCTTCGTCGTTCCATCAGGGTTGTAGATGGTCACGGGCGCCGCGGGCTTCTGGCCGTCCGCCGGAGATGTCGCGGACTCCACATCCCCGCTCGCCGCGAACTGATAGACGGTGCCACCCTCATCCGTGAAGACGGCGCGGCCTGCGCCGTCGATCGAGACGACCCCGTACTCGCCAGCCGGTGGCGTGTATCCACCGGTCGACGTGCGGGTATAGGTGTGCGCTGTGCCAGTGATGTCGGTGAGGATGACCGCCTGCGGCTCGATCGTCGCCCTCGCCCAGGCCGTCGTGTCGCCAGCGATCGGCGTCGAGGCGGACCACCCCTCGCGCATCGTCGTGCGGTACGTGGTGAACCACGATGCAGGCACCATGACAGGGCCTTCGCTGTCAGCGAGGTCGTCCGCCCAGAGCTCGACGTACGATCCGGCGTGGGACTCGTAGTAGTCGAGACCGATCGGCACCTCAGCCGTCGCCAGATTGAGGTTCCCTGTCCACTCCACACCGGTCGCGCCATCACCCCAGCGGTCCAGCACCGTCGAGTTGTTGATGCGCAGGCGAACTCCGTCGTCATGACGCACGCCGAACCGCCACTGCGACGAGGCGTGCGGAACGCGTACGAACCCGCCCCACTGCGCCATGAAGTAGTCGTTTGCCAAGGCAGGGCCCGGCGAACCCAACGCCCAATCGAACGAGAGCGCTGCGTCGGTTCGCACCATCACCGGCGTCTTCCCGGCGAAGGTGAACCCAGCCGGGGAGGTCGGGATGTTCCCGGCCGCGTCGCGCCCGTCGTAGTACGAGCCGGTCAGGCCGCGGTTCGAGACGCCGGCCGTGTTCGAGTTATAGCTGAACGACATGCCCATCGGCCCGCCGAGCGTGCTCACGAGCGGTGAGGAGAACGAAAGGTTCGCGTTGCCGTTCGCGAGGTTCACGGTCACCGGTCCGGTCGAGTCGAACGGCGACGGGCCAGACGATCCGAGCCGCATGTCGATCTTGATCTTCTTCACCCATGTGGGCGTCGTGTTCTTGCCGAGTCCATCCGTCGGTTGCACGATCCACGAGTAGATGTTGCCGTCACGCAGCGTCCCCTCCGGCACAGTCCACCTGACCTTGCCGTCAGGGTCCGCTGCGATGAGACCCGACGTGAACACGGCACCTGACTTGCCGTCGGCACCGGTTGCGATCTTGAATTCGTACTTGACCTGCGCCCCGGCAGGGATGTTGTCAGGGTCGGTGACCGCATCGACCTGCAGTGTGGGCGTGAGCGTCGTGAGCGTCTGCGGCTGACCGCTGCTGTTCCCGGGTGTCGCCGTCGCATCCGGCGGTGTGGGAGGCACCATCTGCGTCGTGAGATTCCAGACGCCGGCACTCCATCGGTCCGTCGACTGTCCGCCTTGCCCGTTGTAGCCGTCCGCCGTGCGCACCTGCCAGTAATACTTCGTACCGGGCTGCAGCACCCCTTCGGGCACGGTCGCCTGCTTGGCCGCGATCCATCCCGTCTCCCAGACATGGCCTGACATATCAGGGTTCGGCGAGACCTTGAACCAATAGCTCGGAGTCGAGTTCGGGGCGTATCCCTGGCCCGTGAGGGTGAGAGTCGGGGTGAGCGAGGTCCCTGTCGAATTGTTGGCAGGCGACGCCTGCGCCACCGTCGGGTACGGCCAGTATGCGGCGAAGAATTCTGTTCCGAGCGTCTTATGCGTATACGAGCCGTTCTCGGCGCCGCGCAGCATGAACGTGACGCCTGTGTCCCCCTGAGCGAAGGCCGTCGCGAGACGAGTCCGGACGCCATCTCCCTCGGTCCATGTGGAGCCATTACTGAGCCCGTATGAAGTGACACCGATACCCGTGCAGTTGTAGCCGATGCAGTTCGCGTGACTGATCTCACCGGATTGGTGCGTCGTCGTGCCCTGGCCGCCGTACGCGAGCCCGATCTGCGCGTCGCCGATGAAGTTGCCTGGGATGCCGCTGTAGTCGTAGCGCGCGAAGGCTCTCCAGAAGTAGTTCTGGTTGTTCTGTCGGGTGTTTCCCACGTGCAGCTGCCCATTGAAGACGCTGCCGTCCGACTTGATCGAGTACGCGTAGTTCGGACCACGCTGGATCGTGGGGTCGATGTAGACCGGGTATACCCGTTCCTCAGCCGTCAGCCACTTACGGTCGACTGCGATCGTGTAACGCCACGTCGATCCGTCGACCTGCGTGAGGCTCATCGTCGGATTCATGAGCACGTCCGACGACTCGTCCTCCACACCGGACGAATCCCAAGCGACCGGAGCCGGGATGTGCATGATGACCTCGCCGGCCTCATCGACGAAGTCGACACGCCCTCCCTCAGCGGCTTGCGGTGTCAGCGACTCAGTATCGACGAGCCACGACCAGGACGACGTCATCGGCGCTTCGTTGAGGATGAGCGCTTCTTTCACACCTCCGTTCTCGACGATGTATTGGAGGTCGGTGTTCGGCTTGACGTGGTCGAACATCAGGGTGTCGTTCGGGGTTTCACTCGCGCTCGACTGCACTTCCGGGTTTCCCCCAGCGGCACCCTTCAACGTGAATCCAACTTCGTGACCGTCACCGGTGACGGTCAGCGCGTTCGTGTCGTCCGCGGCTTCGGCGAACACCGGGGCGAGCGGGTGGGTCTCCACTTCCCAGCCGCCCCCGGAGACCGGGCTCAGTTCGGTCGAGATCTCCTCCCACCCGTCGTCGGTCTCGACGTTGATCGGGACGGTGGACTGACGAAGGATGCGGGTGCCGTCCGGACGCTCATACGTGCTCGAGTATGTGTCCTGCTCGACGACGGGCAACCCCTCTGCGGCATCGGCCAGAATCTCCTGCGGGTCATCGGTGCTCGGGCGCAACCCGAGATCCGCCTGCCGGGTGGGTGCGATCGGCGCGATCTTCTCCTCATCGAGCAACGGAGCGAAGTCGCCGGTCGGCAGTTCGGGCACGGGCTCTGATGCGACAGTGGGCGTTCCGCCGAGGCGCTCCACATCGTCGGCGCCGAGGTCGCCGTTGTCCGGGATATCGCGAGCCTGAGCCGGCACCGCAGCCCTCACGGAAGCAGTCGAGACCAGCACGTCACTGACGGCGGCAGTGTCGGGCGTGAGCCCTGCAAGAACCGCCACGAGGACAGACGCGAGCACAGCTGTAGAGAGTCGACGCACGCGCGTGATCCTTCCGAAGAACCGCGGCGCCACAGCCGCACAGGTCATTCATATTGGATACTCAGGCAACTCTCATAGGCACATTTCGTCACGGATTCATAACGTCCATCGATATACCGATATGCCTCAGTTTCCGGCGATCTCGGCGCTTGCATCAGGCGAGATCTACCGCCCGCCGAGCACCCGCTCGTCCACCGCATCGTCATACCGTTCCTGCGCGTCCCGCACGTCATCCACGTGCGACTCGGCCCAGACCTGCAGCGCCTGCAACGGCTCGTGCAGCGTACGTCCGAGCGGGGTCAGCGCATAGCGGGCATGGCCGTCATCGCCGGTCGCGCGCTGCAGCATCCCGTCCCGTTCCAGGGCGCGAAGCGTGTCGACCAGCACCTTCTTCGTGATGCCCTCGACGCGGCCGTGCAACTCTCCGAAGCGCATCGGGTGCTCGTGCAGCAGCACCACGATCATGGCGGTCCACTTGTTCGCGATCCGCGCGAGCGAGGCACGCGACGGGCACTTGGCCGAGAACACGGTCCACTCGGTCGACATGCGCTGCCCTCTCGGTGACGTTGAAGTGACCAGCCCCCGCTGGCGAACCTGGAAGCTCAGAGTATCGAGTCATCGAGGAGGAACAGCATGTCGGCAATCGACGTCGTTGGACAGTACGGAGCGGCCATGGCCGCCGGCGACATGGAGGCGCTCGCGGCGACCTTCAGCACGGATGCCGTGTGGCACCAGCCCGGCACGAACCCGCTCTCGGGCGACCACGTCGGACCGGACGCGATCATCGCGCACCTCGGCCGCTTCATGCAGGTGAGCGGGGGCACCTTCGCCCTCGAGACCGAATCGGCGAACGAGGCCGGCGACCTCGTCTCGACCACCGTGCGGTTCTCAGCTCAGCGCGAGGACCGCGCCGACCTCGACCAGCACGGCATCGACGTGTTCCGTGTCGCAGATGGCCGCATCGCAGAGGTGTGGCTCATCAGCGAGGACCAGGATGCCGAGGACCGGTTCTGGGGCGAGCGCTGACGATCAGGGGTGCGGATGACTCGTTCGCCCGCACCCCTGACGCCGCGACGCCGCCTGCCTCTACACTCGCACCATGATCGCCTCGTCCACGCTGCTCGCGTTCATCGCCGCGGCGTTCATCATGGTCGTCATCCCCGGTCCGACCGTGCTGTTCACGATCGGACGCTCGATCGCCCTCGGACGCCTCGGCGGGTTCCTCAGCATCATCGGCACCGCGGTCGGATCCATCGTGCTCGTGCTCGGCGTCGCCCTCGGCGTCGGCACGGTCATCGCCCAGTCGGTGATCCTGTTCACAGTGGTGAAGGTGCTCGGAGCCGGGTACCTGATCTTCCTCGGCATCCAGGCGATCCGTCATCGCAAGGATGCTGCCGCGACGATCGCGCAGGCCGGCCAGGCGCGCCCCGGATGGCGGCTGCTGCTCGAAGGCTTCGTCGTAGGTGTCACCAACCCGAAGTCGATCGCGTTCTTCCTCGCGATCCTCCCCCAGTTCGTCGACCTGCACGCGGGCTCCGTGCCGATGCAGTTGTTCGTGCTCGGCGCGATCGTCGTCGTGATCGGCGTCACCTGTGACGCGGTGTGGGTACTGCTCGCGAGTGCTGCCCGGAGCTGGTTCGGACGCTCGCCCCGCCGCCTCTCGGCGATGTCGGCGACCGGCGGCGGCATGATGATCGGCCTCGGCGCCTTCCTGCTGCTGTGGAACGAGAAGCCCGCCGCTGCCTGACCGCCCTGCACCTCACGCCAGGCGAGTCACCGGCTGACGCAGGATCGTGCGTCGCTTCGCCGGTTCCACCCGACGGAAGTCGCTGAAGTAGACCTCATGGTGGATGCCGCGCATGGCGAGCCCGTGCTCGGGGATGAACCGGTGGTGCAGCTCATCGAGCGTCGGCCCCTCGTCGTCGAACGCGCCGAGATGCAGCGTCTGCACGCAGAGCCCCTCATCGAGCGTCTCCAGGCGCACCGCGCCGAGGCTCGGTGAGGCATCCTTCTTCGCGGCGGCTCCGGCGAGCGCACGCTCGAACATCTCGCGGGTGATGTGATCGGGCACCATGATCATGAGCGTCCAGTGCCACGCGCTCTTGTCTCGCCGCGCGGTGAAGACGTCCATGTCGGGTGCGTGCCACAGGCCCTCCAGCGGCATCACGACGGTGTCGATGCCCAGTTCCTTGCGGGCGGCGAACTTCAGGCCGTACGCCACGGGATACAGCGCCGTCACGGCATCCGCGAAGGCCACAGCGGTGTTCGGGTCGCCTGCGCCGTCGACCATCAGGTACTGCATCGGCGGCACCTCGACGACGCGGAACTCGCCGCGCTTCGCCCGATAGGCATCCAGCGTCTTCTTCAGATCGATGGCCATGCGGCGCCTCCTCGGGTCGTGCGCCTCAGTGTGCCAGACGGCACCGACAGCATCCGCTAGGCCGCCTCGACCGGCAGCCACAGCTCGCACGTGGCGTGCGTGCCGGTGAACGCCAGGTATCGGACGATCGACGGACCAGGACGCAGGCGCCACGGGTTCGATGGGAACCACTCGGTCGCTGTCGACGCCCACAGTGTCTGCAGGGTGTCGGGGAACGGGCCGGTCGACGAGAACACCGCCCACGAGCCAGCGTCGAGTCGGATGCTGTCGAGGTCGCCGGGCACCGGTGTGCTCGGCTGCAGCGCGACGCCGTGCAGATAGGTCAGCTCGGTGCCCTCTGGCGCATCCGGATCGATGTCGTCGGTGATGGCGAGGATGCCGCGCGGCTCGGTGTCGTTGAGCGCCTTGAGCCGCGCGTGCTCCTCCGGGGCGATCGCGGCGATGTGCTGCTGGATGTGCGGGTTGACGCCCACATGGATGAGCGGAACGCGAGCGGCGTGACCGGCCAGCACCAGCTCGGGTCGGTGGGTGATGGTGACGTCCATCGGGATGCTCCCTTCGACGCTCAGGCGGAACCGGAGCGTGGGTTGTGTGCGGAGAGGACCACCGTCTCGACGTGCGTCGGCAGGGCTGATCCCGTGCACCGAACGGAACGCTCGTCCGAACGCCTCGACCGAGCCGTACGCGTGGCGCACAGCCACGTCGAGCAGGTTCGGGGCTCCCCCGACGAGCTCGGCCGCGGCGAGCGTCATCCGACGACGACGCACGTACTCCGACAGCGGCATTCCAGCGAGCGACGAGAACATCCGACGCAGGTGATACTCGGTCGTGCCGTGCTCCCCGGCGAATGCGACGACGTCGATCTCCACTGACGCGTCGCGCTCGACGAGGTCGACCAGAGCATTGAGCGTGCCGATCATGTGGTCCTCCTTACCCCTCCATCGTCCGCGCCGGCGGCCGCCATCACCCGATCATTCTGACCCGATGCGATCGGGTCGGCACCTGATCACAGCGCGATCCCAGGTATGTGAACAACGGCGACTTAGTCTCGAAGACTGGGACCGCTTCTGGGGAGGGCGAATCATGAAGGTCAATGATGTGATTGCAGGTGCGCCGTTGCATGCGCCGGCGCTCGCCGATATCGAGGATCCGTTCCTCGACCCGAGCCTGCTGAACGACGCGCAGATCACGCGCATCGTCGTCGACGTGCTGGCGGGGACGGTCGGCATCCTGCTCGAACTGCGCCAGACGCCGCACCTTCGGGCGAACACCGGCCTGATCCGAGTGACCGGTGTCGCGCAGCAGAACTGGATCTGCACCACGGTGGCGAACGAGTTCACGGCCTGGTCGATCTCGGGCGCGACGGTGCACAGCGCTCCGACCGAGTTCCAGCTGACCGCTCAGTGCCTGCCCACCGGCATGCTCCGCGTCGTCGGCACCTCGGCGGAGTTCGTCCTGCTCGACGCCGGCATGCTCGACGCCGCTCCGCCGGACTACCGCGCCGACTCCCGCCAGCTCATCCGCTTCGGGATCGCCGATGAGAACACGGACTGCGATGTCGTCGGCGTCGCCCGCTCGGTGCGGGTCGACGCGCTCTGACCTTCCGGCGTCGCCGGCTCAGCGCTGGAAGGCGCCGAGCGCCTCGTCGATGATGTCGAGCCCACGGGTCGCGTCCTCGGCGGTGATCACGCACGGCGGCACGACGTGGATGCGGTTGTCTGCGAAGAACGGCAGCAGTCCCCGCGAGAGCAGGTCGCTCTTGAGCGCACCGATCGACGCTGCGGCGAGCGGCGTCCTGGAGTCACGATCCTCGACGAGTTCGACGGCCCAGAACACGCCGCTGCCTCGCACCTCGCCGATCAGCTCATGCCGTGCGGCGAGCTGCTCGAGGCGCGGGCCGATGACCTCGGCACCGATGCGCTTGGCGTTGTCGACGATGCCCTCCTCGCGCATGGCGTCGATCGTCGCGACGACGCTGGCCGCGGCGAGCGGGTGGCCCGAGTAGGTGAGACCGCCGGGGAAGACGCGCTCGTCGAAGTGGTGCGCGATCTCCGACGAGATGATCACGCCGCCGATCGGAACGTAGCCGGAGTTCACGCCCTTCGCGAAGGTGATGAGGTCGGGGCGCACATCGAACGCGTCGAGGGCGAGCCACTGCCCGGTGCGCCCGAAGCCGGCCATCACCTCGTCGAGGATGAGCAGGATGCCGTAGCGGTCGGCGATCGCACGCACGCCGGCCAGGTAGCCGGGCGGCGGGGTGAGGATGCCTGCGGTGCCGGGGATCGTCTCGAGCAGGATCGCCGCGATGCTGTCTGCCCCCTCGGCCTGCACCACGCGCTCGAGGTGGTGCAGCGCGCGGGCGGACTCCTCCTCCGGGCTGGTCGCCCAGAACTCGGAGCGGTACAGGTACGGGCCGAAGAAGTGCACGTGTCCGCGCGAGTACTCGTTGGGCACGCGGCGCCAGTCACCGGTCGCGACGACGGCCGCGCCCGTGTTGCCGTGGTAGGAGCGGTAGGTCGACAGCACCTTGTCGCGCCCCGTGAACAGGCGTGCCATGCGGATCGCGTTCTCGTTCGCGTCAGCGCCGCCGTTGGTGAAGAACACCTTCTCGAAGCCCTCCGGCGCGATGTCGACGATGAGCTGGGCGGCCTCGGCGCGCACGGCGTTGGCGTGCGCAGGGGCCACGGTGGTCAGGATCTCGGCCTGCGCCTGGATGGCGGCGACGACCTTCGGATGCTGGTGCCCGATGTTCACGTTGACGAGCTGGCTCGAGAAGTCGAGGTAGCGGTTGCCCTCGGCATCCCAGACCGTCGTGCCAGATCCGCCGGCGAGCGGCAGCGGCGCGAGCGAGCCCTGCGCCGACCACGAGTGGAAGACGCGCGAGCGATCGGCGTTCGACACCTCAGCGTTGGTGAGTGTGGAGGCAGCGGAGGGCGTGGTGGTCGTCATGAGGGTCCTTCGGGTCTGCGGCGTATGCCGATCCTCTCAGCACCCGAGGTCGCGACCAAGAGACAGTTCGTACAGCGGCCGTCGGTTTGACGGACAGAACGGCAGTCGGCGAGGATGCGGAGATGCCTGCCACCCTTCGCGCCCTGATCGACGACGACCGGTTCGATCTGCGCCCGGTCAGCGATGTCGACGAGGCCGTACTCGTGCATCCGCTGCTCTGGGCGCATTCGTCGGACCTGCCGGACCCGACGCCGTGGATCGGCGCCGACGGGCTGCTGCTCACCGACGGTGTGCAGTTCGGCGGGGCCGACCCGACGCCCGCGGCCGCCTACGTGCGACGGCTGGTCGAGCACGGTGTGATCGCGCTCGGCTTCGCGACCGGCATCGTGCACGAGCGCATCCCGGCAGAGCTGTCGGATGCTGCGGCGCAGCACGGTCTCCCGTTGTTCGAGGTGCCGCGGCGCACTCCGTTCATGGGCATCATCCGCTTCGTCTCCGACGCGGTCGCCGCCGACGACCGGCAGATGCTGGAGACCTCGCTGCGGGCGCAGCGGTCGGTGGCGCGGGCGGCGCTCCGGCCCGATGGGCTCTCGGAGATCCTCCGCGAGCTCGAGCGGAACCTGGAGTGCTGGGTGGCGCTGTTCGACGCCTCGGGCGCACGCGTGCGGGTGCCCACGAGACGCGAGATCCCGGATGCGCTGGCACCCGAGGTCGACGCCGCGGTCGCGCGGATGCTGGCCCGCGGGCGCACTGCGGCGGAGCGGATCAGTCTCGCCGCGGCAGCGGACGAGAGCGCCGGCGAGGTCACGCTGCAGACCCTCGGGCAGCAGAATGACCTGCGCGGCATCCTCGCGGTCGGCACCGGGACCGGCGCGCTCGACCGCGCCCGCGCCGATCTGGTCGAGGCCGTCATCGCGCTGGCGAGCATCGCGCTCGAGCAGAGCCGCACGCTCGACGATGCCCGGCGGCGGCTGCGATCGGGCGTGCTGGAGCTGCTGATCGCCGGCGTCACCGGGGTCGCCCAACGAACGGTCGAGCATCTCTGGGGACCGCTGCCGGCCGACCCGATCCGCATCGGGTTCATCGCGCCGCCCGAGGATGACGAAGGCGGCGCGCACTCCCTGCATTCCGCGCTGGAGCTCGTCGCCGGAGAGCGGCAGGGCGCACTGTTCTTCGCGGAGCACGCGCACCGGATCGTGACGGTGACCCCTGCCGACGACCGCGACGACCTCCTCGGCCTGCTCTCGCGACATCGCGCCCTCGCCGGCTTCTCGGCGGCCACCACGTGGGAGCACTTCACCGAGGCGATGTCCGAGGCGCAGACGACGCTCGCGAGGTCGACGCCGGCGCAGCCGGTGAACGACTTCGACGAGCTCGCCCACGCGGGTCTGCTCGGGCACCTGGAACGCACGCGGGCCCACGACATCGCGAGGCGGATGCTGCTGCCGCTGCACGAGGCCTCCGCGCCGGTCGATCTGCGGCGCACGCTCGAGGTGTGGCTGGAGCACAACGGCGCGTGGGATCCGGCGGCGAAGGCCCTCGGCATCCACCGTCACACCCTGCGCGCGCGCGTGGATGCCGCGAGCGCCCTGCTCGACCTGAACCTCGACACCTTCGCGGCTCGTGCCGAGGTGTGGTCGGCGCTGCAGCTCACGCGCGCCTGAGCGCCTGCCTCCCTCTCATCCCACCCGACGCCACCCCCGTCCCCCGTCCCCCGTCGAGCCACCCCCTTACGGACGACCCGGCCCCTTGTGCACGTTCGCAAGGGGCCGGTTCGTCCGCAAGGGGCCGGGTCGGCGAGGAGATGAGAGGAGAGGAGAGGAGAGGAGAGGAGCAGGGGCGGGGGGGTCAGGTGTTCTGCGGGAACCCGAGGTTGATGCCGCCGTGCGAGGAGTCGTTGCGCGTCGCGGGGTCGATCCACCGGGCGGTGACTGCCTTCTCGCGGGTGAAGAAGTCGAAGCCGTGCACGCCGTACGCCTTCGCGTCGCCGAAGAGCGACTTCTTCCAGCCGCCGAACGAGTGGTACGCGACGGGCACCGGGATCGGGACGTTGATGCCGATCATGCCGACCTGCACCTCGTTCTGGAACCGGCGAGCCGCTCCCCCGTCGTTCGTGAAGATCGCGGTGCCGTTGCCGAACTCGCCGGAGTTGATCAACGCCAGGCCCTCGTCGTACGACTCGACGCGGACGACCGAGAGCACCGGTCCGAAGATCTCCTCCGTGTAGGCGCGTGACGTCGTCGGCAGCCCGTCGATCAGGGTCGGGCCGAAGAAGAAGCCGTCCTCGTGGCCCTCGACCGTGAAGCCTCGGCCGTCGACGACGATCTTCGCGCCGTCAGCCTCGGCGATGTCGACGTACCCCGAGACCTTGTCGCGGTGCACGTCGGTGATCAGCGGGCCCATGTCGGGCTCCGCACCGTCGACGCCGGCACCGTTGCCGATCTTCAGGGCAGCGATGCGGTCGGTGATCTTCGAGATCAGGTCATCAGCCACAGGCTCGACCGCCAGCACGACGGAGATCGCCATGCACCGCTCGCCCGCCGCACCGAAGCCGGCATTGACGGCCTGATCGGCGACGAGGTCGAGGTCGGCATCCGGCAGCACCAGCATGTGATTCTTCGCGCCGCCGAGCGCCTGCACGCGCTTGCCGTTCTTCGATGCGGTCTCGTAGATGTACTGCGCGATCGGGGTCGAACCCACGAACGAGATCGACTGCACGACCGGCGACTCGAGCAGTCCGTCGACCGCGAGCTTGTCGCCCTGCAGCACCGTGAAGACGCCGTCCGGCAGACCGGCATCCTGCCAGGCGCGAGCCAGCCAGAGGGCGGCGGACGGATCCTTCTCGGAGGGCTTGAGGATGACGGCGTTGCCGGCGGCGATCGCGATGGGCACGAACCACAACGGCACCATCACGGGGAAGTTGAACGGCGAGATCACACCGACGACGCCGAGCGGCTGCTTGAGCGAGTACACATCGACGCCCGAGGAGGCGTTCTCGCTGAACGCGCCCTTGATCAGGTGCGGGAAGCCGGTCGCGAGCTCGACGACCTCCTGACCGCGCAGGATCTCGCCCATCGCGTCGGAGACGACCTTGCCGTGCTCCGAGGTCACGAGCTCGGCGAGCTCGCCTTTCCGGGCGTTCAGGATCTCCCGGAACGCGAACAGCACCGACTGGCGCTTCGCGATCGAGTAGCCCGACCAGACCCGGAACCCGGCATCCGCCGAGGCGATCGCCGCATCGATCTCGGCCTGATCCGCGAGTGCGACGTGCGCCTGCACAGCGCCGGTCGCCGGGTTGTAGACCGGTGCGGTGCGGCCGCTGGTCGACGGACGCTCTGCGCCGTCGATCCAGTGCGAGACGACGGGCACCGTCGAGTCCGTGGTGGGCGCGGCGGAGGAGTCAGTGATGGTCATGCTTCACCTCGGAGATCGGGGGACGGATGCCACCAGTAAACCAATCCGTGGCGACGGATGCTCGTGCCAGTCCGTCCTCCACGGGATTGGCACGTGGACGATCCGGCAGAGGAGGGCTCAGGCGTCGAGGCGCGGTGAGAGGTCCTCGCCGATATCCGCGACGGCGCGACGAGCACCGCCGAGGCGCTCGACCTCGGCCTGGAGCGCCTCGAGGTCCGAAGACGAGGCATCGTGCTTCCGAGCCGTCTGCAGGTTCGCACGCACATTGATGACCGTGCCGGACAGCCCGGCACCGAGTGCTTCCACGGCGACGGCCAGATCGGCGACGAGACTCGGGTTGCCGATCTCGATGAGCAGCCGAGCCTCGGGAAGCAGCTTCGCGCCGATCGACCCGATCCGTGCTGCCGAATCGGCGGCATCCAGCGCTGCCGACCGCACGCTGTCGTCGCGGTCAGGCGCGTCCTTCGGCAGCGCGAGTGCGGCACCGAATTCCGCCGAGACGACCCCGTCAGACTCCGAGGCCTGCAAGATCTCCAGCCGCAGCTCGGCAAGCCGGTCGCCGCACTCCGTCGCACGCGGGTCATCCGCGGTGTACTCGGCGACCATGCGCAGGAGCGACGCCGCGATCGCGAGCATCACGCCCGACGCCGACCCGCCTCCGGGCGAACCGGTGGGCTGACCGAGTTCAGCCAACCAGCCGTCGAGTGGAGTGGACGTCGGAACGTCTGCGCGATCTGCCATGTCCGCCACCCTATGCGGGCGAGCTGGCGACGGCGAGGAAGCGAGGGAAGGAACCAGTCCTGATCAGGACTTCTGTGCGGAGACGAGGGGATTTGAACCCCTGGTCCCCGTGAGGGGACTCCACCTTAGCAGGGTGGTGCACTCGGCCGGACTATGCGACGTCTCCAGGCATCCGAGCCGAAAAGCACGGATGCACCTGATCATCATAACGGGTCGTGGGAGCAGAGACGAACTGGGCGTTCGAACCCGGTTCAGGCGTCGAGGAGGCGCGCGGTGGCGGTCGCCATATGCACAGCCATGGCGGATGCCGCGGCATCCGCATCGCCCACTCGGACCGCCGCCAGCACGGCGTCGTGCTCTGCGACAGCCTGTTCGGCGTGCGCAGGGTCGTGCACCGCGCGATCCGCGTACACCTGCAGCAAGGAGCGCACGACGTGCACGTGATCGGTGAGCGTCTCGTTGCCGGCGGCCTCGGCGAGCGCGTGGTGGAAGTCGAGGTCTGCCTTGGCGAATGCTCCGAGCTCGTCGATGCTGTCGCGCATCCGCACGACGCTGCGCTCGAGTCTGGCGACGATCGCGTCGTCGGCGCGCGCCGCCGCCAGCCTGGCGACGAAGATCTCCAGCCCCTCCCGCAGTTCGAGCAGCTGCGCGGTGTTCCGCTCGCCGATCAGGAGACCCCACCGCAGCGTCTGCGGCAGCAGCTCGCTCGCGGCACCCCGCAAGTAGGTCCCCGACCCTGGGCGGACGTCGACGATCCCGAGGATCTCGAGCGCCGCGAGGGCTTCACGCACGGCAGACCGGCCGACGCCGAGCGAGGCGGAGAGCTGTCGCTCCGGGGGAAGACGCGTGCCTGCGGCGATGGATCCACCGGTGAAGAGATCGAGCAGGCGGCGCGCGACCTCCGATACCGGAGACCCCGATGGGATCACCGAGAGGGCTGCGGCGATGTCGTCGACCGGTTCACCGGGGAAGGCGGGCATGCCTGCCAACTTACCCGTCGCGGAATACCGGAGGTGACTTGAAATTGGTCAACCGGTTGTGCAGTATGGATGCAGCACCGAGTTCGAACACGCACGATCACCGTCGATCCAGGAGTCACCGTGGACACCACTCACACCGAAACGCCCGTCGCTCGATCAGCGATCCGCAAGGTCGCCATCCGCCTCGTCCCGTTCGTCGCGCTGATGTTCTTCATCAACTACCTCGACCGCACCGCGATCGGCTTCGCCTCCCCCAACGGGATGAACGACGACCTTGCCCTCAGCGCAGCACAGTTCGGCTTCGCCTCCGGCGTCTTCTTCATCGGCTACATCCTGTTGGAGGTGCCGTCGAACCTCGCCCTGCACCGCTTCGGCGCCCGACGGTGGCTCGCCCGCATCATGGTCAGCTGGGGAATCGTCGCGCTCCTGTTCACCTGGGTCCAGAACTTCGAGCAGCTCATCGCGCTGCGGTTCCTGCTCGGCGTCGCCGAGGCCGGGTTCTTCCCCGGCGCGATCCTCTTCCTCAGCCTCTGGGTTCCCGCCCAGTACCGCGGCCGCATCCTCATGCTCTTCTACCTGGCACAGCCGCTGACGACCGTGATCGGCGCACCGCTCGCCGGCGCCCTCATCCAGCAGCACGGCGTGTTCTTCGGCCTCGAGGGCTGGCGCTTCATGTTCATGGGCGTCGCCATCCCGGCGATCGTCGTCGGCATCATCGCCTGGTTCTACCTCAAGGACAAGCCGGCTGACGCCAAGTGGCTGACGACCGAAGAGCAGACCTGGCTCACGGCGGCCCTCGAAGCCGAGCGCGCCACGACGGCCGGCGGCGAGAAGCACGTCTCCGCACGCTTCGCCTTCTCGAGCGGTCGCGTGTGGATGCTGTCGTTCATCTACTTCGGCTTCATCTACGGCCTCTACGCGCTGGCGTTCTTCCTGCCGACCATCATCGAGGGCTTCCAGACGCAGTCGGGCACGTCGTTCGACGTCTTCCAGAAGGGGCTCATCACGGCCATTCCGTATCTGCCGGCTGCGATCGTGATGTACTTCTGGTCGCGTGACGCCAGCAGACGCGGCTTGAAGACCTGGCACATCGCCATTCCCGCGATCGCCGGCGCCGTGTCGATCCCGCTGGCACTGTTCACCGGATCCCCCGTGGCGACGATCGCGGTCATCACGATCACCGCATCCGCGATCTTCGCCGCGCTGCCCAACTTCTGGACGCTGCCGACCCAGTTCCTCACCGGCGTCGCGGCCGCTGCGGGCGTCGCGCTCATCAACACCATCGGCAACCTCGCCGGATTCAGCGCCCCGTACATCACCGGCGCCGTCCACGACTGGACCGGCGGCTACGAAGTCCCGATGTTCATCGTCGGCGGTTTCATGCTGCTCTCCGCCGTGCTGACGATCCTGCTGGCGCGCAGCAACCGCACCCGGTCGGCTCCCGTCGCTGCGCCGACCGTCACGGAGGACGCCCGATGACTCGACTGTGGAACGATCCCGCGGATTTCGCGGACGAGATGATCGACGGATTCGTCGCCGCGAACGAGCGATCCGTCCGCCGGGTGCCAGGCGGCGTGATCCGCAGCACCGTCGTCCCCGAAGGGCAGGTCGCCGTGGTGATCGGCGGCGGCTCGGGCCACTACCCCGCGTTCGGCGGACTGGTCGGCCAGGGGCTGGCGCACGGCGCAGCCATGGGCAACCTCTTCGCCTCGCCCTCGACGCAGCAGGTCCACTCGGTCGCTGCGGCCGTGGACCGCGGTGCCGGCGTCTTCCTGAGCTACGGCAACTATGCGGGCGACGTGCTCAACTTCGACGCAGCGCAGGCGCGACTCCGCGACGAGGGCATCGCCTGCGAGACGGTCGTCGTGACCGACGACATCTTCAGCGCACCGCCGTCCGAGAAGCACCGACGGCGTGGCATCGCCGGCGACCTCACGGTCTTCCGCATCGCTGCAGCAGCCGCAGAGGCCGGGTACGACCTGGCCGGGGTGACGCGCATCGCGTCGGTGGCGAACGAGCGGACGCGATCCTTCGGCGTCGCCTTCACCGGCTGCACGCTGCCCGGCGCCCCACAGCCGCTCTTCACGGTGCCGGCCGGCCGCATGGCCATCGGCCTCGGCATCCACGGCGAACCGGGCATCGAGGAGACCGACATCCCGACCGCCGATGACCTCGCAGACCTGCTCGTCGAGAAGCTGCTCGCCGAGATCCCGGATGCCGTCGACATCGCCGGCGCGCGCGTCGTGCCGATCCTCAACGGGCTCGGTTCGCTCAAGTACGAGGAGATGTTCGTCGTCTACCGGCGCATCGCCGAGCGCCTGACCGACGCAGGGCTCGTGCTCGTCGACCCGCATGTCGGCGAATACTGCACGTCCTTCGACATGGCCGGCACCTCGCTCACGCTGTTCTGGCTCGACGAGGAGCTCGAGACCCTCTGGGAGACCCCGGTCGACACCCCCGCGTATCGCCGCGGGTCGGTCGCGACCGCCGCACGCGCCGAGGTCGCAGCATCCTCCGTCGCCGCCGCCGAAGAAGCGATCGAGCGGGGCGACGAGGAATCCGTCGAGGTCGCTGCGCTGATCCGCTCCGCACTGCAGGTCATCGTCGACGTGGTCGATGCGAACGTCGACGAGCTCGGCCGGATCGACGCGATCGCGGGTGACGGCGACCACGGCATCGGGATGCAGCGCGGATCGCACGCCGCGCTGGTCGCCGGCGCGGCTGCCGCGGACGCCGGTGCCGGCGCGCAGACCGTGCTCGCGCATGCCGCTGACGCCTGGGCCGACAAGGCCGGTGGAACCTCTGGGCTGCTCTGGGGTGTGATCCTGAACGAGCTCGCGACGCACCTCGGCGACGCGGGGCGACCGACTGCGAACGACGTCGCTGCCGGTGTCGCCGCTGCCGCACAGGGCGTGCACGCGTACGGCAAGGCCGAGGTCGGCGACAAGACCCTCGTCGACGCACTCGTGCCTTTCTCCACTGAGCTCGCGGACGCGATCGACGCCGGAGGCGCATTCACGGATGCCTGGACCCGCGCCGCCGTTGCGGCCACCAGTGCCGCTGCCGCCACCTCCGACCTGCTGCCGCGTCTCGGCCGCGCCCGCACGCACGGCGAGCACAGCCTGGGCACCCCCGACCCGGGCGCCGTCAGCCTCTCCCTCATCGTGACCGCCGTCGGCGACCTGCTCACGTCCGCATCAACCGCCCCGAAAGCGAGCCATCATGCCTGAACCTCTCCGTCTGGTGATCGGATCCGACGACGCGGGCTTCGACTACAAGGAGGTCCTGAAGAAGGACCTCGAAGGAAGCGACGCGGTCGCGAGCCTCGTCGACGTCGGCGTGGACGGCGACGGGCACACCGCCTACCCCCGTGTCGCGATCGCGGCAGCCGAGCTCGTCGCCCGTGGCGAGGCCGACCGAGCGTTGCTGTTCTGCGGCACCGGTCTCGGCGTCGCGATCGCCGCGAACAAGGTCGCCGGCATCCGCGCGGTGACGGCGCACGACTCGTTCTCGGTCGAGCGCGCGGTGCTGTCGAACAACGCCCAAGTGCTCACGATGGGCCAGCGCGTGGTCGGGATCGAGCTCGCTCGACGCCTCGTGCGCGAGTGGCTCGGCTACCGCTTCGACGAGTCGAGCGCGAGCGCCGAGAAGGTCGCCGTGATCGACGAGTACGAGACCACCGGCCAGTGCTGATGACGGGACCACACGCATGACCGTCACCGTCGGGGTGAGCCTGAAGATGTACTTCGGGCACGAGCGCGCCCTCGCGTGGTTCGCCGAGGTCGCAGACCGGGTGCGCGCGCATGACGCCGTCATGTCCGGTCAGGTCGAACTGTTCATCACCCCGACCTACCTGCAGGTCATCCCCGCGCTGCAGGCGTTCGTCGGCACACCGGTTCGCATCGGCGGACAGGATGCCGCTGCCGAGGTCTCCGGCGCGTTCACCGGCGAGGTGTCGGCCGCAGAGCTCGCGGAGGTCGGCGCATCGATCGCCGAGATCGGGCACGCCGAGCGCCGCAGGATCTTCGCCGAGACGGATGCGGTGGTCGCGGCCAAGACCCGCACGGCGCTGGCGAGCGGACTCACTCCGCTGCTCTGCATCGGCGAGACCGAGCAGGAGGACCCGCAGGATGCCGCGGCCGTCGCGGTATCGCAGCTGCGCTCCGCCCTCGACGGCGCAGGGTCTGGGGCCGTCATCGTGGCGTACGAGCCGGTGTGGGCGATCGGCGCACCGGAGCCGGCCGGGCACGATCACATCCGGGTCGTCGCGAGGGCGCTGCGTGCGGCGATCGATGCGGACGCCGACCGGGCCGGATCTTCCGTGATCTACGGCGGAGCGGCTGGGCCGGGGCTCATCACGGCGCTGGGCGATGCCGTCGACGGCGTGTTCCTCGGACGATTCGCGCACGACCCGGATGCCCTGGTGACCGTGCTGGACGAGGCGGCCGCGTCGGCCCTTCGACAGGCTCAGGGACCCAGCGGGGACGGCGCTCAGGGACCCAGCGGGGTCAGCGCATGATCGGGCTCGGCACCTACGCGTACTTCTGGCAGCACTCCGACCGGGTGCCTGCCCCGATGAGCTTGATCGACGCGTTGGAGGACACCCGCGAGCAGGGCGTCGAGCTGTTCCAGATCTGCGACTACGCACCGCTGGAGACCATGAGCGACGCGGAGCTGCGCGATGCGGCGAGCGCCGCCCGAGACCTCGGCATCGCGATCGAGCTCGGCACCAAGGGCATCGTCCCGGAGCACCTCACCCGCTTCCTTCGTCTCGCCGAGGTGTTCGATGCCCGACTCGTACGGAGCATGCTGTTCGGCCCGGACAGCCGGCCGTCGCTCGCCGAGTCGGAGAGCTGGTTGCGCAGCGGCATCCGTGCGTACGAGTCCGCCGGTGTCACCGTCGCTCTCGAGACGTACGAGCAGGTGTCGACGACCGACCTCCTCGGGGTGATCGAGCGCGTCGGCAGTCCGAACCTCGGCATCTGCCTCGACCCGGCGAACGTCGTCGCCCGCCTCGAGAACCCGCGCACGTGCGTCGAGCAGGCCGCAGCCCTCACGAAGAACGTGCATGTGAAGGACTTCGCCTTCGCCCGCCAGCCCGGCTGGGTCGGCTTCACCTACTCCGGCGCGGCGATGGGCAGTGGGCTGCACGACTACGACCATCTGCTGGCGACCGTGCGTCCGCGCGAGCGCGGCGTGAACGAGATCGTCGAGCACTGGCTGCCCTGGCAGGACGACGCCGAGACCACCATCCGAACCGAGCGGGAATGGACCCGCACCACCCTGGAACATCTGAGGAGCACACCATGAGCGATACCTACAAGATCGCCGTCATCGGCGCAGGCGGCAAGATGGGCATGCGCGTCTCGAACAACCTCGTGAAGACCGACCACACGGTCTGGTACGTCGAGAACTCGCCCGCAGGGCAGCAGCGCACGATCGACGCCGGGCGCGAACTGACGGATGCCGCAGTCGCCGTCGCGGATGCCGACATCGTCGTGCTGGCGGTGCCCGACCTCGCCCTCGGCCCGGTGACCGCCGACCTCGTGCCGCAGCTGCGTCCTGGCGCGATCGTGCTGACCCTCGACCCCGCCGCCGCCTACGCCGGGCTGCTCGCGACCCGCGACGACGTCATCCAGGCCGTGGCCCACCCCTGCCACCCGTCGATCTTCCTGCAGCGCGAGACGCCGGAGCAGTGGGCGGACACCTTCGGCGGCATCGCCGCCCCGCAGGACGCGATCGCCGCGATCGAGAGCGACGACCCGGCCAAGCAGGCGATCGTCGAAGAGACCGTCCGCGCGATCTACGCCCCGGTCATCGACGTGCACTGGGTGACGATCAAGCAGCTCGCGCAGCTCGAGCCCACGCTCGTCGAGACGGTCGCGTGCATGATCGGCGCGCTGCTGAACGAGGCGCTGCAGGAGACCGTGACCACGATGGGCGTGCCGGAGGCGGCTGCTCGCAGCATCCTCTACGGCCACACCCAGGTCGCCCTCGCGAACGGCCTCCGCGGCGACAACCCGTTCTCCGACGCCTGCCTGATCGCCATGGACTACGGCCGTGAGAGCATCATCAAAGACGACTGGAAGAAGATCTTCCAGGACGACGAGCTCGACAAGAACCTCGCCAGGATGCTGCACCTCGAGCACATCGAGCGCTGAGGTGGCAGGACTCCGAGAGGAACCGGAATGACCTGGAGGCGCCAGGAGCGCGACCGGCGGACGCTCGGAACCTGGAGCTTCGAGCGACGCGATGACGAGATCGCCGACCTGCGGTCCGGTGGGCGGCGCGTGCTGCGCAGCATCCGTCCGGTGATCCGTGACGGCGACTGGAACACGATCCCGCTCGTCGTCGATGCGGTGACCGGCGGCGAAGCGGCGATCGAGGTCGCGGTGCGGTCGGAGGTGTTCTCCGGCACCCTGCGCCTCGCGCTCGACGGCGACGACCTCCTCGTCACGCTGGACCTCGTCGCAGCGCGCGATGTCGACACCAACCGCACCGGGCTGATCGTGCTGCACCCGCCGCAGCTCGCTGGGCACGATCTGGCGGTGGGGCGCCCGGACGGGACGACCGAGACGACCCGACTCGCGCCCGAGATCAGCGCACACCAGCCGGTGTTCGACATCGCATCGCTGGGGTGGACCGACGACGGCGTGCAGGTGCATGTGCGGTTCGCCGGCGACGTCTTCGAGATGGAGGACCAGCGCAACTGGACGGATGCCTCGTTCAAGACGTACAGCCGTCCGCTCTCCCTGCCGTTCCCGTACCCCGTCGCGGCGGGCGAACACGTCGTGCAGTCCCTGCGGATCAGCGCAGTCGAGGTCGAAGCGGATGCAGCCCAGGATGCTCCCACCGAGACCGTGATCGCCCTGCGCCCCGCAGGTCGCTTCCCCTCGATCGGCGTCGCCGCATCCTCGGCACCAGACCCCGCACCCGCCGTCGAGCCGCTCGGCTCGACCGTGCTCGTGGAGGCAGACCTCGCCGGCATCGACTGGCGGGCGGCACTCGAACGCGCGGCATCCGCCCGCCTGCCGCTCGATGTGCGACTCGTGCTCGATCCCGATGCGCCTGAGAAGGTCGCCGAGGCCGTCGCCGCACTCGACGGTGTCGAGGTCATCCGGGCCGGCGCCTTCCATCAGGTCAGCGATGCCAGGCATGTGTCAGACGCCGAGTCGATCGGTCTGCTGCGGCGAGCCATCGCGGACCGCGGACGTTCGGTGCCGGTGATCGGCGGCAGCCGCTCGCACTTCACCGAGCTGAACCGCGAGCTGCATCGGCTTCCCGAAGACCTCGACGGTCTGGCGGTCACGGTCACCCCGCTGTTCCACAGCACCGACACCGAGCAGATCGTGGAGTCGGTCGCGATGCAGCGGCTCGTCGCCGAGGAGACCGTCGCACGCGCCGCGGGCCTGCCGGTGCACATCGGCCCGATCACCCTTCGACCGAGATTCAACGACGTCGCGGCCGCCCCGCAGCCGCTCTCGCCGCACGCAGACCTCCGCGACGGCTACGGCCCGCAGTTCACCGGCATCGACGACGTTCGGCAGTCCGCGCCGGAGCTGGCAGCCTGGACCGTCGCGAGCGCGGCCGCGCTGGCCGTGCCCGGAGTCGCCTCGATCGTGTGGTTCGAGGAGTGGGGCCCCCGTGGCATCCACGACGCCGATGGCACCCCGCTTCCAGTGGCCGAGGCGCTCCGACAGCTCGCCGAGCTCGCCGAGATCGACGACGCGGTGCTGCTCAGCGGCCCGAGTCCCGACGGTCTCGTCTGGGCGGTCGGTGCCCGCTCCGGGTCGCACGACGACATCCTGCTCGCGAACATCGACGAGCAGCCCCGCACCGCGACCCTCGTCACCCCGGCCGGGCGCACCATCGTCTCGCTCGCCGCCGACTCCGTCACCCGCATCCGCATCACCGCCCCGCCTGAGGAGCAGACCCCATGATCGACACCTGGAAGAACGACCTCCGCGCGCACGTCATCGAGCACGCGATGCAGATGACCCGCGAGCCCTCCGGCGTGCTCGCGCATCCGTACACGGTGCCCAGCTCGCCCGACTCCCCCTACTACTCGAGCGCGCTGTGGGACTGGGACTCCTGGTTCATCAGCGTCGTGCTCGGCCAGGTCGAGCTCGAGACGGGCGACACCGGACGCTTCGGCGCGTACGAGGAGGGCACGATCCGCAACTTCCTCGATCACACCGACGAGGACGGCGTGATGCCGCTGCTGCTGAAGCCCGAGGGGCCGCTGCTGCACGGCGACCCGAGCCGCGCCGCCGGGTTCTCGCAGAACATGCACAAGCCGGTGATCGTGCAGCAGGCCGCGCTCCTGAGCCGTCGCCGCGGCAGCGCCGAGTGGATCCGTGACGGCATCCCGGTGCTCCAGCGGTTCCTGGAGCGCTACCTCGAGAGCCACATCCATGCCGAGACCGGCCTGGCCTACTGGCAGACCGACTTCGCGGTCGGCGTCGACAACGACCCGTCCGTCTACTACCGCCCCGACCGCAGCACCGCCTCGATCTATCTCAACTCGTTGCTGTACCGCGAGCTGCTGGCGTTCGGCTCGCTGCTGGAAGACCTCGACCGTCTCGCCGAGGCGAACGTCTGGCGCGGACGGGCACAGGATCTGGCGGATGCGGTCAACGAGCACCTCTGGGACGAGCGCGACGGCACGTACTACAGCGCCGACCTCGCCTTCCGAGCGATCGACGGCGACGACTGGCTGCACAGCGGCGCACCGCGATCGTGGTCGTCACTGCTGCTGCGCGTCGACAACTGGTCGAGCTTCCTCCCGATGTGGGCGGGGATCGCCTCGCAGGAGCAAGCCGGGCGGATGCGGGAGCGCCTGCAGGAGACCCGCACCTTCCGAGCCAACTACGGCGTGCGCACGCTTTCGCGACTCGAGAAGCCCTACAACCTGCGGGCCTCGAACAACCCGTCGAACTGGCTCGGCCCGGTGTGGGGCATCAGCAACTACCTGGTGTTCCGCGGTCTGCAGAAGTACGGCTTCGCCGACGACGCCCGCGAGCTCGCCGAGCAGACGATCGAGCTGTTCGGTCGCGACCTCGCCACGACCGGCTGCCTGCACGAGTTCTACAATCCCGACACCGGCGAGGCGATCATGACGCGGAACTTCCAGAACTGGAACTTCCTCGTGCTGAACATGATCGCGTTCCTCGACGGCCGACCGGTGGTCGCCGAGTTCTGATCAGCGCGTGGAGTCTCGAGCGATCAGCTCCGGCTGGAAGACGATGTGCTCGGGCTCGCGCTCAGGGTCGGCGCTGTGCTCCAGCAGGAGTCGCAGCGCCGTCTCACCCATGAGCCCGCTCGGCTGACGCACCGACGAGAGCGGCACGGCCGCAGCGGCCGCGAAGTCGATGTCGTCGAAGCCGATCAGTGCGACATCCTGCGGCACACGGATGCCGTGGGTCAGCAGACCCTGCAGCACGCCGAGTGCGACCAGGTCGTTCGCGCAGAACATCGCGTCAGGTCGATCGGTCGCAGCCATCGCGGCGACCTGATCGCCTGCGGTCCGGCCCGCGTCGACCGTGGATGCAGCGGACGGCAGCGTCTGCAGCTCGGCATCCGCGACCTCGCCGACCGCTCGGCGTGCGCCGCTGCGTCGGTCGTCGACCTGGCGCATGTCGAGCGGCCCGCCCACGAACAGCAGACGCCGGCGACCGGCGTCGAGCAGGTGCCGAGCCGCGAGATACCCGCCGAGCTCGTCGTCGACCGAGACGCTGCTGAACTGCTCGTCGGCGCTCCGGCGGTCGACCAGCACAGCGGGGATGCCGCGCTGCTTCATCTGCCGGAGCCGAGGGCCGACCTCCTGGTACGGCGAGAGCAGGATGCCGCGCACCCGTTGCTGCTCGAACAGGTCGATGTGCCGGGCCTCCTGCGCGATGTCCTCGTCGCTGTTGGCGAGCACGACGGAGAGTCCATGCCTGGCAGCCTCGCGCTCGGCCCCGCGTGCGAGTTCGGTGAAGAACGGGTTGCGCACGTCGAGCACGACCAGCCCGACCATGAGGCTGCGCCCTGCCCGCAGCTGCCTGGCCGCGTCGTTGCGCACGTAGCCGAGCTCGGCGATCGCCTCGTGCACGCGTCGGACCGAGTCCTCCTTGACCCGATCGACGTGGTTCAGGACGTTCGAGACCGTGCCGACCGAGACTCCCGCGCGGTCGGCGACATCGCGGATGCTCGCCGCCACGGTCAGCTCCGCCTGGTGCTGGCACGCACCACGAGCTCTGGTTCGAAGACCCGGCGCGGTTCGTCGATGACCCGACCGCCGATCGTGTCGAACAGCAGGTCGACGACCGCGATGCCGAAGCCCTCGTGGCGACCTTTGACCGTGGTGAGCGGGATCAGCGATGCCTCGGCGAACTCGATGTCGTCGTAGCCGACGATGGAGGTCGCGCCCGGCACGTCGACGCCGCCGGCGACGAGCGCGTTCATGATGCCGAGGGCGAGCAGGTCGTTCGCGGCGAAGATACCGTCGGGCATCATCTCCTTCGGGCGCGAAAGCAGTGCGGCACCGACCCGTCGGCCACCGCGCACGGTGCGATCCGGCTCGTCGATCACCTCGAGGGTCGCGGCGCCGAACTCGCGGATGACCTCGCCGGCACCGGCCAGACGCGCGGACACCTGCGGGATGTCGAGCGGTCCACCGACGAACAGCAGACGCCGACTCCCCACCTCGAGCAGGTGGCGCATGGCCTGTCGACCGCCGGACACCTCGTCGAGCGAGACCGAGGGCTGCTCATCGGACTGGGCGTGCTGGCCGACCAGCACCGAGGGAGTGCCGCGGCGACGCACCTGGGCGAGGCGGTCCTCGACCGGCACGTGCGACGACATCAGCAGGCCCTGCACGCGGTACTGCTCGAACAGCTCGATGTAGGTGTTCTCGCGTTCGCGGCTGCGGTGCGAGTTCGCCAGGAACACCGTGATGCCGAGCTCGCTCGCCCGCAGCTCGACGCTCTCGGCGATCTCCGCGAAGTACGGGTTGCTCACGTCGGGCGCGATGTAGCCGATCGCGCTGCTCACGCCGAGCCGCAGCTGGCGGCCCGCATTGCTTGGCACGAAGCCGAGCGAGTCGATGGCGGCGCTGATGCGCTGCGCCTTGTCGTCGGAGACCCGGTCGGGGTGGTTCAGGAAGTTCGAGACGGTGCCGACGGCGACCCCGGAGAGCACCGCCACATCGCGGATTCCGACACGGGCCATGCGCGGACTCCTTCGATTCTGTGAACGATCAGTCACTTTACCTGCTCCGCTCCGACTGGCCGCGATCGGCGCACGCGGTCATTCATGCCGCTCCCAGTGCGGCTCATCCGCGATCGCACCGACGGCGGACTCCTCGCCGACCAGTGCGAGCTCGGCTGCGAGTCCCTCGGCGTGCGCGTCCGGTGCGAGTCGGAGCACGATCGATCCCGGTTCCACGATGCGGTTCCCTGCGACCCCGGTGAACGCGAGCGCACCGACTGGAATGCGCACCGACCACCTCTGCCGCTCCCCCGCGGCGAGCGCCACGCGACGGAAGGCGATGAGCTCTCGCAGCGGCCGCACCACCTGCGCCGTCGGGTCGCTCGCGTACACCTGCAGCACGTCGACGCCTGCGCGGTCGCCGGTGTTGCGCACCGTGATCTCGCACTCGATCACGCCGTCGACCGCGACCTCGCACTGCTGAACCAGGAATCCCTCGTGCGCGAAGGTCGTGTAGCCGAGGCCGTGTCCGAACGGATGCCGCGGCGTGGGGTCGGCGCTGCTCACACCGGTTCTGGCTCCGAGTCTCGGCGTCAGATACGTCCCGGGCTGCGGCGTGCCGGGGCGCGGCATCTGCACCGGCAGTCTGCCCGACGGCGAGGTGACGCCGAGCAGCGCGTCTGCGATCGCCGGCCCGCCCTCCTGCCCGGGGAAGAACGTCTGCACGACAGCCACGCACCGGTCGGCCGCGTCGCCGAGCGCATAGGGCCGCCCCGTCAACAGCACGAGCACGACGGGGCGACCGGTCTCCACGAGCGCCTCCAACAGCTGCTCCTGCACGCCGGGCAGGCTGAGGTCATCGCGATCGCATCCCTCACCGGAGGTGCCGCGGCCGAACATGCCCGAGTCGTCGCCGAGCACGGCCACCACGACGTCTGCGGCGAGCGCAGCCTGCACGGCGTCGTCGAACCCGCTCGTATCGGCATCCGTGACCGCGCATCCCGCAGCGACGACGACCTCACCCTGCCAACGCGCCCGCAGCGACGCGGCCACCGTCGGCGCTTCGATCAGCGGTGAAGCATCGGGATGCCGCGGCAGCACGTGCTTCACGAAGGAGTAGCAGCCGAACATCGCGCCGAAGCGGTCGGCGTTCGGGCCGATCACGGCCAGCCGCGGTGTGCGCGCGGCGGAGAGCGGCAGCGTGCCGTCGTTGTCGAGCAGGATGATCGAGGCATCGGCGATCTCACGGGCCAGCGCACGATTCTCGGCGGAGTCGAGGTCGACCGACGGATCACCCTCCGCCTCTCCCGGCCCGATCAGCCCGAGTTCCTGTTTCTGTCGCAGCACGCGCCGCAGGGCGCGGTCGACCAGAGCCTCGTCGATGCGTCCGCTCTCCACCGCCTCGATCAGCGGTTCCCGATAGTCCGCACCGGTCGGCAGCTCCACGTCGATCCCCGCTGTCAGTGCGAGCGTCGCCGCCTCCGACGCGTCGGCGGCCACGCCGTGCATGGTCTCGAGGAACCGGACGGCGAAGTAGTCGGCGACCACGGTCCCCTCGAAGCCCCACTGCTCCCGCAGGATGCCGGTGAGCAGCGGGACGGATGCCGCGGCCGGCACCCCGTCGATGTCGGTGTAGGAGTTCATGACCGAACGCGCACCTGCGCGGATCGCGCGCTCGAACGGCGGCAGGTGCACGTCGGCGAGCTCGCGCTGGCCGAGGGACACCGGCGCGTGGTTGCGGCCGGCGCGAGATGCCGAGTACCCGGCGAAGTGCTTGAGCGTGGCGACCACGCCTGACGACTCGAGCCCTCGCACGTAGCCGCTGCCGATCGATCCGACCGTGTACGGGTCTTCCGAGATGCACTCCTCGACCCGACCCCAACGCGCATCGCGCACGACGTCGAGCACCGGACCGAGCCCCTGGTGCGCGCCGAGCGCGCGCAGATCCTCGCCGATGCGTCGCCCGAGTCGCTCGGTGAGGTCGGGGTCGAAAGCGGCGCCCCAGGCGAGCGGTGTGGGATATGTCGTCGCTCCCCAGGCGAGCACGCCGGTCAGGCATTCTTCGTGCACGAGGGCGCGGATGCCGCCCCGCTCGGCCAGGGACTGCTGGCGACGACGGAGTTCGGCGGTGCCCGCCGCGACCGTGATGGGCGTCGTGCCCCAGTGCCGGGTGAACTGGCCGAGGCCGTCTGCAGCGGACTCGTCGACGTGCAGACCGTCGGCGATCAGCTGCTCCTGCATCGGCGCCGCATTGTCGTCGCGTCGTGCGCCGGCCCAGAGTCCGACGAGCTGGGCGGCCTTCTGCTGCAGCGTCATCCCCGCGATCAGCCGCTCGACGTCGTCACTGACGCCCGCGTGTGATTGTGACGTTTCAATATCCATGCCAACATCCTGACGCATCACGAACGGTCGCGCGTCGTCAGTCCGCCGAGATTCTCGGCAGCATCCGTTTGACACCCCACCGCTCACGCTCTACCATCGATTTTGAAACGTCTCAATAACGAGATGCCACTTTCAAGGAGGAAATGTGTTCACAGCAGAACGGCGGCGCCTTCGCAAGCCGCTCCTCAGCGTTGCCGCTCTGGCCAGCGCCGGGGTTCTCGTCCTTTCCGGGTGCACGAGCGACGGCGGCGGATCCAGCGCTTCGAGCTTCGAGTTCCTGAAGAACTCCGAGAACACCACGACGCAACCCGTCCTCGAGGCACTCGGCGCCGATGCCTGCGCCGCGGAGGAGAAGGCGATGCCGCTCGAGGTCAACTCGGTGCCGCAGGCCGACCTCGACGCACAGGTGCAGCTCCTCGCCACGCAGGAGGAGCTCCCGCAGATGTTCTCCGCCGGCGGCAACCCCTCGGAAGGCGCGAAGCTCGCCAAGGGCGGCTATCTCGTCGACTTCGACGCCAAGCTCACCGAGCTCGGCGTCCGGGACAAGATCGCCGAGGGCGCGGTCTCCACGATCAAGAAGCTCTACGGCGGAGAGTTCAACTTCCTGCCGTACCAGTACAACATCGAGGGCATCTGGTACAACAAGCAGATCTTCGAGGAGCAGGGCTGGGTGGTCCCGGAGACCTGGGACGACCTGACCACGATCGCCGGCGAGGCCAAGGCAGCCGGCTACACCCCGTTCACGGCATCCGGCGAGCAGGGCTGGCCCATCACCCGCCTGATCAGCACCTACCTCTTCCGCAGCGTCGGCGACGACGCGCTCGAGAAGGTCGCATCCGGCGACGCCAAGCTGACCGATCCGGAGTACGTCGAGGCCGCGCAGGCCATCGCCGACCTCGGCGCCGCGGGCTACTTCGACAACAACGTCACCTCGCTCGACATCGACAGCTCGTACAACGAGTTCCTCACGGGCAAGGCCGCGATGATCTACATGGGCAGCTGGATCCTCGGCAACATCAACGGCGACGGCAACCAGATCGGCGCCGACAACGTCGGGTTCTTCAACTTCCCCGCGGTCGAGGGCGGCAAGGGCACCCCAGACGCGTACCCGTCGAACGTCGGCCTGCCGGCGACCATGAGCGCTGCGGCGTCCGACGAGGGCACGGATGCCTGGCTCGGCTGCATCGCCGAGAACTACGGCAACGAGGCGCTCAAGCAGGGCCAGATCACCGGCTTCATCGCCGATGACGCGGTCGAGCTGCCGGCGATCTCGCAGACCGTCGCAGATGAGATCGCGACCAGCACCGACAGCGTGCTGTGGTTCGAGGCGCTCTTCAACGCCAAGGCGAGCAGCGTGTCATCCACCAACGCGGCACTGCTGGTCACCGGCGGCCTCTCCGCCGAGGAGTTCATGGCACTCGTCCAGGACGCCCTCGACGCAGGCTGATCCACCTCCGGTCCCGTGCGCTCCACCAGGAGCGCACGGGACCGGTTCTCTCGTCACTCCCCTCTTACCGAAAGGCCGCCTCGCATGAAGTCCGTCCTCGGCGACCGCAAGACGATCCTGCTGCTGCTCCTGCCGGCCCTGGTCATCTACACGCTCATCACCATCGTCCCCGTGCTCTGGTCATTCGGGCTCACGTTCTTCACCGGCAGCATCCTCGAAGGCTTCGAATTCACCGGCATCTCCAACTTCACGCGTCTGTTCAGCGACAGCTACGTCGCCGACGCGTTCTGGTTCACGATCCGCTACGCACTGCTGACCACCCTGTTCCAGGTCGTGCTCGGCTTCGGCCTCGCCCTGCTCTACCATTTCGTGCTGCGACGGTCGTCGGTGATCGTCCGCACGCTCGTGTTCTTCCCGGTCGTGCTCCCGACGGTCGCGATCGGCATCCTGTACCAGAAGCTCTTCCAGTCGGCCCCGAACGACGGCCTCGTGAACGAGCTGCTCGTGAACGTCGGCCTCTCCAACATCGACTGGCTCGGCGACGGGGCGACCGCCTTCATCGTCATCGTGATCATGGACGTCTGGCGTTCCGCCGGCTTCTACGGCATCCTCGTCTTCTCCGGACTCCTCGACATCCCGGACGAGATCGTCGAGTCCGCTCGCCTCGACGGCGCGAAGTCGTTCAGCCTCTTCCGCTACATCATCCTGCCCATGTCGCTGCCGATCCTGTTCGCGTCGATGATCTTCAGCATCAACGGCACGATCAAGGTCTTCGACTCGGTCTTCGCGCTCACCGGCGGCGGTCCCGGCAACTCGACCACGCCGCTGACGATGTACATGTACCGCACCGCCTTCCAGTTCAGCGACTTCGGGTACGGCTCGACGGTCGCCCTCGTGCTGACCATCATGTGCCTGCTCGTCACACTCGTCATCTTCCGCTCGTCGCGCCGCGACAACACCGTCTGAGGGCTGACCCATGACCACCACACTCGACACGACGGCCGTCCCGAGCCCGCACGCGTTCGTGCCGCACCGCCGCGGCGCAGGCGCCGTGACCCTCGGCATCCTCCGCAAGGTCCCGACCTGGCTCACGATCACGCTGCTGATCGTGGTGACCGCGTATCCGCTGTTCTGGATGTTCATCAACTCACTGAAGTCCAACAGCGATTTCCTCAACAACCCCTCGTACACGCTCCCCGAGACGTGGCGCTGGGACAACTACGCCACGGCGTGGGAGACCGGCAACCTCGGAGCGACGATCTCGAACTCGCTGATCGTGACGGTGCCGTCTCTGGTGTTCATCGTGCTGCTCGGCACGGCCGCCGGCTACGCACTCGAGATCATGGTGTTCAAGGGCCGCGCCTCGGTGCTGCTGCTGTTCCTCGCCGGCATCATGATCCCAGGTCAGATGATCATCCTCCCGCTGTTCAACGCCTTCTCGAAGATGGGCATCAGCGGCTCGTACCTGCCGATGATCCTGATCTACATCGCGGGCGGACTCCCGCTGACCGTGTTCATGACCGCGACCTACTTCCGGGCGATCCCGCGCGAGATCTTCGAGGCCGCGACCATCGACGGCGCCTCGATGCTTCGTTCGTTCTTCCTGATCGGTCTGCCGATGATGAAGAACGCGATCTTCACGGTGGCGATCGTGCAGTTCTTCCTGATCTGGAACGACCTGCTCATCGCCCTGGTCTTCGGCGGCAAGAAGAGCCTGAACACGATCCAGGTGGGGCTGTTGAACTTCTCCGGCGAGTACGGGGCGATCAACTACGGCCCGCTGTTCGCCGCGATCTGCGTCACGGTGTTCGGCATCCTGATCATGTACCTGTTCCTGAACCAGCGCATCATGAAGGGGCTCGCGGCCGGCGCGGTCAAGGGCTGACGACGACGAAGGGGCGGGCGGATGCTTCGGCATCCACCCGCCCCTTCTGCGTGCTGTGCTCCGTCTCAGCGCCAGTCGTGCTCGGCACGGAAGCCGAGTTCGTCCCGGATGCGACGGGTCGACATGAGCGACTCGAACTCGCCGAGGTCGTCGGCCACCGGGACGCCGGGGAACCACCGCGCAGCCAGCTCTCGACTGGGGGCGGCGTTGCCGGACTCGGGCGCGGCGACGTTGTAGACGCGGAAGCCGGGCGTCGCGGCGGCGAGTGCGAGTTCGACGGCGCGCGCGCCATCTCTCGCGTCGACCCAGGATCCGATGAGGTCACGACGATAGTCGGGCTCTGCCGCGGACTCGAAGGTGCCGTATGCCTCAGGGGCCACGACGTTCGTGAACCGCAGCGCCGTGATCGAGGTGTCCGGATGCCAGCCGGCCAGCTGCGCGGCCATCGCCTCCTCCACCACCTTGCCGAGACCGTAGGTGTTGAACGCTCGGGTGTACGTCTCGTCGACGGGAAGCACCGGAGGTGCGACGTCGAACGGGAACCCCATGGCCGTGATGCTCGAGGCCAGGACGACAGTGCGGATGCCGGCACGGTGCGCTGCGAGCAGCACGTGCGACGACGCGAGCATGTTGTTCTCGAAGGTCGCAGCATCGGGAATCAGCCCGTTCACCGGGACCGCCGCGAGATGCACGAGCGCTTCGATGCCCTCGTGCCGTGCGGTCACGCCGAGGAACGCGTCGAGGGTCTGCCCGTAGTCCGACAGATCGACGCGCGTGAAGCCTGCGCCCGGCGTGCCGGCGAGATCGAGACCGAGCACCTCGGCGCCGGTGGCACGCAGCCGCTCGACCGTCGCGCGACCGAGCGTGCCGCTGCTTCCAGTGACAGCGATCACCATGTGGACCTCCATGTCCGAGTCTGGCACGAGCATCGACCGAGTCGATCTCCATGCCCTAGTATTGAAACGTCACAATTCTATCCTGCTTCGCCCTGGCGATGCTTTGAAGACGTCTCTGAAACGTTTCGAAATCTTGGGAGTGTCCAATGCCGGCCACCGTATCCGCCGCTCGCTTCGAGCACCACCGCGAGCCCATCGGCATCGGCGAGCCAGCGCCGCGCCTCTCGTGGTTCGTCGAGACCGCTCCGATCGGCTGGTCGCAGACGGGGTACCGCATCGAGGTGGATGCTGCAGGATCGACTTCGTCCTACGAGGTCGAGTCGGACGAGCAGGTACTGGTGCCGTGGCCCGCGTCCGCACTCCCGTCGCGCGCCATCGCGTCCGTGCGGGTGCAGGTGCGCGGCGACGACGGCGTCTGGAGCGAGCCGGGTCCCTGGTCGACGGTCGAGACCGGTCTGCTGCGTCCGGAGGACTGGTCCGCCGGCCCCATCGGCGCGATCTGGAACGAGAACCCGATGCGCGACGACCGTCGACCCTCGCTCGTCCGCCGGGACTTCGCCGTGCGCCCGGGGCTCGTCAGTGCACGGCTCTACGCCTCGGCCCACGGGCTCTTCCAGGCCGAGATCAACGGCGAGCGGGTCGGCTCCGACGTGCTCGCCCCCGGCTGGACCGTGTATCGGGAGCGCCTGCGCTACACCACGTACGACGTGACCGCGATGCTCGCCGAGGGCGACAACGCGATCGGCGCCTGGCTCGGCGACGGCTGGTACCGCGGGCGTCTGGGCTGGCGCGGCGGCTTCCGCAACGTGTTCGGCGACGACCTCTCGTTCATCGGCCAGCTCGAGCTGCGCTACGCCGACGGCTCGACCGAGACCGTCGCGACCGACACCCGCTGGAAGGCGGCGCGGAGCCCGATCATCCAGTCCGGCCTCTACGACGGCGAAGTCCACGACGCCCGCGAAGAGCTCCCGGGCTGGAGCAGCGCCGGCTACGACGACAGTGCATGGAGCCGCGTGCAGGTGCGTCGACGCGATCGCGCGACACTCGTCGCCCCCACCGGACCTCCCGTGCGGGTGACCGAGGAGGTGCAGCCGATCGCCGTGCTGCGCACCCCTGCAGGCAAGCGTGTGCTCGACTTCGGCCAGAACCTCGTGGGCGTCGTGCGCCTGCGCGCCACGGCCCCGACCGGCACCACCGTCACGCTGCGCACCGCCGAGGTGCTGCAGGACGACGAGCTCTACACCCGGCCGCTGCGCGACGCCGTCTCGACCGATGTCTACACGTTCGCCGGCCGCGAGGGCGGCGAGGAATGGGAGCCGCGGTTCACGTATCACGGGTTCCGCTACGTCGAGGTCGACGGCTGGCCCGGCGACCTCGATGCGGATGCCGCGCAGGGCGCCCTCATCGCGCGGGTCCTGCACACCGACATGGAGCGCACCGGCTGGTTCTCCTCATCGAACCCGCAGCTCGACCGCCTGCACGAGAACGTGGTGTGGGGCATGCGAGGCAACTTCGTCGACATCCCATCGGACTGCCCGCAGCGCGACGAGCGCCTCGGGTGGACCGGTGACATCCAGGTGTTCACGCCGGCGGCATCCTTCCTCTACGACTCCTCCGGCATGCTCGCGGGCTGGCTCCGCGACCTCGCCGCCGAGCAGCTGCCGGACGGCACGGTGCCCTGGTACGTGCCGGTGATCCCCGCCGACACCATGTGGAACCCGCAGCGCCCTGGCGCAGCCTGGGGCGACGCTGCGACGATCGTGCCGTGGACGCTGCACCAGCGCTTCGGCGACGAGGGCGTGCTGCGAGCGCAGTTCGACAGCGCGCGCGCCTGGGTCGACCTCCAGGCCGAGATCGCAGGGCCGTCGCGGCTCTGGGACACCGGGTTCCAGCTCGGCGACTGGCTCGACCCCGATGCTCCCCCGCAGCATCCGTCACGCGCGAAGACCGATCGATTCCTCGTCGCCTCCGGCTACTTCGCGTACTCCGCCCGACTGGTCGCCGAGATGGCGACCACCCTGGGCAGGACCGCGGATGCCGAGACCTACGGCACGATCGCGGAAGAGGCGAAGGCGGCGTTCATCGGCGCCTACGTGCTCGCCGACGGGCGGATGACCTCGGATGCGCAGACCGCCTACGCGGTGGCACTGCAGTTCGACCTGCTGCCCGATGACCTGCGCGCCCCCGCGGCCGCACGGCTCGCCGAGCTCGTGCACGCGGGCGGCAACCGCATCGGCACCGGCTTCGTCGGCACCCCGCTGGTGACCGATGCGCTGAGCGCCAACGGCCAGCTCGATGCCGCGTACGACCTGCTGCTCGAGAAGGAGTGCCCGTCGTGGCTCTACCAGGTCGGCATGGGAGCGACGACGGTCTGGGAGCGCTGGGATTCGATGCGCCCCGACGGCTCGGTCAACCCCGGCTCGATGACCTCGTTCAACCACTACGCCCTCGGCGCGGTGGTCGACTGGATGCATCGCGTCGTCGCAGGCCTCGCCCCTGACGCACCCGGCTACCGCAGGATCCGCGTCGCGCCGCGCCCCGGCGGCGGACTCACCTCGGCCTCGGCCAGGCACCGCACCCCGTACGGCGAGGCCTCGGTCTCATGGCTGATCCGCGACGGCGCGCTGCACGTGACGGCCGAGCTCCCGGTCGGCACCACCGGCATCCTCGCCCTGCCAGGACAGCCGGAGGAGACGGTCGGGCACGGCATCCACACCCGTTCCCTCACCCTCGCCGAGGAGGTCACGGCATGACCCGCATCGCCTTCCTGCACACCGGCGCCGTCGTCATCCCACCGGTGATCGAGCGGGCACGCGCAGTGCTGCCGGACGCGACCTTCGTGAACTACCTCGACGACCGCATCGTCGCCGATCTGGGCGACGCCGAGCGCGCAGCGTCCGTCGCCGATCGTCTCGTGCATCTCGCCGAGGCGGCTCGGGATGCCGGCGCCGATGTCGTGATGCTGACCTGCTCGTCGATCTCGGCCTATGCCGCACCGACCGCGGAACGGGCCGGCATCCCCGTGCTGCGCATCGACGAGGCGATGACCGATCAGGCCGTGCGCACCGGACAGCGGATCGCCGTGATCGCGACGCTGCCCACCACACTGACCCCGACCGTCGCGCTCCTTCGCGAGCGGGCTGCACTCGCCGGCGTCGAGCCGGCGATCGTCGAGGAGGTCGTCGACGGCGCGTTCGCCGCGGTCTCCGGTGGCGACCGCGCGCTGCACGACCGACTCGTCACCGCCGCCATCGAACGCCTCGCGGTCGATGCCGATGTCGTGGTGCTGGCGCAGGCGTCGATGGCCTCCGCTGCCGAGAGCGCCCACGTCGCCGTCCCGGTGCTGACCAGCATCGAGCCGGGCATCGCTCGGCTGGGCGAGCTGATCGCCGTACGAGCCGCGACGACGACCGAGGGAGGCGTCCGATGACCACCGGCACACGACAGCGCGCACTGACCCCGCTGACCGCGGACGCCGCTCGATGGACCAGCGGATTCTGGGGCGGCGTGCAGGAGCGCACGCGCTCGACGACCGTGCCGAGCATGTGGCAGTCGCTGAGCGACCCCGCAGTCAGCAACGGCCTGCGCAACTTCCGCATCGCGGCAGGACTCGAGCCGGGCGAGCACGTCGGGCCGCCGTTCATGGACGGCGACGTCTACAAGTGGATGGAAGCGGCGATCGCGCAGCTCGAGACCCACCCCGAGCGGTGGCTGGCCGACACCGTCGACACGCTCGCCGAGCTCATCGCATCGGTGCAGCGCGCCGACGGCTACCTGCACACACCGACCCTGATCGCGGCGCTCGGCCCAGCCGCAGCCACCGAGCTCGCCGACCGCTTCCACTTCGAGACGTACAACCTCGGCCACCTGATCACGATGTGCGTACGCCATCACGAGGTCACCGGCTCGGCGTTGCTGCTCGACGTCGCGGTGCGCGCAGCCGGCTACCTCGAAGGTCTCGCCGAGCACAAGCCGGTCGAGCTCGCCCGCAGCGCGATCTGCCCGTCGCACTACATGGCCGTGATCGAGCTGTATCGCACGACCGACGACCGCCGCTGGCTCGCGCTCGCGCAGGCGTTCCTGCGGGTGCGCGACGAGTTCGAGGGCGGCGACGACAATCAGGACCGTCTCCCGGTGCGCGAGCAGTACGTGGTCGCCGGGCACGCCGTCCGCGCCAACTACCTCTACGCCGGGCTCGCCGACCTCGCGCTCGAGACCGGCGACGCCGACCTCATCGAGGTGCTCGCGCGTCTGTGGGACGACGTCATCGACACCAAGCTCTACATCACCGGCGGATGCGGCGCGCTGTACGACGGAGCCTCGCCCGACGGCCACCCGTGGCAGGAGCAGATCAGCCGCGTGCACCAGGCCTACGGGCGCGCGTACCAGCTGCCGCACACCACCGCGCATGCCGAGTCGTGCGCGAACATCGGCATGATCCTGTGGGCGGAACGGATGCTCGCGCTCACCGGCGAGGCGCGCTTCGCCGATGTGATCGAGCAGATCTCCTTCAACGCGCTGCTCGCCGGCATCAGCCTCGACGGCTCTGCGTACTTCTACACGAATCCGCTCCGTCAGGTGCGCGAGCTGCCGTTCGCGCTGCGTCGCGCCGGCGACACCGGGCTGCATCCGGTGCCGACGCCGCCGAAGTCCGACGAGCGGCTGCGCGAGCGATACCTGAGCTGCTTCTGCTGCCCGCCGAACACGGCGCGGACGCTGTCACGACTGCACGAGCGCGCGGCATCCGTCTCCTCCGACGGGCTGTACGTGCATCTCTACGGCGGCAGCGAGCTGCGCGGTGCCCTCGATGACGGCCGAGTGCTCGGACTCAGCGAGCAGAGCGACTACCCGTGGGACGGCCGCATCGAGTTCACCGTCACGGAGGCGCTGGCCGGCGGCATGCCCATGCATCTGCGCATCCCCGGTTGGTCGTCCGGCGCCACCCTGACGGTTGCCGGCGAGCGCGTCCCGGTCGCCGCATCGGGCGAGTACACGACGATCGACCGTCGATTCGCGGTCGGCGACGTGATCGTGCTCGACCTGCCGATGCCGGTGCGGATGCTGCGCGCCCACCGTCTCGCCGAGGAAGCGGCCAACCAGGTCGCGGTGCAGCGCGGACCCGTCGTGTACTGCGTCGAGGAGGCCGATCTGCCGGACGACGTGCTGCTCGAGCAGGCGGCGCTCCGCCGCGGCACCTCATTCGAGACCGAGCCGACGGAGATCGAGGGACAGCGGCTCATCGCGCTGAGCACCGCCCTCGCCGTGATCCCCGGCACGACCGACGACGCGCTCTACGCCGACCTCGACGCGCAGCCGTTGCGCGAGATCACGGTTCGGCTGGTGCCGTACTTCGCCTGGGGCAACCGCGGCCCCGGCGAGATGTCGGTCTGGCTGCCGATCGTCTGGTGATCCGATGAGCGAACACGTCACCGCCACCTACGTCATCGAGACGTCCCTCCCCCTCCTGCAGGCCGCAGAGACGCTCGCCGGCGAGCAGTCCACCGGCACGTTCGTGCGCGTCGAGCGGGAGTCGGATGCCGTCCGTGCCCGCTTCGCCGCCCAGGTCGTCGACCTCGAAGAGCTGCCGCTCACCGGCGACAGCGCGCTGCCGGGCACCGTCGGCGACCCCGCATTGCGGCGGCGGGCGCGCATGCGCCTGCGGTTCCCGCTCGACAACTTCGGGCCGTCCATCCCGAACCTGCAGGCCGCGGTCGCTGGGAACCTCTTCGAGATCAAGGAGCTCGCTGCGGTCAAGCTCACCGACCTCGAGCTGCCACCGGCATTCGCAGCGCGCTACGGCGGCCCGCGGTTCGGCCTCGCGGGCACGCGCGAGCGGATGGGGCGGCCGGATGGCGCGATGATCGGCACGATCGTCAAGCCCAGCATCGGCCTCTCCCCCGCCGAGCTCGCCGAGGTGGTGGCCGAGCTCGCCGAGGCAGGCGTCGACTTCATCAAGGACGACGAGCTGCAGGGCAACGGTCCGTCCGCGCCCCTCGCCGAACGCGTCGCGGCAGTGATGCCGGTGCTGCGGAGGCATGCCGACCGCACCGGCCGGATGCCCATGTACGCCTTCAACATCACCGACGACATCCACCTGCTCGAACAGAACCACGACCTGGTCGTGGCCGCCGGCGGCACCTGCGTCATGGTGTGCATCAACATGGTCGGGCTCGCCGGACTCGCGCATGTCCGCCGCTTCACGCAGGTGCCGATCCACGGTCACCGCGCGATGTTCGGCGCGATCAGCCGCTCGCCGCAGGTCGGGTTCTCGTTCAGCGCCTGGCAGCAGCTCGCGCGGCTGAGCGGTGCCGATCACCTGCACACCAACGGCATCTCGAACAAGTTCTACGAGTCCGATGACGACGTGCTCGCCTCGATCGCCGAGGTCCGCACGCCGCTCAGCGGTATCGCCGAGACGGTGCCGGTGCTGTCTTCGGGCCAGTGGGGTGGCCTCGCCCACGCCACGTATCGCGCTGTCGGGTCGTCGGATCTGCTCGTGCTCGCCGGTGGCGGCATCCACGGGCACCCTGACGGCGCCGCCGCCGGTGTCGAGAGCATGCGCGCCGCGTGGGCATCCGCAGAGCGCGGCGAGACCACGGCACAGGCCCTCGCCGCGTCGCCGGAGCTGCGCCGAGCGGCCGAGCGGTTCGGGGCCGTGCGTGAGTGAGCAGTCGGCGACCGTCGCGTCGATCGGGCTGAGCGTCGGCTACTACGGCGACGACGTCACCGGGAGCGTCGACGTGCTGCTGCAGTTCGCGCGGCACGGTGTGCGTGGTCGCCTGTTCATCGGCACACCGCCGCGGGCGGCGCTCCGGGAGGCGTCGGAGACGTCTGCCGTGATCGGCATCGCCGGGATCGCCCGCTCACTCGCACCGGATCCACTGGATGCCGAGGTGCGTCCGGCACTCGAGGCGCTCCATGATCTGCAGCCGGGCATCGTGCAGTACAAGGCCTGCTCGACCGCCGACTCGTCACCGTCCGTCGGCAGCCTCGGGCGAGTGATCGAGATCGCCCGCGATGTCTTCGGCGAGCGCACGGTGCCGGTGCTGTTCGCGCAGCCGGACTTCGGGCGGTACACCGTGTTCGGGCATCACTTCGCAGCCGAGGGCGGCGTGGTGCACCGTCTCGATCGGCAGCCGACCATGTCGCAGCATCCGTCCACCCCGATGGACGACTCCGACCTCGTCGCACATCTCTCTCGGCAGACACGCCTGCCGGTCGGCGGGCTCCCGCTCACCGGCTACGGCTCGGCGGATGATCTCGCGGCCGCCATCGACAGCTCGACGG
This sequence comes from Microbacterium sp., assembly GCF_036823965.1. Lineage (GTDB taxonomy): Bacteria > Actinomycetota > Actinomycetes > Actinomycetales > Microbacteriaceae > Microbacterium. Next base: position 73,963 of record NZ_DAITBE010000002.1, on the reverse strand, counting down.
ACACCGCAGTCGTGCTCGACGCGCTCGACGACGCCCACCTCGCCCTGATCGGCGAAGCGATGACGCAGCTCGCCACCGAGCGGCATCCGCTGTTCGCCATCGGCTCCGGCGGCCTCAGCAGGGCCCTGGCACTCGGGCATGCGCCGGTGCCGCTCAGCGCTGAACCAGCACCGCCGGGTCCGGTGCTGGCGATCTCAGGCAGCCGCTCGCCCCAGACCCGTCGGCAGCTCGACGCTGCGGCGGCTGCCGGCTGGGCCGTGCTGCCGCTGTCGCCCGACCCTGCACTTCACACCCGGGTCATCGGCTCCCTGCGCGAGGGGCGCAGCGTCGCGCTCTCCTCCGCGGATGCTCCGGCGTTCGCCGGAGCCACCGATGTGCTCGCCGACATCGCGGCGGCGACCACCGCCGTCGCGCGCGCAGCCCTCGCCGCCGGTGCGACGGCACGGCTGATCATCTGCGGCGGGGACACCTCCAGCCGCGTGGTGCGGACCCTGGGCATCGCCAGCGTCTCGATCGCGGCGAACCCCGGTACGAACGTCGTCGTGCTCCGCGCCCACAGCGACGATGCAGCGGTCGACGGGGTCGAGCTGCTGCTCAAGGGCGGGCAGGTCGGCGACGACGACCTCTTCGAGTCGATCCGGGTCGGGAACGGGCGCCTCGTCGGTTGACGGATCCGCACCTCCGACCTAGAATATGAAACGATTCATATTCCCGTCCTCGACAGAACGAGCCACCGATGCCCCGTATCTGCTTCCAGCTGCAGGTCCGCCCTGAGCTGCTCGACGAGTACCTCGAGCGCCATGCGCCGGTGTGGCCCGAGATGCTCGCCGAGATCGCCGCCTCCGGTCGCCGCAACTACTCGCTCTTCCTGGGCGACGCCGGTCGACTGATCGGCTACTACGAGACCGACGACGATGCGGCCGCGCAGGCATACCTCGCCGCCTCGCCCGTCGCCGCGCGCTGGGAGGCTGAGATGGGGCGCTTCTTCCTCGGACTCGACGGTCGCCCCGACCAGGCCGCCACCCCACTCACCGAGGTGTTCCACCTCGAAGACCAGCTCGCCACCGCCGGCGAGCGCGCAGCATCCGCCATCGACGAAGAAAGCAGTGCATCGTGAGCATCCTGACCACCGACCACCTCGCCACCCTGGAGCAGCAGGGCATCGAACTCCCCAGCTGGGCGTTCGGCAACTCCGGCACCCGCTTCAAGGTGTTCGGCACGCCGGGCACCCCGCGCGACCCGTGGGAGAAGATCGCGGATGCCGCGCAGGTGCACACGTACACCGCACTCGCCCCGAAGGTCGCGCTGCACATCCCCTGGGACGTCGTCGACTCCTACTCCGACCTGCGCAAGCACGCCGAGGATCTGGGCGTGGAGCTCGGCACCGTCAACTCGAACACGTTCCAGGACGACGACTACAAGTTCGGCGCACTGACGCATGAAGACGCGGCCATCCGTCGGAAGGCGATCGACCACCATCTGGCGTGCATCGACGTGATGGATGCCACGGGCAGCCGCGACCTGAAGATCTGGCTCGCCGAGGGCTCGAACTACCCCGGCCAGGCCGATCTGCGAGGTCGGCAGGACCGTCTGCAGGAGTCGTTGCAGCAGATCTACGCACGCCTCGGCGACGACCAGCGCCTGGTGCTCGAGTACAAGTTCTTCGAGCCGGCGTTCTATCACACCGACGTTCCGGACTGGGGCACGTCGTACGCCCAGGTGAGCTCGCTCGGCGAGAAGGCGATGGTCTGCCTCGACACCGGCCACCACGCCCCTGGCACGAACATCGAGTTCATCGTGATGCAGCTGCTGCGCCTCGGCAAGCTCGGCTCGTTCGACTTCAACTCCCGCTTCTACGCCGACGACGATCTGATCGTCGGGGCGGCCGACCCGTTCCAGCTCTTCCGCATCCTGTTCGAGGTCATCCGCGGCGGCGGCTTGAACAACCCCGACGTGGCGTTCATGCTCGACCAGTGCCACAACGTCGAGGACAAGATCCCCGGCCAGATCCGCTCCGTGCTGAACGTGCAGGAGATGACGGCTCGCGCACTGCTCGTCGACCGCGACGCACTCACCGCTGCACAGCAGTCCGGCGACGTGCTGGCCGCGAACGCCGTGTTCATGGACGCCTTCTACACCGATGTGCGCCCGGCGCTGGCCGAGTGGCGCGAGTCGCGCGGCCTCGCCGGCGACCCGATGGCCGCGTACGCGGCATCCGGCTACCAGCAGCAGATCGCCGCAGACCGCGTCGGCGGCGTGCAGGCCGGCTGGGGCGCCTGAGCGCGCCGCCCCTCGATCCCTCGAACCAAGGACACGACTGATGACGAACCCGACTGCCGCCGACCTGATCGCGCGGAGCAACCGCCTGGGCGCCGACCCGAAGAACACGAACTACGCCGGGGGCAACACCTCGGCGAAGGGGACCGAGATCGATCCGGTGACGGGGCAGCCCGTCGAGCTGCTGTGGGTCAAGGGCTCCGGCGGCGACCTCGGCACGCTGCAGGAGCAGGGTCTCGCAGTGCTGCGCCTCGACCGCATGCGTGCGCTCGTCGACGTCTACCCAGGCATCGAACGCGAAGACGAGATGGTCGCCGCCTTCGACTACTGCCTGCACGGCAAGGGCGGGGCCGCACCCTCGATCGACACCGCCATGCACGGGCTGGTGGACGCCGCGCACGTCGACCACCTGCACCCGGACTCCGGCATCGCGATCGCGACGGCCGCCGACGGCGAGGCGCTGACCACGACGATCTTCGGCGAGAAGGTCGTGTGGGTGCCGTGGCGTCGCCCCGGCTTCCAGCTCGGACTCGACATCGCCGCGATCAAGGCGGCCAACCCCGCAGCGATCGGCTGCATCCTCGGCGGGCACGGCATCACCGCGTGGGGCGACACGTCCGAGGAAGCCGAGGCGAACTCGCTGTGGATCATCGACACCGCAGCGTCGTACATCGCCGAGCACGGTGCGGCAGAGCCCTTCGGCGGCGTCCGTGCAGGGTTCGAGGCGCTGCCGGAAGCCGAGCGCCGCGCGCGCGCCGCCGAGCTGGCCGGCACGATCCGCGGGATCGCATCGCAGGATCGCGCGATGGTCGGACACTTCACGGATGCTCCCGAGGTGCTCGACTTCCTGGCATCCGAGAAGGCGCCGGAGCTCGCGGCCCTCGGCACGAGCTGCCCGGACCATTTCCTGCGCACCAAGGTGAAGCCGCTGATCCTCGACCTCCCGGCGACGGCATCCCTCGACGAGCAGGTCGCGCGTCTGCACGGCCTGCACGCCGAGTACCGCGCCGACTACCAGGCGTACTACGACGCGCACGCGACGGCCGAGTCCCCTGCGATCCGCGGCGCCGACCCGCTCATCGTGTTGATCCCTGGCGTCGGCATGTTCTCCTACGGCGCGAACAAGCAGACCGCACGAGTGGCCGGCGAGTTCTACGTGAACGCGATCAATGTGATGCGCGGCGCCGAGTCGTTGTCGACCTACTCCCCCATCTCGGACGCCGAGAAGTTCGACATCGAGTACTGGGCGCTGGAGGAGGCCAAACTGCAGCGGATGCCCAAGCCGAAGTCGCACCAGGGCCGCATCGCCTTCGTGACCGGTGCAGCATCCGGCATCGGAAAGGCCATCGCCACGCGACTCGCAGCCGAAGGTGCGTGCGTCGTGATCGCCGACCTCGACCTCGAGAAGGCGCAGGCCGCTGCCGCTGAACTCGGCGGTACCGACGTCGCGATCGGCGTGGCCGCGAACGTCGCTGACGCCGACGCGATCCAGGCTGCGCTGAACGAGGCGGTGCTCGCGTTCGGCGGCGTCGACCTGGTCGTCAACAACGCCGGACTCTCGCTCTCGAAGCCGCTGCTCGAGACCACGGAGAAGGACTGGGACCTGCAGCACGACGTCATGGCCAAGGGGTCGTTCCTGGTGTCGAAGGCCGCGGCCCGAGTGCTGATCGACCAGAAGCTCGGCGGCGACATCATCTACATCTCGTCGAAGAACTCGGTGTTCGCAGGGCCGAACAACATCGCCTACTCCGCGACCAAGGCCGACCAGGCGCACCAGGTGCGGCTGCTCGCCGTCGAGCTCGGCGAGTTCGGCATCCGCGTCAACGGCATCAACCCCGACGGCGTCGTGCGCGGTTCCGGCATCTTCGCCTCGGGCTGGGGCGCGAACCGCGCAGCGACCTACGGCGTCGCGGAAGAGGACCTCGGTCAGTACTACGCGAACCGCACGATCCTCAAGCGCGAGGTCGTGCCCGAGAACGTGGCGGATGCCGTGTATGTGCTGACGGGCCCCGAGCTCACCCGCACGACCGGGCTGCACATCCCGGTCGACTCCGGCGTCGCCGCCGCGTTCCTGCGATGATCCCCCTCCGCCGAGCCACCCCTTTGTGTGCGAGCGGCCCCCATTCCGGCAGCACCTACAGGGGTGGCTCGCACACAGAGGGGCCGGTCGGCGAGGGAGGGATGCCGTGAGCGTGCGCGCGACGGCGCGAGCGGTCGCCGCCGTCGACCTCGGAGCGACCAGCGGACGGGTGATGATCGGGCGGGTCGGCGACGGTTCGCTCGAGCTGGAGCTCGTCTCGCGGTTCCCGAACGGGCCCGTCGAACGCGAGGACGGCCTGCACTGGGACTTCGCCGCGCTGGTCGAGCACGTGCTCGACGGGCTCGCGGAAGCCGTGCGGCGCGAGCCGACGATCGAGAGCATCGGGATCGACTCGTGGGCGGTCGACTACGGCCTGATCGCGGGCGACGACCTGCTCGCCGAACCCTTCCACTACCGCGACGACAGGACCGCGCGCGGCGTGGACGAGGCGCACGAGCTCGCGCCGTTCGCCGAGCTGTACGCACGCAACGGCCTGCAGTTCCTGCCGTTCAACACGCTCTACCAGTACCGCGTCGACACGCGGCTGGCGGATGCCGACACCGCGCTGCTCATCCCTGACCTGCTCGCCTTCCTGCTCACGGGAGCCCGCGGCGCCGAGCGCACGAACGCCTCGACGACCGGGCTGCTCGGCGTGCACGACGGCGAGTGGGACGCCAAGCTGGCTGAGCGCCTCGGCATCCCGGCCACGCTGCTCCCGCCGCTCGTCGACCCAGGCACCGTGATCGGTCGTCTGCGCCCCGAGATCGCCGCCCGCATCGGCGCCCACCTTCCGGTGATCGCCGTGGGCTCGCACGACACCGCCTCCGCGGTCGTGGCCGTGCCGATGACGACGCCGCACGCCGCGTACATCTCCTGCGGCACCTGGGGACTCGTCGGCGTCGAGCTGACCGAGCCGGTGCTGACGGATGCCGCGCGTGAGGCGAACTTCACGCACGAGCTCGGGGTCGACGGCCGCTACCGATTCCTGCACAACGTCACCGGACTCTGGTTGCTGAGCGAGACCGTGCGCGCGTGGGAGGCCGAGGACGGCACGTCGATCGATCTGCCGGAGCTCCTGGCTGCGGCGTCTGCCGTCGATGACGACATCCCGCTGTTCGATGCGAACGATCCGTCGTTGAGCGCTCCTGGCGACATGCCGGCCCGGATCGCCGAGGTCCTCCGCGCGCAGGGCGCCGCGGTTCCCACCGACCGCGCCGCCTTCGCCCGCAGCATCGTCGAGTCGATCGCGGTGGCGTTCGCGGACGCCGTGCAGACGGCCGCGACGCTGTCCGGCCGCGAACTCGACAGCATCCACCTCGTCGGAGGCGGCTCCCAGAACGTGCTGCTGTGCCAGGCCACGGCCGACCGCGCCGGGCTGCCGGTGCTCGCCGGCCCCGTGGAGGCCACCGCGCTCGGCAACGTGCTGGTGCAGGCCCGCGCGCTGGGCGCAGCGCCCGAGACGCTCGAAGGCCTCCGCGCGCTCGTCGCGGCGAGCCACGTACCGGTGCGCTTCGACCCGCGCTGACCGCAGCCGCCACAGACACAGCGCAGGTGCCCGGCCGCGTGAGCGACCGGGCACCTGCGCTGTGCGTCGGGACTCAGAAGTCGAAGTCGCCGATGTTGTCTGCGTTGAACTCGAACGGGTCGCCCAGCAGGACGACGCCGTCGGCACCGACCGTGAACTCACCGAGGTCGCCGGCTTCGAAGGTGTCCCCTTCTTCGCCCGTGATGTCGCCCTGGATGAGCGCCGCTGCAGCGTACGCGGCGAGGGAACCCAGGTCTTCCGGGTTCCACAGCGCGAACGCGGTGATCGTGCCGTCCTCGACGTACTCGCGCAGCTGGTTCGGCGTGCCGAGACCGGTCAGCGCGACCTTGCCCTTGTAGTCCGAGGTGGAGAGGTAGCGTGCCGCTGCGGCGATGCCGACCGTGGTGGGCGAGATGATGCCCTTCAGGTTCGGGTGCGTCTGCAGCAGCGCTGCCGTCTTGTCGAAGGACGTCTGGTCGTCGTCATCGCCGTAGACCGTCTCGACCAGCGTGATGTCCGGGTAGTCGCTCGCGAGGTACTCCTTCATCAGGTCGATCCAGGCGTTCTGGTTGGTGGCGTTGGCGGATGCCGAGAGCACCGCGATCTCGCCGGCTCCGCCGATCTGGTCGGCGACCAGGTCGACCTGGACCTTGGCGATGCCCTCCGCGTCTGCCTGGTTGATGAACAGGTCGCGGCAGTCGGCGTTCGTGTCGGAATCGAAGGTGACGACCTTGACGCCGGCATCGCGCGCCTCGTTGAGCGCATCGCAGATCGCCTGCGGGTCATTCGCCGAGACCACGAGCGCGCCGACACCCTGCTGGGTGGCGGTGTTGATGTAGCTGACCTGCGCCTCGGGCGTCGCCTCCGCGGGTCCGACCTCGGCGAAGGTGCCGCCGAGTGCATCGACCGCGGCCTTGCCGCCGACGCTGGACGTGTCGAAGTACGGGTTGCCGAGGTTCTTCGGCAGGAACGTGATGGTCAGGTTGTCGGACCCGCCTTCGGAACCGCCGTCGCCGCCGGTGCTCCCGCCGGTGTCGGCGCAGCCCGTGAGCACGAGTGCCGCGGCCACCGCCACAGCCGCGAGGGCCGTGACGCGCTTGCGTGCAAACTTCATTGTTCTTCCTTTCGTGATGGTCGCCGCTGACGGATGCCGACGGCGAGAGGCTGCCTCATGGTGCGGAGGAGGCTGCGACGCGGAGGGGTGGTCCCGCCTTCGCCCGGATTCGCTGGACCCATGCGAGGACGCTGGCAGCGATGACGGAGAAGATGAGCAGACCGCCCGTGATGATGTTGATGACGTCGGAGGTCACGCCGGCGAGACGCAGCGCGCTGGACAGCACCCCGATGAGGAGCACGGCGGCGACGACGCCGTGCAGCTGCCCTCGCCCACCGAACACCGAGACTCCGCCGAGCACGACCGCGGCGATCACCTGCAGTTCGAGCCCGGTGGCGTTGTCACCTCGGGCGCTGCCGAATCGGAGCGTGTAGAAGATGCCAGCGAATGCGGCGACGACCCCGGAGAGCACGAAGAGGATGAACTTCGTCCGCTCCACGTTCACACCCGAGAAACGGGCGGCATCCTTCGAGAGCCCGATCGCGAAGATGCCTCGGCCGAAGGCGGTGAAGTGCAGGATGACGACGAAGACCACCAGCAGCACGAGGAACGGCACGACGATGTAGGGGATCTGCGTCCCGGCGATCTTGGCCTTCGCAAGCGCCTTCCAGAAGTCGGGGAAGTCGGTGACGGCTGTGGTGCCGAGCAAGCCGACGGCGAGGCCGCGATAGAGGGCGAGCGTGCCGATCGTGACCGCGAGCGACGGCAGGCCGACGATCGTGACCAGGAAGCCGTTGAACGCACCGCCGACCACGCCGACGAGCAGCGCAGCGATCGCTGCGACCTCGAACGGTGCTCCGGACTGCACGAGCACACCCGTGACGACGCTGGAGAGGCCGACCATCGAGCCGACGGAGAGGTCGATCTCGCCGGTGATCATCACCAGCGCCATCGGCAGCGCGATGAGCAGGATCGGCGCGACGTCGAGCAGCAGGTAGTTGTAGGTGATGGGCTGCGCGAAGCCCCTGATCGTCACCGTGGAGACGATCAGCACGAGCGCGAGCAGCCCGATGATGGCGAACTCGCGAGTGACGAGCACGCGGCGCCAGAGCGGGCGGTCGTGGTCGCGGATGACGCGCGTCGTCGTCGTTGTCGCGGTGGTCATGATTCGTCCCTCGCCTCGATGAGCTGGCGTTTCTGGCGCACCGCGAGCACGCGGTCGAGCACGATCGCGCCGATGATGAGCACGCCGACGACGGCACGCTGCCAGAAGTCGGGGATGCCGAGGATCGGCAGCGCGCGGTTGATCGTCATCAGGAGCATCGCGCCGATGGCCGCTCCCCAGACCGAGCCGACACCACCGGTGATCGCGATACCGCCGATGACGGCTGCGCCGACGGCATCCAGCTCCCAGCCAGCGCCGACCTGCGAGCTCACCGATCCGTAGCGGGCCGCGTAGAACACACCAGCGAGGCCGGCAAGCGCCCCCGACAGCACGAACGCGCTCAGCACCCGACGGGTCACCCGCAGTCCGTACAGCTCTGCTGCGGCGGGGTCGGATCCGATCGCGTAGTACTCGCGGCCGCCCCGCGTGTTCCGCATGTACCAGGCGGCGACGGCCAGCACCGCGACGGCGATGATCGACAGCACCGGGATCGTGGCGAACTGCTGCGTACCGAGGCCGAGGAACTCCTTCGGCATGTCGGAGGCGTGGATCTGATCGCTTCCGGTCCACAGCACGTTGATGCCGCGATAGGCATACAGGGTGCCGAGCGTGATCACCATCGCAGGCACCTTGGCGAAGGCGACCAGGGCGCCGTTCACCAGACCGAGCAGCCCGCCGAAGAGCACGGCGGCGATCACGACGAGCACGATCGGGATGCCGGGGATGTCGATGAACAGTCGACCGGTCAGATACGCGGTCAGTCCCATGACCGAGCCGACGGACAGGTCGACGTTCCTGGTGATGATGACGATCGCCTGACCCACCGCGACCAGCACCAGGATCGACGGCGTCAGCAGCAGGTCGCGCCAGCCGTCGACGCTGAACAGGAAGTTCGGATTCTTCACGGTCGCGGCGACCACGACGACGACGAGCGCCGCGAGGATGCCGAACTCGCGGGCGCGGCCGACGCCGCCGAACGCCTTCTTCGCGGCCGCAGGGGTCGGGGGTGCGGTGATGGTCATGCGTGCAGCTCCGATGCGTGGGTCGCGGCGAACATCACGTTCTCGCTGGTGGCTTCCGAGCGGCCGATCTCGGCGGTGATGCGACCCTCGCGCATCACGAGGACCCGATCGGCCATGCCGAGCACTTCAGGCAGCTCGGAGGAGATCATGAGGATGCCGACGCCGCGCCCCGCGAGTTCGGAGAGCAGCCTGTGCACCTCGGACTTCGTGCCCACGTCGATGCCGCGCGTCGGCTCGTCGACGATGATGACCTTGGGGTCGGTGGCGAGCCATTTCGCCAGGACGACCTTCTGCTGGTTGCCGCCAGAGAGGGTCGACGCGACCGTGTCGAGCGCGTGGGTCTTCACCTCGAGGCGTGAGGCCCATTCCTTGGCAGCCCGATTCTCCATACCGGTCGTGAGCAGCCCCCATTTCGAGAGCCGGCGCCGGATCGCGAGCGTGATGTTCCCGCCGACCCCCGAGTCGATCACGAGTCCCTGCCGCCGCCGGTCCTCCGGCACGAGCGCGAGTCCGGCGCGCATCGCAGCGGTGGGGTTGCGCCGCGGGACGACAGCCCCGAGCATCCGCACCTCCCCCTCGCGATACGGATCCACGCCGAAGACGGCCCTGACCACTTCGCTGCGGCCGGCGCCGACGAGGCCTGCGAGCGCGACGATCTCGCCGGAGCGCACGGTGAACGAGATGTCGTTGAAGACACCCGGATTGGTGAGCCCCGTGACTTCGAGCAGTGGTTCGCCGATCGCGGCCTCCTGCTTGGGGAAGAGCTCGGTGACATCGCGGCCGACCATCTGACGCACCAGCTCATCCGTAGTCGTGTCGGTGATGCGTGTCGTGTCGATGTACGCCCCGTCGCGCATCACGGTGACGGTGTCGCAGAGCGAGAACACCTCGTCGAAGCGATGCGAGATGAACAGGACCGCGCGCCCCTCGTCGCGCAGGCTCCTGGCGACCGCGAAGAGCCGCTCCACCTCGACCCCGCTGAGCGCGGCGGTCGGTTCGTCCATGATGAGCACGCTGGCGTCGAGGGAGATGGCCTTGGCGATCTCGATGATCTGCTGGTCGGCGATCGAGAGACCGTCCGTGATGCGGTCCGGGTCGAGCGCGACGCCCAATCGGCGGAAGATCTGCTCCACCTCGACGCGCATGGCCTTTCGATCGATGCGTCCGAAGCGGTTCGCGGGTTGCCGTCCCATGAAGATGTTCTCGGTCACCGAGAGGTCTGGGAACAGCGTCGGCTCCTGGTAGATGACCGCGATGCCGGCGGCCTTCGACTGAGCGGTGCTGGTGAAGTCGACATCCTCGCCGTGCAGCCGGAAATCGCCCGAGTCCCGGCGGTACAGGCCGGCCATGATCTTGACGAGCGTGGACTTGCCCGCGCCGTTCTCACCGATGAGCGCATGGATCGAATTCGGCCGCAGCGTCAGGCTGCCGGAGCGGAGTGCGACAACCGGTCCGAAGGATTTCACGACTCGATGCAGTTCGAGAGCGACGTGGGGAGCGCTTCGGGCAGAGGGTGCGTCGACCACTGGCGTTTCCTCTCCGTTGAGGTGGATGATGTGGGGTGAACCGGATCTGAATCGATTCAGGTGCGTTTCAGGCTAGTGTATGTGACACCGACCTCAGGTCAACCCCTGATGTCGAACCGTGATCCGACCGACGACGAGAGGAACGGCAGATGCCGGTCAGCATCCGCGATGTGGCGCTTCGAGCCGGCGTCTCGGTGGGTACCGTCTCCAACGTCCTGAACCGGCCGGAAGAGGTTTCGACCGAATCGGTCGAGCGGGTCAGCCGTGCGATCGAAGAGCTCGGATACGTGCGCAACGACGCCGCCAGGAAGCTGCGCGCCGGGATCAGCACGACCGTCGGCTTCGTCGTGCTCGACGGGCAGAACCCGTTCTACAACGACGTGGTGCGCGGCGCGGAGGACGAGGCGTCGAGCCATGGCATCGCGATCCTGTACGGCAACACCGACGAGGATCCGTCACGGGAGAAGGTCTACCTCGACCTGTTCCGCGAGCAGCAGGTGCGAGGACTGCTGATCGCCCCGTACGGCGACGTCATGACCCAGCTGCGCCGGTTCCGCTCGAGCGGTATCGCGACGGTGCTCGTCGACCGGTTCAGCGCAGACAGCGGCTTCTCCTCCGTCTCGGTCGACAGCGTCGCGGGTGGGCGCCTGGCGATGGAGCACCTCATCCAGGGCGGGCGACGGCGGATCGCCTTCGTCGGAGGACCGTTCGACATGCGCCAGGTCACCGATCGCCTGGCCGGCGCCCGCGCAGCCGCGGAGAACGCGGGCGTGCACGTCGATCTCGAGGTGGTGCCGACTGCAGCGATGACCGTCGAGGAGGGCGCCACCGCCGGCGCGAGGATCCTGACCAGGCCACGACGGGAATGGCCGGATGCGCTGTTCGCAGCGAACGATCTGCTCGCCCTCGGGCTGCTCCAGTCCCTCGTGTCCGGGGGGCGTGTGCTGGTGCCCGACGAGATCGCGCTGATCGGCTTCGACGACATCCCGTTCGCGGCTGCCGCAGCCGTGCCGCTGTCGTCGATCCGGCAGCCCAGCCGCATGATCGGTCGCACGGCACTGCGCATCGTGCTCGAGGAGGCTGCCGACCCGGACAGCATCCCGCGGCAGACCGTGTTCCCGCCGGAGCTCGTGATCCGGCAGTCCACGACCGGATGAGCCGTCCGACCCGCTCTCATGAGCGGGCCGGACGGCGACGATTCGCGACTGCGGCTCAGCCGGCGTTCGCGGCGGCGATGAGCTGCTCGACCTGGTCGTACGTCACGTCGACCCCGGGGAAGCCGACGAGGCGGCCGATCGGGAACGACGCCATCATCTTCTGCATCGCGTCATCGTTCGGGACCATGGATGCCGCAGACGAGTCGGCGCCGCTCAGCTCCTCCATGAAGCCGCCGAGCGCACCCATCACGATGGGACCGGCGACCGGGTGCGCGAGCACATCGCCGACCGAGGAGTTCATGGTCAGCGGGATCCGAACGTCGTCGCCGGCGACCCCGACCGAGACGGACGAGCGGATGTCGCGGCTGGAGGCTGCGACGTCGATCGTGTACTCGCCGCCCTCGACCACCCAGCGGTCGACGCGCACGTCCCAGTACGCCAGGTCTTCGCGGCGCACGACGAGCTCGACCGTGCGGGTCTCCCCTGCGGCGAGGGCGACCGAGGAGAACGCCTTGAGCTCGCGCGGCGCACGCTGCACGTTCGATGCCACCGGGGCGACGTAGACCTGCACGATCTCGCGGCCGTCGCGGTCTCCCGTGTTCGTGAGCTCCACCTGCACGTCGATGTCACCGTCCGCGCGTACCGCTGCCGTCGCGGTACCGTACTCGAAGGTCGTGTACGAGAGCCCGTGCCCGAACGGGTACGTGACCTCGAGTCCCTTCGCGTCGTACCAGCGGTAGCCGACGAGCAGCCCCTCGCCATAGCGCACGTGCCCGAACTCGCCGGGGAAGTTGCCGAACGAGGGGTTGTCCTCCAGGCGCACCGGCACCGTCTCGGTGAGCTTTCCCGAGGGGTTCACGACCCCGTACAGCACATCGGCGACGGCACCGCCGCCGGCCTGGCCGAGCAGCCAGCTCTCGACGATCGCCGGCACGCGGTCGGCGAAGGGGAGGGCGACGACACCGCCGTTGGAGAGCACCACGACCGTGCGAGGGTTCGCCTCGATGACGGCGTCGAGCAGTGCGAGCTGCTCGGCGGGGAGGTCGATGTGGTCGCGGTCGAAGCCTTCGGACTCCTCTGCGGCCGGAAGGCCGAGCAGCACGACGGCGACATCGGCGGAGGCGGCAGCCTTGACCGCCTCGGCCCGCAGGTCGTCAGCCGAACGCCCGGATGCGGCCACCGCACCGCCGGGCACGGCGAAGCCGGGTGCGTACGACACGTTGTCGCCGCCGATCGCGCGCAGCTGGTCGAGCGCGGTATCGACGCGCGTCGGGTTGATCAGCGAGGAACCGGCACCCTGGAAGCGCGGCTCGGTCGCGAAGGCGCCGATCACGGCGACCTTCTGCTCCACAGCGAGGGGCAGCAGCGCACCCTCGTTCCGCTCCCCATCGGGTCCCTGAGCCTGTCGAAGGGCCTCGTTCTTCAGCAGCACGATCGAGCGCCCCGCCGCCTCGCGGGCGAGAGCGTGATGCGCGTCCACGTCGAGCGGACCGCTCGCTGCGGGGCGCTCCCCCGCCTTGCGCACGAGGTCGATCGCCCGAGATGCAGCGGTGTCGAGCACGCTCTCGGCGAGTTCGCCGGCCTGCACTGCGGCGACCAGCTGCGCATCCGTCCGCCCACCGGAGGCGGGCATCTCGAGATCGAGACCGGCGGCGACGCCGGCGACACGGTCGTTCACCGCGCCCCAGTCCGAGACGACGAGCCCGTCGAAGCCCCAATCATCGCGCAGCACGCTCGTGAGCAGCCACGGGTCCTCAGAGGTCCAGACGCCGTTCAGCTTGTTGTACGAGCACATGACCGTCCACGGCGATGCTTCTTTCACGACGCGCTCGAAGCCGCGCAGGTAGATCTCACGCAGTGGACGCGGGTCGACGTCGGAGCTCGCCCGCATGCGGTCGAACTCCTGGTTGTTGGCCGCGAAGTGCTTGAGCGAGGTGCCGACGCCCTGCGACTGCACGCCGCGCACCGATGCCATCCCGAGCATGCCCGAGACGATCGGGTCCTCGGAGAAGTACTCGAAGTTGCGTCCGCACAGCGGCGAGCGCTTGATGTTGATGCCAGGGCCGAGCACGACGGCGACGTCTTCGATCGCGGCCTCGACGCCGATCGCGGCGCCCACCCGCTCGATGATCTCGGGGTCCCACGACGAGCCGATGCCGACCGCCGGCGGGAAGCAGGTCGCCGGAACACTGCTGGCGAGGCCGAGGTGGTCGGTGCCACCGGCCTGCTTGCGCAGCCCGTGCGGACCGTCGGTCATCATCACCGCCGGGATGCCCGCTCGATCGATGGCCTTGGTGGTCCAGAAGTCCGCGCCGCTGGTGAGCGACGCCTTCTCCTCGAGCGTGAGATCGGATGCCGAGATGTCGGTCATGGTCTTCCTTTCGTGGGCGACGGCAGTGTCCCTGCGAAAACTATACGTCCTTCAATATTAGATTTCAAACGTTGTTCAGGATTAGGCTCGAGTCATGGCACGACGAGGTTCGTATGCGAAGGGCGTCGCTCGACGCGAGGAGATCCTCGAGAGCGCGCTCGACGTGATCGGCCGCAAGGGGTATCAGAACGCCTCGCTCAAGGAGATCGCCGAGGTCGTCGGCGTGACCCCCGCAGCACTCCTGCACTACTTCGGATCGAAGGAGGAGCTGTTCACCGAGGTGCTCCGCAAGCGCGACGAGCACGACGGCATGGGCCCGGCCTTCCTCGATGCGGCAGAGGCGAAGTCCGGTTTCGTCGACGTCATCCGCCACAACACCGAGGTTCCAGGACTCGTCGCGCTCTTCTCACGTCTCGCGGTCGACGCGGCCGACCCGGAGCATCCGGCGCACCGCTACTTCCTCGACCGCAGCGAGCGCCTGCGCGAGACCTTCGCTGAGAGCTTCGGCGCCGGGCGCCTCGGACCGGTGTCCCTCGACCCGGACACGCTCGCCCGCATCATCCAGGCCGCATCCGACGGGCTGCAGCTGCAGTGGATGATCGACCCGAGCGTCGACATGCCGGCCATCATGGAGGCGCTGATCGATGCCCTGCAGCCATCCGCCCCGCCCGAGCGCTCGTCCGACTAGCGGACGTTGCCGTTCGAGCAGGTCTGCTGGGCGGCGGAGTTGCCCTTGATCGTGTCCGGCAGCGCCACGACGTTGTCGGGGGTGGCCGAAGGATCCGGCACGACCTCCTCGGTCGGGGTCGTACCGGGGTCGGCCGGAGCCGGCTCCTCGACGATCACGCCGTCGTTGCTGTTGTTCTCGTGCGTGATCTGCAGCTGGGCGTTGGCCTCGAGCGCGTCCCACAGGGCCTCGGCAGCGCTGGTGTTCGGCACCACCTTGTTGGGGTTCGCCGAATCCGCGCCCGTCGGGTACTGCACGAAGACGATGTCCTCGAACGGGACCTCCTTGACCGCGAGGGCGATCTGCACGATCGTCATCGGGTTGTTCGCGAGCGAGGTGCTCGCCTCGAGATTGCTCAGCGCCGTGTTGGCGAGCTTGAGCATGACCGGGACGTTGCCCAGGACCTCGCCGCTGATGAGCTTGCGGGCGAGGCTCGACATGTACTGCTGCTGGTTGCCGATACGGCCGAGGTCGCTGCCGTCGCCGACTCCATGTCGAGTGCGGAGGAACTGCAGCGCCTGCAGGCCCTCGACGGTGTGCGTGCCGGCGGCCATGTCGAGGCCGGTGTAGCGGTCCTTGATCGGGTTCGCGAGGCACACGTCGACACCGCCGATGGCGTTCGTGATCTCGATCACGCCACCGAAGGTGACGGACGCCGCGAACTGGATGTCCTGTCCGCTGATCGCCGAGATCGTCTTCACCACGCAGTTGAGCCCGGCGTCGGAGTATGCGACGTTGAGCGGCTGCTTGCTCATCGAGGAGTGGACGTTGCCGTCCTCGTCGGTGCACTCAGGGATCGGCACCATGAGGTCGCGCGGGAAGCTGACCACGGTGATACGGCGGGGTGCCTCGGAGACGTGGACCAGCAGGTTCACGTCGTTGAGCGAGCCCTCGGCGTCGCTGCCGCTGCAGCGGTCGCCGAACAGCGAGGCGTACTTCTCCTCGCAGGTGTCGACGCCAGCGAGCACCATGTTGAAGCCGCCCTTGTACTCGCCGATGTCCGGCGGCACGGCTTCCTGGCCTTCGAGCTCGACGGCGTTGGCGGCGACCGTGCTCGACAGGTCGTACAGGACGTAGGAGGCGACACCGAACCCGCTCACCAGCACGACCGCGAGGCCGATCGCGATGAACTTCAGCAGTTGACTGACGGAACTCGGGGTGGGCAGCTGGCCGTGGCGCGCGATGGTGCGGCGTCGGGTCTTCTCGCTCACTCGGTGACCTTTCGATTCAGCATCCGGTGCGGGGCCACCGTGCTCAAACTGCGGAGGGTGTGGGATTCGAACCCACGAGACATCTCTGCCCACTGGTTTTCAAGACCAGCTCCATCGGCCGCTCGGACAACCCTCCCGACAGACGAATCTGCCGACAACGCGTGAGTCTAGCCGAGTTCTATTCTCCCGCGTGCACCTGGGCGGGTGCTGGAAGCGTGTTCAGCGCCAGCGCGAGACCGCCGTCGACGACATCCGCCGTCACCTCGGTCGCGGCATTCTTCACGACATCCGGTGCCTGTCCCATCGCGACGGCGCGTCCGCCGAGCGAGCTCGCCCAGCCGAACATGCCGATGTCGTTGCGGCCGTCGCCGGCGACGAACACGTGCTCGCCGGCGAGCCCGAGCTCCGTGCGCACCTGCTCGAGCGCCGTGCCCTTGTCGACGCCCTGCGGTGCGATGTCGAGCCAGGCGGTCCACCCGATCGCGTAGGAGACCTCGTTGAGACCGGCATCGGCCACCAGTCGGTGGAAGTCCTCTTCATCATGCCCTGGTGAGACCACCACGACACGCGACACCGGCTCGGCGCCGAGCTCGTCGAAGGTCACGCGGCGACCACCGTCGAGCGTCCAATCGTCGAGCTGCTCGGTGTACAGGCGCTGGCCTGACGCGAGTTCGACCATGTACCGCGCGTCGGGGAGACGGTCCTGCAGCAGCGCGAGCACGGGGCGGGGGTCGAATGTCTCGACGTTCCAGCGTTCCCACTCATCGCCGACGCGACGCATCGTCACGGCACCGTTGGAGCACACGACGTACTCGGCGGTCATGCCGAGCTCCTCCACGTAGCGGCGCGTGGCCATCCAACTGCGGCCGGTGGCGATCGTCACGACGTGCCCTGCATCGCGGACGCGCTCGACCGCCTCGGGCACGCCGGGGCTCATGGTCTCGTCCTGCAGGAGGATCGTGCCGTCGACGTCGAGTCCGACGAGCCACGCGCTCATGCGGTCGGCTCCTGCTCCTCGGCGGGCTCTGCGACCCAGCCCTCCGGCCGCAGCACCTCGAGGCCTCCGAGATACGGGCGCAGCACCTCGGGCACCCGCACCGACCCGTCCGCCTGTTGGTGCGTCTCGAGCAGCGCGACGATCCAACGGGTGGTGGCGAGCGTGCCGTTCAGGGTCGCGACGTGCTGGGTCTTCTTCTCCTGGGTCCCTGCGCCTGTCGAAGAGTCGCCGGCCGGGCGGTGCCGCACATCGAGTCGGCGCGCCTGGTAGGTGGTGCAGTTCGAGGTCGAGGTGAGCTCGCGGAACGCGCCCTGCGTCGGCACCCAGGCCTCGATGTCGTACTTGCGGGCGGCGCTCGATCCGAGATCGCCGGCGGCCACATCGATCACACGGTAGGACAGCCCGAGCGAGGTCAGCATCTCCTCCTGCAGGGCGACCAGGCGCAGGTGCTCGGCCTCGGCATCCTCGGGGTTCGTGTAGACGAACATCTCCAGCTTGTTGAACTGGTGCACGCGGATGATGCCGCGGGTGTCCTTGCCGTGCGAGCCGGCCTCGCGGCGGTAGCAGGTCGACCAGCCGGCGTAGCGAAGGGCGCCGCGCGACAGATCGACGATCTCGTCCTTGTGGTATCCGGCGAGCGCGACCTCGCTCGTGCCGACGAGGTAGAGGTCGTCGTCCTTGTCGAGGTGGTACACCTCATCCGCGTGCTCGCCGAGGAAGCCGGTGCCCTGCATGATCTCGGGCCGCACGAGCGTCGGGGTGATCAGCGGCACGAAGTCGTTCTGCAGCGCCTTGTCGAGCGCGAGGTTCATCAACGCGATCTCGAGGCGGGCGCCGATGCCACGGAGGAAGTAGAAGCGTGCGCCGGAGACCTTCGCTCCACGCTCCATGTCGATCGCGCCGAGGATCTCGCCGATCTCCAGGTGATCGCGCGGCTCGAAGTCGAACGCGGGCACCTCGCCGACGCGGCGCAGCTCGACGAAGTCCGCCTCGCCACCGGCGGGGACGCCGTCGATCACGACGTTCTCGATGCGGGCGAGCGCGGCGGCCGCGGCATCCGAAGCCTCGCCGGCCGCCTGCTGCGCCTGCTTGACCCGCTCCGCGAGCTCCTTCACCTGCGCGACGAGGGCGGCCTTCTCCTCCTTGGGCGCCTTCGCGACCTGCTTGCCGAAGGCGTTCTGCTCGGCCCGCAGCTCCTCGAACGCGGTGAGCGCGGCTCGGCGCGATCGATCGGCCTCGAGTGCGACGTCGACGGTTGCCTGGTCGTTGCCACGGGCAGCCTGTGAACGGCGGACGATCTCCGGGTCTTCGCGGAGCAGTGCGAGGTCGATCATGACCCAAGTCTAGAGCGCGCGCCCGACCCTCATCCCCGCTCGGTCAGCCCCCGCCATGCCTGCGCGAGACGGGCGACGCCCTCGGCCAGGTCGTGCTCGCTCACCTCCGAGAACGACAGCCGGGCGAAACCACGGAACGCGTCGCCGGATGCCGCGAACCACTCCCCGCGCTGATAGGTCACGCCGAGGTCCTGCGCGCGCTCGAACAGCTGCGCGAAGTCGATGTCGCCATCGAGGCGCGCCCAGGCGAAGAAGCCGCCCTGCGGATCGGCGACCTCGACCGCATCGCCGAACTCCGAGCGCAGCGCCGC
Organism: Microbacterium sp.; assembly: GCF_036823965.1. Classification (GTDB taxonomy): domain Bacteria; phylum Actinomycetota; class Actinomycetes; order Actinomycetales; family Microbacteriaceae; genus Microbacterium. The sequence goes on along the minus strand of NZ_DAITBE010000002.1, from coordinate 55,206 downwards.
GGTCAGCACGCCCGCCTTGCGGGCATAGCCGACGCCGGCCGCGGTGATGGAGGGGTCGAGCCGGTCGTCGGCCAGCATCCGCTCGACGACCGCCTGCAGGATGCCGCTGGTCTGACCGTCGAGGCGGTTGCGCAGCCAGGTGACGCGCTCCGTCAGCACGGTCGGCACCACGATCCATCCGAGGCGCAGGCCGGGGCCGAGCGTCTTCGAGAAGGTATTCACGGCGAGGACGTGGTCGGAGTCGCGGAACGCCGTCCGCGTCGGAACCGTGGTTCCGGGGAACGCGATGGCCCGGTACGGGTCATCGGCGATGACCACGAACCCGTACCGTTCGGCGAGCGCGACGAGGGCGGACTCGCGCTCGGCGCTCAGCGTCACACCCGAGGGGTTCTGGAACGTCGGTACCGTGAACAGCGCCTTCGGGCGGAGGCCGTCGCGCAGACGCTGCTCGAGCTCCTCGGTGTCGATGCCGTCTGCACCGACCCGCACCGGGACGACGTTCACGCCGATCAGGTCGAGCACCCGCAGGAAGAGCGGGTACACCGGGTCGTCCACGACGATCGTGTCGCCGGGGTCGAGCACGCTGAGGACGGCGAGCGCGAGTCCGTGCGCACCGCCGTTCGTGATGAGCACCCGCTCGGCGTCGACGCCGTCGCGCGCCGCGATCGCCGCGCGCAGCGAGGCCAGGCCGGGCGCGGGGGTGTACTTCAGCAGCGGACCGAATCCATCGCCCTCGGTGACCTCGCGGAAGGCGTCTTGATAAAGGTCGAGCGGAAGCAGATCGGTGGCAGGGTTGCCGCCGCCGAGGTCGACGGATCCGGGCGCGAGCCGGATGAGCGTCGCATCGCCGAAGCCCTGGCGGGCGGGGAGTCCGGCCAGCAGGGCGCTCGGGGTCAGGGCGGTGTGCGTCATGGGTGTCCGATCGGGTCAGGGGCGGAAGGGATCGAGTCGTGGATCGGCGTCACCGTGCAGATCGCGGGCGATCAGCTCGGCGAGCAGCGGGGCGAGCGTGACGCCGCTGTGCGTGAGCGCGACATACACATCCTCGGCGACGCGGCCGATGAGCGGCAGACCGTCGGCGGCGTGGGGACGGATCGCGTGGTCGACGCGCACCACCGCGTCTTCCGGGATGCGCCAGTCGAGCGCACGCTCGAGCTCGGCGCGCAGCGCGGGCCAGACCGTGCTGACGGATGCGGTCCCGCCGGTGCGACGCAGCTCGGCCTCGATGTCGAGGCTCTGCGCCGCGAAGCGCCCAGGACCGTCGGGGCGCACCTGCAGTCCGCTGATCGAGCGGATGCGGTCGATCGGATGCTCGGACATGTCGATCCTCGCGAGGAAGCCGTCGTCTCCGGTCGAACTCGTCAGCCTCGGCTCCGTCCTGTCGCCGAGCAGGGTGGCGGTGCCGGCTCCGGCCGCGACCGCGATCAGATCGACGGGTCCGAGCAGGTCGCGCACGTGCTCCAGCGAGTCGACCGCCGTGTCGTCGCGCAGCACTCCCCCGGCCGCAGCGAGATCGTCGAGCTGCGCGGCGAGGAACGCACTCGTGTCGACGTAGCCGTCATCCGGATACTCGACGCCGTCGATCTCGGCGCCGACCCGGTGGAACCACGGCGTCTCGCGCGCGGCCGAGCCTTCGGCGTGGAGGCGGCGGCCTTCCTCGTTCAGACGGCGATACGCATCCGGTCGCTTCGCGTGGGAGTTGACCCAGGCGAAGCTCGCTCGTGACACCGGCGTGCTGCCTGCGGTCTCGGCCGACAGCAGCACGACCTCGGTTCCGCGCCCCGCGACGCGCGCGGCGATGGACGCTCCGATGACGCCGGCACCGACGACGGCGATCCGGCGAGGACTCCCTGCGCCGGTCATCCGTCGATGAAGTGCCGCGCGATGCGGTTGCCGATGAACTGCACCAGCTGCACCAGGGCGATCAGCACGATGATGATCAGGATCATGACCGCATAGTCGAAGCGCTGATAGCCGTAGGTGAGCGCCAGGTTCCCGAGCCCACCACCGCCGACCACGCCGGCCACAGCTGTCGCGTCGATCAGCGCCACGAAGATGAACGTCAGTGAGAGCAGCAGCGGGCCGAAGGCCTCACGCACGACGAAGCCGAACAGGATGTGCAGCGGCGAGGCGCCGAACGCCTTCGCCGCTTCCACGACGCCTGGATCGACGGCCACGAGATTCGACTCGGCGACACGTGCGATGCCGACGGATGCCGCGATCGTGAGCGGGAGGATCGCAGCAGCAGGGCCGATGCTCGTGCCGATCAGCGCACGGGTGAGCGGTGTGAGCGCGATGAGCAGGATGATGAACGGGATCGGTCGCAGCGTGTTCACGACGATGTTCAGGATCGTGTGGACCACGCGGCTGTGCAGCAGCTGGCCGGGTCGCGTCGCGTACAGGAAGATCCCGAGGATCAGTCCGATCACGGAGGCCAGGAAGAAGGCCACGGTGACCATGAACAGCGTCTCGCCGAGGGCGCGCGCGACCTTGGGGATCACGACGTCGAGGTCGAGGAGCGCGAGCGTCACCATGTCGTCACCGTCGTCCTGGTCTCGAGCTCTGCGAGGAACCGATCGATCGCGGCACCGTCTCCGTGCAGGGCGAGGCTGAGCTGACCGTACGGCAGATGCTTCACGCGAGCGACACCGCCCTGGATGATGGAGAAATCGACCGCGTGCGCGCGGGCGAGCGAGGACAGCAGCGGCCCCTCGGCGATCACGCCGTCCATCGCGACCGAGATCCGTCTGCCAGCGAACTGCGAGGCGAGCTCGGCGCGATCCCGTTCGCTCAGGAAGGTCCGCGTGTACGAGCCGACGAGGTTCGCCGTCACCGGATGCTGTGGACGGGCGAGGATCTGATGGATGTCGCCGGACTCCACCACATCACCGTCGCTGAGGATGGAGACACGGTCGGCGAGCTGACTCATCACATCCATCTCGTGCGTCACCACCACGATCGTGATGCCGAACTCCTGGTTCACCGAACGCAGCAGGTCGACGATCTCCGTCGTGGTCTGCGGGTCGAGGGCGCTGGTCGCCTCGTCGGCCAGCAGCACCGAGGGCTTCGCCGCGATCGCCCTCGCGATGCCGACGCGCTGCTTCTGACCGCCGGAGAGCTGCCGCGGACGCGCAAACGCCTTGCCGCCGAGTCCGACGAAGTCGAGCAGCTCGCCCACGCGGCGGGAGATCTGCTCGTCCTTCCACCCTGCGAGCGTGAGCGGCGTGGCGATGTTGCTGAAGACCGTGCGCGAGTTCCACAGGTTGAACTGCTGGAACACCATGCCGATGCCGTGCCGCAGCGTGCGCAGCTCGGCGGGAGCAAGCGACTGCACGTCCACGCCGTCGACGAGCACACGACCCTCCGTCGGCGCCTCGAGCCCGTTGATCATGCGCAGCAGCGTCGACTTGCCAGCCCCGGAGCGCCCGATCAGGCCGTAGACCTCGCCTGCCCGAACCGAGATGTCGATGTCGCGGAGCACACGGACGGGCTCACCCTTGCCTCGCGCCGGATAGTCCTTCGACACCCCGGACAGCTGGATGCGCTCTGTCATTCGAACCTCGGTCTGATCGTGCGGCGTGCCGGCACTGCGGCAGTTATTGCGCGACGAGCTCGGCGAGCGCTGCCCGCAGATCGTCGACCGGCAGCTCGACGATCGTTGCCTCGCCGCGCTTCTCCTCTTCGAGGGCCTGGACCACGCGCGTGTCGCGGTACGTCTTCTCGAGCAGCGCCCAGGCCGGGTCATCGGCGCGGTCGGCGGTCGTCGCGACCACGATCACGTAGGGGCTCGACGTCGTGGCCGACGAGTCCTCGAGCACGAGGGCGTCGTCACTCGTGATCTCGAGCGCAGGGTCGAAGTCGTCGGTCGCGATCACGACCGCCGAGATCGCCGGATCGCTGTAACTCGTCTGCACCGACTCGTGGGCGATGCGCACGAGCTCGATCCCGCGGGGGTTCGACGTGATGTCCTCCTCGGTGGGGAACACACCTGCGTCCTCGTCGACCTCGATGACCCCTGCGGTCTGCAGGATGAACAGCGAACGCGAGAAGTTGGCCGGGTCGTCCGGCACGGCGACCTTGGCACCGTCGGGGATGCTGTCGGCCGAGTCGAGGTCGTCGGAGAACAGGCCCCACGCGGAGATGACGGTCGAGAAGACCGGCGTGATGTCGGAGCCGTTCTCCTTGTTGAACTGGCTGAGCCAGGCGACGTGCTGGAACGAGTTGCCGTCGACCTCGCCCTCCACGAGCGCGGTGTTCGGCAGATACGGGTCGTCGAAGTTCACGAAGGTGAGGTCGAGACCGTTCTCGCGTCCGACCTCGATGATCGCGTCCTGGAAGTCGCTCTGGGCCGTGTCGGCGATCGTGAGCGGGATCAGATCACCGTCCCCTCCCGCTTCCGGACCGGAGTTCTGCACCACGATCGGGATGACGATCGCGGCCGCCACGACGACCGCAGCGACTGCGCCGCCGATCAGCCACAGCCGCCTGCGCTTCTTCTGCTGCGCGAAGTGCGCGTCGATCTCGTTCGGGGTGTGGCTCTGCTCTGACATGACTCCTGACGTTAGCGGCGGAGCACCGGGCCCCACGAGCCTCGCGGTCACACACCGACATACTGGTGGATCCTCCGCTGGGGGATTCGACCGGCGGATGCCGGGTTTAGAGTAGCGCCATGACGACGCCTGCACTTCGACGCCAGGCAGCGCTCATCTACAACCCGATCAAGGTCGACGAGAAGCGGCTGCGGGCGTCCGTGAAGGACCTGAGTCGCGAGGCCGGGTGGGAGCATCCGGCGTTCTACACGACCACGATCGAGGATGCAGGGCAGGCCGCGACGGCGGCGGCGCTCGAACGCGGCGTCGACGTCGTGCTCGTCGCCGGCGGCGACGGCACCGTGCGTGCCGTGTCGGAGGCGATCGCGAACACGGGCGTTCCGCTCGCGATCCTTCCGAGCGGAACCGGCAACCTGCTCGCGCGCAACCTCGGGCTTCCGCTGGGCGACCCTGCCGAGATGATCCGTGCCGCGCTCGGCGATTTCCGGCATCCGATCGACATCGGCTGGGCCAAGCTCACCCGCGCCGACGCAACGGAATCGGAGCACGCCTTCGTGGTGCTCGCCGGGATCGGGCTCGATGCCGACATGATCGCGAACACCCGACCCGATCTCAAGAAGTCGGTCGGCTGGATCGCCTATGTCGACGGCGCCGCACGCTCACTCGCGACGGCGAAGCCGTTCAGGGCCGTGCACCAGGTCGATGAGGGCCGCCTGCATTCGACGAAGGTGTACAGCATCCTGTTCGCGAACTGCGGCACGCTGCCGGCAGGCATCGCGCTGATCCCCGACGCCTCGGTCACGGATGCCACGCTCGACGTCGCCGTGATCCAGCCGACCGGGGTGCTCGGCTGGCTCGGGGTCTGGCGCAAGATCTGGTGGGACAACTCGGTGCTCAGGCGCTCCCGCGCCGGCCGGCGCGTGCTCGAACGCCGGGGCAAGGATGCCTCTGTGCACTACTTCCGCGGTCTCGCCGCGGAAGCCGCAGCCCCCGGGCCGACGCCGATCGAGCTCGACGGTGACGAGTTCGGCGAGGCAGTCCGCATCACCTGCCGCGTCGACCCGTCTGCGCTGCTGCTCGCGCTGCCGGCCGGGCACCCGGTCGACTCGCTCTGACGCGCACCGTCAGCGCGGTCAGCTGTTCTGGACCGAGACGGTGCCCTCGAGCCCGCCTCCGGTGAGCGTGAGCATGAAGCCGTCGTCCTCCACAGCGTCGTCGCCGAATGCGATGATCGTCGCCCGCGGCGCCATGTCCATCGTGCACATCTTGTCCTCGTCCGTGACGAAGGTCACGGTGCCCGCGTTGCCGGATCCTTCGACCGACTCGACCACCGGAGCGCAGGACGAGGAACCCCAGGTGAGGAGCACCAGGCTGCCGTCGTCGAACCAGCCTGCTGTCGGCTGGTACTCGGTCGAGCCACCGGGCGTGCCAGTGAAGTCGGCGCTGCCGTCGAGGTCGACGTCGTCAGCGATCTCGCCATAGGTCACCTGCAGTGTGATGTCCTGCGTGGGATCGACGCCTTCCGGCAGCGCGCCGACGCTCGCTCGCGGCGCGAAGTCGGTGGTGCACGCCTTCTCTCCGCCGTCCTCGCTCTCGAGCTCCACCAGCGTCACCGTGACGGTCTGTCCGTCCGCCGAGACCTCATCGACCTGCGGCACGCAGCCCGACGAGCCCCAGGTGACGACTGCGAACATGCGGCCGTCGTCCAACAGCGTCGCCTCGACGTCGTTGACGTCCTCACCGCTCGCTCCGGAGCTGGGCGCCGGCGAGCTCGTCGGCGACTCGGCACCAGGGGTCGCGGTGCAGCCGGCAGCGACCAGCAGGACGGCGGCGAGGGACGAGAAGACGACTGCGAGACGCGTGCGTGTGGCCATGGTCACAGGGTACTCGTCCGATATTCCGGATTCATCCCGATACTCGGCGGACCTCCGAGCTACTGCAGCGCCGAGGTCAGTCGAGCGAGGTTGTCGAGCACCGTGGAACGCAACGGCTGCTGCATCCACTCCTCGAGCGTCAGCTCCCGGCTGAGCGAGCGGTACTTGTCCTCCACCTCGCGCATCTCGGCGACGAACTCCTGACCGCGCACGAGCATCGACACCTCGAGGTTCAGACCGAAGGATCGCATGTCCATGTTGCTCGACCCGATCACTGCGACCTCGTCGTCGATCGTGAGGCTCTTGGTGTGCAGGATGTACGGCTTGCGATACATCCAGATGCGCACGCCCGACTTGAGCAGCACCTCGTAGTAGCTGCGTTGGGCGTGGTAGACCATCGCCTGGTCGCCCTCCTCGGACACGAAGAGCTCGACCTCCACGCCACGGTCGACCGCGGCGGTGACCGCGAGCAGCAGTGCCTCGTCCGGCACGAAGTACGGACTGACGATCATGATCCGCTTCTTGGCGGAGTAGAGCAGCGCGAGGAACAGGCGCAGGTTGTTCTCGACCTCGAACCCCGGGCCAGACGGCACCACCTGGCAGTCGAGGTCGCCGGAGCCGATGTCGGCATGGCTGATGTCGATGCCCTCCAGCACGGTGTCGGTCTCGCTGTACCAGTCGGCCACGAAGATGGCGTTCACGCTCAGCACGACCGGCCCGTCGAGTCGCACCATCAGATCGACCCAGTGCAGGCCGCGCTTGATGTTCTTCGGCAGGTTGTAGGTCGAATCCGTGACGTTCTGCGAGCCGAGGTACGCGATCTTGCCGTCGACCACGAGGAGCTTGCGGTGGTTGCGCAGGTCGGGACGCTGCATCCGTCCCCTCAGCGGCTGCACCGGCAGCATCAGGTGCCAGTCGGCCTTCATGGCGTTGAGCCGCCGGATCGTCGCCTTGTATCGCGGCTTCCAGCGGTTCGCCCAGTGGTCGAGCAGCACGCGCACCTCGACGCCTCTGGCTGAGACCTCTTCGAGGGCACGGAAGAAATTGTCCGTGGACTGGTCCGACTGCAGGATGTAGAACTCGACGTGCACGTACTCCTCGGCCGCGCGGATGGCGTCAGCCATGTCGTCGAGCGACTCCTGGTAGTCGGAGATGAGGTGCGCACCGTTGTCACCCGAGAGCGGAAGCGCACCCAGCGACTGGTTCATCTGCACGATCGGTCCGAACCAGTCGGGGGCGTGCGGACGCAGCGTGCCGAAGTGCAGATGCTCGCTGGTCTCGGCGATGTACTCGTTGATCTGATCCTGCTTGCGACGACGCGCCCGCGGGAGCCGCGGGTTGCCGATCAACAGGAAGAGGAAGACGCCCACGAAGGGGATGAAGAAGACCGCGAGCAGCCACGCCATGGCCGCGGTCGGACGCCGGTTGCGGGGGATGACGATGATGGCCGTGATGCGGATGGTGAGATCCAGCACCAGGAGGAACGCGGTGATCCACCATGCCCAGGTCTCCGGCGTCATGGTGTCCCCTCACTGATGCGGCGTCGATCACCGCGGGTCCGCGCCCTCGCCTGCGCGTTGGCTACACAGTAGCCGATGGCTGCGACGTCGCTCAGGAGCGGGGAGGGAGGCCTCGCGCTGCGCGCTCCTCGGCCTCGATCTGCGCGTGCACCTTGCGCTCGGTGCGGTCGAAGCGGAGGATGCCGCGGACGACCATGAAGAAGACGATGCTGACCCCGACGGTCGGCAGCAGCGACCATGCGACCGCGAGCCAGAAGTTCTCCATCCTCCTATCGTACGCGCCCGCTGTGCCCTCGACTTCTCGTCCCCAATCAGGGATCGACGCGGAACGCGTCCACAGCCACTCGATTCGGCGTCCGCACCACCACGGCACGACGACACTCGCTGCATGACCACGGTTCTCCACGCCTCAGATTCCGCCGACTTCCTCGGCATCGTCCCCGCACTGGCCGGCTTCACTCCGCGCCGCAGCATCGTCCTCCTCCCGTTCCACGGCAGTCGCTCGCACGGTGCGATGCGACTCGACCTGCCGGCGGACGAGACGAACCTCGCGCAGTACGCGGATGCCGCGATCGGTCTGATCGCTCGCCTGGATGGAACGGATGCCGTGGCGCTGGTCGTGTACACCGATGAGCGCCCCGAAGCCACGCCCGATGGTCTGGTGCTGCCCTTCGCGGTCGCCGTCGACGAGGTGCTCGGATGCGCCGAGGACACCGGGCTGCGCGTCGTCGATGCGCTGTGCGTCACTCCCGACGGCTGGTCGAGCTATCTGGTCGACGATCCGCAGCTGGGCGCCTTGGATTCGCTGCCCCCGACGCCCGAGGTGCCAGGGGTCGGCGACGTCGCCGGCGATCAGCTGACCGGGCTCGCACTCCCAAGAGCCGATCTCGCGTGCAAGGAGCGGGTCGGCAGCGCGCTGCGCGACATCGCCGAGGTGATCGACCACGATGCAGGTGGCGGGGTGACCGGGCGGGAGAACCCGCAGGCGCTCGCGGCGCTGGTGTCGCTCGACGACATCCCCGCCTTCTTCGAGGCGCTGCTCGAGCATCCGGACACCAACCCCACGTACGCGATCGCGGCGCTGCTGTGGTGCCTGGAGCGACCGGTGTTCCGTGACGTCGCGATCGCGCAGTGGGCCACCGATCTGCACGGAGGCGCGCGCACCCTGGAAGCGCAGCTCGCCTTCGCGCACTACGGACGAGCGCTCACCGACGATCTCGGCGCGGTGTTCCTCGGCATGGGGCCGGTGCCAGACCGGGACCGGCTGCGGCTCGCGCTCACGGTGGTCCGTCATGCGGCCGCAGCCGCGCCTCGATCGGCGCGGCCGGGTCCGCTCACTGCGGCGGCATGGTTGTCGTGGGCCCTCGGACGCTCCAGCCACGCAGCGCACTACCTCGACCTGGTGCGCGAGATCGACCCGGAGTACGGGCTCGCCGCTCTGCTGCAGACGATGGTCGACGCGGCGGTGCTGCCGGAGTGGGCGTTCCGCCGAGGGAACGCCCCGCTCGTCGACGGTGCCGCTACTTGACCAGCGGGAAGAGGATCGTCTCGCGGATGCCCAGCCCGGTGATCGCCATGATCAGGCGGTCGATGCCCATGCCCATGCCACCGGACGGCGGCATGCCGTGCTCGAGGGCGCGCAGGAACTCCTCATCGACGGGCATGGCCTCGACATCGCCTCGGGCGGCGAGCTTCGACTGCTCGACGAAGCGCTCTCGCTGGATGACCGGGTCGACGAGCTCGGAGTATCCCGTCGCCAGCTCGAATCCGCGGATATACAGGTCCCACTTCTCGACGACGCCTGAGATCGAACGGTGCTCGCGCACAAGAGGCGAGGTGTCGACGGGGAAGTCCATCACGAACGTGGGGCGGACCAGGTCGCCCTTCACGAAGTGCTCCCACAGCTCCTCGACGAGCTTGCCGTGGGTGGCCTGCGGAGGGAGATCGACGCCGTTCGCCTCGGCGAAGGCGATGAGATCCTCGACGGAGTCCTGCGGGGTGACGGTGCGGCCGGAGGCCGCAGACAGCGACTCGTACATCGAGATGCGATCCCACTCGCCGCCGAGGTCGTACTCGGTGCCGTCGGCCCAGGTGACGGTGGTGGAGCCGGCGACCGCGATCGCAGCCTGCTGCACGAGCTCCTGGGTCAGGCCCGCCATCTGGTTGTAGTCGCCGTACGCCTGGTACGCCTCGAGCATCGCGAACTCGGGGCTGTGCGTGGAGTCGGCGCCCTCGTTGCGGAAGTTGCGGTTGATCTCGTACACGCGCTCGATGCCGCCGACCACGGCGCGCTTCAGGTACAGCTCGGGCGCGATGCGCAGGTAGAGCTCGGTGTCGAAGGCGTTCGAGTGCGTGACGAAGGGGCGAGCCGAGGCGCCGCCGTGCTGCACCTGCAGCATGGGCGTCTCGACCTCGAGGTAGTCGTGCGAGGTGAACGTCGCACGAAGGCTGGCGTTGACCGCGGCGCGGGCGCGCACCGTGGTGCGGGCCTGCTCACGCACGATCAAGTCGAGATACCGGCTGCGCACACGACCCTCTTCGCTGAGCTCGGCGTAGGCGTTCGGCAGCGGAAGGATCGCCTTCGCGGCGATCGCCCAGGCATCGGCCATGATCGACAGCTCGCCGCGGCGGCTCGAGATCACCTCGCCGTGCACGAACACGTGGTCGCCCAGGTCGACGTATTCCTTCCAGTCCGCCAGCGACTCCTCGCCGACGTTCGCGAGCGAGATCATCGCCTGGATGCGCGAGCCGTCGCCGGCCTGGAGCGTGGCGAAGCACAGCTTGCCGGTGTTGCGGCTGAACACCACACGACCGGCGACGCCGACCTGCACGCCGGTCTCGGCGCCGGCCTCCAGCTCGCCGTACTCGGCGCGCAGCGCGGGGATCCCATGCGTCACGGGGACGCTCACCGGGAATGCGCCGCCACCGGCATCCGCGCGCTTCTCGATCAGACGCTCGCGCTTCGCGAGACGCACTGCCTTCTGCTCGTGGATGTCATCGTCGCCGACCGCTGCGGGGTCGGTCGGGTTCTGCTCGGGCGCGGCGGACGCGTCAGTCATGTGCGGGGCTCCTTGAAAAGTCGTTCCCAGTTTACCGAGGTGGGGTGATCGCCAGCGAGCGCCCGCTGGGTAGCCTCGAAGCATGGCCTCCACACGGATCATCCGCCTGCTCGCCGTTGTCGCTCTCACCGTCGCCGGACTCGTGATGCCGACCGCCGCGACCGCGGCATCGGCGCCGGTCGTGGAGTCCTCTGTCTCCGCCGATGTGAACGACTTCTCGTACGCATCGTGGGATGCGCAGTACGAGCTGAGCCTCGATGACGATGGCCGCTCGCGGCTGCACGTGACCGAGACCCTCGTCGCCCGTTTCCCGGATCTCGACCAGAACCGGGGCATCGTCCGCGGACTCCCGACCGGCTACGAGGGCGCCCGCATCGACACCACCGTCCTCTCGGTCACCGACGAGAACGGCGCCGAGGTCGCGTACGAGACCGAGACCGACGACGGCGTGCTGTACCTGTCGACCGGCGACGACGACTTCGTGCACGGCCTCACGACGTACGTGATCGAGTACACGATGCGCGATGTCGTGCTCGCAGCCGACACCGGCGTCGACGAGTTCTATTGGGACCTCCTCCCCCTCGACAGCACGCAGGCGATCGAACGCTTCCGCGCATCGATCGCGGTCGACGCCGCGATGGGCGATCGGCTCACCGGATCAGCGCGGTGCTACACCGGGGCCTCCGGTTCGACCGACGAGTGCGATCTGCAGGGGCCCGAGATGGAGAACGGCGCGGCGGTGTTCCGTGTGGAGTCCGGCCAGCGCCCGGCCGGCGACGGCGTCACGGTCGCGATCGGCTTCGAAGCCGGCACCGCGGCGCCGGCCCCGGCACGCCAGCCGAACCCGCTGGCCGACGTCGTGCCCGTCGTCGGCGCGGTCGGAGCAGCCGGCCTCTCGGCCGGGGGGTGGGTCGCGGTCTCGCTGTTCACGCGACGTCGCAGGGTCGCCGACGGCATCATCGTCGCTCAGTACGACGTGCCGGACCGGATGCCGCCGCTGCTCGCCGCAGCCCTCATCCCCGGTGCGAAGGATCCGGTGCCAGCCGAGATCGTGCACCTCGCGGTCCGGGGCACGCTGCGCATCGAGGAGAGCGATGACACCGAGCGCCCACGCCTCCGGCGGTTGCCCGGCACGCCCATCCCCGACCAGCTCGACGTGCAGGCCCTCGATGCGCTGTTCGTCGGCGCTGACTCGGACGATGTGATCGACCTCCCGGCCGAGAGCGAGTCGTTCGCTGCCCGCATGGGCGGGCTCGTGAGCAGCGGCGTCGCGGCGGCGACGTCGCAAGGGTTCACCACCACCGCGCGCTCTCGTGGCGCGATGATCCTGCAGTGGTGCGCCATCGGTGTCACGGTCGTCGGCCTCGCGCTCGCGTTCTGGGGCGTGATCAGCGGACGCGACTCGGCGATCCCCGCCCTCGTCGCCATTGCCTTCGGAGCTGTGCTGGTGATGATCTCGAGCTTCTACACCTTCTCGAAGCACACGGTGCTGACCGTCGAAGGTGCGCGCGAGCTCGAGTACCTGCTGGGCGTGAAGGAGTTCATCCGCGTCGCCGAGGCCGACCGGCTGCAGATGCTGCAGTCGTACAGCGGCGCCGAGCGCCGCCAGGACGGCAGCGCGAACGTCATCGTGCTGTACGAGCGGCTCCTCCCCTACGCGATGCTGTTCGGCATGGAGGACGAGTGGGGCCGCGTGCTCGAATTCGTCTACTCGCACGAGCAGCGCGGCGCCGGGTGGATCGGCGACCCGACATCGCCGTTCCTGCGGACGCAGCTCGCCGTCTTCGCGGTGTCATCGCACGCGGCGGCGACGTACACCGCGCCGTCGGCCGGCAGCTCGTCGAGCGCCGGTGGATCCTTCGGCGGCGGCTTCTCCGGCGGCGGTGGCGGCGGCGGCTTCTCGGGCGGTCGCTGAGCCGCAGCATTCGCCGAGCATCGCTCGGTGCATCGCGCTCGCAGGTGTCGCACAGTGCCGCTACCGGCGGCGCGATGCGGCCGGGTGCGACACCTCCGCGGAGCGAGCGGCGTCGGGAGCGAAGGTCGCGAGCGAGGCTCAGAGCAGGGGCGGCGGATCGGATGCTTCGCGCAGCGCGCGCTCGACCGTGGACTGCACCAGCGCCGAGAGGTAGCCGCCGGGATTCTCCACGCCGATCTCGCGGAGCCGCGCCGTCGACTGGCCGATGATCGACCGGGAGAAGTCCGCCGCGGCCTGGATCGCGTCGGCATAGACCGCGCGGTCCTGCTCGGCGATGACCACCGGCTCGCAGCCCATCTCGACCGCGAGCGCCTGCGCGATGGGCAGCACGGCCGCCGGGGCCGTCACCGCGGCGAAGCTGGCCGGCAGCTGCCGGAGATCGATCGAGGTTCCGGTGAACGTGATCGCCGGGTGCACGGCCAGCGGGATCGCGCCGCGCTCGGCCGCCGGTCGCAGCACCTCGATGCCGTAGGCGGGGTCGGTGTGCAGCACGAGCTGACCGACCTGCCACCCGCCGACCTCGGCGATCCCCGCCACGAGCGACGGCAGTTCGGCGTGCGGCACGGCGAGCACGACGAGCTCGGCGCGGCGCACGATCTCGAGCGCGTCCAGCACCGGGACGTCGGGGAGCACCGCCGAGGCACGCTCGTCATCAGACCCGCTGGTGATCCCGACGACCGCATGCCCAGCGCCGCCGAGGGCAGCACCGATCACCGGACCGACGCGACCCGCGCCGATGATGCCGACGCCGAGGCGCCCGTCGCGCACCACCGGGTCAGTCCTCGGTCGGCGGCGCCGGAGGCCGTGAGGATCGACGCGTCGCGGGAGGCGCCGGCGGAGCGACCGGAGCAGCCGGCGGCGCAGGGGCAACGCTCGGCGGCGCCGGAGGCGCAGCAGGCGGTGCAGCAGGCGGTGGGGTCACGGGAGGCGCAGCAGGCGGTGGGGTCACGGGAGGCGCAGGCGGCGCAGCCCACACAGGCGGGCCGGTCGGTGCCGGCGGCGCAGGCCAGATGGGCTGACCGGCGGGAGGTGCCGTCGGCCACGCCGGGGCATCCTGGTTCGGTGCTGCCGGATATCCGGTCGGCGGAGCAGGCTGGGCCGTCGGCTGCGCAGCCGCAGCGTGCTCGCTCCAGCGGTGCGTCGTGTCTCGCATCGCGGCGGCAGCAGCAGCACGACTGAGGCCGTCGAGCAGCGCGAGCGCATCGTCACGCTCGAGTCCGGAGAGCATCCCCGTGATCGGACCGGGTGCCGTGTGGACCTGTGCACCCGAGACCCGCTGCATCCGATCGATCGGCCCCTGATTGAGCGAGACGCCCTGCAGACGCGCGAGCGGGAACACCGCGAGCTTGCGCCACACGACGCCGCGACGCAGCAGCAGCCCGAAGTCGGTGAGCATGAATCCGTGGCGCTTCCACGAGAGCGGTCGGCGCCACCAGGCGCGACGCGGCATCGTGCGATACGGATCGCCTTCGACCGGGCCGAGCACGCCGTGCTCCCAGATGAAGGGGATCTCGCCGGCGGGCACATCCGGCAGGATCAGTCCGAGCACGCGCTCCACGTCAGCGCGCTTGCCGACCGGCAGCACGATGTTGAACTGCTGCGCGCTGCCCGACTGCTGCTGCGAGATGCTCTTGCCGCTCATGCGGTTGATCTTGATGGTCCACCAGCCGAACGGACGCCACAGCAGCGACTGCGACACCTCGACAGCGAAGATGCGTCCGGGCGGGAGCGTCTCGGTGACCGTCGTGAACAGGCCGTAGGTGATGCGAACGCCGTCGGGCGTCGGCGCGATCGAGTACCGCAGCGACTTCGAGATCTGCGCCCAGGTGATACCGACGGCGGCGATCACGAACGGGATGCCCATGCCGAGGCCGATCCCGAGCAGGACCACGCCGCCCTCCGGATCGCCGTCGGAGAGCACGCCGATGGCCACGCTGCCGATCGCGATCGCGAAGATCACACCGAAGAACACCAGCCAGAGGAGTCCGGAGATCACCTGCGAGCCCACGAGGCGGCCGGCGGGGATCTTGACGACGCTCTCCGGAGCGACGTCCTCGAGGTCGACGCCGGCGATCAGTCCGGTGACGCCGTCGTTCATCGAGCCCACGAGCTGGGCACGGACGGATGCCGGAGCGGCCGGGTTCGCGGATGCCGGATCCGCGGTGCCCTGCCGCGCCGCGCGAGCGCCGGAGGCGAGGCGCAGGATCGAGGACCGAACCGACTCGGCGCGACCGGTCGCGAGGTATTCGAGCTCGACGTTCGCGTCGTTGCCGGCGCCGACGACCTCGAGCTTGGCGAGTCCGATGATGCGAGCAGGGAACGGGCGCGTGAGGTTCACGCCCTGCACACGGTCGAGCGGTGCACGTCGGTGCGAGCGGAAGATGATGCCTTTGCGCACCTCGACGTGATCGCCGGTGATGCGGAACTGCTGGAATCGCCAGATGAACCAGAAGATCAGGATCAGCACGATGACCAGTGCGAGCACGCCGCCGAGCACGATGAGGATCAGATTGTTCCGGAACACCCAGTCGACGGGGTCTCCGCCGGTGTAGTCGCCGTAGTGCGACTCGGGACTGAAGATGTCGACCATCCAGGCGATGACCCGATCGCGCATGTTGGCGATCACGATGCCGGCGATGACGATCAGCGCCAGGCCGCCCTTGAAGAGCGGCGTCAGCGGGTGCATCCGATGCCACTCGCCGTCGGCGAGCGATGCCGAGTCCTGTCCGCGCGGCGCCGGATCCTGGGGAGGATGCGGCGTCGCGGGGAACTGCTGCTCGCTCACAGGCCGGTCCGGCGGTTCTCGGCGACCTCGATGAGGGTGTCGCGCAGTGCCTCGGCAGCGGGCTGCGTGAGCCCCGGGATCTGCACGCCGGTCGTCGCTGCAGCAGTGACCATCTTCAGCTGCGAGACGCCGAAGGCCCGGTCGAGCGGCCCCTGCGTGATGTCGACGAGCTGCATGCGCCCGTACGGCACGGCGATCATGCGCTGCCACAGGATGCCCTTGCGGAACACGATGTCGTCGGCGCGGAGCATGTAGCCGAGCGCCCTCGCCTGGCGCGGCAGGATGATGAGCGTGATGAGCGTGATGAGGATGATCACGCCGGCGGGGATCCAGACCCAGTCCTGCCCGAGCACGATGTTCAGCACGACCGCGGCTGCGATGACCACGGCGAGGAAGATCGCGTTCTGCACGAACTGCGAGACGACGTAGCGCGGCGAGATCTGATGCCAGACGCCGTCGAGCTCCAGTCGCCCCTCGCGCTTGGACGTGCGCAGCGCCGTGTACGTCCCCTGGTCGAGGGCTGGGAGATCAGTGCCCTCCGCCGGGTTCAGGGGTGAGGTCTCGGGGTTCTGAGTCATCAGGATCCTTAGGCAGAGTGCAGAACTGTTCCGCGATGAGTGCGGCGATCACCAGCACGACCGCGCTCGCGATCAACGCCAGCATGGCCACTGTCGACCCTACCGGCGGATCGATCGGACGTGACAGCAGGAACACGAGCAGTCCTGCCCCGAACCCGGCCATGATCGCGCCGACCAGGCTGGATGCACGGGCGAGGGTCGCAGCCCGCAGAGCCCGGAACGGGTCGATCCTGGTGCCGGTGCGCACGCTGTGCCGCACCGGCCACGCGACGCCGAGTGCTGCGACGGCGATCAGGAGCAGCAGCACCGGGAGCAGCAGTGACGGCGTGAACGTCGAGCGTCCGCCCGCGGTGAGCATGTGGTCGAGCAGATACCCGACCCCCGCCCCGAGCAGCACGAGCAGGACGAGGACGCCCAGCGACGTGCGCCTCATGCCTCGCCTCGGGCACGCAGCTCATCCGCGAGGGCATCGATGCGTCCATGACCGATCAGCTCGGCATCCGGGTCGAGGTCGAGCCAGGGCTCGAGCACGAACAGGCGCTCGGATGCACGGGGGTGCGGCAGCTGCACCCTGGGATCGTCGGAGACGACGTCGCCGTAGGAGATCAGGTCGAGGTCGAGGGTGCGGTCACCCCAGCGCTCGTGGCGCTCCCGGCCGTTCTCGTCCTCGATCGCGTGCAGCATGCCGAGGAGGATCTCCGGTGCGAGGCGGGTGATGACGTGGGCGACGGCGTTCATGTAGCCCGGGGCAGCCGGGTCCGGACCGTCGACTCGCACGGCGACCGTCTCGAACAGTGCGGAGAGCCGCACGTCGCTGACCAGTGGGAGGCGTGCGATGCGTTCAGCAGCAGCACGGATCGTCTGTTCGCGGTCGCCGAGATTGGCGCCGAGCGCGACGACGGCGAGCGCTTCGGGCCGTCCTGGACGGGACGGCGGGATGTGCGGCGGGTTGGCCAGATTGCGGCTCATGCGGTGATGTCCTCGAGTTCGGCGGCGCGGCGCGATCGACGCACGGTGACCGCGACGTCGGCGAAGGTCAGCGGAATCGGCGCATGCGGCTTGTGCACCGTCACCGTGGTGAACTGCACGCGCTGGTCCTCGAGCGCCACATCGGCGATGCGCGATGCGAGCGTCTCGATCAGGTCGACGGGCTCCCCTGCGACGACGGCCGCGACCTTCTCCGCCAGCTCGCCGTAGTGCACCGTGTCGGCGACGTCGTCCGACCACGCCGCCTGCTCCAGCGACATCGACAGCCGCAGATCGATCGTGAACTCCTGTCCGTTCTCGCGCTCGTGGTCGTAGACGCCATGGCGCCCGAACACGGTGAGGCCGGTCAGGGCGATCTCGTCGAGGGTGTCCATGCCACCTAGCGTACGGCGCACGACCTGTCCGCGCCGGACTGTTCGCTCAGCGCCCGTCCCAGGCGTGCGCGATCGCCAACGCGTCGCGCGTGGTGGCGACGTCGTGCACGCGGACGGCCCAGACCCCGGCGCGGAGCGCGAGGGCGCTCGTGACCGCGGTCGCGAGGTCGCGACGGTCCACCGTCACCCCGTCTGAACCACGTGCGGGCCGGAGCGCCTCCGCGAGGAACCGCTTGCGAGAGGTGCCGATCAGCACGCGCGGGCCGAGGGCCACGATCTCATCGAGTCCGCGCAGCACGTCCCAGTTCTGGGCACCGGCCTTCGCGAACCCGATGCCCGGATCGAGGATGACCCGTGATGGCGCGATGCCGGATGCCGCGGCCTCGCCCAGGCGCTCCTGCAACTCGCCTGCGACCTCACGCGCGGCGCGACGATATTCGGCGTGCGCATACATGTCATCGGAGAATCCGCGCCAGTGTCCGATGACGTAGTCCGCCCCGGACTCCGCAACAGCCGCGCGCATGTCGGGATCCGCGAGCCCCCCGGACACGTCGTTCACGATGCGCGCCCCAGCCCGAACCGCTGCCGCCGCCGTCGAGGCGTTGAGGGTGTCGATGCTCACGGGCGCTCCGGCCGCGACCAGCTGCTCGATCACGGGGATCACGCGCTGCTGCTCGACGGCCGCCGACACCCGCTCCGCACCCGGCCTGGTCGATTCGCCGCCGACATCGATCACCGTCGCGCCCTCTTCGCGCATCCACCGCCCGCGTGCGACCGCGCTGTCGACGTCGAGATACAGCCCACCGTCGCTGAACGAGTCCGGGGTCACGTTGACGATGCCCCAGATGCCGGTCATCCCTGGACTCCTGCGCCCGCACCCTGGGTCGCTGCGCCCGCACCCTGGGTCGCTGAGCCCGCACCCTGGGTCGCTGAGCCCGTCGAAGCGCCGATCAGCGTGATCAGCTCAGCGCGCGCCGCCGGATCCGTGTACTCACCACGGGCGGCGATCGTGAGGGTGGATGCCTCGGGCTGACGCCCGCCGCGCATCGTGACGCAGCCGTGGCTGGCGTCGAGCACGACCAGCACGCCGCGGGTGTCGAGGTGCTCGGCGATCGTGTCGGCGATCTGCTCCCCCAGTCGCTCCTGCACCTGCGGACGAGCGGCGAGGATCTCCACGACCTTCACGAGGGCACCGAGACCGACCACCTGCTCGCCGGGGAGATACGCGAGGTGCGCGCGGCCGGCGAACGGCAGCAGGTGGTGCTCGCACACCGAACGGAAACGGATGTCGCGAAGCAGCACGGCACCCGACGGCAGCGTGTCGGGGGCGGGTCCTCTGGTCACGCTGATCGTGCGCGCGAGGGGCTCGGCAGCATCCGCCCCGACTCCCGCGAAGAATTCGGCGTACAGCTCGCCCATCCGTGTCGGGGTCTGCTTCAGCCCCGGCCGATCCGGATCCTCGCCGATCGCCTCGAGCAGCTCACGCGTGAGCCTCTCGACGCGCGCTCTGTCGACGGTCACGCTCAGGCCGTCGCAGGTCGCGCCTGACCGGCACCCGCCGATCCGGTCTGCGTCCGCGCGGTCGCTGCCGGAGCCTCGACCGATGCAGCCAGCGACACGTCCTTCTTCGGCACCTCGATCGGAGGACGCTCCGAGACCGGGCGATCCTCGCTCGACAGCCACAGCGGACGCTCGGGGAGCTTCTTGATCTCGGTGAAGATCTCCGCGATCTGGTTGTGGTCGAGGGTCTCCTCTTCGAGCAGCGCCAGCGCGAGACGGTCGAGGATGTCGCGGTTCGCGCTGATCACCTCGTAGGCCTCGTTGTGGGCCTGCTCGATCAGGGCACGCACCTCGGCGTCGACCCGTTCGGCGACCTTCTCGGAGTACTCGCGGCCACGGCCCATGTCGCGGGCCACGAACATGTCACCGCCTTCGGTGCCGAGCTTGACCGGACCGACCTGCGTGGTCATGCCGTACTCGATGACCATCTTGCGCGCGATCGAGGTCGCCTTCTCGATGTCGTTCGAGGCGCCGGTGGTCGGGTCGTGGAAGATGATCTCCTCGGCGACGCGGCCACCCATCGCGTAGGTCAGCTGGTCCTGCAGCTCGTTGCGGGTGATGGAGTACTTGTCGTCCAGCGGGAGCACCATCGTGTAGCCGAGGGCCTTGCCGCGGGGCAGGATCGTGATCTTCGTGACGGGGTCGGTGTAGTTCATCGCCGCTGCCGCGAGTGCGTGTCCGCCCTCGTGGTACGCCGTGATGAGCTTCTCCTTGTCCTTCATGACGCGGGTGCGGCGCTGCGGACCGGCGATCACACGATCGATGGCCTCGTCGAGCGCGCGGTTGTCGACCAGCTGCGCGTTCGAGCGAGCGGTGAGCAGCGCAGCCTCGTTGAGGACGTTCGCGAGATCGGCGCCCGTGAAGCCGGGTGTCTTGCGAGCGACGACCTCGAGGTCGACGCTCTTCGCGAGGGGCTTGCCCTTGCTGTGCACCTCGAGGATCTTCTGGCGGCCCTTGAGGTCGGGAGCGTCCACACCGATCTGACGGTCGAAGCGACCCGGGCGCAGCAGCGCGGGGTCGAGGATGTCAGGGCGGTTCGTGGCCGCGATCACGATGACGTTCGCGTTCGGGTCGAAGCCGTCCATCTCGACGAGCATCTGGTTCAGGGTCTGCTCGCGCTCGTCATTGCCGCCGCCCATGCCGGCACCACGATGACGACCGACCGCGTCGATCTCATCGATGAAGATGATGGCAGGTGCGTTCTCCTTGGCGACGTTGAACAGGTCGCGAACACGCGACGCGCCGACACCGACGAACATCTCGACGAAGTCGGAACCGGAGATCGAGTAGAAGGGGGCGCCTGCCTCGCCGGCGACCGCGCGGGCGAGCAGCGTCTTGCCGGTTCCCGGAGGGCCGTACAGCAGCACGCCCTTCGGGATGCGGGCGCCGATGGCCTGGAACTTCGCCGGGTCCTGCAGGAACTCCTTGATCTCGTGGAGCTCCTCGATCGCCTCGTCGGCACCGGCCACGTCCGCGAAGGTGACGGTCGGCGTCTCCTTGTTCACGAGCTTGGCCTTGGACTTGCCGAACTGCATGACCTTGCCGCCACCGCCCTGCATCGACGACAGCAGCCACCAGAACAGGAGGCCGAGCAGCACGAGCGGGAGCAGCAGCGAGATGAATCCGTCGAACCAGGTCGCGCGCGGCACCGCGTCGTTGAAACCGTCCTTCGGGTCGGCGTCGTTGATCGCGGTGACGACCTCGTCGGCGCGGGCGTCGACGTAGTAGAACTGGACGTTCTCCGAGCCCTCGAACGCCTTCGACAGCGTCATGTCGACGCGCTGATCACCGTCGGTCGTGACGACCTCGGTGACCGTGGTGCCGGCGAGCAGCTTCAGACCCTCTTGCGTGGTGATCTGCTTCGGGGCACCGAGGTTCGAGATCAGCAGGAAGCCGCCGAACAGCAGCAGTCCGATCAGCGCCACGTAGATCAGGGGGTTCCTGGTGATCTTCTTCACATCCATGATCGGATCAGCGTATCGCGCGCGCCCTAGGGGGTCGCTGTGCGTTCACCCACGGCGTACCCCTCGCTCCTGGGTCTGCGCCCGTCCGAGGCTCCTGGGGCGCTGAGCCCGTCGACGCGTCAGGAGTAGACGTGCGGCGCGAGCACCGCGACGTCGCGCAGGTTGCGGTAGCGCTCGTTGTAGTCGAGGCCGTAGCCGACCACGAAGTCGGTCGGGATGTCGAAGCCGACGTAGCGGCAGTCGATCTCGACCTTGGCCGCCTCGGGCTTGCGCAGCAGTGCCAGCACCTCGACGGACTCGGCGCCGCGGGTGCCGAAGTTCTCCAGCAGCCAGCTGAGCGTGAGACCGGAATCGATGATGTCCTCGACGATCAGCACGTGCTTGCCGTTCAGGTCGCTGTCGAGGTCCTTGCGGATCTGCACGACACCGCTGGACTTCGTGCTCGCGCCGTAGCTCGACACCGCCATCCAGTCCATCGGCGCGTGGAACGGCAACGCGCGAGCGAAGTCGGCCATCACCATGACCGCACCCTTCAGCACGCCGACCAGGAGCAGGTCCTTGCCCTCGTAGTCCGCGGCGACCTGCGTCGCCAGCTCATCGAGCTTGGCGAGGATCTCCTCCTCGGTGACGAGGATCTGGGCAAGGTCATCCTGGATTTCCGAGGCGCGCATAGACCGATTTTAGGTGACGCGATCGGATGCCTCGTCCCAGGTCGCGTCCAGCGTGGGTGCACACTCCCCTCGGCACGGCATCCGCACTACTCTGAGCGGTGACACGGGCTCGCGCCCACCGACGGAAGGAATCACCATGGCTCTTGACGACATCCTCACGCAGGTGCCGATCGACGACATCGCAGCGAAGCT
The DNA here is from genome assembly GCF_036823965.1 of Microbacterium sp. Taxonomy (GTDB): domain Bacteria; phylum Actinomycetota; class Actinomycetes; order Actinomycetales; family Microbacteriaceae; genus Microbacterium. Next base: position 33,117 of record NZ_DAITBE010000002.1, on the reverse strand, counting down.
CGGCGTCTCGCATGACGTCGCCAAGGCTGCGGTCGAGCAGGGCGGTGCGGTGCTGCTGGGCGGACTCGCCAAGAACGCGGAGACCGAGTCGGGTTCCACCGCCATCCAGAACGCGTTGAAGAAGCACGAGGGCAAGGCCGGCGCGGCGAAGGTCGACGACATCGATCAGGCAGACGGCGGCAAGATCGTCTCCCACATCCTCGGCGCGAAGGAGAAGGAGGTCACCGCCACGCTCACGGAGTCGAAGGCGACGGCCGGCATCGACTTCGGCAAGCTGCTCCCGATCCTCGCGCCCATCGTCATGGGCCTGATCGCGAACGCGAACAAGGGCAAGACCGAGCAGGCGGATGCCGGCGCCAAGCAGGAGTCCGGCGGGATCGGCGACCTGATCGGCGGCATCCTCGGCGGCGGGAACAGCAGCGGCTCGGGCGGTGGCGGGATCGGCGACGTGCTCGGCGGCATCCTCGGCGGCGGCAGCAAGGGCGGCGGTATCGACCTCGGCGGCCTGCTCGGCGGGCTCCTCGGCGGCAAGAAGTAGCCACCGCTCATCCTGGGCCGCCACGACGGCGGCCATGTTCCACTTCTGCGGCCTCCTTGCACTCGAGGGGCCGCAGAAGTCGTTTTCGGCCGCAGAACGCGCGGCCCGGGGTCAGTCGCGCGCCGCGAACACCAGCTGTCCGCCGCGGCGGACGGCGGAGCATCCCGGCAGATCGATCGGGCCCTGCCCGGACCAGTCCGTGACGAGGCGCGCGACCTCCACCGTCTGCGTGCGAGTGAGGCTGACTCCGAACTCGCTGTCGACCACCAGTCGGATGATCCGGTTGCGCAGCGCGGCCGGGTTCGCTGCGAGCGCGGCGACACTGACCGAGATGCCGGCCTCGGCGTGCTCGACGATGTCCTCGATGGTCTCGTGGATCATCTCGTCGAACGCCTCGGCATCCTCGCGCAGCTGCTCCGCCGTGCGCGCCAGCGCCTCGGCGATGCCGGGGCCGAGCTCGGACTCCAGGACCGGCAGCACAGTGCTCCGCACCCGGACCCGTGCGAAGCGGTCGTCCTGGTTGTGCGGGTCCTCCCACGGCGTGAGATCGGATGCCGTGCAGAACGCCCGCGTGGTCTCGCGACGGACGCCGAGCAGCGGTCGCAGCCAGCGGGTGCCGTCCTCGTCCTCGCGGACCGGCGACATGCCCTGCAGGCTCGCCGCCCCGGAGCCCCGGGCGAGGCCGAGCAGCACGGTCTCGGCCTGATCGTCGAGCGTGTGTCCGAGCAGCACAGCGGATGCCCCGGCACCCGCTGCCGCATCACGGAGCACCCGGTACCTGGCGTCCCTGGCAGCGGCCTCCGGGCCACCGTCTCCGTCGACGTCGACTCGCACCACGAGCGCATCGAGACCGAGCGCCGCCGCGGCACGGGCAGCTCGCGCGGCAACCTCATCCGATCCCTCCTGCAGGGCGTGGTCCACCGTCAGGGACGCCGCTGCGAGTCCCAGCTTGGCGGCCTCGAACGCCGTCGCTGCGGCGAGCGCAAGCGAGTCCGCTCCCCCCGACAGGGCGACGACGACGGTCGATCCCTCCGGCAGGTCGGCGAGCGCAGTGCGCACGGCGAGGCGGATCTCGGCGATGGACGGTGAGAGCGATGGCACGGTCCCACGCTAGAACACCCGCCGCGTTCCCGCGCACCGCTCGCGCAGGGGCGCCGATGCGCCTTAGTCTTGCGCCGTGGCAGATCCGATGAGTCCCCAGCGCTTCAGACCCGAACGATTCAAGGCGTTCGTCGACGCGGTGGTGGCGATCGCGATGACGCTGCTCATCCTGCCGTTGATGGAATCGGTGTCGGATGCGGCATCCGGCAAGGTCAGCACCGCCGAGTTCCTGTCCGAGCACTCGGGCCAGCTGCTGAGCTTCGGGCTCAGCTTCCTGCTCATCGCGACCTTCTGGATGGGCCACCACCGGCAGTACCGCGACGTGGAGTGGATCACCCCGTGGCTGCTGTGGATCAACGTCGCGTGGATGGCGACGATCGTCTGGCTGCCGGTGCCCACGGCGATGATCGGGCAGATGGACACCGATGCGCTGCAGCCTGTCGTCTACATCGGCACGCTCATCATGACGCAGGTGACGACGCTCGCCGGATGGCTGTACCTGTCCCGGCATCCGGACCTCACCACCACCTCGGCCGAGACGATGCGCGCCGGTGCCATCGGCGACCTCGCAGCGATCGTCCTGTTCCTCATCGCACTCGCGATCGCGGCCCTGGCATCGCCGCACGGATACACGGCCCTGTTCCTGCTGCTCCTGAGCGACCCGCTCAGCCGCCTGCTGAATCGGGTGCTGCACCGCCGAGTAGGCTAGTCCGCGGCATCCAACCGAACTTTTCCTGAGGAGCACACGCATGGGCGCACACGACGCCGTCATCGAGATCCCGCGCGGCAGCCGCGTGAAGTACGAGGTCGACCACGAGACCGGACGAGTGCACCTCGACCGCGTGCTCTACACGACCTTCGGCTACCCGGCCGACTACGGGTACTTCGACAACACGCTCGGCGAGGACGGCGACCCGCTCGACGTGCTCGTGCTGCTCGACCAGGCCATCTACCCCGGCGTCGTCGTCGAGGTGCGCCCGGTCGCAGTGCTGAAGATGAGCGACGAGGCCGGCGGAGACGACAAGCTCGTCGCCGTGCTGGCGAAGGACCCGCGCTGGGCCCACATCCAGGACATCGACGACATCGCCGAGTACACGAAGAAGGAGATCTCGCACTTCTTCGAGCACTACAAGGACCTCGAGCCCAACAAGTGGGTCAAGGTCGACGAGTGGGGCAACGCCGCCGAGGCGCAGCGCATCCTCGACGAGGCGATCGTCCGCGCAGCCGAGCAGGGTCACTGACCTCTCGCTGAGCCAGTCGAAGCGAAAGACCCCCGGTGCCGCTCAGCGGCCCGGGGGTCTTCTTCGTCTCAGGGACGGATGCTCAGATCGAGATGCCGCGCGCGGCCATGAAGTCGGCCGGGTTCGTGTACCGGCCGTTGATGTACACCTCGTAGTGGAGGTGGCAGCCGAACGATCCGCCGGTGTTGCCCGCGTATGCGATGACCTGGCCGGCGTTGACCCACTGGCCGCTGCGCACGGCGAATCCGCCCTGCTTGATGTGCGCGTATCCGGTTGCGATGCCGCCGCCGTGCTGGATGCGGACGTAGTTGCCGTAGCCGCCGTTGTAGAACGCTGCGTCCACCGTGCCGGAGTGCGCAGCGTAGATCGCCGCGCCGCAGCCGTTGGCGAGATCGATGCCGTAGTGCCAGCTCGACGAGCATCCGTTCGAGTTGCACTGCTGCGAGCGGGGGCCGTAGCCGGAGCTGCGCGATCCGCCGTGCGGGCGCACCCAGCCGTCGGATCCGGCAGAGCCGCCGCCGCCGCCTCCGCCGCCTCCGCCGCCGCCTCCACCACCGTTGTTGTTGGCCGCTGCGGCCGCTGCGGCTGCTCGCGCTGCCTCAGCCGCGGCTGCTGCCTCCCGGCGCTTGCGCTCCTCTTCGGCGACGCGGACGCCCTCCTGGTAGCCGGCGACGGTGGTCGCGGTGGTGTCCTTGAGGGCGGCGAGCTGTGCCTGCATGGTGGCGAGGTTCGCCGACTGCTCGTCGAGCGCCGCCTGCGCGGCATCCGCTGCCTGCTGGGCTGCGACCATCTTCTGCTCGGCGATCTGCTGCAGGCGGTCGCGCTCGGCACGTGCGACGACGGCCTGATCGCTCAGCGACTGCGCGGAGTTGCGCGCTGCGACCGCGTCGTCGTAGACCGACTGGTTGTACTCGAAGAGCTTGTCCATCGTGCCGAGGCGCGAGAGCAGCTCGTCGGCGTTGTTCGCGGAACCGGCGAAGAACAGTTCGAGCGAGGTGTCGTCGCCGCCGTTGCGATAGAGCTGCGCGGCGACCTGGCCCGCCTTGCGGGCTGACTCGGTGGCGAGGCCGGCCTGCTCGTCGGCCTTGGCCTGCAGGTCGTCGGCACGCGCGATGGCTGCGAAGAACGTCTGCTGCGCTTCGTAGAACTCGTTGGAGGCGACCTCGGCCGCTGCCTGGGTCTCGGCGACCTTCTGGGTCAGCGACTGGATGAGGCCCTCGATGCGGGTGACCTCTGCGGCCTTGGCCGCTTCGTTGCCCTTCGCCCGCTGCACGTCGTCCCAGCTGGGGTACGAGGCCGCATAGGCGGCGGAGACGCCGGAGCTGACGCCGAATGCGCTCAGGGCGACGACGCTCAGCGCGCCGAGCCCGAGGGCTCCACGACGCGTGATGCCGCTCTTCTGGAACGCACGGCTCTCTGTCGGGGTCGGTGCACACCCGCATTCCGCGGATGCCGCTGCAGCTGCATCCGACGTGATCTGGTCGTTCACACGGCCCCTTCCGCCAGTTTCACAAATGCCACACTAACAACAACGTTCACATCAGCAACAGAGTGGATTGCAACGAACATGCAGTCGCCATCTGCCCGCAGCAGCCCGGAACACGCCCGGCGGAACGGTGCATCGCCCTCGATTCGCGATTTGCGCGAGACATCCCTTATGCTTGAGCGTCGGCAAGGAAGTCCCCCAGGGGACGGACTCCGGCCCCATCGTTTAGCGGCCTAGGACGCCGCCCTTTCACGGCGGTAGCACGGGTTCGAATCCCGTTGGGGTCACTCTTCCGATATAATTGAAAACAAGTATGGCCCTGTAGCGCAGTTGGTTAGCGTGCCGCCCTGTCACGGCGGAGGTCGCGGGTTCAAGTCCCGTCAGGGTCGCTCCGGTTCGTCGGGCTCTTTCTTCGGAGAGGGCCCTTCGTCTAGGACGCGACAGGTTCGCCGGTCGCACCACGGCTCTGTAGCTCAGTTGGTAGAGCGCACGACTGAAAATCGTGAGGTCACGGGATCGACGCCCGTCGGAGCCACACGGATCATCATTACAGTGATCCCAGAAACCCTCGCCTAGCTTCTACATGGCGGGGGTTTTGCTCTGCCCTGGTGAAGGGTGGGCGCCAAGCTGCTCCCCGGATCGAGTCGACCGACGACTCCCCCGGATCCCGCTATCAACGGTCCGGCATCGAGCCTGCCGGCTCCGTCCAATACGCTGGCAGTCCACGCCCACAGAAGGACCCACCGGTGACCGACGACGCCACAGCTTCCCGACGCATCGAGCTGACCCTGCACAAGCCGTGGTTCGCGCTCTACGCCGGTATCCGTCCGACCGTCGTGATCGAAGGACGCGGTCAGCCGGCGCAGTGGGGACTCGGCACCTGGCAGGTCTCGTCCACGGAGGCGACCGAGATCGGCGTGTTCCTCTTCAACCGGATGTGGCGCTTCGGCCAGGCCGAGTTCACGCTCGAACCGGGCCATCCGCCGACGCTCGGATACCGGGCACCGGCGCTGCCGTTCCTGCGAGGACGGCTCCGACTCGGCCCGACCGCCGACTGAGCGGGTTCAGGCCCCCTCGCCGAACACCAGCTCCCCGCCGACCACGGTCGCGGTGACCTGCTGCTCCGCGATCCGCTCCGGCTCGATCTGGTACAGGTCGTCGCTCAGCGCGATGAAGTCAGCGAGCATGCCCACCCGCAGCGTGCCCTTGGCATGCTCCTGGCTCACCGCATACGCCGAACCGGAGGTGTATGCACGCACGGCCTCGTCGACGCTCACGCGCTCGCGCTCCCCCAGCACGTGGCCGCCGCTCGTGCGCCGGAGCACCATGTCGCGCAGTGAGACCAGGGGGTTCGCGTCGGAGATCGGCGAGTCCGTCGATCCGTTCAGCACGATGCCGGCATCCGCCAGCGACTTCACTCGATAGATGTCGTCGCGTCGGTCGGCAGCCACGGCCGCAGCCATGCCGTCGCCGAAGTCCGAGACGAACACGCCCTGCGGCACCGGGATGACTCCGAGCTTCGCCGCTCGGGCGATGTCGGCGTCACTCGCGAGGGCGAAGTGCTCGATGCGGTGCCGCACGTCGGGGCGCGGGGCGATGCGCTGCGCCTCCTCGACCGCGTCGAGCACATGGGTGATCGCCCGGTCGCCGATCGCGTGCGTGGCCACCGTCCACCCGGCCCGATGCGCGCCGACGATGTAGTCGTGCAGCTGCTCCGGCTCATGCAGGAGCACGCCGAAGTTGTCGGCCTCGCCATGGAAGCAGGCGTGCATGGCTGCCGATCGGCCGATGAACGAGCCGTCGGCGACGATCTTGACCGGCCCGACGCGCAGCATGTCGTCGCCGAGGCCGGTGCGGATGCCGAGGTCAAGCCCGAGCACGTCCTTCTCCGGAAGATCGGTGAACGGATGCAGGACGGTGATGTACGGCATCAGCGTCGTGCGAACCCGCAGCTGCCGCTGCTCGACGGCGGTCTGGTACGCGTGATAGTCGAGCGGGCTGTTGCCGACCATCCGGATCTCGCCGATCCCCGGCTCGGTCACCGAGGTGAGACCGTACCCGAGCGCCTGGTCGCTCGCGAGCTGCAGATTGCGCCGCACCTCGTCGAGGTCGACCGGCCGGACGAGGGCGAAGATCGGGCCCATCGCCGACTCCTGCAGCAAGCCCTCCGGCCGCCCCGCAGCGTCCCGGGGGATGCCGCCGCCCGCGATCTCCGGGAAGCCCACACGTCCGGCGTATCCCGCCTGCTCGAAGGCCCGGGTGTTCGCGACCATCATGTGCCCGGAGACGTGCTCGAGGATCACCGGGCGGCCGCCGGCGACCCGGTCGAGGCCCTCGGCGGTCGGATGGCCCTCGAGGAAGTTCTGGTCGTACCCTGAGCCGCGGACCCAGGCATCCGGAGCCAGTCCTTCCGAGTGCTGCCGCACTGCGTCGTACAGCTCGGCGAGCGAGTTCACCGCCCCGGGCCGGACGTTCAGCGACGCGAGCCGGAAGCCCGTGAGCGACAGGTGGTGATGGGCATCGTGGAACCCCGGCAGCACCGGCTGGCCGCCGAGGTCGACGACCTGATCAGCGTCGACACCGTGCAGGTCGTCGTCGAAGCCGACGATCCGGCCGTTGAGCGTTCCGACGGTGTGCGCGCTCGGCCGTGCGGCGTCGAGCGTACGGATGCGGGCGTTCGTGAAGATCGTGTCGACGCGCATGTTCTCTCTCCTGCGTTCGAGCCGCGGTCAGACTGCGACTTCGGTCCGTGCGGCGGCCAGATCCCGCGTCATCCGACGCTGCAGCCCCCAGACGCCGGCGATCGTGAGCAGGACCATCGCCGCATAGAACGCCGCGACTCCCCACACGCTGCCGCCGGTGGAGTTGAGGATCCACTGCGCGACCAGCGGCGTCGAGCCGCCGAAGACGGTCGCGCAGAGCTGATAGGCGAGCGAGACGCCCGAGTAGCGGATGCGAGCAGGGAACGCCGAGGCGAGCAGCGTCGCGAGCAGGGCGTAGTACGCCGTGCTGCCGATGATCGTGGCGTACAGGGTGACGGTGATCCAGAACGGATCGGCTGCCTGGATCGCCAGGAAGTAGGGCACGATGAGGATCACGCTGAGCAGAAGTCCGGCGAGCATCACCCTGGCGATGCCCTGTCGCTCGGCGATCTTCGCGGCGATCGGCTGCCAGATGAACTGCAGCACCGCCATGCCGAGCAGGATGTTGAGCATCAGCTGCCGGTCGATGCCGAGCGGACCGGTCGTCCAGGCGAGCAGGAAGGTGTTCGAGAAGTAGGCGTTCGAGATGCCCATCACCGAGGCGAGCACGCCGAGACCGATCAGGACCGGCGCGGTGCGCAATGCGACGAGCACCGGAGCGCTCACGACCTCCTTCGACGCCTTCGCGGCGACGAAGTCCGGCGACTCCTCGACCTTCACGCGGATCACGAGGCCGATGATCACCAGGACGGCCGACATCAGGAACGGGATGCGCCAGCCCCAGCTGATGAACTGCTCGTCGGGCAGCAGGCCGACGAGCAGGAACATGAGGGTCGCGAGGATGGAACCCGCAGGCGAGCCCTGCTGCACCCAGGCGCCGGCGAGCCCCTTCTTCTTCTCCGTGGCGTTCTCGGTCGACAGCAGCACCGCGCCGCCCCATTCGCCACCGACCGCGAAGCCCTGCAGTCCGCGAAGGACCACCAGGAGCACGGGCGCGAGGATGCCGATCTGGGCGTAGGTGGGCAGGAGACCGATGAGGGTCGTGGCGATGCCCATCATCATCAGCGTGATGACGAGGACGTTCTTGCGTCCGAGCTTGTCGCCGAAGTGCCCGAAGACGAGTCCGCCGACCGGACGCATCAGGAAGCCGACCCAGAAGGTCGCGAACGATGCGAGGAGCGCGGCGCCGGGTGCCACATCGGGGTAGAAGACGCGACCGAACACGAGCGCCGCGGCCGTGCCGAAGATGTAGAAGTCGTACCACTCGATCGCGGTGCCGACGAACGCACCGACCATCGAACGACGTTGCCGGGCAGGGGTGATCTCAGTGTGCAAAGCGGCCATCGGGGAGGCCCTCTCTGTCAGGTGACTCGGGATCAGCCCATCCTGACGGGGTCACCCCATACTCGTCCAATGAGAAAAGCGGGTAGAGGTATACGCTTTGCGTATGTATGGGGAGCGGGAGCTGGAAGCGTTCGTCGCGGTCATCGACAGCGGCTCGGTGAGTCTGGCCGCAGAACGGCTGATCAGGACGCAGCCTTCGGTGTCGCGGCAGATCGCATCGCTCGAGCGCCAGGTGGGCGCATCGCTGTTCCGCCGGATGCCGCACGGGATGGTCACGACCTACGCCGGCGAGCGCCTCGAGCCGATGGCCAGGGATCTGGTCCGCCGCGGCAGACGAGCACGTGAGGTGATGACCGGCATCGTGCAGGAGGAGCGGTCGTTCGTGGCCGCAGCCCCCGAGATGACGAGCGTGCTCGTGCTCGCGCCGTTCATCGCCGGTGGCGGACCGATCTCGGATGTCGTGGTCGCGACTCCCACCGAGACGTACGACCGGCTGCGCACCGGCGCGGACCTCGCCGTCACGACCAGTCCTCCGGACTCGAGACTGAGCAGCGTGCGCATCCTGCCCCTGCCGCTGCTGTGCCAGCTGCCCGCCTCGCACCCGCTCGCGGCGAGTGACAGAGTCGAACTCGCCGATCTCCTCGCCGGCCCCTTCCTGACCTCGGGAAAGGGCTCGGCGGCCTGGGCGCAGATCCAGCAGGCCGCCGAGAGCGAGGCGTGGTCGATGGAGATGGCGAGCTTCGGAGCGGATGCGCCGATCATCCAGGCGCGGGCGGCTGCCGGTCACGGCCCCTGCGTGGTCGTCGAGCCGCCACGATTCGGCCTGGAGTCGCGACCGTTGCACCATCGAGGCGAACCGATGCAGTGCGCGCTCTATGCGGGCTGGGAGCGCACGCACTACGCCCGCGACGACATCCGCGGCGTGGTCGAACAGCTCACCCGATTCGCCGCGAAGCACGTCGGCGGGCTCTACGTCGACGAGCCGCCGCGGCCTGCCGCTGCGAGAGGTCAGGCGCGAACGGACTCGAGCGACGGGTAGTCGGTGTATCCCTCGTCCGTCGAACCGTAGAACAGCTCCGGCCGGGGCTCGTTGAGCTCAGCACCCGACTGCCACCGCTCCACGAGGTCGGGGTTCGCGATCACCGGACGGCCCGCGGCGACGGCATCCGCCCAGCCGTCGGCGACGAGCGCCTCGGCCTCGTCACGGCTCGTCGGTGTGGCGAACCCGGAGTTCACGATCAGCGGTGCGCCGAGCGTGCGGCGGATGTGCTGCACGAGCTCGCCCGCCGGCGACGCGTTCAGCACGTCGACGAACGCGAGCCCGAGCGGGGCGAGCCCCTCGGCGACCGCCGTGTAGGTGGCATGGACATCTGCGTCGTCCTCCTCGAGGACACCCTGGATGTTGTGCTGCGGCGAGAGGCGGATGCCGGTGCGCTCCGCGCCGACTGCGGCTGCGACGGCGCTCGTCACCTCGACCGCGAAGCGGGCACGGTTCTCGGGAGATCCGCCGTACCGGTCCTCGCGGATGTTCGACACCGGGGAGAGGAACTCGTGCACGAGGTAGCCGTTCGCGCCGTGCACCTCGACCCCGTCGAAGCCCGCCTCGATCGCGTTCCGCGCGGCCTGGACGAACTGCTCGACCACGAAGGGGATCTCTTCGGCAGTCAGCGCATGCGCCACCGGCAGATCGGCCTTGCCCTCCGGCGTGCGAGTCTGGCCGGGCGCGGCGAGCGCGCTCGGTGCGACCACGCGCGGCTCTCCCGAGATCGCGGGATGCGACACCCGGCCGCCGTGCATGAGCTGCATCACGATCGTGCCGCCGCTCGCATGCACCGCCTCGGTGACACTGCGCCATCCCTCGATCTGCGCAGCAGTGACGATTCCGGGCTGCCCCGGGTAGGACTTCCCCTCGGTCGCCGGCCACGTGCCTTCGCTGATGATGAGTCCCTGGCCCGACCGCTGCCGGTAGTACTCCACCATCACATCGGACGGGACGCCGTCATCGTCGGCCCTCGTTCGAGTGAGGGGTGCCATGACGACGCGGTTGGACAGCTGGAGGGCGCCGAAGACGGCGGATTCGTAAAGGCTCACAGTGGGAGCCAAGCCGCATCGGCGGCGCGGTATTCCCCGTCGGTGTCCCAGCCGGCTCAGACGGGCAGCTCGATCATGCCCTCCATGTTGCCGCCGCACTGCTCCGTCCCGTCGATCCGCATCATCGCGACGTCGGCCTCTCCCGAGGCGACGACTGCTCCGGTCGCGTCGAGCACGGTGTAGCGCAACGGCTTCGGTTCGGCTCCGATCGACGCCGTCCACCCGGTCTCGCTGCTGCCGGAGAGGCCGAAGATGCCAGTGGACGCCGGGACCTCGGTCGCTCCGAGTTGCACCCCCTGGTCCGGCGGACCGGGGATGCAGCCTGCACCGGCGCAGAGCTCGACATCGAGCCCTGGCCGCGGTTGAGCGAGCGTCACGTGGATGACGCTGCCGTGCCCGATCGTGGTGCAGGCGAAGCCGAACGGCACGCAGCCGCTGAGCACGACGACCGATGCGAGGAGCAGTAGGGCGATCCGTGGCATCCGCATGCTGTGAGCCTAGGAAGAACCCGCGTGAAACCTCAGGATCGTTATGGCACTGAGGTTTCATTCCGGCGTCGTGGACCGCGCGTCCGCGTGTCGCATATCTGGACACCGCTCATCAACCACTAGGCAAAGAATTGCGCAGGATGTACCGTTCGATTGCGGATAACCGGACGAATCAGGGGTGGGGACCTCGGCATTCGGCGAAGAGTGGGTGATCGAGGAGGCGAGACCTGGGGACGGGTACAGAGCATGAATGAAGATGAGCTGCGAGAGGTGAAGGCCAATGCCCTCCGCGACGCCGCCGAGGGCTTCCGCCGCACTGCGGCGTCAGGCGTCGAACCCGAGCTGAACCGACTGCTGGCAGACCTGCTCGATGCTCGCGCGACCCGCGTCGAGGCAGGGGAGGACGACCACTCACGTGTCGATGGGCTCGAGTGACGCTCGTCGCCCTCACCGCATTCGCCGTCGTGACGAAGTCTGTCACTCGATCTGCGGGAAGGGCCCCCAGCCGGCTCCGATCAGCACCCGCGATCTGAACGCGGGGCCTCCGGTTCCTGGATGGAAGTACAGATCGCCCGAGGCCACCCGGACGAGCAGATCCGGCAGGCCGTCACCGTTGTAGTCCACGCCGCCGGTGAGCCCCGTCACGCCGGACCAGTCGCCGGCGACGACCTGGCGAGCACCGAACGCACCGGCCTGCCCCGGGTAGAAGTACAGGACACCGCCGTTGTCGAGGGCCATGAGGTCGCCGAGCCCGTCGTTGTTGAAGTCGCCCCCGACCAGGAATCGCATGTTCTGCCATCCCCCGCCGCGAACCGAGTTCGGGACCGTGAGCCCTCCGGCTCCGTTGCCGCGGAAGACGGTGAGGACGCCGTCCGGCGAGACGGCCACCACGTCCTGCTTGCCGTCACCGTCGTAATCCGCTCCGGATGTCACGTGCAGCTTGTCGTACCAGTCGGAGGCGATGATCTCGTGCACCCCGAACCCGCCGCTCGCGGTGCTCCCGTAGAACTCGAGCGCTCCGTCGCTGCGCACCGCGAGCATGTCTCCGAGACCATCACCGTTGAGGTCCGCGTGGGTGAGGTGCCGGTACAGGCCCCAGGCTGATGTGACGACGGACGGCGGATAGAAGCTTCCGGTTCCTGCTCCCGAGTAATGACGAAGGTCGCTGTCTTCGGCGACCACCAGCAGGTCGGCCTTGCCGTCGCCGTCGTAGTCGGCGGAGACCACGGAGGCGTTGCGGGGCGCTCCGAGCCCCGGGAACGACATCGGGATGACGTTCCCGCGCACGACATTGGCGAGGCACGTGAAGCCGTTGTTGATGGCGGTGTACACCGCTCCGTTTCGACGGACCTCGAAATGCAGGTGATTCGCGGAGGTCGCTCCGGTCATTCCGATCACGCCGATCTGCTGCCCGCGCGTGACCCGTGTGCCTGGCGCATAGATGCCCGTCGATGCCATGTGCGCGTAGCGCGTGACGTACCCGCCGGGATGCTCGATGTCGGTGTAGTTGCCGTAGCCGCTGTTCGCGGTGCGCGTCTTGATCACGCCGTCGTAGGCGGCCAGGATCGGCGTGCCGCCGGGGCCGGTGATGTCGATGCCCTCGTGCGCTCGGAAGTTCCCCCGACAACCGTCATTGACCTTGGACTGGATGTTGCCCGACGCGGGGTAGATCATCTGCCCGTCGGTCGCCGCGACGGCCGGAGCGCCCGACGTCATGGTCGGGGCGAGCGCACCGACGAGCACCGCCAGCACGGCAGCGACGACGCCGAAGCGGGCACGTCGAGACAATGACGTTCGCTGCATGTATCGAGTTCGCTCTCACTCGGTCGGCCCCAGGGACACTCGTCCTTCCGCTGTCACCGTATCAGCGCGCCCAACCGACTCGATACCGCTCAGAGCATGTCGAACACGCCACCGTACGGAGCGGCATCATCGCCTGCGTCACGAGGATCCAGCTGCACGGTCTCGACGGAGACGACCACTCGACTCGCAGGAGTGATCAGCACACTCATGGAGCGGTCGCCGACAGCGATGAAATCCACGAACCCTCCACCTGCGTGCAGCGCGTGCTCCACGTGGTCTTTGAAGTCCTCGATGGACTGCCCCTGCGCAAGAAGGAAGCCGACCTCGTCCACCGCGACTTGCGTGCGCACCATCGTCTGGGTTTCCTCCACGTCGCTCATCGTTCTCCTCCGCTACTCCCGGATGTCGATCTCTGCTCGTTCCGGCGACGATAGCCCCGGAACCTCGCTCAGGGAGGGGGATTGCGCCGCGCCGCGAAAAAGGGCAGACGCGCGGGCGCGGTCGCGGCTCGGGTGTAGATTTTTGACCATGGGCAGGCTCCGCTACGACGGCACTTCAGATCCGATCCTCATCGAGGATGGGACGCTCGCCCATCTCAAGATCGTGATCTCGACGAAGCTGCGCCGCCAGGAGAGCTTCATGATGACGTGGCTCCCGGTCGGCGACGGACCTGACCGTCGGGCCACCGTCTGGATCCACCCCGCGATCCCCCTCCAGTTCGGATACGACGCCGCAGAACCGCCCCACGTCGATGCGAAGCTCATCGCCGAGATGATGCGTGCGCTCAACGCCTCCGGCGAGTTGGTGCTCGACCACCTGATCAGCCCCGTCTGACCCCTGCGCCGACGGATCGTTCCGCCGGTCGGAGCCCGCAGAATCAGGGGGCGCATCTCTCAGGCTCGACAACTAGGCTGGGACCGCATCACGCGCGACCAGGCTTCCGGCAGGTCGCGCTCATGATGCGCCACCCTTCACGACATCTCCTCGGTCCACGTGATCCTCGCCCGCAATGCGAGGGAGCCGCTGCTTCGCGACGTGGCCACGCCAGAAAGGCATGAAGCATGAGCGAACCCTCCGGAACCGCCGATCGCGACGATCAGCGTTCGCCCGATTTCTTCGACCAGCTGATCGAGACCACGCCTCAGGAGTCGTCCACATTCACCGTGGGCTTCCGCGGCTACGACAAGGCCGAGGTCGACGCCGCGCTCGCAGCGCTCCGGACGCGACTCCAGCAGGCCACCGACCAGCTCACCGATGCCGATGAGCAGCACACGAGCTCGGTCGAGAGCATCCGCGACGAAGAGCGCAGCTCGCGCGAGGCGCTGGAGAGCGAGCTGGTCGCGGCGAAGGCGCAGATCGCCGACGCCGAGCAGCAGATCGCGACGCTCACGTCCGAACTCGTCGACGCACCGACACCCGACGGCAAGGAGACGCCGTCGCGCCAGCAGTTCGAGGCGATCCTTCGAGTCGCCGAGGAGCAGGCGAACGTCCTCATCCAGAACGCGGCGGTGCAGGCGGATCGCCTCATGGCCGCCGCCCGCGAAGAGGTCGAGGCGCAGCGCGCCGAGGCGAACGCCGACGCCGAGCGCATCACCTCGCAGGCGCAGCGCGACGCCGACCAGGTGCGCCTCAAGATGGACACCGAGTACACGGCGCACGAGGCTCACCTCGAGCGCGAGGCGAGCCACGCAGCCGAGAAGGTGAACCAGGCCGCACAGGAGGCATCCGCCATCCGTACCGAGGCCGAGAAGGGCGCGGCAGCGCTGCGCTCACTCGTCACCAGGGAGACCACGCAGCTGCGCGCCGACGCCGAGCGCGATGTGCGCGACATGAACGCCAGGGTGCTGGAGTTCGAGGAGACGCTCACGCGTCGACAGGACGACGCACAGCAGGAGTTCCTCGTGCTGCACAACCAGGCCGTCGCACACGCCGAGCGCATCACGTCCGACGCGAACGAGCAGGTCACGGCGTCGCTCGAGCATGCGCAGCGGATCTCGGCGAAGGCCGAGGACTACGAGCGCCTGATGCGCAGCCAGTCCCAGGCGATCGAGGCCGAGGCGCAGGTGCGCTCCAGGGAGACGCTCGAGCGCGCGCGGGTGAAGGCCCAGAAGATCGTCGACTCGGTCACCAACCACACCGCGGCCGTGGTGCGCGACGCGGAGGACCGCACGCGGCAGCTGCGCTGGCAGCAGCAGCAGCTCACGAGCTTCATGTCTGAGGTGCGCGAGCTCATCCGCCCCGACGGCGTCTACACGCACGAGACGTCGACCGAGTCCGCAGCAGCAGCCGACGCTGTCACGCCGGCGGACGAGGCGGCACCCGCTGAGGAGTTCCTCGGCGACGAGGTGCTCGACGACGAACTCGTCGACGACGACAGCCCCCTCGAGAAGATCACGATCGACGTGGTCGAGACGGGCAAGTCCTCCAAGCGCTGAGCCCCGCTACGCGAATCGCCCCGGTCCTCTCATGGAGGACCGGGGCGATCTCGTCGATGCTGCGGACTACGCGCGACCGAACTGCGCGACTGCGGGGCAGTCGAAGGGATCGGCACCGGCGGAGAGTCCGACGCGGTTCAGGTACTCGATCACGATCAGGTAGGACCGGCCGAGGCTGGTCTCGGTGTAAGGCACGTTGTTCGACGCGCAGTAGTCGCGGACGATCTCTCGCGCCTTTGCCAGGTGCGGGCGCGGCATGTTCGGGAACAGGTGGTGCTCCACCTGGTAGTTCAGGCCGCCCATCAGCCAGGTCGTCCACCATCCACCGCTGATGTTGCGGGAGGTGCGCACCTGCTTGGTGAAGAAGTCGAGGCGGGCGCTCGGGTCGATGATCGGCATGCCCTTGTGGTTCGGGGCGAACGCCGCGCCCATGTAGACGCCGAAGACGGCGAACTGCACGCCCATGAAGGCGAACGCCATGCCGAGCGGAAGCATCATGAACACCGGCACGAGGATGAGGGCGAACCGCAGCGCGATGATGCTGAGCTCGATCCAGCGTCCCTTGACGTTCTTCGTCGTCATGAGGTACTTCAGGCCGAGGAAGTGGAGGTTCAGACCCTCGAGCGTGAGCAGCGGAAAGAAGAGCCAGCCCTGCTTGCGGGTGATCAGCTTGATGAGGCCCTTGGCCTTCGCGGCGTCCTCTTCGAGGAACGAGATCGTGTCGACCTCGATGTCGGGGTCCTTGCCGACCTGGTTCGGGTTGCCGTGGTGCTTGGTGTGCTTCGAGTCCCACCACGAGTAGCTCATGCCGATGCTGGCGATCACGATGCGGGCGAGCTTGAAGTTCGCAGGTCCCGTGGTCAGGATCTGACGGTGCGCGGCCTCGTGTCCGAGGAACGCGATCTGCGTCAGGACGATGCCGAGTCCTGCAGCGATGAGCAGCTGGAACCAGCTGTCGCCGAGCAGGATGAAGCCGGTGATGAGGCCGCCGAGGGCGACCGCGATGCCGGCGGCGACAGCGACGTAGAACCACTGCGCCCTGCGGAGCAGGCCGGTCTCCTTGACCACCTGCGACACCTGCTTGTAGGCCTGCGCCATCGGCGGGAAGTCTGCGTTGCCGGAGTACGTCTGGCGCACCGGTCCGAGTGTCGCGCTGGTCGTGTCGAGCTGGGTAGTAGAGATGATGCTCTCCCGTCGATCGGAGCCCTTGAGCCTGTGTAAGCCCAAGGCAGCCGCCCAACGCTTGATTCAGAGTAACCCTGACCACATGCGCGGAACGGAATACATAGCAGTATTCATGCCGCGTCTATGACACGCCCTCAGACGCGGGCTGGACGGCGGTGACGACGGGGCGCGCTGCGGCGTGTCGCGGACGCGCGCGGACGGGGCGCACGGGCGCGCTGGACGACCTCGAGCTCCCCCTGGGCGTCGTCGAGCGAGCCGAAGGAGCCGAGGTCGGTGCCGCGCTCGTCGCGGACGAGGTGGGTGGCTCCGTCGAACTCGACGAAGCCGGCGAACTCGCCGCCACGGGTGGCGACGTACACGTCGGTGTCTGCCTGTTTCCAGGTCAGCGGATCGGAAGGAGGGAAGGTGGTGATATTCATGGTGGTGCTCATTGCTGTGTGGCGGGCACGCGTCTGCGCTCCGCAAGATGTGAGATCGAAGGCGGATGCCGCGCGCATCGATGTGCGTGGTCCGTGATGGCCCTGATCAGTGGCGACGTGAAGGCCGAGAGGGGCAAAACACTCACGCTGCAGCATCAGTCTAACAGACGCCTCGGACGGCGAGCCTGGGAACTGTCCCGTCGTCAGTTCTCGGGAGGCTGGCCGCCACCGTCGGGCCCGGCTCCGCCGCCCGGAGCGGCGCCGGCGCTCGGCACTGTCGTGGTGTCGACGCCGACGATGAGCGTGGCGGTGTAGCCGCTCGCGACGTCGCCGGTGACCGTGGCGAGCTGGAGCTCACCGGAGTCGTCTCCGAACACGGTGTCGCTGGCGAGCGTGATGCTGCTCAGGTTGCGCGTGGAGCCGTCGTAGCCCGACTCGGCGTACACGATCGCGCAGACCGCCTCGGGGAGCGCCAGCTGCGACGTCGAGATCGCGTTGCTCGCATCGGTGATCGACGCGACGTCCGGGAAGACCTCGAAGTGGATGTGCGGCCAGCGGCCGGAGTAGCAGCCGGGGAAGATCGAGGTGAACGAGACCCGCCCCTCGGCATCCGCCACCTGCACGCCGCGCAGATACGTGACGTCCTCCAGCCCCTGGGAGTACATCGAGTACTCCCCCTGCGCCGTGCAGTGCCAGGCGTAGACGGCGGCGCCGGCGAAGGGGATGCCGCCGTCGGCGATGTCGATGATCTGGAGCTCGAACGACAGGGGCACACCGTCTGCCGTGGCACCGCCGTCGATCGACGACCGGATGTCGGAGCGCACGATGCCGGAGTCGGTCAGCACGTCCGGCCCGTTCGAGCCGTCCCCGGGGTAGGGGCCTGCGGTCTCGTCCGGGATCTCGCCGCTCACGCTCCCGATCGCCGAAGGCGACGCGGATGCAGACGGTGCGGCGGACGGCGTGACGGTCGCAGCAGCGCCGCCGGACGCCGCGGGCGTGCATGCCGCGAGGACGACGGCGCCGAGACCGAGACCGGCGAGGCCGAGCACTCCCCTTCGACTCATGACGGTGCGGATGTCGAACGCCGCGCCCTGATCGACGATCTCTTCGTCGGCTCGATCGAGCAGACGCCCCTCATACGTCGGACCGTCCGGGGTGGGGGTCGGCTGCGGGATCTTCATGAGGGGCTCCTCTCGTCGGGTGTCCCCCGACTCTTCACGACCCATCGAGCAGGAGCGTATGCGACGCCTGTGGGCGGCCTATGAAGCCTGACCCGCAGCGCGCGGCATGGCCTGAGCGTCGCGCGGCACGGGAGGACGCAGCACGAGCACGACCACGACGACCACCAGGATCACCGCGGTGAGCGTGACGGGGATCGGCAGGATGGGGTCGAGCAGCACCAGCAGCGCTCCGGCCGGCACCACGGTGTTCACGACGCGGTCGGCATTCTCCCTGATCGCGATCCACCAGATGCCGAGCAGGAAGATCGCGATGGGGATGGTGACGGTGAACGATGCGGCGATGTTCGACAGGTGGCTCTCGCCGGTGAGCACGTCGATCTCGACCTCGATGCCCGCGGAGAACGCCGCGGCCGCGGCGAAGACGAAGTAGTGGCTGTAGCCGTAGCGGAGCGACCTGGCGAAGCTGGTGATCGCGCGGTGATGCGGCGGCCAGAAGTAGATCCACCACAGCGACGCCGTCACCACCAACGTGAGCACGGCGATCGCGATCAGCGGCCCGAGCGACTCGACCTCGCCGAGGGCGTCGATGATCGCGTTGGCCGAGGCGAGCAGGCTCTCGCCGAGCACGATGAGGGTGAACAGGCCGTAGCGCTCCGTGATGTGGTGCGGATGCCATGGCGTCTGCTGCCGGTACTCGGCGAACACCGGGACGCTGATCTCGATGAGCGCGAACGCCACGAAGGCGACGAGCTGCACGGGTCCGGACGGAATCACCAGGAAGAGGATCCACAGCACCTGCACGCCGGCGATCCCGATGGCGTAGCGCCGTGTCGCGGCCCGCAGCGCTCCCGCCGAGCGTGATGCGCGCAGCCACTGCGCGATCATCGCCACCCGCATCACCACGTATCCGAGGACCGGCACCGTGAAGTCGCCGTGCTCGAAGGCGTTCGGCACGCCGGCCGCCAGGACCAGCACCCCGCCCATCTGCACGATCGTCGTGATGCGGTAGAGCCAGTCGTCGGTGTCGAACGATGTCGCGAACCACGTGAAGTTCATCCACGCCCACCAGATGGCGAAGAACACCATCAGGTACGAGGTGATCCCGTGCGCGAAGTCCCCGTGGCTCAGCGCATGATGCAGTTGCGCCGAGACGATGCTCACCGCGACCACGAACACGAGGTCGAAGAAGAGCTCGAGCGTGCTGGCGGTCCGGTGCGGCTGCGCAGGATCGCGAGGCAGCATGCGGCTGAGCTGGAAGCGCGAGGGCGCTGGGAGGGCGTTCACGGGGTCAGGATAGCCCTCGTCCCGCGGCCTCGGATCGGCGGCGCAGGACCCGTTGCTCCATTCGCGGAAGTTATCTTCCCTCCGCGAGTCTCTTCCGCTATGCTGTCGGATGTCTGCAGTGTCCGCTGTCAGCAAGCCGTGTGGGACGGCGATCGCAAATCCGTGGTGTGGGATCACGGAAGGTGCAGCGGAAACCCGAGGGGTCGGGAATGCAGACGAACGCCGCGAGCGTTTGTTCGCGGTCTGGGGAAACATCTGGGGAACACATGTCGCACTGGGGAATTCTGCGTACATCAACGGCTTTCGGGGCCTGGGCATGACCTCCGTCGAGGATGCTCTGAGCATCGCTCGCACCGGAGCCGGTTTCTTGCCGGTCGCCGCACCGAGAGCTACGAAGTCGGTGACGCGCACCGTGGTCACGCCGCGCGCATCCGCAACGTTGGAACGACGCCGTCAGTGGGAACGCCGCTATCGGATGCGCCTGCGAATCACGGATGCTGCAGTCATCCTGTTCGCGGTCGGTCTGACTGCCGCTGTCCAGCTGATCATCGACGTCGCTCCGGCCGAGGTCCTTCGCGGCGGCATCCCCCTCGCCGCCGTGTGGTACCTCATGCTCAGCGCGCTGCACACGCGGGACGCCGCGTTGTTCCGTGCGAGCGCAACCGAGTATCGCGGCGTCGTGCACGCCAGCGGTCTCGCGTTCGGGATCATCGCGATCGTCGCGGTGCTCCTGAACTGGGAGTCGATGCAACTGACGCTGCTGCTGGGGCTGCCGCTCGGAGTGCTCACTCTCCTCGTGACCCGCTGGGTCTGGCGCCACTGGCTCCAGGCCCAGCGCGGCCACGGCCGATTCGCATCGCGCACGCTCGTCGTCGGCAACAGGGACGACGTGGAGTACGTGGTGAGCAAGCTGCACCCGATCGGCGCCTCCGGGTACCAGGTCGTGGGCGCGACCCTGCTCGACGGCAACGCCCGCGAGATCGAGATCGGCGCAGCCACCTTCCCCGTGCTCGGCAACGTCAACACCGTCTCCACGGTCGCCGCCGAGCTCGGCGCCGACACGATCATCGTCGCGAGCCGCCCGGAGGGCGACCCCGAGTTCGTCAAGCAGCTGAGCTGGCAGCTCGAGGGCACCGCCGCCGAGCTTGTCCTCTCGAGCCGACTCACGGATGTCGCGGGTCCGCGCATCTCGTTCGCTCCCGTCGAGGGTCTCCCCCTCATCCAGGTGCAGATCCCGACCTACGAGGGCGGCCAGCACCTGCTGAAGCGCGCTCTCGACATCGTGGTCGCCGGGCTGGCGCTGATCCCGATCGGCCTGATCGCGCCGCTGCTCGCGCTGTTCATCAAGCTCGATTCCCCCGGCCCCATCTTCTTCTTCCAGGAGCGGGTCGGCCGCGATGGCCGTCGCTTCAAGATGGTGAAGTTCCGCTCCATGAAGACGGACGCCGAGCAGCAGCTCGCGGCGCTGAAGGCGGAGAACCAGGGAGCCGGCCTCCTGTTCAAGATGAAGAACGATCCTCGCGTCACCCGCGTCGGTCGCATTCTGCGCAAGCTGTCGCTCGACGAGCTGCCGCAGTTCTGGAACGTCCTGATCGGCGACATGAGCGTCGTCGGTCCGCGTCCGCCGCTGCCGAGCGAGGTCACCGCGTACGACGGCACCGTCTTCCGTCGCCTCTACATCAAGCCCGGCATCACCGGCCTGTGGCAGGTCTCCGGCCGCAGCGACCTCTCGTGGGACGAGAGCGTCCGCCTCGACCTCCGGTACGTCGAGAACTGGTCGGTCATGAACGATCTCCAGATCATGTGGCGCACTGCGAAGGTCATGGTGCAGCCCAGCGGGGCATACTGATCGGATGAGCGATTCGCAGCCCCTCACCATCGCGATGGTGGGGACACGAGGAGTGCCCGCTGCCTATGGCGGCTTCGAGACGGCGATCGAGGAAGTCGGTCGCCGTCTCGCTGAGCGCGGTCACGACGTCGTCGTCTACACGCGCGGGTCCGCACACCGCGAGAAGACGTACCTCGGGATGCGCGTCGTGCATCTTCCCGCAGTCCCGGTGAAGCAGATCGAGACGCTGAGCCACACCGGTCTCTCGACCCTGCATCTCATGTTCCGTCGTCGCCCGGACGCGACCTTCGTCTTCAACGCCGCGAACTCCCCCTTCCTGCCGCTGCTCCGCCTCCGTCGCGCGCCCGTCGCCCTGCACATGGACGGACTCGAATGGCGTCGGTCCAAATGGGGACCCCGCGGCAAGGCGTACTACCGCTGGGCGGAGGAGTTCGGCGTGCGGACTGCCGACGCGCTGATCGCGGATGCTCCGGGCATCGCCGACTACTACCGCCACCAGTTCGACGTGCCGACCGAGATGATCCGGTACGGAGCTCCGATCCTCGAGTCCGTCGCGGATGGCCGGATCGAAGAACTCGGGCTGACGCCGGCCGGCTATCACCTCGTGGTCGCCCGGTTCGAGCCGGAGAACCATGTGCTCGAGATCGTCGAGGGCTACCGCCGCAGCGCCGCGACGCTGCCGCTCGTCGTCGTCGGGTCCGCCCCCTACAGCAGCGAGTACACGCAGCGGATCCAGCAGGCCGCCGCCGGGGACGAGCGCATCCGTCTCGTCGGCGGGGTGTACGACCAGGATCTGCTGGACGCCCTCTACTTCCACGCGTTCACCTATGACCACGGTCACTCCGTCGGCGGCACGAACCCCTCGCTCCTGCGTGCGCTGGGCGCCTCGACGGCGGTCATCGCGTTCGACGTCGCGTTCAATCGCGAGGTCCTCGGCGATGAGGGCTGGTTCTTCTCGACGCCGGATGACGTCGCGGCCGCCTTCGAGCAGTCGGAGGCTGATCCGGACCGTACGCGGGAGCTGGGCGTCCGAGGACAGGAGCGCGCTCGCACCGCATTCCGCTGGGAAGACGTCGCCGACGAGTACGAACGACTCGCTCGCTCGCTCGCGAAGCGTGTCAGCGTCCACCGCACCGCGCGGCGGGCCACGCGGCGCACCCAGGAATGGTGATCAGCGCCCGCAGACCTCGGGTCAGGACCGCGGAGCGATCCCCTGCTGCAGGCGGCGCGCGAGCGTGCGCGTGTCGGTGGCGGCCTTCTGGAGACCCCTCCTGTGCGTGCGGATGCCGAGATGGTGCACGTCGACCACGTCGAGGGGGTGCCCCGTCTCACGTCGCCACGGCAGCGAACGCTGCGTGGGGAGATCGAGCGTGCCTCGACGGGAGTCCAGGACGGCCGCATACTCGGCGAGGGATGCGGCCGCGACGTCCTGCTCCCCGAGCAGCAGGGCTTCGCGGAGCGTGAAGGTGCGAGAGCGAGCGTTCGGGCTCTTCCGCACGATCAGCGATCGCTCCGCGAGAGACGCCGCGATCACCAGGTCTGCCGCGTCGAGGTCCGCCATGGTCAACGGCGTGGAGAGATGGCCGAGCGCCGTGACGACGACCTCCACCGAGTACCGGCAGGCGCGCCGTCCAGGCGAAGCCTCCGTGCCGGCTGACCCGACGACCCACTGGCTCGCATCGGCGCCGAGCTCGTCTTCGAACGCGGCAGCCATGAGCGGCGAACGGCAGATGTTCTGCGCGCAGACGAAGAGCACCCGTCCAGTCATCCCGATTCCCCTCCCCCGCACTGATCGGTGCGGGCGCGGGCTTCGAGGGTTTCCCCTCAGCCGCGTCGACACGGTAAGAATGATCCTATCTGCCGCCGATCGGCTTCCGGCGGGGCCTCGACACGAACGGAACGGGGAACCTCTTGCTCGTCCTCATCGTCCACCCCGGCGCTGAACTGTACGGTGCCGACCGCGTGACGCTCGAGTCCGCGGCCGGTCTCGCCGCGGCCGGCCACGATGTGGTCGCCGCACTTCCTGAACACGGGCCGCTCGTGGCAGCCCTCGAGTCCCACGGCGTGCGCGTCGTGGTGCAGCGGATGTTCGTGCTCCGCAAGCAGCTGCTGCGGCCGCGCAACTGGCCGAAGCTGCTCGCCTCGGCCGTCGGCGGCTTCGTCGACTCCTGGCGGCTGGTCTCCCGATACCGTCCGGATGCCGCGTACGTGAGCACCGTCGTCCTCCCGCACTGGCCGATGCTGCTGCGCGCGAGGCGCGTCCGGACCATCACCCACGTGCACGAGGCAGAGGCCGGCTCGCCCTGGGCGATGCGCGCCTTCCTCTACAGCCCCCAGCTCTGGGCGCACACCGTGATCGCCAACAGCCGCTTCACGGCGAACCTCATGCGTCGCACTCTGCCGGGGCTCCGCAGGAAGATCACGGTCGTGCTCAACCCGGTCCCCGGTCCGCCGTCGGTCTCGCCGCCGCGCGAGCATCTCGACCCCATCCGCATCGGCTATGTGGGCCGCCTGTCGCCGCGCAAGGCGCCCGACGTGGTCATCAGTGCGATCGCCGTGCTCCGCGATCGCGGACGGGATGCCCGGCTCGAGATCGTCGGCGATGTCTTCCGCGGGTACGAGTGGTACGCCGCCGAGCTCGCGGCGCAGATCACAGCCGAGGGGCTGAACGACACGGTGACCTCGCACGGCTACGCCGCCGACATCTGGCCGCACGTCGCTGCCTGCGACGTCATGATCGTCCCGTCCCGCACAGACGAGTCGTTCGGCAACACCGCGGTCGAGTCGATCCTCGCCGAACGCCCCGTGATCGTCAGCGATCTCACCGGGCTGCGCGAGGCGGTGGCGGAGTATCCGACGTCGCGGGTCGTTCCCCCCGGGGACCCCGTCGCTGTGGCCGATGCGATCCAGGAGCTCATGGACACCTGGGCGGATGTGGTCCTGCACACGGCTGCCGCCGCAGCCGCCGCAGCCGAGCGCCATTCGGTCGCAGGATATCGGCGGATCGTGACGAAAACCGTGGAGAGCTCCGTCGGAGTGACACACTCGGAGTTCACGGCGGATTGACGGCCGTGCACAGGGGAGAATAGTCAGTGGGCGAGCACCCGGCACTCTGAAGCCGGACGCTCGAACACTGGGGAGGAACAACATGTCACTGCAGGACTACCTCGACGCCCTGCGTCGACAGTGGATCGTCATCATCGCGCTCACGATCATCGGCGCCGGTGCGGCGTTCGGCTATTCGAGGACCCTGCCTCCTGAGTACAGCTCGACCGCGGCCGTCATGGTGATCCCGCAGCGCGGCGACAGCACGAACGAGCTCGTGCAGGGCTCGAGCTACGTGCAGAGCCTGGTGCAGACCTACGCCGTGCTGGCTTCCTCTCCACTGGTCCTCACCCCGGTCATCGATGACCTCGGGCTCGACGAGACGGCCACCCAGCTCGCGAAGCGCGTGTCGGTGGTGAACACGCTCAATACGGTCGTGGTCGAGATCTCGGTCACCGACAGCGACAAGGAGCGGGCGCAGGAGATCACCGCCGCCATCACGGACTCCCTCGTCTCCGCCGTCGCCGATGTGTCCCCGAGCGATGCGAACGGCCAGCCGGCAGTTCGTCTGGAGACGATCGCCCCCGCCCGCATGCCGCAGGCGCCGATCGGCCCCAACACCCGCCTCATCACCCTCATCGGCGCGGCGCTCGGACTCGCGCTCAGCGTCGCCTACGCGCTCATCCGACGCGCACTGGGCACCAGGATCGCCGAGCGGGGTGACATCGCCTCGGTGACGGATGCTCCGGTCATCGGCGAGATCGTGGCCTGGCGCCGCAACTACACGGTCCTGTCGACCATGCTCCGCAGTCGCGACAGCCGCGCAGCCGAGTCGTTCCGCGCCCTCGCGGCGAATCTCAAGTACGTCGCCGTCGACCGCGAGCTGCAGGTCGTCATGATGACGTCATCGGCACCGCACGAGGGGAAGTCCTCGGTCAGCATCGGTCTGGCCGCCGCACTCGCCGAATCGAACCACGACGTGCTGGTCATCGATGCGGATCTGCGACGCTCCTCCGTCGCCACGCAGCTGCAGCTCGAGGGCTCGGTCGGCGTCACGTCGATCCTCGTCGGCGATGCGACGTTCGACGAGGCAGTGCAGCACGCCCAGTCGATGAACATCGACATCATCGCAGGCGGGTCGCCGGCGCCGAACCCTGGCCAGCTGATCACCTCGCACCGACTGCGCGAGCTCGTTGCAGTCGCTCGCGAGCGCTACGAGTACGTGATCATCGACAGTGCTCCCGCCCTCGTGGTGTCGGATGCGCTGTGGCTCGCAGACCTGTCCGACGGCGTCCTCGTCGTCGCTCGCTCCGGCAAGACGCGCCGCAAGCAGGTCAGCGCAGTGCTCTCAGCACTCAAGTCCACGCACAAGGACGTCATCGGCATCGTGCTCAATGCGGTCAAGCGCAACGATCGCGGCCCGTACTACGTGCCGGAGGCACCGCCGCGGCGGTGGTCTCGCGCGGCCAAGCAGGCGAACGCGAGCGCTGAAGGAAAACCGGGCGACGACGCCGCGCACGGCGCATGAGCGTCCTGCTCGCACTCGCAGCGAGGGCCATCTCGATGGCCATCTCGCTCGTCTGCGGCGTCCTGACCGTCCGCCTCATCATCGGCGGCGCCGGCGTCGAGTACTACGCGCTGTACACCCTGGTCGCATCACTGCCCGGTCTCATCGCCTTCTCCGACCTCGGGTCGGGCGCGGTGCTGGTGAACAGCATCGCGGTGAGCGACACCCCTCGTGAAGACCGTGTGATCCGGGCGCAGCTCACCACCGTCGGCCGCATCATGGTCGGCTTCGCCGGCTCCGGCATGGTCCTCAACGCGATCCTCTACCTCACCGGTGCGTGGCGGGCGATCCTCGGCGATGCCGGCACGATCCCCGGTGCTGATCTCGCCGCCTTCGTCTCGCTGACCGTCTTCTGCCTCGGCATCCCGCTGGGCATCTGGCAGCGAGTGCTGCTCGGCCTGCACAAGAACCACTGGATCATCCTCATCCAGGCGGCTCAGGGGCCGCTCAACCTGCTGCTGGTCTGGCTGCTCGTGTCGTTCGCGCCGCCGTCGGCGGGGACCTTCCTCGCGCTGTCGTCGATGGTGTCCGGATTCGCGATCGCCGCCGCCGGATTCGGCTTCGCGCTCGGCGCACTCTCGCCACTGCTCCGCCGCGCGATGCGCGACATCCCCAGGGTGCGCAGCGTGCCGGGTGTGCGGGTCATGCACATCGGCTGGCCGATGCTCGTCCAGCTGATCTCGGCGCCGCTCTCGGTCGCGCTGCTGCGGTACATCCTCGCCCAGTCGGGCACGACGCACGAGGTCGCGGAGTACGGCGCGGTCGGCCAGGTGTTCTTCGCGATCAACGGCGTCGTCGCAGCCGGCGGACTCGCCCTGTGGCCGCTGTTCACCCGTTCCCGCGCCCGCGGCACGCTGACCCGAGGTCCGTACGCGATCGCCGCGCTCTTCGCCGCAGGCGCCGCAGTGATCTGCGCCATCGTCTGGGCGGTCTCCCCCTGGTTGTTCGGGTTCATCACCAACGACTCGCTCGAGGTCTCGAGCGCCACCGTGATCGCGTTCGGACTCATGGTCGTCTGCCAGGCCGCGCTCTATCCGCTCGGGATGTTCCTGATGGATGAGGCCGGCATCCGCTTCCAGATGATCCCGGTCGCCCTGATGACGATCTCCACGATCGTGCTCGCGCTGCTGATCACTCCGTCGCTCGGCGCCGGAGGCCCGGTGCTCGCGAACGCGGCATCCGTGCTCGTCTTCCAGGTCGTGCCGTTCGCGATCTACATCGCGCGCCACCGCGATCGCCTCATGGGTGCGTCGCCAGGTCCTGAAGACGGCGCGACGTGAGAGTCCTCGCCGCAGTCGTCTGCGTGATCCTGGCCGCCAGGATCACGCTGCTCCAGGGCGTGACGGCCGGCATCCTGATCAGCATCCTGTTGCTGCCGGTCTGGGTGGTGACGCTCTGGCGCCACCGCGGCGGATCGGCGATCGTGACGCTCGGCGGTCTCGCCATCGTCAGCGGACTCGTGCTGACGGACTTCTTCGCCGGCGATCATCCGACCAGCGAGTCGATGATGCAGCAGAACACGTTCTCGCTCATCAGCGTGATCGGCGGAATCGGCGTCGTGGTGTGGGTGCGCAGTCTGCTCGGCAATGCCGCGACCGCGCTCTGGTACGGCGTCGGACTGATGGTGGGAGTCGTCTTCCACGGTCTCGACATGGACAACGTGTGGAAGTTCGACCTGTCGGTTCCTGCGACGGTGATCGTCCTCGCCCTGTGCATGATGAGCCGCCGCCCCTGGGTCGAGATGATCGCCCTGCTGCTCCTCGCCGTGGTCTCCGCACTGAACGACTCCCGCTCAGCCGGCTCCATGCTCCTGGTTGCGGCAGCGCTCGTGGTCTGGCAGTCCCTCGGCTCGAGACTGGCGAAGAGCTCGACGACCGTGCGGACGCTCGCCGTCTTCGGGTTCACTGCCGTGATCGGCTACGCCGCACTGCAGGCGTTCATCCTCGAGGGGTGGTTCGGCAAGGCAGCAGCGGTGCGCTCCGAGGCGCAGATCGCGCAGTCCGGCTCGCTCCTGCTCGGCGGTCGTCCTGAGCTCGGCGCATCCACCGAGCTCATCGCTGCGAACCCGTTCGGCCTCGGCTCCGGCACACTCGCGAACGGCGTCGATCTGCTCATCGCCAAGACCGGCATGGCACGCCTCAACTACGACCCGAACAACGGCTACGTCGAGAAGTACATGTTCGGCAACGGCTTCGAAGTGCACTCGATGCTCGGCGACCTGTGGATCCGCTTCGGGCTCTTCGGGGCCGCGATGCTCATCGTCGCGCTCGTGATCATCACGCTCGGCACGGCAGGACAGGTCGCGAAGCGGGCGGCGAGCGGACTGATGATCTTCCTCGCGATCCAGGTCTTCTGGGATTCCCTGTTCGCACCGTTCTTCTCCACGTCGATCTCGACGCTCGTGCTGGGAGTCGCACTCGCCATGGTGCCGCGGACCCGCAAGGATGCCTCCGCCATCTCCAACCCGGAGTTCGTGAGCTTCGCACGCTGACCTGCTGACCCGGTGACGCGCTGACTCCGAGCATCCCCGAACGGCGGGTTGGGCCGGGGACGACGGCTGTCCTGGGAACGACGAAGCCGGGAGCCCGCATCTGCGGACTCCCGGCGTTGCCGTGTCTGGTCGATCAGCCTCAGGGCTTGGTGACGTTCAGGTCATCCCAGCGGAAGACCGTCGAGGGAAGCGTCGAGGCAGAGGACACCGTGTTCATCAGGCCGACTGTTCCGGTGGCCTGCATGGCCGCCGTGGTGTCGGTCGCGGTGACCTGCCAGTTCGCCGGCTCGGCATCCGTCGCCACCCAGACCTTGGCGCCGAGGGTCGTCGGGTTCGTACCGGTGACCGAGAGCGCCACGTTCAGCACGGTTCCCGGCGTGTAGGTGAACCCTGGCATCAGGTACGAGCCCAGTGCCACCTCGTCGCGCAGCAGGTAGAGCCGCACGCCGCCGCCGACCTCGAACCGTACGCGGGTCGAGTAGTTCGACGCGCCGACCTGGCGACCGATCACGGTCGCCGTCGCGGCGCCACCGGCCACGGAGGCATCGGTCGAGATGGAGACCCGCACGAGTGCGTCGGTCGCCGTCACGCCCAACCGCGCGATCCTGGTGGCGGAGGGTGTGAGGGTCGCGATGCCCTTGCCGTCAGCCACGCTGTACGCCGCCGCACCGTTCTGGAGCGTCCACGCACCGCCGATGTCGGCGGAGCCCCAGCTGCCGGCCGCTGCCGTCCGCGCGAACGCGTCGGCTGCCAGCGCGGTGGCGACCGGAGGCGCCGTGACCGTGACCTGCTTCGTGAGCGACGTGGTCGCACCGGTGTTGTCGGTCACCGTGAGGATGACGTCGAACGTGCCGGCCGCCGTGTAGGCGTGCGTCGCTGTCGCGCCGGTCGCAGTGCCTCCGTCGCCGAAGGTCCAGGCGTAGGACTGGATCGTGCCGTCGGGATCGGTGGATGCCGATCCGTCGACCGACACCGAGAGCCCGGTGGCCGTCGGCGTGAACGCCGCGACCGGTGCCTGGTTCGGCGCCGGGGCGACCGTGACCGAAGACGTCTTCGTCGCCACCCCGCCGCGGTCATCCGTCACGGTGAGCTTCACCGAGTAGGTGCCCGCCGCCGCGTAGGTGTGCGATGCCGTCGCGCCGGTCGCGGTTCCCCCGTCGCCGAAGGTCCACGCGTAGGACTGGATCGTGCCGTCGGGATCGGTGGATGCCGATCCGTCGACCGAGACCTTGAGACCTGCAGCCGTGGGCGTGAAGGCCGCCGTCGGAAGCTGGTTGGCCGCCGTCGGTGCCGTCGGATCCACGACGGTGAAGGAACGCAGGTTCATCGTCGCCGTCGGCGTGGCGGAGGTGCCACCGAGGTACGCGGTCAGACCGACGGAACCGGCGGCCTGCAGCGCGGCAGTGGTGTCGGTGCCCGACAGCTGCCATGCAGTCGGCTCCGCGTCAGCGGAGCGCCAGACCTTCGCCCGGATGGTCGTCGGCGAGGTGCCGGTGACCTGCAGGCGGACCGAGAGCTCGGTACCGGCGGTGTAGGTGCCGGGCAGCACGTACGAGGCACCGATCGCGGTCTCGCCACGCAGGATGTAGACCCGCATCGTGTTGCCTGCCTCGAACCGCACCCGAGCCGAGTAGTTGTCGGCGCCGACCTGACGGCCGAACATCGTCCAGGAGTACCCTGCACCGGTCCGGTCGACGGTGAACTTGGCCACGGTGTCGGTGTTCTTCGACGAGACCGAGTTCAGCATCGCACCACGGGTGTCGTAGATGTTGGTGACGATCTGGCCCGACGTCCCGTTGGCCGAGAAGCTCGCGGCTCCTCCGGACGTGGTCCACGCTCCGCCCTGATCGGCGGTGCCCCATCCGGAGGCCACCGTGCGCTGGAACTTGTCGTTCGCGAGCACCGTGAACTTCGGCGGCTCGACCGCAGTGACCTGCTTCGTCGCCGTCGCCGTGCCACCGCGGTTGTCGGTGACGGTCACCGTGACGGTGTATGCACCGCCCGCCGCGTAGTCATGGGTCGTGGTGGGCGTGGTCGTCGTCGTCGTGACGGTGTCGCCGAAGTTCCAGGCGTAGGAGACGATCTGACCGTCGGAGTCAGCGGATGCCGAGGCATCCAGCGAGGCCGTCAGGTTGGCGATCGTCGCAGTCAGCGCCGCGGTCGGCAGGACGTTCGGCGCGAGCGCCGCAGTCACCTGCTGGGTCGTGGTCGCGCTGCCACCGCGGTCGTCGGTCACCGTCAACGTCACGGTGTACTCGCCCGGCGTCGTGTACGCGTGGGTCGCGGTCTTGCCGGTGGCGAGTGCCCCGTCGCCGAACGACCACGAGTAGGTCGCGAGCGTGCCGTCGGAGTCGGTGGATGCCGAGGCATCCACCGCGACGCTCATGTGCGTCGCCACTGCGTCGAATGCGGCGGTCGGCAGCACGTTCGCCGCCTGCACCGTGATCGGCTGCGTGATCGTGGCGGTCGCGCCGCGGTCATCCGTCACCGTGAGCTTCACGTCGTAGGTGCCGCCGGTCGCGTAGGTGTGCGCAGCCGTCGGGCCGTCGGTCGAGGTGGCTCCGTCGCCGAAGGTCCACTTGTACGAGGCGATCGCTCCGTCCGTGTCGACCGAGGTCGAGGCGTCGAAGGCCACGGCGAGATCGGTCGGCACGCTGCTGAATGCGGCGGTCGGAACCTGGTTCACCGAGCCGAAGGCGCCGAGCTGGTAGTGCTCGCTCACCTGCGTCGCAGAGAGTGCTGCGCCGTAGACCGCGACCTCGTCGATCGTGCCGCTGAACGTCGTCGCACCGGCCCAGCCGCTGTCGTTGCCGACTCGCCAGTACCCGCTGTAGTCCTGCGCAACGGTGTTGGTGTTCGTCCCCACCAGTGCTCCGTCGACGTAGAACGCCATGCCGTCACCCGAGAGCGAACCCACGGCATGGTGCCACTGACCGTCGTTCACCGCACCCGTGGTCGTGAGGTTGAACTGCGCGTTGTTCCAGACGCCGAAGTTGAGCTTGCCGTCGGTCGTCATGTAGATGTGACGATCGTTGCTGCTGCTCAGTCCGCTGTTGCTGTCGCCGAACCCGACGATCTTGCCGCCTGCCGTGGAGGTGGTCTTGAACCAGGCCTCCACCGAGAAGACCTGCGGAGCCACATACTGCTTCGTGCCGGCGAGCCGGACGGTGGTCGAGCTCGTGGTCGGCGCCCAGCGGATCGCCTTGTTGGTGACGCCGGAGATCGCACCGGTCTGGTTCTTGACCAGCACGCTCGTGCTGCCCGTGTACGTACCGGTGGAGTTGTTCATGCCGGAGTCCGCAGCGGACGTGCCGGTGCCGGTCTCGTTCAGACGCCAGAACAGCGTCGGGTCGAGGGCGAAGACCGACTTGCCGTAGTTGTCGGCAGGTGCCGGCGGCAGCGCGCTGGTGCGGCCGCTGGCGATGCGGTGCGCGTCGATCTCGTTGCGGGTCAGCGCCCGGTCGTAGAGGGCGACGTTCGCGATCGAACCGCTCAGGTAGGAGCTCGTGCCGGCGTTCGGCCAGGAGCCGAGGTTGTCGCCGCCGATGCGCCAGTACCCCATGTAGTCCTGTGCGGAGGTCGTGTCGGTGCGCTCACCGATCTTGACGCCGTCGACCCAGAGGACCTGGCCCTTCGAGCTCAGCGACGCCACCACGTGGTGCCACTGGTTGTCGTTGAAGCCGGTGCCGCTCGTGACAGTGCGGGTCGCACCGGGGTACACGCCGAAGGTGACGCGCCCCGAGTTGTCGAGGTACACCTGACGGTCGTAGCTGCCGGAGTTGCCGGTCGCGTTGGAGCCGAAGCCGACGATCTTGCCGCCGCGGGTGCTGTTCGTCTTGAACCAGGCCTCGACCGTGAAGGTCTGCGGGCCCGCCGTCGCGGTGGTGGTGCCGGCCGACGAGCCGGTGCTGCCGCTGAAGGTGGTCGCCGAGCCGGGCGTCACCGGACCGGCCGCGCCACGGGTGCCGTTGGCGACTGCGAGGTCGCTGCCGCCTGCCCAGTCGTACGCGGCGGTGCCCGTGGACTCGTTCAGGGGCCAGTAGTCCACGGCTCCACTGGCGAGGACGGCCTCGTCGTACGCGGTCGACACGCCTGCCGCGGCAGTCGTCACCGGCGTCCAGTCGCCCTGCGTGCTGTTGCCGTATGCGTCGATGACCTTGACGCGGTAGTTGTACGTGGTTCCGGGAACCGCCGTGGAGTCGCGGTACGACATCGCGGGCCTGGTCCAGAAGTTCGAGAGCTGATCGGTCTCGTACAGGGGCGTCGTCATGCCCTTGTCCTGACGGAAGACCTGGTAGTGCAGGCTCTGGTTGTCGCGGTCGTAGTTCGCGTTCCAGGAGAGCCGGTTCACGCCGGTCTGGAACGACGTGGCGCTGAGCGTCCACGCGCCGCCCTGGACCTGCGGTCCCTGCTTGTTCGGTGCGACGTTCTTCTTGGCGAAGCGGACGATGCCCTGCTGGGATGCGCCGTTCACCTTGAGGAACTCGCCACCCACGAGCAGGTAGTCACCGGAGGAGCTCACCTGCCACGGTCCCTGGGACTGGCCGGTGTAGGTTCCTGGCACGTACTCCGGGTACCACTGCAGCAGATCGCCCGAGGGCTGGCCGGCGAAGTTCCGGTAGCCCTGCGTGTCGTTGGTGATCAGCTTTCCGCTCGCGGCCTTCGAGAAGGCGAGCGAGTGCTTGTAGGAGCGCGGGTTCGTCTCGGGGAAGCCGTTCACGTTGCCGCAGTAGTGCGGGTGTCCGACCACGTAGATCGCGTCGCCGACGGGCGCGACGTCATAGCTGTCGCCGTGGCAGTCTTCCATCCACTGCAGGCTGCCGTCGCTCCAGTTCGCGCGGAACGCGCCCTCGAAGCCGTCCTGCGA
>NZ_DAITBE010000010.1:0-106211 GCF_036823965.1 Microbacterium sp. | reverse complement strand
CTCCGAACTCCTCTTCTGCGCCCACCACGGCCGCAAGTACGAAGAGAAGCTCCGCAGCATCGCAACGAGCTGGCACGACGAGACCTCGCGTCTCATCGAAGCCGTCTGACGCAGAGCGCCCGAATCAGGGCGCCGCACGTCACCTGCGCCGGAACGTCAGTCGCTGACGGTCCGGCGCACTCTTGTGCTCAGGCGGGTGAGGATCTCCTCGCCCACCGTCTCGATGCGCTCGGCGAGCGTCGTCGCGCTGACCTCTCCGAGATCACCCGCACCGAAGACCCGAACCTCGTCGCCCACGGCCATTCCCGGCCAGCCGTCGACCACGCTCGAGGTGCGGTCGATCCGGCGCAGATGGCGCGCGCCGGCAGGCGTGCCGACCGGTGCGCCGGCGAGTGTCGAGGGCAGCCCGTCGAAGCTGCCGATGCTGATCACCGCATCCGAGCCGTCGAGGTCGACGACGTTCGCGACGAGCGATGCGATCGGACGGATGCCGTCGAGCTCAGGCCCGTCTGCTGACCGCACGCCGTAGCAGAACGCGCCGATGCGCGAGAGCGACCCGCGGAGCTCCGGGCGCCACCAGGACGCAGCGGAGGCCGTGAGGTGCTGCAGAGCGGGGGGTGCGCCGGACTCCGATGCAACCCGGATCGCGTCGAGAAACACGAGCTGCGCGTCGTCGTCCTCCGCATCGCTCGCTTCAGCGATGTGACTCCAGATCCCCACGAGTTCGATGGCACCGGATGCCTCCGCTGCACGGGCGACCGCGACCGCCGCAGCCCATTGCTCCGGGAGCAGACCGTTGCGATGCAGGCCGGTGTCGATCTTGAGGTGCACGCGGGCGAGACGCCCCAGCTCGAACGCACGAGCGATCACGCGCTCGAGATACTCGGCGCTTCCGACACCGAGGTCGATGTCGCTCAGGAGCGCGTCATCGATCTCGGTGTCCGTCGAGGTCGCCCAGGCGAAGATCCGCGCGCCCGACGCAGCCGCGCGACGCACATCGAGCGCCGTCGGGATGTCATAGCTGCCGAACCACTCCACACCGGCCGCGCTGGCCTCGCGAACGGTCCGCGCCAGACCGTGGCCGTAGGCATCGTCCTTCACGACGAGCAGCAGCGTCGACGGCGCGATGCGCGCGCGAACCGCGTCGATGTTCGCGCGGAAGGTGCCGGCGCTGATGCGCAGCTCGGGGCGGATCATGCTTCCCAGCCTCTCTCGGCGTGCGCGCCGGCGACCGTCACGAGCTCGCCGATCGAAAGGCCGGTGACCTGCGCCCAGCGGGCGAGCGCCGGAGCCGCGGCGCCCGTCCCGCCGAAGTACGTCGCCTCGGTGCCGGCCCCGACGTCGGTGCCTTCCAGATCGACGACGCAGACGTCCATGGCGACCCGCCCGATGATGGGGCGCTGCATTCCGGCGATCTCGACATGCGCCTGATTCCCGAGCGCACGCACGATCCCCTGCGCGTATCCGCCGGTGACCAGGGCCACCGTCGTATCGACGGCAGCGCGGTGGGTGTAGCCGTACGATACGGCGTCACCGGCACGCAGCTGCTTGGTCGACAGGACGTGGCCGACCAGACGCAGCACCGGGCGCGTGACCAGGGTGCCGTCGGACTCCGGCAGGCCGTAGAGGAGTGCAGCATCGATGTCGGGCTCGCCGGCGACGACCGCGTCGATGCCCTCCAGGCCCAGCGCCTCGGCCTCGCCGGTCGAGTCGACCAGCACCTGCACCGCGCCAGCAGCCGTGACCGCATGCGCGACGGCGAGCACTCCGTGGCCCCACGCGTCTCGGCGCAGGTCAGCGAGCCCGCCGCCGCTGTCGATCGCGAGGCGCGCCGCCGCGGCCAGGGCCGAACGGGAGATCACCGCGCGCGGTCGGGCGCTCGAAGTCGTCTCACACACGTGTTCCACCCTAGCTTCCGAGCTCTCAGGTTCTCTGTGGAGCCCCCGTAGACTGGTGGGACCCCAACCCTTCGGAGCTCCATGTCACGTCTTTCCCTCGCGCCCCGCATCCGTTATCTGCTCGGCCGCGCCCGTCGCATCGACGTCGGATCGGTCGTCGAGCGCGCGAAGGAGGCCTCGGCTCAGCACCACAAGGCGGTGCCGGGCATCGTCGTCGACATGCTCTGGTCGGCCGCTCGGCACAACGTCGGGTTCCAGGATTACATCGACTACGACTTCGCGATGCTCACCCGCGCCGAGCGCGAGACGTACATGACCCATCCGGTGTCGAACCAGCTGTCGCAGCGCTACGACCACCCTGACTTCCGCTGGATCTTCCAGGACAAGGTCGAGTTCGACAAGCTCTTCTCCGAGCACCTGCATCGCGAGTGGCTCGTCGTCGAGGAAGGCAACGCGGATGCCGTGCGCGAGCTCACCGAGCGCCTCGGCACGATCGTCACGAAGGAGCCGGTCGGACAGGCCGGCACCGGCGTGCACCGCTACCACGCCGCAGATGTCGAGGACTGGACCGAGTTCCACCGAGGCCTCCTCGACCGCGGCGAGCTGCTGATCGAAGAGGTCATCCGTCAGCACGACGCCCTCGCGGCAGTGTGCCCCGGCACGGTCAACACCACGAGAATCACCGCCTTCTTCGACGGCGAGAAGGCGCACATCCTCGCGATGGCCCAGAAGTTCGGCCGCGGCGCGGTGAGTGACCAGATGACCTTCGGCGGCTTCTACACGATGCTCGACGAGAACGGCCACGCGGTCGGCGCAGGGTACGACTCGCACGGCCACGTCCACGAGACGCACCCGGACTCCGGCTTTCGGATCGCGGACTTCCAGCTCCCCTACATGGACGAGGTGCGCGCGTTCATCGACCAGGTCGCCCGTGTCGTCCCGCAGGTGCAGTACGTGGGCTGGGACATCGTGGTCTCGCCCGACGGGCCCGTACTCGTAGAGGGCAACTGGGGCGCAGGCGTCTACGAGAACAAGCCGAGCGTGACCGGCATCCGGACCGGTCACAAGCCGCGCTACCGCGAGGTCATCGGCTTCTGACCCTTCGACGGGCTCAGGGACCAGGCTCGACGAGCAAGAAGAAGGCCCGGATGCTGAGCATCCGGGCCTTCTTCATCGCCTGGTCCCTGGTCCTTCGCTGCTGGCCCCTTGAGCCTTCGCTGCTGGGGCCTTGAGCCTGTCGAAGGCTTCAGACAGCGCGGACGATGCCGAGCGGCGTGGACTCCAGCCCCTGACCGAGCGGGTTGTCCTTGAGGATCTTGACCAGGCGGCGTTCGCCGTCCTTGTCGAGCGTGGACCCGAGGATGTTGCCGCCGATGTCATTGATGTCGACCACTGCGACCTCCGCGATCCCGCCGATGAGCGTCTTCACACGCGCAGCGACCTCACGGGGGTTCTTCGGGCCCAGCACGACCGCCTGGTTGTACGGCGGGATCGTGTGCTTGGTCGGGCCGTCGATCGCGCGGGCCTTGTCACCGGCGATGCGGTAGAAGTCACCACGGCGCCCGAAGGCCTTCGTGACGGCCGAGACGGCGGCGGCGAACAGGATCCGCGGCGTGCCGCACTCCCGCAGCGCCATCTCCATCGTCTCGGGCATACCGAGGCCGATGCCGTAGGGCGTGCGCGTGACGTACTTCGACAGGAACAGCGCGAGCTTGCGCGGCTGGATCTCGTCGAGACGGTAGGACCGCCCCTGCGTGATGGCGACGATCTTCTCGGTCACGAACAGGAGGTCACCGGCCTGCACGTGATCCTTCGCGTACTCCGTGATGATCGCGTCGAGGTCGTCGTCGGGCATGACGACCCGAGTACGCAGCGGGATGCGCGCGTAGCTCGTGCCGTCGACGCTCGTCTCGAGCGCCTTGCCGTCGTTCGCGGTGCCGTTCTCCTGGCTCATTCGAGGTAGTCCCGCAGCGACTGCGAGCGGCTCGGGTGGCGCAGCTTGGCCATCGTCTTGGACTCGATCTGGCGGATGCGCTCACGCGTCACGCCGAACGTGTCGCCGATCTGGTCGAGGGTCTTGGGCTGTCCGTCGCCGAGGCCGAAGCGCATGCGGATGACACCGGCCTCGCGCTCCGAGAGCGAGTCGAGCAGCTGCTCGAGCTGACGCTGCAGCATCGTGAAGCCGACGGCGTCGGCCGGGACGACCGCTTCCGTGTCCTCGATCAGGTCACCGAACTCGCTGTCGCCGTCCTCACCGAGGGGCGTGTGCAGCGAGATGGGTTCGCGCCCGTACTTCTGGACCTCGACGACCTTCTCGGGCGTCATGTCCAGCTCGCGGCTGAGCTCCTCGGGCGTGGGTTCACGACCGAGGTCCTGCAGCATCTGACGCTGCACGCGGGCGAGCTTGTTGATGACCTCGACCATGTGCACAGGGATGCGGATCGTGCGGGCCTGGTCGGCCATGGCGCGGGTGATCGCCTGGCGGATCCACCAGGTGGCGTAGGTCGAGAACTTGAAGCCCTTGGTGTAGTCGAACTTCTCGACCGCACGGATGAGACCCAGGTTGCCCTCCTGGATGAGGTCCAGGAACTGCATCCCTCGACCCGTGTAGCGCTTCGCGAGCGAGACGACGAGTCGGAGGTTCGCACCAAGCAGGTGGCTCTTGGCACGCTGACCGTCGCGGGCGACCCACTGCAGGTCGAGACCGAGCTGGCCGGCCTTCTCGGCGGCCGTCATGGTCGAGAGCTTCTCCTCGGCGAAGAGACCGGCTTCGATCCGCATCGCGAGCTCGACCTCTTCGGCCGCGTTCAGCAGCGCGACCTTACCGATCTGCTTCAGGTAGTCCTTGACCGGGTCGGCCGTCGCACCGGTGATCTGCGTCGAGTAGACGGGGACGTCTTCATCGTCGCTCGATGAGATGACGATCGCGCCGGTCGGCAGCGGCTCGGTGAACTTCGGCTTGCTGTCTTCGTCGTCGTCTGCACCGTCTTCAACGGTCCCCGCCGCGGGAGCCTCGTCGTCTTCGACGACGTCATCGGCCTTCTTCTTCTTGACGGGGGCGCGCTTGGCCGCTGCGCGCTTCGCTGCGCTCAGGGGCGCAGGCTTCTCGGCTGCATCCTTCGACTCGACCTGGGCGTCGACTGCCGTCTCTTCGGCGGCCTTCTTCGTCGTCCGGGATTTGTTTGTCGTGGCAGGAGTCACGTTTCGCCTTTCACGGGGCGGCAGGACCACCCCGGGACATTTCGGACACTAGTAAGACCCTTGTCAAGTCCAGTCTGGAAAAGCACTGATTGACAACGGGTCGGACTCCTAGTATCGCACACGTGTGGCGATGCAGTCGCATTCGGACGAAGTTCGTCCGGATCCCGCTCAGCCTCGGCCCGGCTTGTCCTCATCCGAGGGACGTGAGGCCAGGTAGCGCTCGAGCTCGGCGGCGAGCTCATCCGCACTCGGGAGGTCGCGTTCGCTGAAGCCGCCCTCGTCGTAGGAGTCGTCGTCAGGATTGCGTCCGGCCATGTAGGCGTCGTACCGCCGCTCGAGGTTCTGCACCATCTGCTGCAGCTCGTCGTTGCCCAGCACCTGCTCGTCGACACGGGCGAGGTAGTCCTCGCGGCGCTCCTGCACCGCGTCGAGCACCAGCACGAGACCCGTCGCTGCCATGAGCCGCTGCGCAGCCGTGATCACGGCATCAGGGTTCTCGGTCTCGGCCAGGTAGTGCGGCACGAGCAGGACGAAGCCGACCGCACGATCGCCGCGCTCCGCGAAGCGGAACTCGAGGAGATGGCCCGCAGTCGCCGGCACCTGCGTTCGGGGACGCCACACGGAGTGCGCCACCGTGAGGTCACGGCGGTTGCCGCTCACGGTCGTGCCGATCGGCCGGGTGTGCGGCACCGGCATCGCGATGGAGTGCACCCAGCTGAGACCCGCGACCTCGAACTCGGTCGCGAGGTCGAGGACGGTACGGGCGAACGCGTTCCAGGCGAAGTCGGGCTCGTACCCGGAGAGCAGCAGGAAGGGCTGGCCGAGCGCATCCTTGGCGAGCGAGAGATCGAGCTTCTGCGGACGGAACTCGGTCAGATGGTCCTGATCGAACGAGATGACCGGGCGGCGCGCGCGGTAGTCGAGGAGCACGTCGTTGTCGAACACGACGATCGGCTCAGGGGATGCGGTCTCACGAAGGTGCTCGATGAGCCCGGAGACGGCGTTGCCGGCATCGGTGAAGCCGGTCAGGAGCACCACCAACGGGAGTCCGCGGGGGACGGCCGGAGCGTTCGCTACTCGTTCATGGATCTCACCGGAGGGGGGCATTCCTCCATGCTACGAGGCGCTCCAGACCCAGGGGTGGGCGACGTCATGCTGAGAGCGAACACGCGGGCACCCCCTCGTGCCCCGGCACGCGCGACGATCCCTAGGATGGAGGTATGACGCTTCCCGTGCTCTCGCACACAACCGATCAGTTCCCCGGAAGCGCTGCAGATGCCGCAGTGCTCGTCGTCCCCGACATCTCGGAGTCGCAGGCATCGCTCGACGGATACCCCGGCCTCGCCGACATCCTCGCCGGGATCGGCTTCACCGGTTCCGCATCGTCGTTCACGCGCGTGCACGCACCCGAGGTCTCCTCGGTGCCCTTCGCCGTCGTCGGCACCGGCTCCGAGGCCACCGCACTCGCCGTGCGCAACGCCGTCGGTGCCGCTGTTCGCAGCTTCACGGGATTCGACCACCTCGCCGTCACGCTCGCACCTGGACTGGAGTCCTTCGGCGCTGCAGCGGCTGAGGGTGCGGTCCTCGGCGGTCACCGCTTCGACGGCTACCGGTCGGAGAAGGGCAAGGGCAAGGTCCGCGCCACCGCCGTCACGCTGCATGCAGACCTCGACGACGCCACCGTCCAGCGGGCACAGGCCATCGGAGATGCCGTCGCGCTCGTGAAGGATCTCGTCAACGTCCCGGCCGAATGGCAGAGCCCGGCGCAGCTCGCGGAGAGCGCGTCGGAGAGCGTCGCAGACCTGCCGGTCACGGTCGAGATCCTCGACGAGACGGCGCTCGCGGACCAGGGCTTCGGCGGCATCCTCGGTGTCGGCCAGGGTTCCGATCGTCCCCCGCGCCTGGTCCGCCTCGACTATGCGCCCGCGGACGCGAACCGCCACATCGCGCTCGTCGGCAAGGGCATCACCTTCGACACCGGCGGGCTCTCCCTGAAGCCCGCCGCCTCGATGGTCGGCATGAAGTTCGACATGGCCGGCGCGGCCACCAGCCTCGCCGCGCTCCGCGCGATCGCCACGCTCGGCCTGCCGGTGCACGTGACCGCCTGGCTCTGCATCGCCGACAACATGCCATCAGGGCGCGCCACGCGTCCTGGCGACGTGCTGCGGATGCTCGACGGCACCACCGTCGAGGTCCTGAACACCGATGCCGAGGGGCGCCTCGTGATGGCCGACGGACTCGTCGCCGCGAGCCGCGAGAACCCTGACGTCATCATCGATGTCGCGACGCTCACCGGCGCGATCGTGATGGCCCTGGGCCACCGCCACACCGGTGTCATGGGCGACGACGACACCGTCGCATCGTTCCTCGACATCGCGCGCTCGGTCGACGAGCCCGCCTGGCAGATGCCGCTCCCGGAGTACATGGAGGACACCCTCGACTCCCCCATCGCGGATCTCATCAATGCGAACATGAGCGACCGTGCCGGTGGCGCATCGTTCGCCGGCCTGTTCCTCCGACGATTCGTCGGTCGCGTGTCGGATGCCGATGATGCGCCGCGCATCCCCTGGGTGCACCTCGACATCGCCGGTTCCGGCGAGCACGCAGGCGCGCCGTACGGTTTCACTGAGAAGGGCCCAACGGGGGCGATGGTCCGATCGATCGTCGCCTTCGCCGAAGACGCATCCCACCCGGAGGCATGACCGATGACCACACACACCTTCGACATCGTCGTCCTGGGCGGCGGCAGCGGCGGCTATGCAGCCGCACTCCGGGCCAGTGAGCTCGGCAAGTCGGTCGCCCTGATCGAGAAGGACAAGGTCGGCGGCACCTGCCTGCACCGCGGCTGCATCCCGACCAAGGCGCTGCTGCATGCGGCCGAGGTCGCCGATCACGTGCGCGATGCGGCATCCGTCGGCGTGACCGCGACATTCGGCGGCGTCGACCCCGTCGGCGTTCGCACATACCGCGAGGGCATCGTCGCGAAGAAGTTCAAGGGCCTCGAGGGCCTGGTGAAGGCACGCGGCATCACGACCGTCGCCGGCACCGGACGCCTGAACGCCGACCGCACGGTGAGCGTGGGCGACGACGTCTACGCCAGCACCGATGTGATCCTGGCGACGGGGTCGTACAGCCGCACGCTTCCCGGGCTCGAGATCGGCGGGCGGATCATCACGAGCGAGCAGGCACTCGCCCTCGACGTCATCCCCGATCGCGTGCTCATCCTCGGCGGCGGCGTCATCGGCGTCGAGTTCGCCAGCGTGTGGCGCTCCTTCGGCTCCGAGGTGACGATCGTGGAGGCGCTCCCCCACCTCGTCCCCAACGAGGACATCGCGATGAGCAAGGGCCTCGAGCGGGCGTTCCGCCGTCGCGGCATCCAGTACTCGCTCGGAGTGCGATTCCAGACGGCGGTGCAGGACGACGCCTCCGTGACCGTGACCCTGGAAGACGGCAAGGAGTTCACAGCGGACTACCTGCTCGTCGCCGTCGGTCGCGGTCCGGTGACGGCTGACCTCGGATTCGAGGATGCCGGCGTCACGCTCGACCGCGGGTTCGTCACGGTCGACCAGGATCTCCGCACCGGTGTGCAGGGCCTCTGGGCGGTCGGCGACATCGTCCCCGGCCTGCAGCTCGCGCATCGCGGCTTCCAGCAGGGCATCGCGGTCGCCGAGCGCATCGCCGGTCTCAGCCCCGCGAACATCCCGGACTCGCAGATCCCGAAGGTCACATACTCCAGCCCGGAGGTGGCATCGGTCGGTGTGACCGAGGCCGCTGCGATCGCCGAGCACGGCGCGGAGGCGGTGCTCGCCTACGAGTACAACCTCGCCGGAAACGGCAAGAGCGAGATCATCGGAACCGGTGGCCTGGTGAAGGTCGTCCGCCTCAAGGACGGCCCCGTCCTCGGCGTGCACCTGCTGGGCGACCGCGTCGGAGAGCTCATCACCGAGGGGCAGCTCGCTGTCGCCTGGGAAGCCCACCCGGAGGACATCGCACCCCTCATCCATGCACACCCCACCCAGAGCGAAGCCCTGGGTGAGGCCTTCCTCGCTCTGGCGGGAAAGCCCCTGCACGCCCTCTGAGCACCAACCGGTGCCCGAGTCAGTAAGCTAGACAAGCGTCATACAACTTCTTGAAGGAGACTCAGTCATGAGCACATCCGTGGTCCTCCCCGCTCTCGGAGAGAGCGTCACCGAGGGTACGGTCACCCGCTGGCTCAAGCAGGTGGGAGACACCGTGCAGGCTGACGAGGGCCTGCTCGAGATCTCGACCGACAAGGTCGACACCGAGATCCCCTCCCCCGTCAGCGGCGTCATCGAGGAGATCCTCGTGGCCGAGGACGAGACCGTCGAGGTCGGCGCGCTGCTCGCGCGCATCGGCGACGGCAGCGCAGCAGCACCGGCAGCGGATGCTCCGGCTGCCGCAGCCCCCGAGGCTGAGGCAGCGCCCGCAGAGGCCGCTCCTGCCGAGGCTGCTCCTGCCGAGGCTGCTCCTGCCGCTGAGGCCGCTCCGGCACCTGCCGCCGAGCCCGCCCCTGCTGCAGAGGCCGCACCTGCGGGCGATGCGACCGACATCGTGCTCCCCGAGCTCGGCGAGAGCGTCACCGAGGGCACGGTCACTCGCTGGCTCAAGCAGGTCGGCGACTCGATCGAGGTCGACGAGGCTCTGCTCGAGATCTCCACCGATAAGGTCGACACCGAGATCCCTTCGCCGGTCGCCGGCGTGCTCCAGGAGATCGTCGCCGGTGAGGACGAGACGGTCGCCGTCGGCGCTGTGCTCGCGCGCGTCGGTTCCGGCGCCGCCCCGGCTGCCGCACCTGCCGCTGAGGCTCCTGCTGCCGCTCCCGCCCCGGCACCTGCTGCACCGGCTCCTGCCGCGGCCCCCGTTGCTGCTGCACCTGCCGCTCCGGCCCCTGCCGCTGCTCCGGCACCTGCCGCTGCTCCGGCACCCGCCGCTGCTCCGGCACCCGCCGCTGCTCCGGCACCCGCCGCTGCTCCGGCTCCGGCTGCCGGCGACAACGACAACCTGTACGTCACGCCGCTCGTTCGCCGGCTCGCCTCCCAGCAGGGTGTCGACCTCGCGTCCGTCACCGGCACCGGCGTCGGCGGCCGCATCCGCAAAGAGGATGTGCTGAAGGCAGCCGAGTCCGCTGCATCCGCTCCGGCGGCTGCCGCTGCGCCCGCTGCTCCGGCTCCGCTCGAGGTCTCGCCGCTGCGTGGCACCACGCAGCCGATGTCGCGTCTGCGCAAGGTCCTGGCCGAGCGCGCCGTCGCATCGATGCAGCAGACCGCGCAGCTCACCACCGTGGTCGAGATCGACGTCACGGCGCTGGCGGACTACCGCGACAGCGTGAAGGGCTCGTTCCTCGAGAAGACGGGCGACAAGCTGTCGTTCCTCCCGTTCTTCGCGCTTGCCGCCGCTGAGGCGCTGCAGGCGTTCCCGATCGTGAACTCCACGGTCGACGGCGACAAGATCGTGTACCCCGCCACCGAGAACCTCTCGATCGCCGTCGACACCGAGCGTGGGCTGCTCACGCCGGTGCTGCGCGACGCCGCCTCGAAGAACATCGCGGAGATCGCGCACGAGATCGCTGACCTCGCCGCACGCACCCGCGACAACAAGCTCAAGCCCGACG
This sequence comes from Microbacterium sp., assembly GCF_036823965.1. Classification (GTDB taxonomy): domain Bacteria; phylum Actinomycetota; class Actinomycetes; order Actinomycetales; family Microbacteriaceae; genus Microbacterium. The sequence continues at coordinate 95,480 of NZ_DAITBE010000010.1, read as the reverse complement.
AGCTCGCCGGCGGCACGTTCACGCTGACCAACACCGGTTCGCGTGGCGCACTGTTCGACACGCCTGTCGTGTTCCTGCCCCAGTCCGCGATCCTCGGCACCGGAACCGTCGTCAAGCGCCCCGGTCTCGTCAAGGTCGGCGGCTCGGACGCCATCGCGATCCGTTCGTACGTGTACTTCGCACTCTCGTACGACCACCGGATCATCGACGGGGCTGACGCTGCTCGCTTCCTCGGCGCTGTGAAGGCTCGCCTCGAGTCCGCGCAGTTCGCTGCACAGCTCGGCGCCTGACACTGCGTCAACCTGGCTGGTCCGCGACGTCATAGACGTCGCGGACCAGCCATTTCTCGTCGAGGCGCGCGAGCACCAGCACCTTCGCGGATCGTGCCGCCTCTTCAGCCTCTCCTGAGCCCTCGGACTGCTCGACGCCGTCCTGCTCGGTGCCGTCCTGCTCGGCGCTGTCCGGCTCGGCTCGCACCACCGCGATATCGCCGTACTGGTCGATCATCGCGAAGACGTGCGGTGTCTTCGAATCGACGTCCAGGGCGTCGACCACACCCACCGCCCCCGGAACGACCGCACGCTCGCACACGGCATCCTGCGCCTTCCGGCACGCTTCGATCTCCTCCCACAGCGCCGCTGACGCCTCCACCGGGTCGTCGTCTGCCGCGACGGCATTCTCCTTCGGCGCGCGCGTGTTCGTGTTCGACGCCGCCTCATCGACAGCAGCCGCGCTCGATGCCGGCGTCGCCATCGGCGGCCCCGCCGGCTCCGCTGAGCCCGTCGGAGCCGGCATCCGATCGTTCCCCGAGGCAGTGCCGTCGCCACCGCTCGGCCAGAGCACGCCGATCGCCAGCACGACCGCCGCGGCAGCCCCGGCTACCACGAGCGGACGGCGTCGACTCCTGGGGGCGGGAACAGCTCCTGCCGGATGAGCCGGCGGCGTCGGAAGCACCGCGCGAGGAGGGCTCGAACGCGTGCGGCCGAAGAACGACACGATCAGGCGACCGGCTCTCTCGACCCGTTCGGACCCATGCTGCCTGAAAGCCTCGACGAGTCGAGACGAGTGCGCGCGAGCCCCAGACTGCACGCGCACCCGCCTCGACGCTCTGCGCGGCGGCACCGGCACCTGACCGACCGCGCCGGGCCTGACCGCCGCCTGCACCGGTTCCGGCGTGCGCACATCACGTCGGAGCGCGCGTGGAGACGCCGTCTCGAGCACCTCGTTCTCCCACCGATCGAGCAGGAGCTGCGGGATGCCCGGATGCTCAGCGACGCTCTTCCCCAGCCCCGCATGCATCGCCGCGAGCAGGCGCCCCAGCGTCCGATCGCGGTTCTGCTCACCGAGCAGCACGACGAGCGACGCGGCCCCCGAACGCCCCGGCTCCCCCTCGCCCATCACGAACACCGGTCTGCCCTCGTCGGTGAGCCACCAGGTCCCGCGGACATCGGTGCAGTCGTTCGCCCCGAGCTCCGCGAGCGCGCGCAGCACACTCACCACCAGCGTGCAGCTCTCCCCCGGCGTCAGCGGCTCCCCAGCCCCAGCGCGCCGTGCCAGGAAGACACCCACCCGCTCCGTGCACCAGGGCAGCAGCACGTCGTGTCCGTCTGCACGACGCACGAGATCCATCGGCGCGGCCACGTGTTCCGATCCTGCGAACCGCCACGCCTCCCATCCGCTGAGTTCCACGGCATCCCGCGCCACGAGGATGATGTCACCATCCGTGACCAGCGCACCGGGGAACGGCCCGTCGCCGTTGTCCAGCACACGGATCATCCGATGCGCACGAGTGAGCAGCGGTGCCTGCTCAGTGTCCGGTGTGCGCGTCATGTCTCCATCTGACCCGGTCTCGCCCGGCGATGGGGTACGTTCGGTCGGCTGTGAATCAGATCCGCGCAGACGGCGCCGTGTGCAGGATGAGTGCGAGACCGCCCATCCGCCCTCCGCTGGGCGCGAACGACGCCATCAGAGCGCTCAGGAATCGGTAGGCTGAACGGTATGGCAAAACGTGCTCCCGAACCCGAGAAGCGTCCTGGGTTCTTCTCCCAGATCAAGTCCCTCTTCCGGTTCACGCGTGAGGTGTACTCCTGGCTGCCCTGGGCACAGATCGGCATCCTCATCGGCGGTGTCCTCCTCGGACTCATCGCCGGCTACCTGATCCCCCCGTTCCAGGTCTGGACCCTCGTGCTGTGGGGCATCACCGGCCTCATGCTCGGTGTGCTCGGCGCGATGTTCCTGATGACGCGCCTCTCCACGACGGCGATGTACGCCAAGATCGACGGCATGCCGGGCGCGACCGGTCACGTGCTGAGCACGAGCCTCGGACGCCGCTGGCAGGCATCCGAGACGCCGGTCGGCATCAACCCGAAGACGCAGGAGGCCGTGTACCGCACGGTCGGCCGCGGCGGCGTCGTGATCGTCGGCGAGGGTGCGCGCGGTCGTCTCACGCGTCTCGTGAACGAGGAGCGCAGCAAGGTCCAGCGCGTCGCCAACGGCGTGCCGGTGACCGTGCTCTACGTCGGCCACGGAGATGACGAGGTCGCGATCGCGGACCTCTCCAAGACCATCAAGAAGCTTCCGAAGACGATCGACAAGGCGACCATGGGTGCCGTCATCCGTCGTATCGAGTCGGTCTCGCAGTCGCTGTCGTCGCTGCCGATCCCGAAGGGCATCGACCCGACCAAGGTGCGCGCCCAGCGTCCGCGCTGACCCGCCTCTTCCATTGAGAAGCGCGGCCGTCCCTCTCGGGGCGGCCGCGCTTCTCGGTTCAGCGGGCTGTGCTGCGGCGACCCGCGCTCATTCGGAGAGCGGCTGCCGCGGCAGGCGGCGCACCTTGGCGCGGCGCCGACGACGCTCCGGGATCATGCTGCGCATCTCGTCGAGCTTGCCGAAGCAGAACAGCCTGTCGTCGGCTTCGAGCACGACGTGCTTGCGCGGGTTCGGGATCACGCTGACCCCACGGTGCAGCGTCAGCACCGTGATGTCGCGCTCCCACAGGCCCGCCTCGCCCAGCGTCTTGCCGACCAGGTCGACCGCGCCGTGCACCATGAGCTCCGCGACGCCGTAGCCCGTCGACACCGTCAGGCGCTGCCGCACGTCGATCTCGGGGAAGGCGACCTGTCCGGCGATGTAGTCGATGATCGCGCCGGCCACGTCGAGCTTGGTCGCGGTCTCGATGCCCTGCAGTCCCGGCGAGGAGTTGACCTCCATCACCAGCGGGCCGTCATCGCCCTCGAGCATGTCGACACCGGCGACGCGAAGACCCATGATCTGCGCCGACCGCACGGCAGCGCGTTCGTACACGGGGTCGAGCTCGACCGCTTCGACCGAGCCTCCGCGGTGCACGTTCGAGCGGAACTCGTCGCCCGCCGCAGAACGACGCATCGCGGCCACGACCCGATCGCCGACCACCAGGGCACGGATGTCGCGCCCACGGCTCTCGGAGATGAACTTCTGGATCAGCACGTTCTGCTTCGTCGAGTGCAGCGTCTCGATGATGGCCTCGGCGACCTTCACCTGGGGTGCCAGGATCACGCCGATGCCCTGCGTGCCCTCGAGCAGCTTGATCACGACGGGGGCGCCACCGACCCGCTCGATCGCAGGGCGCACATCGGCACGGTTGCGCACGAACGCCGTGGGCGGCATGGCGATGTTGTGACGGGAGAGGATCTGGTTGGCGCGGAGCTTGTCGCGGGCGCTCGAGATGCCGTTCGCCGTATTCGGCGTGTAGACGTCCATCTGCTCGAACTGGCGCACCACGGCGGTGCCGAAGTACGTGATCGAGTTGCCGATACGAGGGAGGATCGCGTCGTAGTCGCTGAGCTGCCTGCCCCGGTAGTGCAGGTCCGGTTCATCCGCAGTGAGGTCGATCGCGAATCGCAGCGTGTTCAGCACCTTGACGTTGTGACCGCGCTGGAGCGCGGCAGCACGCAGTCGCTGAGTGGAGTACGCCTGCGGCGCACGGGAGAGTACTGCGAGCTTCACGGGGAATTCCTGCCAAGATGTATCGAGTGACGAAGACATCCCATTCAAACACTCTTACGGGGTGGCGAGAATGGGTGGCGCTCCCCGATCTCGGCGTCGACTGGATCAAGGCCAAGATCGACACCGGCGCACGCACTTCCTCGCTGCATGCCTTCGACGTCGTGGAGTTCGAGCAGGACGGCGAGTCGTGGGTCCGGTTCCGCGTGAAGCCCTGGCAGGACAGCCAGGAGGATGCCGTCGTCGTCGAGACTCCGATCCACGATCGACGGGCCGTGCGGAGCTCCTCCGGTCACGCACAGCAGCGGATCGTCGTGCAGCTGCTGCTCCGCCTGGTCGACCGCGAGGTGCTCGCGGAGGTCACGCTGAGCAACCGCGACGAGATGGGCTTCCGGATGCTGATCGGGCGCGAAGCGCTCCGGCACGGCTACACCGTCGACCCGGCACGGTCGTTCCTCGGCGGCCGTGCGCCGCGCGAGGCGCGTCGACGCAACCGCGGCAAGGACTGACCGAACCGGACCGAGCGGGTCTCTCGGGCGCTGATGACGTCCCTCAGGCGCGGATGAGCACCGTGCCGACGATCTTGTCGTGCAGGCCGCGCTGGTCGCCGTCCCAGATCACCGCGGGGATCACGAGCACGAGCAGCAGCGTGCGGACGATCGGACGCCACAGACCGATCCAGCTGCCGTCGATGCGCACGACCCGCATGCCGAGGATGCGGTGGCCGGGGCTTCCGCCGACGACCGGGATGAAGATGATCTGCAGGAGCGCGAAGACGACCATCGGCGCGAACTGGGTGAGACCGGCCTCGGACGGCAGCGCGAACTGATCGAACCCGAGGAAGCCGGTGGCGATGATCGTGGCGGCGACGTAGTCGATCAGCAGGGCGCCGATCCGACGTCCGGCTCGGCCGATGCTTCGAGGTCCTGATTCCGGGAGCCCGAGTCGCTCGCCGGGGTACATGTTCGCAGCAGCATCCGTCACCCCTCCAGAATACCGAGGGCTCAGCCACCCCTTTCGCCGTAACAAGCTCGAAACAAAGCGGACACCCAGGAGAAATCACTCAGCCGTACTGTGCAGAATGGCCGTGAAGCCATCGTTCCGCTACACAGGAGTCGTTTATGTTCAAAGATTCGTCCGAAGTCCTGAGCTACATCAAGGAGAACGACGTCAAGTTCCTTGACATCCGTTTCACCGATCTCCCTGGCGTGCAGCAGCACTTCAACATTCCTGCGTCGACGGTGGACGAGGCGTTCTTCACGGAGGGTCAGCTGTTCGACGGCTCGTCGATCCGCGGCTTCGCCAGCATCCACGAGTCCGACATGCAGCTCATCCCGGACGTGACCACGGCATACGTCGACCCGTTCCGCGAGGCGAGCACGCTCGTGATGATCTTCGACATCTACAACCCGCGCACGGGCGAGATCTACTCGAAGGACCCGCGTCAGGTCGCCAAGAAGGCTGAGAAGTACCTCGCCTCCACCGGCATCGCCGACACCGCGTACTTCGCCCCCGAGGCCGAGTTCTACATCTTCGACGACGTCCGCTACTCGGTCACCGCAGGCGAGAGCTTCTACAAGGTCGACTCCGAAGAGGCCGCATGGAACACCGGTCGCGAGGAAGAGGGTGGAAACCTCGCCAACAAGACCCCGTACAAGGGCGGCTACTTCCCCGTCTCCCCTGTCGACAAGACGGCTGACCTCCGCGACGACATCACGCTCAAGCTGATCGACGCCGGGTTCATCCTGGAGCGCTCGCACCACGAGGTGGGCACCGCGGGCCAGCAGGAGATCAACTACCGCTTCGACACCATGGTGCACGCGGCAGACGACATCCTGAAGTTCAAGTACATCGTCAAGAACACCGCCAACGAGTGGGGCAAGGTCGCGACCTTCATGCCCAAGCCGCTCTACGGCGACAACGGTTCCGGTATGCACACGCACCAGTCCCTGTGGGAGGGCGGCAAGCCGCTGTTCTACGACGAGGCAGGCTACGGCCAGCTCAGCGACATCGCGCGTTGGTACATCGGTGGCATCCTGGCGCACGCGCCGGCGCTGCTCGCCTTCACCAACCCGACGCTGAACAGCTACCACCGTCTGGTCAAGGGCTTCGAGGCTCCGGTCAACCTGGTCTACTCGGCCGGGAACCGCTCCGCCGCGATCCGCATCCCGATCACGGGCTCCAACCCGAAGGCCAAGCGCATCGAGTTCCGCGCTCCGGATGCGTCGGGCAACCCGTACCTCGCGTTCGCCGCGCAGCTGATGGCCGGCCTCGACGGCATCAAGAACCGCACCGAGCCGCACGAGCCCGTCGACAAGGACCTCTACGAGCTTCCCCCCGAGGAGGCCAAGGGCATCCCGCAGGTGCCGAACTCGCTGCTCGACTCGCTCGACGCGCTCGCGGCTGACCACCAGTTCCTCCTCGAGGGCGGCGTGTTCACCAAGGAGCTCATCGAGACCTGGATCTCGTACAAGTACGAGAACGAGATCCTGCCGATGGCACAGCGTCCGCACCCGTTCGAGTACGAGCTGTACTTCGGCGTCTGACCCGAGCATGCACGCGAAGAGCCCTCAGAGCATCTGCTCTGGGGGCTCTTCGCATGCGCGATGTGCGTGCATAACGCGGGGAGCTCAGGACCGCAACCCCCTCGGTCTCGTCGCCCTCGAGAGGCATGCTGAGATCTCCGTCTCCACCGCCCCACTCGAGAGGACGACTCCCATGAGCGACACCACCCCCACCCAGCGCGTCGCAGAGCTGATCAAGGACTTCCGCTTCGCGATGTTCACGACCCGCAATGCACAGGACCGACTCGTCGCGCACCCGCTCACCGTGCAGGAGTCCGAGTTCGACGGCGACCTCTGGTTCCTCATCGCGAAGAGCGCATCGCTCGCGGTCGACATCGAGCGCGATGAGCGCGTCGGCGTCTCGCTCAGCTCGAACGACGCCTGGGTCTCGCTCTCGGGCACTGCCGAGCTCGTCGACGATCAGGCGAAGATCCGGGAACTCTGGAGCCCCACGGTCGAGGCCTGGTTCACCGACGGCCCCGAGGACCCGAACGTCGGCCTGCTGAAGTTCTCCGCCGAGTCGGCAGAGTACTGGGACAGCCCCGGCGGCAAGCTCGCGTCGATCTTCAGCTTCGTCAAGTCGAAGATCACCGGCGAGCCGCTCGACGCCGAGAACGAGACCGTCGAGCTCCCGTAGTCTGGGAGGATGCTGTTCGCCCTGATCCGCCCCGCCGAGACCCGCACCGCGACCGTCGAAGGTCCGGACATCCCGGTGCTCCGCGAACAGCTCCTCGCGCAGGCGCCTGAAGGCTGGGACATGACCACCGCGAGCGTCACGATGCAGGCCGGCGGCATCCGCACGGTGGTCGGCACCTTCGACCGCCGCGATGCGCCGACCGAGATCGAGGGCGAGAGCATGGCAGCGCTCGAGGCGAAGGTTCCCGAGGGATGGCGCATGCTCTCGGTCCGGCACGACTGACCGCCGCACGCACCGGCATGCGAAGAGCCCCGCATCGGCATCCGATGCGGGGCTCGTGCTGTTGGGTGGTTCGAGCTCAGGGAACGCGGGCGCCCGAGGTCTTCTCGCTCAGGTACTCGGCCGACAGCGACGTGTTCACGTAGCTGGCGGTGAGCACGCCGCCGGCGGAGGGGTAGAGCCACACCACCGGGAGCTGCACGAGGTTCGAGGCGCCGTTCAGGATGCCGGTGTACACGTACTGCACCGTGCCGCTGACGCCTTCAGTGGGGAGTGCGCCGAGACGCGTCCACCCGTTGAGCGTGCGCTCCTCGAGGCGATAGCTCGTCGGGTTGGTGACGCCGTTGCCTGCACCCCACTGCACCGTGACCGTGATGCCGCCCGAGGTGAATTTTCCTGCAGGCTCGACATCACCGGTGTCGGGGTTGAGCACGTTGAAGCCGACGCTCTGTCCGGTGTTGACCTGCACCCGGTTCGGCTGCGTCACGGTCCACGTGCCGACCGATGTGCTGCCCTGCCACTCGGACAGGCCGCCTCCCGGTGCGGTCAGCGGCGCGGCCACGCTGGCTGCGGCCATCGGCGTGGCGATGGCGACGGCGATGACGGGCGCGGACCACGCCGCTGCCCTGATGACGGTGCGGCGCTTCATTCCCGCGCCGCACTCGATCTCGTGCTCGTTGACACTCATGATGTCGTTCTCCTCTGGGGTAGGCGGACGCCCCGGCGACCTGAGCACGCATGCGCGATGCCGAGGCACGGCGAACGGGCGTCGCGCGTGCCGAGTCGTGGCGGGATCTCCGGGAAGATGTCTTCCGGGAGTCATGGTGGCGTCCGCATCCGCCCTCGCGACGAGAGTGGACGACTCTGTCGCTGTGGACCCGTCGTTCGTCGTTCTGGGTATCGTCAGCCCGTCGCGACCCCGTCTGCCGACCGTGAAGCGCGACGCAGGGAAGCGGGCGATCGATGTCCTTCCTGCGCCATCGCACGAGCGAGGCTGGAACCGTCGGCGAACCCCGCGTAGCGTCCGATCTCCGCGATGCTGAGCGCGTCGTACACGCGGTCCGCGAGCAGCGTCGCCGCGTGCTCGACCCGCGCCCGTCGGATCTGCCGCTCGGGCGTCGTCTCGTGCGAGCGGAAGGCACGCTGCAGCTGCCGCATCGAGATCGCGAGCTGGTCGGCGATCATGTGCGGCGCCAGCGCAGGGTCTTCGCGCTGCGCGGCGATCATCGCCAGCGCGCTCAGGTAGATGTCTGCCTTGGGCGCCTTCTGCGGAACCTTGGCCCCCTCGACTGCCACGCCGATGACCATCTCCTGGAGGAGCCGCTCGAAGTAGTAGCTGCCGAAGCCGCTGACCGGTTCCGGATCGAGCTCAGCAGCGCGCTCAGCGAAGGCGAGTGCCGGATCGAGCAGGGCGCTGGCCGAAGACACGGAGCGGATCTCCCCCGGTCCGGGAACGTCGACACCGGTCAGCACCTCAGCCGGGATCACGATCGACAGCAGCCGCAGCTCCGGAAGCGGAGCCGCTCGAAGGGCGCTGTCATGCCCGAAGAGGAACGCCTCGTTCGCACCGAGCCGGACGCGGCCGGACGAGGTGTCGATCTCCATGCCACCGGAGCGGATGCTGTGCAGACCGACCATCCCTGCGACACGGTCGAGCCGCGACCGGCCGTCATCGCGCCCGCGGACGAATTCCCGGATGCGAACGCTGCCGAACATGGCCAGCGTTCGTGCTCGCGTCACCGGCACGACGCACCGTCGTCCGGCAGAGCGTGAATGGTACGAGCGCGCGCAACAGACAGCCTCATGTGACCCTCCCCAGGCGGATCGACCGCGGATCCCCTCATCCGCGATCACAGCCCCCTTCGGGTGAGGGCCATCCCCGAGCCTAGGGGATCGGCACGCTGCTCTGATCGCAGATGTCGAGCCTCCGATGACAGGTCGGCGGACAGCGTCGGCGTGGCTTGCTTGACCGGGTCGGACTCCGGTGATCAACTGAGGGGTCCGGACCGACAGAGTGAGGGAACCATGCGCCGCAAGACCGAGAACGCGAAGACCGAACACGTGAGTGCTCCGGCCGCGACCAGGCGACCCGCATCGGTCGCCGCACTGGCACGGACCAATCCCTTCATGCTGGGTCTGATGGGTGCACTCGGCGTCCTCGTCGCCCTCGTGATCGGCGGCATCGTCGACCAGCTGGCCACGGTCCTGGTCTACATCGGCGTCGCGATCTTCCTCTCGCTCGGCCTCGACCCGATCGTGTCGTTCATCGAGCGGAAGCTCCCCCGACCGGCCGCGGTCGCGATCGTGGTCGCTGTGGTCGTCCTGGCGTTCGCGGGCATCATCCTCGCCATCGTGCCGATCCTGGTCCAGCAGATCACGAACCTGATCGACAACGGTCCGCAGATGGTCAAGGACATCATGGCCGCCGACTGGTTCAAGGACCTGAACAATCAGTTCGGATCGACCCTCGAGGATGCCGCGAACGGCATCCTCTCCTTCCTGCAGGACCCCGGCAACCTGGCGAACATCGGCGGCGGCGTCTTCGCCGTCGGCGCCGGGATCGCCGGCGGCTTCACCGGCGTGACCATCGTGCTGATCCTCACGCTGTACTTCATGGCGTCGCTGCGCAGCATGAAGAAGGTCGCCGCCCGCTTCGTGCCCGCCTACCAGCGCGAGACGTTCAGCGGACTGCTCGAGGACGTGTCGGGGGCCGTCGGCCGCTATGTCATGGGTCAGGCCAGCCTCGCGCTCGTGAACGGCGTGCTGAGCCTGATCGTGCTCAGCATCATCGGCGCCCCGGTACCGGCCCTCCTCGCTCTGATCGCCTTCATCGGCTCGATGATCCCGCTGGTCGGCACGCTCAGCGCCTCGATCATCAACTCGCTGATCTGCCTCTTCGTCAGCCCGATCACCGCGCTGATCGCGATCATCTACTACCTCGTCTACATGCAGATCGAGGCATACGTGCTCTCGCCGCGGATCATGAGCAAGGCCGTCGCGGTCCCCGGAGCGCTCGTGGTGATCGCCGCGGTCGCGGGCGGCGCGCTCGGCGGGATCCTCGGAGCCCTGGTGGCGATCCCGGTCGCGGCGAGCATCATCATCATCGTGCAGAAGGTCGTCTTCCCCGCACAGGACCGCAAGGTCGTCCCGCCGGAGCCGGCAGTCTAAATGGTCGCTGAGACCGTCGTCGGACGGTCTCAGCGACCAGCATGCGACGCGTCTCAGCGCACGAGCAGTGCGCCGGCCTGGACGCGGACGTCGAATGACGTGACCTCGCCCATCTCCTCGCCGTCGATCTCGAACATGAGCGGCGTCTCCAGCTCGACACCGATCGTCTCCACAGGGAGGTGGCGTGCCGAGTCGGTGCTCACCGCTTCATCCTTGCCGCCGGCGAAGAAGCGACGGATGCCGTTGTCCCAGACGAACGAGCGGAAGGTGTCGAGCCACTGCAGCGCACCGTCGGCGCTCACCATCAGCACGTCGAGCTTGCCGTCGTCGAGCACGGCGTCCGGGAGCAGGCGGATGCCGCCCTGCACCATGCCGCAGTTGCCGACGAGCATCGTGTGGCCGCGAACCGCGACAGGCTCCTGGCCGTCGACCGTGAGGGTGATGTCGGTCATCTCGGTGCCGGCCAGCGCTCGACCCATCGCCTCGACGTAGGCGAGCCACCCTGCCTTCGACTTGAGGTCGTCATCGGTCTCGACCAGCATCTGCGCGTCGATGCCGAAGCCGACCATCACCGCGAAGGCGTGCTCGGTCCCGTCGTATGCCACCCAGCCCAGATCGATCCGGCGGGGCTCCGCATCGCGAACCCGCTCGAGCGCGGCGGGGATGTTGTTCAGCGGCACCTCGAGGTTGCGGGCGAGCAGATTGCCGGTGCCCTGCGGAACGATGCCGAGGGCCGTCTCCGAGCCTGCGAGCGACTCGGCGACCGCGCGGACCGTGCCGTCACCGCCCACGGCGATGACGATCTCCCGGCCGTCCTCGACGGCCTCACGCGCCATGCCACGGCCGGGGTCCTCCTGACTGGTCTCCCACCACCGGATGTCCGGCTCATCGCCGAACACGCGCGTCACGGCATCCTGCAGAACCTCCTGCTCGACCTTCGAGGGGTTCCAGACGATACCGATGCGTGCGTGGGTCATAGCGTCAGCTTGGGCGACGACGGCCGATACTGCAACTCGGGCGCGCGGGCTATCCGTAGAACAGGTGCTCGAAGGCTTTTCGAGACCGTCGCGTCACGCCCAGATAGTCCTCTTCCAACTCGGTCGCGGATCGGTCGGGATAGCCGAGCAGCCGGGCGATCGCGTCGAGTTCCCGCCGATCAGCCGGCAGCACGTCGCTGGTCTGTCCGGTGAGGAGCGTGATCGCCGAGCGCAGCCGGCTCGCCAGGCGCCAGGCCTCGGACAGACGCTCGGCGGCGTCCTCCGGCACGAGCTCGGCCTCGACGGCCGAGTCGAGCGCCGCGATCGTCGATGTGGTCCGAAGGCCCGGGATCGCGTGCGCATGCTGCAGCTGCAGCAGCTGCACGAGCCACTCCACGTCGCTGAGCGTGCCGGGGCCGAGCTTGAGGTGCCGACGAGGATCGGCGCCCTGCGGCAGCCGCTCGCCTTCGACGCGTGCCTTGATGCGCTTGATCTCACGGAGGCCCTGCTGGTCCACCGTCTCGGGGTACCGGATCGAATCGGCCAGCTCGACGAACTTCGCGATCAGCTTGGCGCTGCCGGCGACCCCACGGCCCCGAAGCAGCGCCTGCGCCTCCCACGACAGCGACCATCGCCGGTAGTAGGCCGTGTACGCCTCGATCGAGCGCACCAGCGGTCCGCTGCGCCCTTCGGGCCGCAGATCCGCGTCGAGGTCGAGCGGTACACGGTGGTCGGTGAGGTGCTCGCGCAGCCTGGTCACGATCTGTGTCGCGAGCTCCTGCGCGCGCTGGGGCTCGACACCGTTCGCGTCGTACACGTACAGGATGTCGGCGTCCGAGCCGAAGCCGAGCTCGGCCCCGCCGAAGCGTCCCATGCCGATCACCGCGAAGTCCAGAGCTGCGTCTTCCGCCGGCACCACCTCGCGGAAGACCGCGCGCAGGGCCGCCTGGATCGTGGTCTCGGTGATCTCGGTCAGCGCGGTCGCGATCTCCTCGATCGTCAGCACGTCGAGCACCGCGCCCATGGCCGTACGCAGCAGCTCTCGCCGGCGGTTGGCCCGCACCGCTCGCAGCGCGTCGCCGACGGACTCGTGCCGCGTCTGGATGGCTCGGGCTTCCTCGTCGAGCGCGGCCGCACCACGCGGACGCAGCAGCTCGCGCTTGTCGAGCCAGGCGACCGACTCGGGGATCCACTCCATCAGTTCGCCGATGTACCGCGACGACGACAGGATGCGGGTGAGGCTCTCGGCCGCACCCGAGGAGTCGCGCAGCATCCGGAGGAACCACGGGGTGTCCCCCAGCCGTTCGCTGATGCGACGGAAGGCGATGAGGCCGTAGTCGGGGTCGCTGCCGTCGGCGAACCACCGCACCATGATCGGCATCAGGTGTCGTTGGATCGTCGCCTTGCGGCTCAGTCCCGTGGTCAGCGCGCCGATGTGGCGCAGCGCGCCGGCCGGATCCCGGAACCCGATCGCCGCGAGTCGATCGTGCGCCTGCGCCGCCGACAGCGTCCGTTCCTCTTCCGGCAGCGCGGCGACCGCGCTCAGCAGCGGGCGGTAGAACAGCCGCGTGTGGATGTCGCGCACCTCGCGCCGCACGCTCTCCCAGCGTGCCCAGATGCCGTCGCCGGTCTCGGCGAGACCCGTCGCACGTGCCAGGACACGCAGACCCGCCGGTGTCCGCGGCATCAGGTGCGTGCGACTGAGCTCGCGCAGCTGGAGGCGGTGCTCCATGACACGCAGCACGCAGTAGTCCTGCGCGAAGGCTGCGGCCTCTGCACGGCCGATGTACCCGCCCTCGACGAGCGCGTCGAGGCTCTCCAACGTCCCGCGGGTGCGCAGGGTCTCATCGGTCAGCCCGTGGACGAGCTGCAGCAGCTGCACGGTGAACTCGATGTCGCGCAGCCCTCCGGAGCCGAGCTTGATCTGATACGGCGCATCCTCGGGATCGATGTGCTCCATCACGCGCCGCCGCATGCGCTGCACGCTGTCGACGAAGTCCTGTCGAGCCGCGCTCGACCAGATCTTCGGCTGCACCGCAGCGATGTACTCGGCACCGAGTTCGTCGTCTCCCGCGAGCGGCCGCGCCTTCAGCAGCGCCTGGAACTCCCAGCTCTTCGCCCAGCGGTCGTAGTACGCGAGGTGCGACCCGAGCGAGCGCACGAGCGCGCCCTGCTTGCCCTCAGGGCGCAGCGCGGCATCGACCTCCCAGAGCGGCGGCTCGATCTCGATGCCGCTGAGACCGCGCATGGTCTCGCGGGCGAGCCTGGTCGCGATGTCGATGGACCGCGCCTCGCTCACGACCTCCTCGTCGACCGTGCCGCCGACGAAGATCACGTCGACGTCGCTCACGTAGTTGAGCTCACGCGCCCCGGACTTGCCCATGCCGATGATCGCGAGGCGGGTCGCGGCGACCTCATCCTTCGGATACGCCTCGCCGACCCGCGTTCGCGCGACGGCCAGCGCGGCCTCCAGCGCGGCACCAGCGGCATCCGCGAGTGCCGCCGACACGTCCCCGACCACCGTGACCGGATCGGCGTGCGTGAGGTCGTAGGCGGCGATCACCGCGAGGCTGGAGCGGTACGCGACACGCAGCGCCACGACAGCGGCGTCCTCGCCCGATGCCGCGAAGCCGGCGACCGAATCGACCGACGACAGCAGCCGCGCGCGGAGATCGATCGAACTCGGCAGGTGCTCCATCGGCTCGGAGAGCGCGGTGAGCTCGTCCGGATGCCGGAGGAAGAAGTCTGCGAGCCCCTCGGATGCTCCGAACACCCGCCAGGCGCGGTGGCGCGTGACGGGGTCGTCCAGGAGCGCCTTGACGGGAGCGGCATCCCGCCGGGCGACCCTGAGCAGTCCGCGCACAGCGGCATCGGGATCCGCGACCCCCGCGGCATCGAGGATCTCTGCGCGCGGGGAGCCGAGGATCTCAGCCAGCTCCGACAGCGAAGCCGCGGCCTCGCTCAGCTCGGAGAAACCGAGCCGTGCCAGGGCGGAGAGCGAGACGGAGTCGTCCGGGCGGGCCATGCGCAGGTCAGAGCAGTTCGAGGTTGTTCTTCAGCTCCAGGGGCGTGACCTGACCGCGGTAGGCCTCCCACTCCTTGCGCTTGTTGAGCAGCACGTAGTTGAACACCTGCTCCCCCAGCGTTTCGGCGACCAGCTCGGACTCCTCCATGTACTCGAGGGCGTGGTCGAGGCTCGCGGGGAGCGAGGAGTAGCCGAGCGCACGGCGCTCGGCGTCGCTGAGCGACCAGACGTTGTCCTCGGCCTCCGGGGGGAGCTCGTAGCCCTCCTCGATGCCCTTGAGCCCGGCTGCGAGCATGAGCGCGTATGCCAGGTACGGGTTCGCGGCGGAGTCCAGCGCGCGGTATTCGACCCGCGAGGACTGCCCCTTGTTCGGCTTGTACATCGGCACGCGCACGAGTGCGGAGCGGTTGTTGTGGCCCCACGTGACGAAGCTCGGCGCCTCGTCGCCGCCCCAGAGCCGCTTGTACGAGTTCACGAACTGATTCGTGACCGCAGAGATCTCGTTGGCGTGCCGCAGAAGGCCGGCGATGAAATGGCGACCGGTCTTGGAGAGCTGGTACTTCGCGCCCTCCTCGTAGAAGGCGTTCTGGTCGCCCTCGAACAGCGACATGTGCGTGTGCATGCCGCTGCCGGGGTGGCCGCTGAGCGGCTTCGGCATGAACGTGGCGTAGACGCCCTGCTCGATCGCGACCTCCTTGATCACGGTGCGGAACGTCATGACGTTGTCGGCCGTGGTGAGCGCATCGGCGTAGCGGAGGTCGATCTCGTTCTGGCCGGGTCCGCCCTCGTGGTGGCTGAACTCGACGGAGATGCCGAGGTCTTCCAGCATCCGCACCGAGCGACGACGGAAGTCGTGCGCCGTGCCGCCTGGGACGTTGTCGAAGTAGCCGGCGGAGTCCACCGGAACCGGGCCCTCCGGTCCGAACGACGACGACTTCAGCAGGTAGAACTCGATCTCGGGGTGCGTGTAGAACGTGAATCCGGCGTCGGCCGCCTTCGCGAGCGTGCGCTTGAGCACGTGACGGGGGTCGGCGACCGCCGGCTGTCCGTCGGGCGTGGTCAGGTCGCAGAACATGCGGGCCGTCGGGTCGATCTCGCCGCGCCACGGAAGTGTCTGGAAGGTGGTCGGGTCGGGCTGCGCGAGCAGATCCGACTCGTAGGTGCGGGTGAGGCCCTCGATCGCGGAGCCGTCGAAACCGATTCCCTCGGCGAATGCGCCCTCGACCTCGGCCGGAGCGATCGCGACGGACTTCAGCGTGCCGATCACATCGGTGAACCAGAGACGGACGAACTTGACGCCGCGCTCCTCGATCGTCCGCAGGACGAAATCCCTCTGCTTGTCCATGGACACTACTCGGCGCTCTGGCTCTTGGAGTCCCAGCCCGACTCGGCTGCTTCCTCCTCGGCCCATGCGCGCGAGCGCTCCTTCAGCACCTCAGGGGCACGGGTGGCCTCCGCCTCGGTGTCGAAGGGACCGACCCGGTCGGCCGAGGGCGAGATCATGCCGAACTCGACCTGCTTCGTTTCCAGGTTGTACCAGTACTTGCTGTCACCGTCAGACATGATCTGTCCCTCCTTCACGTGGTGACTCCGATCCTACTGGCGTACGCCGTGGTCGCTAAGCTATCCCCCATGGCAAAAGCGATCGGCGTCGACATCGGCGGCACGGGAATCAAGGCTGGAATCGTCGACCTCACGCACGGGACGATGGACTCGGATCGCGTACGCGTTCCCACTCCGAACGGCGCGTCGCCGCAGGACGTCCTCAACGCGGTGCAGACGGTCCTGAAGACGCTCGACGTGCACGACTCGACGCTGCCCCTCGGCGTGGCCTTCCCGGCCATCGTCAAGCGCGGCAAGACGCTGTCGGCGGCGAACGTCTCGAAGGAATGGGTCGACTTCGACGCCGAGCGGTTCTTCCGTGACGGCCTCGGTCGCAACATCGTCTTCGTGAACGACGCAGATGCCGCCGGCGTCGCCGAGGCCCGTCACGGCGCAGCCAGGGACGTCCGCGGCCTCACCCTGCTCACCACGCTCGGCACCGGCATCGGCTCGGCCTTCCTCTACGACGGGGTCCTGATCCCCAACACCGAACTCGGCCACCTGAACTTCGGCACCTACGAGTCCGTCGAGCAGTGGGCGGCGACCTCGGCGCGCGAGCGCGAGAACCTCAGCTGGGCCGCGTGGGCGGAGCGCCTGCAGGCGTTCTACTCGCACATCGAGTTCCTCTTCAGCCCCGACCTGTTCGTGGTCGGCGGCGGCGTGTCGAAGAACGCCGGCGACTTCCTCCCGCTCCTCGAGCTCAAGACCCCGATCGTCCCGGCGATCCACCGGAACAACTCGGGCATCATCGGCGCGGCATCCCTCGCCGGCGACTGATTCCCCTTCGACAGGCTCAGGGACCCAGACGAGCTCAGGGACGCGGACGAGCTCAGGGGCTCAGAGGAGCTCAGGGACCCGGACGAGAAGGCCCCGATGACTCTGCAGTCATCGGGGCCTTCGTCGGTGTGAGGCGAATGGGCCGACCTGTACGCCGGGTTCTGTTCCGGGGTTCTTCGCCCCTTCGACGGCCATCTCTCTCGGCGAC
Organism: Microbacterium sp.; assembly: GCF_036823965.1. Taxonomy (GTDB): domain Bacteria; phylum Actinomycetota; class Actinomycetes; order Actinomycetales; family Microbacteriaceae; genus Microbacterium. Next base: position 78,262 of record NZ_DAITBE010000010.1, on the reverse strand, counting down.
ACGTTGCCGTGGCGCTCCAGCGGTCTACCCGAGGACTCGGCGAGCCGCGTCAACATCCTCTGTCTGACCTTGCTCCGGACGAGGTTTACCTGGCGGGCCATGTCACCATGGCCCCCGGTGGTCTCTTACACCACCCTTTCACCCTTACCCCTTGCGGGGCGGTCTACTCTCTGTGGCACTGTCTCGCGGATTGCTCCGGGTGGGCGTTACCCACCGTCCTGCCCTGAGGAGCCCGGACGTTCCTCGGTGCGGTTGCCCGCCACGCGGCCGTCCAGTCGACCCATTCGCGCATCCAGTCTACGGCGCGGCTACTTCTCGGCCGACATCGCGATGCGCAGATCGAGCGGCACGTCGATCGGGAAGGCACCGAACAGCCGTCGGGTGGCCACGGCGGCAGCCTCGCGCACGGCATCGGCTGCTGCCTCGGCGTGCTGCTCCGGCACGTGCAGGATCACCTCGTCATGCAGGAAGAACGCGAGGTGCGGGGTTCGAGCGAAGGGGCCGGATGCCGTGGCCTCGGTGAAGCTCGGCGGGATCTGCTGCAAACGGTGGCGGATCTCGGCGAGCCAGATCAACGACCACTCCGCCGCGGTGCCCTGCACGACGAAATTGCGGGTGAACCGCCCCCAGTCCCGTGCGCGACGGCGGGCGAGCGCGACCACTGCAGGGTCGGCGTCGGCGGAGGTCGCCTCGGACTGCAGGCGCGACCACTCCGCAGACGGCCGCGGCGACGAGCGTCCGAGCCACGTCGACACGATCCCCCCGTCCTCACCCGTGCGCGCTGCTGCATCGACGTGCGCCATCGCCCGCGGATAGACCTTGCGCAGTCGCGGGACGAGTCGACCGCTGTCGCCGGTCGTCGCACCGTACATCGCACCGAGCACGGCGTACTTCGCCTCCTCGCGCGTGCCGACCGCACCGGAGTCGACGACACCGGCGTACAGGTCGCGCCCCTGGGCCGCACGGGCCATCGCCCGGTCGGCCGACATCGCCGCGAGCATCCGTGGCTCCAGCTGCGCGACATCGGCGACGATCAGCGTCCATCCCGGATCGGCGCGCACCGCCGGGCGCAGGCTTCGCGGCAGCTGCAGCGCTCCCCCGCCCGCCGATGCCCAGCGCCCCGTCACCACGCCGCCGGGGATGTAGACGGGCCGGAACCGGCCGTCGTGCACCCACTCGGCAAGCCAAGCCCAGCCGTTGGCGCTCAGCAACCGCGACATCTTCTTGTATGCGAGCAGCGGCTCGACCACCGCATGCGACTGCTCCGCGAGCTCCCACCGGCTCGTGGACTCGACGTGCACGCCGACGCGGTGCAGCGCCCTGAGCAGCTTCTGCTGACTGTCGAGATGCAGGGTCTCATCACCGAGGATGCTGCGCACCTGCGCACCGAGCTCCGCCATCCGACTCGGGATCCCGCCACCAGCGGCACGGGTGCCGAGCGTCTCGGTCAGGATCGCGTCGTGCGCGGCCACGTCCCACGGAAGCCCGGCGACCCGCATCTCCTCGGCGATCAGCCCGCCCGCCGACTCGGCGGCGCACAGGAGCGTCAGCCGCCCGTCGCGACCAGCGGCGATCACGCGTCGCTGCTCCCGATACTGCTCGAGCGCTTCGTCGACCGGATCCCCGGCCGAATCGTCATGCAGCGCGTCGAACAGCGAGGGCGTGGCATCCGTGGGGTCGCGGCGCACCCATGCCTGCGACGGCGCGAGCGGTCGGGCGACGGCATCCGTGTCGCGGAGGATCGCATGGCACAGCAGCAGATCGTGGGTGCGGTTGAGGATGACGCCGTCGGCCAGCAGTGTCGCGTAGGTCTCTCGCGCACTGCGGATGATCCAGCGGGTCTGCGCGGCCGCATCGGCCATGCTGACCCACTCGGCCAGCTCGGCAGAGGCCACGACATCGCGACGGACTTCCGCATCGTCCTCGTCGAGTTCGACGGCGGTGTAGCTGCCGGCGCCGCTCGCGATGAGCGCGATCCGCCGCTCGGCTGGCGGTGCGGCGGTCATGCCCGTCGCGCGCCGGCTCCGGTCAAGAGAGACCGGATTCCTCGGTGCGCACCAGGATGCATCCGCACTCGGGGCAGAAGACGACGGCGTCGTCGGGCGCCGTGCGGATCTGGCTCAGATCGGTGCGTGGGAGCACGATGCGGCAGCCCTCGCACGTGCCGCGAGTGAGCAGCGCGGCGCCGGCGCTGTTGGCGGCGCGACGCGTGTACTCGGCGAACAGCTCGGCGGGGATGCGGGCAGAGACGGCCTCCCGGTCGCGAGCGAGCTGTGCGCCGAGCTCGGTGGCCGCGGCGACATCGGCCTTCGCCTGCGCGGTGAGCGCCGATCCCTCGGCGGTCGTCGTGTCGATCAGCGCCTGCTGCGCAGCGACAGCGGCATCGGCCTCTTCCACGCGGCCCATGATGTCGAGCTCGGCGTCCTCGAGGTTGCTCTGACGCTGGGTGAGGCTGGCGATCTCGTGCTCGAGCGCCTGGGCCTCCTTGGAGTTGGTCGCTGTCGCGAGGCGCTCGGCATCGCGTGCGCGCCGCTGCTCGACCAGCCGCACGTCGGACTCGAGACGCGTCAGCTCGGTGCGGGCATCGTCGCGCGTTCCCGTCGCCGCGGTGAGTTCGCGCAGCTGCTCCTGGCGCACTGCGACGAGCTCGGCGATGCGCGCCGCCTGGGTGGGCTTGGTCCGTGCTCGCTCCGCCTGCGCGATCCGCCGATCGAGGTCGGCGATGTCGAGCAGGATGCGCTGGTTCTCGGGGCTGGAGTTCACCTCTCCAATCTACCGTCTACGCAGCTGCTCGCCCGGTCATCGAACATCGCCGTCGAGGTAGAGCCACCGCCGGTCCTCGCGCACGAAACGACTGCGCTCGTGCAGGGATCCGCGCTCCTCCCCCTGACGCCAGAACGCCTCGAACTCCACGACGCCGTCGTGGTCGAACGGACCGCCGGATTCGCGGTCCACGATCACGAGCCGTCGCCAGACGAGGTCGGGTTCGATCTCGATCGAGTCAGGACGGGTCGAGGCGTGCCAGGTGTCGCGGAGATACGCGGCATCGCCCACGGAGAAGGCCGTGTAGCGCGAACGCATCAGCCGCTCCGCCGTGGGCGCCGCAGCACCGCGCAGCAGTGGTCCGCAGCATCCGCCGAAGAGATCGCCGGAGAAGCAGGGGCACCGAGCGGCGTCGTCCGGAAGGGTGTCATCCGGCGCAATCCGGCCCGTCGTCGTCACCGCACCAGCGTACGCTGAGGATTCCCGTCGAGAAGGAGAACCGTGACCGCGCAGCCCGTCATCCCCCAGTTCACCGCCCACAACGGCTTCGCACTGCCGGCCATCGGCCTCGGCACGTATGCGCTCAACGGCGACGCAGGCGCGGATGCCGTCGCCGGCGCGATCGAGGCCGGCTACCGGCTCGTGGACTCGGCGTTCAACTACGAGAACGAGGGCTCTGTCGGCCGCGGTGTCGCTGCGGTCGACGTCGATCGTTCCGAGATCATCGTGACCACGAAACTCCCCGGTCGCCACCACCCCTCGGCGCAGGCACGGACGAGCATCGAGGAGAGCCGATCGCGGCTCGGGCTCGACATCACCGATCTGCACCTGATCCACTGGCCGAACCCCAGCCAGGACGAGTACGTGCAGGCATGGGCCGCCCTCGTCGACGCGCAGCAGCGCGGCGTCGTGCGGCAGATCGGCGTCTCGAACTTCCTCCCGGAGCACCTCGAGCGCATCGAACGCGAGACCGGTGTCCGCCCGGTGGTCAACCAGATCGAACTGCACCCGTATTTCCCACAGGAGGAGCAGCTCGCGTATCACCGCGAGCACGGCATCCTCACCGAAGCGTGGAGCCCGCTCGGACGCGCGAAAGAGCTCCTCGATGAGTCGGTGATCGCCGAGGTCGCCGCAGCCCACGGCATCAGCGCCGCACAGACCGTCCTCGCGTGGCATGTGGCTCGCGGTGTCGTCTCGATCCCCAAGGCCTCGTCGCTCGCGCACCAGACGACGAACCTGGCCGCGGCGGAGATCGTGCTCGACGATGCGGAGGTCGCTGCCATCACCGCCCTCGGGCGCGCTGACGGCCGCCTGTTCGACGCCGATCCGAGGACCCACGAGGAGTCCTGACCTCGGTCGAGCCTCCGCCGGCAGCTCAGACGTTCTGCGTGCCGAGCACCCTGAGGAGTTCGAGTTTGCTCTCGGCCTCGCTGCCAGGCGCAGCGGTCAGCACGATCAGCGCCTGGGACTCGTCCTCGGTGAACATCGCCTGGCAGTCGACCTCGATCTCGCCGAGCTCCGGGTGGATCAGCACTTTGTGGTGCTCGAAGCGCCGCTGCACCTCGTGGATCTGCCACAACTGGGCGAACTCAGCACTGACCGCAGTGAGCGCCGCGACGATCTCGCCCGCGCGGGAGCGCGCACCCCAGGCACCGTGCGCCGCGCGGAGCGAGGCGACGAGCGAGCGGCTCTGTCTGGCGTGATCCGACTCGGGATAGCGCTGACGTTCGGTCTCCGGCCGGGCGAACCAGCGGTAGATCCCGCTGCGCTCGAGGCCGGTGAGGTGGCTGGCGTCGCCGAGCAGCGCCCTGGCCGCATCGTTCTGCACCAGCACCTCGTCGAGCGCCGAGACGACGAACGCCGGGGTGTCGTGCAGCCGGTCGAGCACGCGCAGCATGCCGGGACGCACATAGTCGGTGAACACCGCGCGATCGGGGGCCGGATAGCCGCAGACCCGATGCAGGTAGTCGCGCTCGTCCGAGGTGAGACGCAGCGCGCGCGCGAGCGACGACACGATCTGCACGCTCGGCTGCGGACCACGTCGCTGCTCGAGCCGCGTGTAGTAGTCGGTCGACATCGCGGCGAGCTGGGCCACCTCCTCACGACGGAGTCCGACCGTGCGGCGCCGCGGACCGGCGCTCAGCCCCACGTCGGCGGGGGTCAGCGCCTCTCGGCGCCGGAGCAGGAATTCGGCCAGTGCGTCTCGATCCACTCCTGCAGTATCCCCCGTCCCTCCGCCGCGTTCCAGGGATCGCCGATCCCTGGATGAGCGATCTCTGGAGCCGCGACTCCGGCGCGCAGAGAGTGGAGTCATGAACATCAGCGGAAACACCATCTTCATCCCCGGCGCGACGAGCGGCATCGGACTCGCACTGGCGCAGCGGCTGCGCGATGCAGGCAACACGGTGATCGTCGGCGGGCGCCGCCAGGAGCTCCTGCAGCAGATCGCGGAACGGGACACCGGCTTGCACACCGTGCAGATCGACACGACGGACCCAGCCAGCATCGACACCGCCGCCCGCGAGGTGCTCGCGGCGCACCCCGACCTGAACGTCCTGATCGCCATGGCCGGTGTCATGCGTGCGGAGGACTGGACGAAGCCGGCCGGCTTCCTCGACAGCGCCGAGGACACGATCATCACCAACGTCCTCGGTCCGATCCGCCTGATCGGCGCGTTCATCGAACACCTGCGCAGCAAGCCGGATGCGACGATCATGACCGTCTCGTCCGGGCTGGCGTTCGCACCACTGAAGGTCACGCCGAGCTACAACGCGAGCAAGGCGGCGATCCACATGCTCAGCGAGTCGCTGCGGCTGCAGCTCGTCGGCACCGGCGTGTCGGTCCTCGAACTCGAGCCGCCGGCCGTTCGGACTGATCTGATGCCCGGGCACGCCGAGAACGAGTCGGCGATGCCGCTGGGCGAGTTCATCGACGAGGTGCTGACGCTGATCGAGACGCAGCCTTCAGCCACCGAGATCCAGGTCGAGCGCGTGAAGTTCCTCCGCTACGGCGAAGCGCGGGGCGACTACGCCCAGGTCGTCGACGCGCTCAACCGCACGGATCCGCACGGCAAGTAGGCGCGCGCCTCAGCGGAGGGAGGCTGCGGCGTCGGCGAGGGCATCCGCCGAACGCCGCAGCAGCGCGAGCTCCTCGTCGGAGAACGTGGTGTTGCGGATCGGTACCGCTCCTTGCGCGCTCACGATCGACGGGACCGACAGCGCCACGCCGTCCACTCCGTGGAAGTCGCGCAGCACCGTGCTCACCGGCATCACCGCGTGCTCATCGCCGAGGATCGCCTCGACGATGCGGGCACTCGACAGGCCGATGGCGTAGTTGGTCGCACCCTTCCCCTGGATCACCTTGTATGCGGCGTCGCGGACGTCGACGGCGATCTCATCGAGCTCCTCGCGACTGATCAGCGGATGCCCCGGTGCCTCCCACTCCAGGATCGGCACGGTTCCGATCGTCGCCCTCGACCACAGCGGGAACTCGGTGTCGCCGTGCTCGCCGACGATGTGGGCGTGCACGCTCGCGGTCGAGACGCCGGCGCGCTCGCCCAGCTTCCAGCGCAGCCGGGATGTGTCGAGCACCGTGCCTGAGGCGAAGATGCGCTCGGGCGGGAGCCCGGTCTCCTGCTGCGCGATCACCGTGAGCACATCGCACGGATTGGTCACGATCACGTAGATCGCGTGGGGCGCCACCTCGAGCAGCTGCGGCATCATGCTGCGGATGATCCCCGCATTGACGGCGGCGAGCTCGATGCGGCTCTGTCCAGGACGCTGTTTCGCCCCTGCCGTGATCACCACGACGTGCGAACCGGCGACCACCGAGATGTCGCTGCCGCCGATGATGTCGCTCGTCCCGGTGAACTGGGTGCCGTGCGCGAGGTCGAGCACCTCGGCCTCGACCTTCTCGGTCGCGATGTCGTAGAGCGCGACATGCCGTGCGGATCCGCGGATCAGTGCCGCGTAGGCGACGCTGGATCCGACGCTTCCCGCGCCGACGACCGTGAGCTTCGAGTTCTCGATGATCTCCATGGGCTCAGTCTCGCAGTGCGGACGCACCCTGAGCCAGCGGTGCGCCGACGATCAGCCGGCGCGCGACTCCGGTTCGCTCGGAGCGAGGTCGGCCGGGTTCGGCTTCACGGAAGGGTCGACGGGGAGCATGGAGTGGTCGTCTTCTCCGGCCACGATGCGCTCGGCCCGCTGTTCGAGCATGCAGGCAGCAGCGATGTTCAGCTGAGGGTTCTCTCCCGCCGCGGCGGTACGACGGAATTCTGCCGCTGCGTCGCGCAGCATCTCGGCTTTGATGGATCGGAGGACGTCGTCATGCACTATTACCAACTTCACTTCAGGGTGCTGCCCGCAGATCGGATCCCACCCCTGACCTGCGCTGCGCGCGGCTTCCCAGTTTCCGCACGGAACTCGATCGCTCGATCCCGTACCCTTCCCTTGCCTCCAGAAGAAGGCTGAACGTCGCTGCCGTCAGCCCACCCACTCACTCCTGGTTCGGGGCCGACGCCTCTACGGATTGCAGGACATCCTCGGAGCACCCGCCTGTCATGACAGGTAGTCTCCGACTCCCGAGTATGAAGGAAATCCGATCACACTCCGGTGCCCGTTCCGTTAATCTTCGCACCGCTGCGCATGAACGGCTGCGTCCCACTCAGTGGGACGGAACCGAGCCGGACCGGCGGAGACGATCTGCGCGTTGTCGTTCGGCCCGGGTTCCAGTCGCATGGTCAACCCGCCCACCTCGAGGCTCGGGACGCTCAGCCGGATGCAGTCGATACTGCCGCGCACGAGCAGGTTCGCCATCTGCTCCGGCGTTGTCGCAGCTCCCATCACGGCGTCATCGTGCGCGAGCAGCACCGTCCACCAGGCGCGTCGTGGCCCCTCGGCGTCCAAGGTGAAGCGCATGACCCCCTGCGGCGCGGCCTCGACCTCGATGACGATCGACCCGGCGACCGGCTCATCCTCTTCATCGATCATGCTCGCGCTCCGACCTGCTCGCCCCCGGCTCGCTCAGGATACTGTCGGAGCATCCGATGCGGTGGAGTGTCTGCAACGCCGCACTCGTGCTCCACGTAAACGAGGAGAAAACTCATCTTCGACACGCCGTTTCGCACTTGTCCAACCATCCGACGACGTGACACAGTGTGCAGGCGGAGCGCTCATCGCGCGCACATCCGGACTTCTGCGTGGCTCCTGCTCGCATCGCGGCCGACGAACAGCCGTCAGCACCGCCTTACCGATCGCGGAGTCCCGCCGATAGGTACATCCGGGAGTGAAGGAGGAGGGTGTTGGCAAGCACCTACATCGAGACCGGCGGGCACGTGCGCGTATACGACGACGCAGTGCGCACGCACCAGGGGTTTCCGCTGGGCACCTATCGGGTGGGCTTCTCATCCAAAGAGGGGTTCAGCCTGATCAGGATCGACGACCTCACCGTGGGCACCGAGCGGGTGTACGGCGGGCGCGACAAGAAGGTCTCGAAGATCTTCCAGTCCTACGCACGCGCCGATCGCAGCCTCGGAGTGATGCTGTCGGGCGACAAGGGCATCGGCAAGTCGCTGTTCCTGCGCATGGTCGCCGAAGCGGCACGCGAACAGGGGCTGCCGGTCGTGGTGGTGTCAGAGGACAATGACGGCGTCGTCGACTTCCTCGACAGCCTCGACGAATGCCTGATCGTCTTCGACGAGTTCGAGAAGATCTTCCCGGCAGGGCGTCGCGGTCTCGCCGACGGCCTCAATCGCCAGAACCAGTTCCTGTCGCTTTTCGACGGGCTGTCGTCCATCAAACGCATCTACTGCCTCTCGGTGAACGACATGTCGGACGTGAGCACGTACCTGGTCAATCGGCCTGGTCGCTTCCACTACCACCTGCGGTTCGACTATCCGGGTCCCGACGAGGTCCGCCAGTACCTGGTCGATCAGGCCCCGGGTGCCGACCCGGAGGAGATCGAGAACGTCGCGCTGTTCTCCCGCCGAGCGCGGCTGAACTACGACCACCTCCGTGCGATCGCCTTCGAGCTCCGGCAGCCGGACGCGCTGTTCTCCGAGATCGTCGACGACCTGAACATCCGGACCATCGAGCCGAGCACATACCGCATCGAGGCGCGCTTCCCCGATGGCAAGATCTGGTCCGACGAGGTGGAGATGAACCTGTTCGAGCGTGGCGATGTCGGCCGCACGTTCGAGCTTCGCAATTCGACCCGCTCGATCTTCGCGTCGTTCGTGCCACGTGATCTCATCTTCGAGCCCGATGGCAGCATCTTCGTTCCGATCGACCGGCTCGATCTGCTCGGCGACGACGATGAGGAACCCGAGGTCTACCCCACGACCGTCAGCCTGACGCTCGTCGGTCAGTCCGGCTACGGATTCGGTCTCTGGCCGCCCGCCGAGATCCGCTCGAGATAGGCGTCCAGCGCCCTCGCGGTGGAGCGCGATGGCGTCGTCGTCGGAGCAGCATCACCGAAGTACCGTTCGACGGCGTCCCTCAGCATCCGCACGGCATCCGAGCGCTGCTGGGACACTGCAGCGTGTGAGACACCGAGCTCTGCGGCGAGGTCCTTGACCGTCCGATCCTCGAAGTAGATGGCGCGGACGACGAATCGCTTCCGCTCAGGGAGCGCGTCGACGGCACGGTGCAGGAACTCGTCGCGCTCGGAGGCGATCACGACCTCATCGGGGAGCGCGCCGGTCCAGACGAACTCCCCCACCTCGGGCGCATCCAGACTGGAGACGACACGATCAGCATCCGCGAGGCGCTCCCGCACGACCTCAGGCTCGAGGTCCATCATCTGCGCGATCTCGGCCATGGTGGGCGTCCGTCCGAGTGAAGCGGTGAGGCGCTCGCGCGCCGTGGTGACCGCTCTGGCGCCGGCGCGCACCTCGCGCGGCGCCCAGTCCATCGAACGGAGCTCGTCCTTCAGGGCCCAGTTGATCCGCCCGCGAGCGAACGCTCCGAACGGCACACCGAGACTCGAGTCGTACCGGTCGGCCGCGCGGACGAGCGCGAAGGCGCCGGCCGAGGTCAGGTCGTCGTGCCGCACCTGCGTCACCCGCGAGCCCACCTGAGCCGCCACCGCGCCGACGATGTGGAGATGCTCGACGACGAGCTGATTGCGCACACGCAGGGGCATGGGGAGTTCGTCTCTTTCACTGTCGATGCGAGCGCTCCCCAGTGACCCGCAGTGCGACCGCGCCACGGCGGTCGGATGATCTGGACTCCATGCTAGATGCGCTGCACAGACAGAGAATCCCCGAGAGCCTCGACTCCCGGGGATTCTGCTCACGATCGGATCACGATCGTCAGTCGTTGGTCTTGACGCGCCTGTTCACCTCACGGGTCGCGGAGAACTTCAGCACGGTGTAGTCGGTGACCTCGCCGGTGCCGTCGTCCTTGCCGAACTGCACGCGGTGCCCCTTGTGGTTCTGCGGGTAGAACTTGCCGAAGTTGGTCAATGTGACGGTGTTGCCCTGGCTCACGAGGTCGAGCAGCTCATCGATCATGGCGTTGTAGGCGGTCTGCGCGGCGAAGACCGAGATCCCGCCGCGTCGTGCGAATCGCTGCACGAACTCGCGCTTGCTCACTCGGTTGGCATCCAACGTCTTCGATGTGCTCATGATCTTCGTCCCCTGTGTGTTCGCCCGTCACCGAGCTGCTTCGCCGTACCCCGACAGCCAGCTCCACGGATCATCGAGTCCCATCTCGACGACACCGGGTTCTGTGAGGCCCCAGCCCTTACCCCTCAGAGGATAGTGCTTGTTCCTTCGTATCTGCGGTGAATATCCGATTTCGCTGGTTCGCGAGTCGCCTCGCTCGCTCGAGACCGTCGCTCGCAGCGGCTGTCGAGACGGCGATCTGCGATCGGATGTCCCTGCCGTCACCATCGGCACCCACCGACAGATCGGTCGGCGCGAGGGTCTTGGTGTTCACGACCACGTCGCCGTCGGCGATCAGCAGATCCGCCTTGATGCCGTAGGCAGTTCCCACGTGCTGCCCGTGCGCGTCCGTGAGCATGGCGGTGTTGTCAGCGGCGACGCCGATGATCGAGGTGAACTGCTCTGCCGTGTACGCGGCTGTGCGGCGGTGACCGCGCGCCGCATCATCGTGCTTCAGCGGCACGAGCGCGAGGTCGGTCTCCCCTGGTGCACGGCGGTCCGCCGGGTGCACCCGGACGTCGAGATGGTGATGTGACACTGTGCTGTCCCGGTCGATGTCGACGCGGTCGTCATAGGCCAGCACGACGAGATTCACGCCCATCGTCGCGCCGGGCCCGTGTGTCCGGAAGCGCAGATCGACCATGTGTCAGCGTCCGCCGAGGAGCGCGCGGATCGGGTAGTCCTGGTCATCGAGGATCACTTGCGCGGCCCGGCCCGTCTCCGGATGGATGATGACGGGCGCTCGCAGATTCACATGGACGCCGTCATCCGAGGGGTTGGCGATCACGAACAGCCGAAGCTCCTCGGCCTCGGAAACGCCGATCTCCGCGCGGACGCCGGCTGGGATCCGTGGCGCGTACGCCAGGTCAACGGACGCTGCCTCGAGCAAAAACAGTCGCACGTCGGCATCCACTGCGCGCAGCGCGTAGAGTCCCTCGACCCCGGCGATGCTCGCCAGACTGAACGCCGTGTACGGGCTGAGCCCGTGCATCGCCGAGGCGAACTCGATCGCGATGGCGGGGTGGTCTGCTGCCGTCGCGGTCATCGCAGGAACTCCAGGAGATTGGTCTGCAGCGACTTCGCGGTCACCTGCAGGGCTGATTGGAACACGAGCTCGGCGGACTGCAGGCGCACGAGCACCTCGAGGCTGTCGACGTTCTCGACCTCGGCACGACGCGCTTCCAGGTCGGTCGAGGTCGAGAGGTTCTGGGATGCGGCACGCTCGATCTGCACCTGACGAGCGCCGGTCGTGCCGCGAGCCGCGACCACGTCCTTGAGCCTCGCATCGATGTCGTCGAGGCGGGAGCCGACGTTCGCTCCCCCTCGGAGTTCGGCCGCGATGTCCGTGAGGAGTGCGAAGGCGCTGTTCGCGCCGACGCCGAACGCCTGCGAGCCGTCGAAGTCCACGCGAACGGTCTCGTTGTCGCTGATGCGTCGGCGCACGCCGTCTCCGGCACTGCCGTTGAACGCGAAGGTTCCCGGTTCGAACGCCGCGCCGGAATCGCTGGTCCCCGCGAAGACGCTGCGCCCGAGCACCGTCGTGTTCGCCTGGGCGAGCAGCTCGGCGCTGATCGTCTCGAGCTCCTGCGCGATCGACTCGCGCGCGGTCTGGCTGAGCGCGCCGGAGTTCGCTCCCTGCGCGGTCAGGTCGCGCGCACGGTTGAGCAGGTCGGTGCTCGCGCCGAGCGCGGTGTCGACCGTGGTCACCCATGCCATGCCGTCGCTGAGATTGCGGGCGTACTGCGCGACCCTCGACTGCTCGCCGTGCACGCCCAGGGTCGTCGCCGCAGCGGCAGGGTCCTCGCTCGGCGAGCGGAACGCCCGCTGCGATGCGGCCTGATTCTGCAGACGCTCGCGGTCGGCGAGGTTGGTCTGCAGGGTGCGCAGCGACTGCTGCGTCATGGTGCTGCTCGTGATGCGTCCGATCATGTCGACTCCCCAGTCAGCGGCCGACGAGGCCGGTTCGGTTGATCAGCAGGTCCAGCGCCTCATCCATGGCGGTGAGCACGCGGGCTGCCGCCTGATAGGCGGTCTGGTAGGTGAGGAGGTTGATCGTCTCCTCGTCGCCGTCCACAGACGCATTCGACTGCTGGGCCGTCACGGCCGCGACGGCACCCATGTCGGCGATGTCCGCGCGCTGCAGGTCCCCGGCGACGGTGACCGCGAACCCGGTGACGAAACTCGACCAGGTCCTGCTCGGTCCGGTCGCCGACGCGCCGAGCGTGCTGATGCGGTCGGCGATCGTGGTGTCCTTCGCGCCGGCGCCCGGCGCGGCCAGTGCCAGCTGATCGAGGCCGGTCGGCACCACGCGAAGACCGAGCGCGGCGGGGCCGCTGCCGTCGAGCGCGAAGAAGTCGCCTCCAGGCGTGCCGCTCGCCGTGACACCCGTGCGGTGGATGTCGTTGACGGCCGTGGCCAGCGCGGTCGCGGTCTCGTTGTAGGCGGCGGCCACACTGGCGAGCGATCCGCCTTCCGTCGCGGGGGCGAGTGCGCTGATGGTGCCACCGATCACGCCGCCGCCGATCGCGACCGGAAGGTCGGGTCGGTCAGCCCAGGCGACGGTGATGCGGCCGGCATCCTGGATCTCCCGCGGACCGCTGACGACGAGTGCTCGACTGCTGTCCCCGGACACGAGCGCGTTGCCGTCGACTCGTACGGTGAGCGTGCCGTCGTTCTCGACGATGCCCTTGGCGCCGACCGCGGTCGACAGCTGCTGTGCGAGCACGTTGCGCTGATCGATCAGCTCGTTGGCGTTGCGCCCGGACTGCAGCGCATCGCGGATCTGGCCGTTGAGCGTGGCGACCTGGCCGGCGACGGCGTTGACGTCGGCGATGTCGCGATCGACCTGGCCGCGCAGATCCGTCCACTGCCCCGCGACCGACTCGTAACCGGCGGAGATCTGCCCGATGAGCACCTGCGCGTTCGTGAGCACGACCTGCGCGGCGGCCGGCTCGGGGGTGTTGGCGAGATCGGACCATCCGGACCAGAAGCGATTCATGTTCGCCGCCAGCCCGTCCTTCGTCGGCTCGGCGAGCATGCTCTCCACCTGCCCGGCAGCCGCCGCCCGAGCGCTCCAGAAGCCGGAGGTCGACAGCGCATCGCGGACCCTGGCGTCGAGCACGGCGTCGCCGAGGCGCGCGACACCGGTCACATTCACGCCACCGCCGATACCGAGGCCGCTCTTCCAGAGTCCGGTCTGCCCGGGACCGGACACCGGAGCCTGGTCGACGCGCTGACGGGTGTACCCCGTCGTGGTCTGGTTGGCGATGTTCTGACCGGTGACGGTCATGCCGGCGCGTGCGGCGTTGAGGGCGGATTCCGCCAGACGAAGACCTGCGAACGAAGACATGGTCACCTCACATCCGGGTGTCGAGCAGTCGGGCGTCGCCGTCGCGGACGACATCGCCGGACGGGCTGTACTCGCCGGTCGGCGCCCCGAGCCCGGCGATGGTCTCCTGGGTGATGCGGATCGCCGTGCGCAGTCGCTGCTCGTTGATCTGCTTCATCTGCTCGATCTCGTCCGCCAGTGCGGTCATGGTCGTCAGGTGTCCGGTGAGGACCTCGCGCCAGCCGTCGTCCGGTGCCGCCTCGATGAGGTCGCGAAGCGTCGTCGCCTCCGGCGCACCCCACTCGTCCGCCGTCGCGATGACCAGCGCGTCCCTCGAGAGGGCGACGGTCGGCATGGCGGCGAGCACGCGCTCGATCTCGGTGGACGCATGACGGATCCAGCGATTGCGCCCGGTCGCCAGGAGCATCTGCTGCTCGTCGAGCTTGAAGAGCAGCATCTCGAGCAGTTCGCGCTCCCGCAGGAGTTGCATGCTCAGATCATGGGCGGCCACAGTACGTCACCTCGTCGGGTCGAAGCTTCCGTGACAGGAACTCCCGTCACACACACGACTATCGCGACAACGCGAAGGGCAGTAACTCGGCCTGCATGGGGAGAACTCCCCATTGACAGCGCTCAGGGCGCAGAGGTCAACCGTCCGAGGGCTCCGAGGAGCGCGTTCTCGGCGGCGGCGTCGGATGCGGTCTGCACGGCTTCCTGGTTGGCATCGCCGATCGCGAGCACGATCTCAGCGCGGTGGATGCGCATGTCGCGCGGGGCGTCGATGCCGACCCGCACACCACCAGGCGTCACCGCCAGGATGGTCACCGTGATGTCGTCTCCGATCACGATGCTCTCGTTCGCGCGCCTCGTCAGCACCAGCATGTCAATCCGCCTTCCATGGCTTCGGCGCGTTCACGCCATCCTGCTCACAAAGCTAGTGCATAGCCTCGTAAACGAGCGGATTCGACCCGCTACCCAGCGGCGCTCGGCAGCGCGGACCTGGTCACCCGCACGACCCCGACGACGTCGGTGGCGAGACCGCCTGCCCCAGCCTCGTCGTACGAGAGCACCGGCAGTCCCGCGACCTGGGGAGCGATCATCCGCCGCACGGCCTGACGCAGCGATGGCGCGCAGACGAGCACCGGCTCAGGCCCCGCCTGATCGAGTTCGGCGATCGTGCGGCGGACGTTCTCGAGCACCTGCATCGTCGCCTCCGGGGTGAGCACGATCTGCGGGAGCCCCTCGACGATGCGCATCCCCTCGAGCATCTGCTGCTCCAGCATCGGCTCGAACATGACGACGCGGATGCGTCCGTCTTCGGCGAAGCGCGCGGCGATCGCCGGGCCGAGCGCGGCACGCGCCGCCTCGATCAGCCCCGGGGTCTCGGTCGACGTCTTGCCGCGCAGGGCGAGCGCCTCATAGATGCGGGCGAGGTCGTTGATCGGCACCCGCTCCGCCAGGAGCCCGGCGAGCACCCGCTGGATGCCGGCGAGCGAGAGCACTGCGGGAGTGAGCTCCTCGACCGTGGTCGGACTGGTCTGCTTCAGGTGCTCGGTGAGCTGACGAACGTCCTCCAGCGAGAGCAGGCGATGCGCCTGGCTCTGCACGACATCCGAGAGGTGCGTGATGATCACGCTCGCGCGGTCGATCACCGTGGCGCCGGCCATGTCGGCGGCGTGCGACATCTCGGTGGGCACCCACTTGCCCTCGAGCCCGAACACCGGGTCGACCACGACGGTGCCCGGCAGCTGGTCGAGCCCTGTTCCGATCGCGAGCACGTGGCCGCGCGGCACCGAGCCGCGCCCGACCTCGACGCCCGCGATGAGGATCGCATAGGTCTGGGCCGGCAGCTCGATGTTGTCGCGCGTGCGCACCGGGGGCATCAGGATGCCGATCTCGAGTGCGAGCTTGCGTCGGAGCGATTTCACCCTGGTGAGCAGGTCGCCCGCTCCCCCGGACGCAAGGTCGACGATGTCGGGCGAGAGCGAGATCTCGAGCGCGTGGACGCGCATCCGGTCCATGAGCTCCTCCGGCCCCTCCGTCCCGGCTTCGACTGCCTCCTGGTGCTGCGCATCCGCCTCGATCGCAGCCTCGCGATCCTCGCTCGCCTTGACGCGGGAGGCCGCGAACAGCAGCACTGCGCCGATCCCGGCGAACACCAGCAGCGGCATGCCGGGGATGAAGCCCATCGCGATCGCCGCGAGTCCGGTGATCACGAGCGCGTTGCGCGACTGCAGCAGCTGCTTGGCCGCCGCTTGCCCCATCTCCGCTTCGACGTTCTCGCGCGTCACGATCATGCCGGTGGAGACCGCCATCAGCAGCGCGGGGATCTGCGTGACCAGACCGTCGCCGATGGTCAGGATGCTGTACGTCTCCAGCGCATCGCCCATCTCCATGCCGTGCTGCACCATGCCGATGACGATGCCGCCGACGAAGTTGATGATCACGATCACGATGCCGGCGATCGCATCGCCCTTCACGAACTTCGACGCACCGTCCATGGCACCGTAGAAGTCGGCTTCTGCCGCCACCTCGGCACGACGTCTGCGCGCCTCGGTGTCGGTGATGAGCCCGGCGTTCAGGTCGGCGTCGATCGCCATCTGCTTGCCGGGCATGGCGTCGAGCGTGAACCGCGCGCCGACCTCGGCCACGCGCTCGGCACCCTTGGTCACCACGACGAACTGGATGACGGTGAGGATCAGGAAGATCACGGCGCCGATCACGAGCGACCCGCTGATCGTGATCTGCCCGAACGCCTGGATGACCTGGCCGGCGTGCGCCTCGCTGAGGATGAGGCGGGTGGATGCCACGTTCAGCCCGAGCCGGAACAGCGTCGCGACCAGCAGCAGGCTCGGGAACACCGAGAAGTCGAGCGGCTTCTTCACGAACATCGCGGTGAGGAGGATCAACAGCGCGAACGCGATGTTCACGACGATGAGCACGTCGAGCAGCGGCGTCGGAATCGGCACGATGAGCAGCAGGATGATGCCGACGACACCGACGGGAACGGCTCCCTTGGACAGCAGCTGACCGATCATGCGCTTCGCCTTCTCGTTTCGGTTCGGGGGTGGGATCGGGGTTCAGAGACCGCGTTCGCGAGTGCTCGCGAACGGCATCGTGTGGGTGCCGCGGGCTGAGCCGCGGCGTTTCAGATGCTCGATGAAGGCGAGCACCTGGGCGACCGCCGTGTAGAGCTCCTCCGGGATCTCCCGGCCGATCTCGCATGCCGCGTGCAGTGCGCGGGCGAGCGGGATGTCGCGCACCATCGGCACACCCGCCGCCTCGGCCCGCTCGCGGATCTTCAGGGCCACGATGCCCGCGCCCTTGGCGACGACCCGTGGCGCGGCCTTGCCCGGCTCGTAGCGCAGCGCAACGGCGACGTGGGTCGGGTTCACGAGCACGACGTCGCTGTCGCTGACCGCCGCGATCATGCGGTTGCGACTCATGGCGAGCTGACGAGAGCGTCGCTGCGACCGCACCAGCGGATCACCCTCGCTCTTCTTGTGCTCGTCCTTGGCTTCCTTCTTCGTCATGTGGGTGTGCTTGCGGTTGCGTCGCATCACGACCGCCACGTCGATCGCGGCGAGCAGGATGCCCACGACGACCGCGACCTGCAGCAGCGCCACCGCTCCCCCTGCGGCCTGCTCGAGCAGCCAGGTGATGTTGTGGCTGCCGCTGGCCATGAGCACCGGCACGAGCCCCGAGACGACGATCCACAGCGAGAGGCCGATCGCCGCGGTCTTCAGCAGCGCCTTCGCGCCCTCCCAGAGCGCCTGCCGACCGAGGACGCGCTTCAGCCCCGTCACGATGTTCAGCTGCTCGGTGCGCATCGTCACACCGCGCAGGTGGATCCCGCCCTGGGCGACGGCGGTCGCCGTGGTCGCGAGCAGCACGACGAGCAGCAGCGGCAGCAGGATGCCGCCCATCGACTGCAGTGCGGCACCGAGCACCTCCACGGCCGCGCCGTCGGTGGGGTGCGTCGCCACCGGTGCGACGCGCAGGAAGAGCTCGGTGAGCACCTGTGTCGCCGAGGCGATCGCCGGCAGCGACATGATCGCGGCCGCCGCGATGCAGACCCACGCGGTGAAGTCCTGGCTGCGTCCGATCTGTCCCTTTCGGCGGGCTTCCTTCAGGCGACGGTCGGTGGTCCTCTCGCTCCGTTCGCCGGTGTCGGTCTCGCTCATCCGGTCACCCCCAGCAGCAGTCGGACCGCGTCATCCGCGATCGCGGCGACCACGCCTGGCAGGGCCGCGTAGACGAAGCCGACGAGCAGCAGGGTGAGGCCGATCTTGATCGGGAAGCCCATCGCGAACGCGTTCAGGGCGGGCGCGACCCTGGTCACGAGCCCGAGGCCGACGTCGGCGAGGAAGAGCACGATCAGCAGCGGACCGGCGATCTGCACGGCGCTGAGCATCATCTGCGCGGTCGCGCCGACCAGGGCTTCGGCTGGCTCGGCGAGATCGATCATGCCGCTGACCGGGATCGCGTCGAACGAGCGGAACAGCCCGCCGAGGACGAGCTGGTAGCCGTCGGACGCGAACAGCAGCACGATCGCCGTCATCTGGAACAGGCGGGTGAACTGCGCGCCGTTCACCGCCATGCCCGGGTCGAACGCTTGCGCCAGCTGGAACCCGCCGAAGGTGTCGACGAGGTGACCGGCCCCCTGGATCGCGCTGAACAGCAGCATCACGAGGAAGCCCAGCAGCGCACCGGTGAGCGCCTGCCCGGCCAGCGCGAGCATGAATCCCCCGGTGTCGAGCCGCTCGTACTCGACCGTGACGACCGGCGACACCGCGAGGGCCAGGCCGACTCCCAGCATCGCGCGGATCCGCATCGGCACGGTGCCGTGGCTGAACGGCGGTGCGATCACGAGGAACGCCGTGATCCGCACGCACGCCAGCGCGGTCGCCTCGAGCCAGGTGAAGTCGATCGGGATGTTCATCAGCCGCCGTTCAGCAGCGACGGTATCCGCGCGAACAGCTCGTTCGTGAAGGCGATCATCTCGGCGATCATCCAGTGCCCGCTCACGAGCAGCGCGATGCCGACGGCGACGAGCTTCGGCACGAACGAGATGGTCATCTCCTGCACCTGCGTGATCGACTGCAGCAGCGAGATCGCGAACCCGACCACGAGTGCCGTGATCAGCAGGGGCGCGCAGAGCTTCGCCGCGAGGATGAGCGCCGCCTGGCCGATGTCGATGACCGCTTCCGGGTTCATCCGCCACCCCCGTTGTAGGACTGCACGAGGGCCGTGATGACCATCCCCCACCCGTCGATCAGCAGGAAGAGCAGGATCTTGAACGGCAGCGAGATCATCACCGGCGGCAGCATCATCATGCCCATCGACATCAGCGCGCTGGCGACGACGAGATCGATCACGAGGAACGGCACGAAGATGATGAAACCGATCAGGAACGCGGCGCGGAGCTCGCTCAGCATGAACGCCGGCACGAGGGTCTGCAGCGGGATGCCGGCCGCGTCAGCGGGGTTGTCCATCTGAGCGGCGCGGTACATCAGCGCGATGTCCTCTTCACGCGTGAACGCGAGCATCCATTCTCTGAGGGGCTGCTGCGCGAGCTCGAACGCCTGCCCGAAGTCGACCTGTCCGTCGGTGAACGGTGCGACCGCGACCGCATTGATGTCGGTGAGCACCGGCCACATGATGAACAGCGTCAGGAAGAGGCTGAGCCCCGCGAGCACCTGGTTCGGCGGGATCGACGGCAGCGACAGCGCGTTGCGGGTGAGCGCCAGCACCACGAAGATCTTCGTGAAGCTCGACATCATCAGCAGCAGCGCAGGTGCCACGCTCAGCACCGTGATGCCGAGCAGCGTCATGATGCTGTCGGACGGCGTGCCGTTGATGCCGTTGATCGTCACGCCTTCGCCGTCGTTCGTCTCGGTCGGCAGGACGGATGCCGCGGCGTGCGCACCGGTGGCGCTCCAGCACACGAGCAGCGCCGCGACGCCGAGCGCGACGGCGATCAGGATCCAGATACGCCTGCGCGTCGACCGCACGCTCGCCGACAGCGCGGCGACAGGGGCGGTTGCGGGCACGGCGGCACTCCGAAGATGGGAGACGTGGCCGATCCGTAGCCGAGAGGTCGAGCGATCCGTGCTCGATGGGGACTATCGCGACATCGGCGGCATCGCGTAACCGACGCGCGACCGGCGCGGGAGCCCTCAGGCGACCGACTTCAGCGGGCGCTCCGTGTCGTCGAAGATGTCGAGGTCGTCCGCCGACGACGCGTCAGCCGTGGGATCCGCCTGATCGGCCTCGTCGAGCGCCTCGACCTCCTCCTCAGGCAGCGGCGCCTCCTGCGTGTCGACGACGCTGATGCCGTGCTCGGTGACGCCGAGCACGTAGCGGATACCGCCGAACTCGGCCACGACGAGCTGCGCCTTCGCCCCGATCCCCGAGCGCGCGACGACCGTGATCTTCTCCGGCCGCGCCTTCGCGCCCCGCCCCTGCGTGACGCGGCTCTGGCGGAGCCCGGTCATCCGGCCGAGCTTCTTCGGCAGCAGCGCGGACATGGGATTGTCGCCCTTCGCGCCCGCCTTCTGCAGCCGGCGGCTGAGGAACAGCAGGAGGCCGAGCACTGCGGCCAGCGCGACGATCATCCGCAGCGCGACGAGCACCTCGTCCATGCTCAGACGCTCTCTGCGCCGTCGAGGATGCGCTCGACGCGGATCGCGAAGTCGCCGTCGGCGACGACGACCGTGCCGTGGCCGATCAGGCGGCCGTTGAGCTTGATGTCCGCCGGCGACCCGGCAGCACGATCGAGCTCGACGACATGACCGGGTTCGAGCGAGAGCACGTCGCGCACCGGCATCCGCGTGCGGCCGATCTCGACGACGAGTTCCATCTCGACACCGGCGATGCGGCTCAGCCGCTGCGGGCCGGTGGACGCTGCGGCAGCACGGTCGCCGTCGATGCGCACCGACGCGCGAGCCGCGATCGCGCCGGATGCGTCGACCAGGTCGAACACCTGCGTGCCGGAGGCGGTGAACACCTCGGCGGCGTTCACGCGCTCGCCGTCGCCGAGCGAGCCGGTGCCGAGCACGATGGCCGCAGCCT
The DNA here is from genome assembly GCF_036823965.1 of Microbacterium sp. Taxonomy (GTDB): domain Bacteria; phylum Actinomycetota; class Actinomycetes; order Actinomycetales; family Microbacteriaceae; genus Microbacterium. The sequence continues at coordinate 57,431 of NZ_DAITBE010000010.1, read as the reverse complement.
CGAACACCGGGTGCAGGCGATCGGCGAGGTCTGCGCCCTGCGAACCGTCCTCGAGGTGGGTCGGGTCGACCACCTGGATCGCGATGCGCGCTCCAGGTGTGCCGGTGAAGGTCACGGCCACGGCCTCGCCGGTCGCACCGGGGTCGGTGGAGGGCGTCGGGATGACGGGATAGCCGAACGGCAGCTTGCCTGCGATCGCCGCAGCGATGGCCGTCTCGTGGAAGGTGCTCATCAGTGGGTCTCCTCGTGGGTGGTCGTGATCGTGCAGGCGAGGCGCGAGCCCCGACTGCCCGGCGTGGCGCGGGCGATGGGCGTCTGCCCAGCCATCAGTTCGTACGGCGTGGTCTCGGGGTGCGGAAGGCGCAGCAGGTCGCCCGGTGCGAGATTCAGGATCTCGCCCGCCCCGATCGTGATCGGCGCGAGGCGCAGCGTGATCTCGAGCGGCGTGCTGTGCACCTGGTCACGGGTGTGCACCGCACCGCGGGCCGCCGCGGCATCCGCTCCCGAGGCCGCGAGGCGGTCGACGACCGCAGACGCGGGGAGCATGACCGAGGCCACCGTCTGCGTGTCACCGAGGCGCATCGTGTACCGGGCGACGATCACCGCGGCAGATCCCGCGATCACCTGCAGATACTGCGGGTTGTAGTGCACGCCGCCGAACATCGGCTCTCCCGGCAGCAGTGTTCCCATGCTGGCGGAGAGATGCTCGAACGTGCCCTCCATCAGGTTGCGGACGAGCGCGAGCTCGATCGGCGTGAAGGTGCGCGCCTCCGGCAGCGAGGTGCTCCGCCCGCCCATCATCTGCACGACCCAGAGCAGCGCGCTGTCGAGGCCGAACTGCACGACGCACGGCTCGTCACGGTCGGCGAAGGATCCGGCGATCATCGCGGTCGTGCTCGGCAGGGTCTGCGCATACTCCTCATAGGAGACGAGCTCGACGCTGTCGAGGGACAGGTGGGTCCGCACGCGGATCTTCGCGGTCAGCTGCGACGACCAGAGCCGCGCGAACGACTCGAACGACGCCTCGAGACGTCGGATGCTGTCACGGCCGAGCTGCGCCGGACGGCTGAAGTCGTAGGCGGGATAGCGGCCGGCCGGATCGTCGATCACGCTGGCTGCGGTCATGGTGGTCTCCTCGGAGATGGTGGACACGATGCGTCAGCTCTTCTCTGCGGCTTCGGCGAGGGCGGGGAGCAGTGCGCGCACCTGGTCCTCCTCGTTCGATTCGACGACGATGTCGACGCGTCGGTTGCTGGCGAGGGCTTCCGGACTGTCGCCGTCCATGAGCGGTCGCGTGTCGGAGAACGCGGTGGCCTTCACGCGGGCGCCGGCGATGGTCTCGTGCTCGACCAGGAAGCGGGCGACCTGCGTCGCCCGACCGCCCGAGAGCTCCCAGTTGGTCGGGTACGGATCGGCGGCGAGTCGTCGGTCCGCGTGCCCCTCGATACTCACCTGGTTGTCGACGGTCGCGAGCACATCGCCGATCGCATCGAGCACACCATCGGCCTTCGCCGAGAGGTCGGTGCTGTTGTCGCCGAAGAACGTCTCGGCGCCGACCAGGCCGACCTTGAGGCCACGATCGTCGATCGCGAAGTCGACCGTGTCCTGCAGGCCCTGTGCGGCGAGCGACGCCTTGATCCGCTCGCGCAGCTCCTCGAGCGACTCGTACTCCGCGGCGGCTCGGTTCGTGAGGTCGGCCTCGCCCTGCTCATCCTCCATCTCCGGTGGGATCACGAGTCCCTCCGAGATGTCGGCGCCGCCCGTGGTCGTCTCCTCCTGGCCGAAGCCGGTCGCCAGGCTGTTGGCGAGCAGCTCGAACTTCGTCTTGTCGACGTTCGACACCGCGAACAGCACGATGAACAGACACATCAGCACGGTCACCATGTCGGCGTAGGAGACCGCCCAGCGCTCGTCCGGCTCGTCGTGCGCGTCGTCCTCGTGCCCGCGACGGCTGCCACGACGGGCAGTGCTCACCGCGGCTCCTCCGCGCCCTTCGGCTCGGCGCTCTTCGAGTCATCGGTTTTGCGGCGCTTCGGCTTGACCGTCGACAGAGCCTCGAGGCGCTCCTGCAGCAGGTGCGGTGCGCTGCCGGACTGGATCGCGAGCATCCCCTCGCTGACGAGCGTCATGCGCTCCAGCTCGACCGCGCCGATGCGACCGAGGCGACCGGCGATCGGGTTCCAGATGAAGTTGGCGGAGAGCAGGCCCCAGAGGGTCGCGACGAACGCGGCGGCGATCATCGGGCCGAGGTGGTCCGGCTCGTCGAGCTTCTCGAGCACGTGCGTGAGCGAGACGACGGTGCCGACGATGCCGATGGTCGGGGCATAGCCACCCAGGGAGGCGAAGAACTTCGCGGCGATGCGGTTGCGCGACGAGGTCGCGGTGATCTCGTCGTCCATCATCATGCGCAGGTCTTCGGCATCCGTGCCATCGGCGAGAGCCTGCAGCGCCTGCCTGGTGAAGTCGTCCGGTGCGCCGTCGAGCTCCTGCTCGAGGGCGAGAAGACCGTCACCGCGCGCCTTCTCGGCATAGCCGACCAGGAACGGGATCACCGCTTCCGGCGTGGACTTCGGACCGCGCACCATGCGGCCGAGGCTCGCGAACGCCAGCCGCGTATCGCGCAGCGTGTGGCTCGCGATGCCGACGCCGATCGTGGAGCCGAGCACCAGGATCATCGGGGCGGGGATGAGCAGTGCCTCGAAGCTCGCTCCCTCCATCGTGATCATCGCGACGAGTGCACCGAACGCCAGGAAGACGCCGATGAGGAATGCGGGATCCACGGTCAGTCCCCCGTCTTCCGGCCGAGTGCCTGTGCGGCGTCGAGCACTCGGGCGCGGTACGCGACGATCAGGTCGACGATGACGTCGAGCCCCTCCTGCACGACGTAGACGCCGCCGTCGACCATGTGCAGCGTCGTATCCGGCGATGCGTGCACGCGTTCGATCAGGTCAGGGTTCACCGCGAACCGGGTGCGGTCGAGGCGGGTGACGATGATCATCGGGTGGGTCTCCGGGCATGGGGCGAGAGGCGGGGCAGCCCCGACTATCGCGACGCGGCCCGCCCCGGGTAACCAGGGCGGGCCGCGTTCGGGCGATGATTCGCTCAGTTGCGAGTCGTGCGTCAGCGCTTGAGCTGGGTGAGCTCCTGCAGCACCTCGTCGCTCGTGGTGATGATGCGGGCGTTCGCCTGGAAGCCGCGCTGCGCGACGATCAGGTTGGTGAACTCCTGCGACAGGTCGACATTGCTCATCTCGAGCGCACCGGAGACGAGACCGCCGAACCCGGCCTGCCCTGCTTCCCCGATCTGCGCGCCGCCGGAGTTGACCGACACGCGGTACGCCGTGCCGCCCGCCTTCTCGAGTCCCTCGGGGTTCGCGAAGGTCGCCATCGCGATCTTCCCCAGCGTCTGCGTCGCGCCGTTGCTGAACGTGCCGACGATCGAGCCGTCGCCGGTGATGCTGTACGACTTGAGCGTGCCGGCTGCCGCGCCGTTCTGCTCCGTCACGGCGACGGTCGACAGGCTCGCGTAGCCGGTGACGGCGCCGAGGTCCACGGTGACCCCGCCGGCGGCCAGAGTGAGGCCGGTGCCGGCCTGCTTGCCGTCGGTGAACGTGAGCGCGCCGGTGGCGCCGCTCTTCGGCTCGGTGACGTCCCACCCGGTCGCCGACTTCGTGAAGGTCAGGCTCAGCGTGGTCGGGGTGCCCTGCGCGTCGAACACGGTCACATCGCGCACCAGCTCGTCGCCGACGGCGGCGGTCGACGGCAGGTTGCCGGTGACGGTGGCGCCGGTCGTGGCACGGGCGGGTGAGACCGCGTCGAGCGGCAGCACGATGTTCCCGATGCCCTGACCGGTGTTCACGACGCCGTTCTGCGCCGACCAGCCCTGCACGATCGCGCCGTCGGCGGTGACCATCTTGCCGGTCGGATCGAACGAGAAGCCGCCGGCGCGGGTGTAGAGGGTCTCGCCGCCTGAGCGGACCGCGAAGAAGCCGTCGCCCGAGATCATCAGGTCGCCGCCGCGGCCGGTCGCCTGCGCGGAGCCCTGCGCGAAGTTCGTCCGGACACCGGCGACCTGCACACCGAGTCCGACCTGGGCGGGGTTGCGTCCACCGACCTGGTCGTCGGGGATACCGGGGTTGCCGATGAGCTGCGACAGCGAGTCCTGGAACACGACCGACGAGCCCTTGAAGCCCGCGGTGTTGACGTTGGCGATGTTGTTGCCGGTCACGTCGAGCATGGTCTGGTGCGAGCGGAGGCCGGAGATGCCTGAGTAGAGCGAGCGAAGCATGGGGATTCTCTCTTTCTGGGTGAGGTGGGGATCAGGCTGCGGCGGGGTCGCTCGCGGCAGGGGTGGACTTCGAGGTGATGCCGGTGATGGCATCCAGGGCGACGGTCTTGTCGCCGATGGTCACCTGCGGGATGGGACCGTCGAACGACACCTTCGTGACGATGCCGGTGACCGCCTTGCCGTCGGCATCCTTGTAGCTCGCCTCCTGGCCGATCAGCGCGGTGGCCGCCTGGCGCATGCTCAGGGCGAACGCCTCGGTACCGGTGTCGGTGAGTGCCGTGAGCTGCTCCATCATGGCGAGCTGCGTGGTCTGCGAGATCATCTCGTTGGTGTCCATCGGGCTCGACGGATCCTGGTGCGTCAGCTGGGTGACCAGCAGCTTGAGGAAGACCTCGCCGTCCAGCACCTGCTTTCGCGCCGCGGGGTCTGCGGTGCTTCCGGTGTAGATCGAACTCGGGGCGCTCACGGCTTCGACGGTCATGGGTGGTGTGTCCTCTCAGGCGAAGATGTCGAGGCCCTCGCCGGAGACGGCGCGGGTCGTGATCGGAAGGATGCCGGGGATGCCGCCGGCTCTGCGTTCTGCGGTGGGGTGCCCGTCAGCGGCCGCGCGGCCGCGCTCGCCGGGCGCCTGCTCACCCGCCGGGCCTCCGCTGCCCGGCTGGGCGCCGCGATCGGGGCTGCCCGCGTCGGTGGCGGCGGCGCTCGACCCGAGTGCAAGGCTGGCGTGCGGCATGACCGCGGCGAGATCGCGGCGGAGGTCGGTGACGATGGTCCGCAGCGCCTCGCGCCCGGCGTCGGTCGCGCCGAGGAGCTCGACCCGCACCTCGCCGCCCGCGCTGATGTGCGCACGGACGGTGACCGGGCCGAGGGTGTCCGGGTTCACGGTCATCGTGAGCTGGTGGCTGCCGACCGGGCGCTGCACGATGCTCAGGACGACCGGTGCGACCTGCGCTGCGACGGCGCGCGGCACCGCGGCTGCGGCATCCGCGGCGGTGACGACGGGCGCGCCGGGGGGCGAGACCGACAGGGCGGGTGGCGATGCGGATGGCACGGGCGACTGGGGCGCAGGCTGATCCGGACGCGCGCTGCCGTCCTTCGGTGCAGACGTCGCCGCAGGGATCACGCCGGGCTCATCGGAGCCGACGGTCGCGCTCGGCGATCGCCCCGGCGCAGGCATCGGCTCCGCACGAGCGACAGGAGCGTCGGGTGCTGCGCCAGCAGTCGCCACGATGGGCGGAGTCGCCGCGATGGACCCAGGAGCGATGACCGGCCGGGGGTCGCTCGCTCGCACGTTCGCCGCACCCGCTGACGCGACCGGGATCAGCGACGCATCGGCATCCATCACCTGTGGCTCGTCCGCGGCCTGCGCGGGGCGCGGGCCCGAGGCAGCCTGCGTGTCATCGGTGATCGTGTCCTGAGCGACGCCGAGCTGCGGCTCCGGTTGGGCGGGCGGTGCGATCGGCGGCACTGCGAGCACCGCGATCGCTGCCGACAGCCCGGCATCCGGCGCAGCGCTTCCTCCGCCCGCCGCGTCGACCGAGACCTGCACGTCCGGACCCCCCGCGGGCGCCGCGACCCCACTCGGTGCGACGGCCTCGGCATCCGAGGGCATCGTGAGGTCGCCGGCGTCGAGCATCCGCTCTGCCACGGCGAGGGCGGCGCCGAACGACGACGGCCCGCCCGCCGCGCTTCCGAGTCCGCCGCCATCGGGTGCGCCGCCGAAGAGCGCCGCAAGCCCCGGAGCGACCGTGGCGTTCGCCGTGGACACCGCACTCATGCCGAGCGCTCCTCTCGGAGACTGCGCACGACCGCGATCTCATCCAGCGCCACCTGCTCGGCATGCTGCTCCGCGCGGATGCTGTCGACGCGGTGCGCGCCCTCCAGCCGCTCGAGTCCCTTGAGCTCGCGGCGGGCTTCGACGTGCGAGGCCTTCGCCTCCGCCTCCTCCGCGCGACGCATCTCGGCGAGCGTCTGCAGGTCGCTCAGCGCACTGCGACCCGCGGCGCGGGCTGCAGCCATGGCGAGCATCGTCTGCGCGTCGTCTACCTGCGCGCTGATCTCCGACAGGCTCACGACCGCGCTCTGCTCCGCAGCCTCGGCCTGCAGACGAGCGGACGTGGTGCGCGAGAGCTGTTCGGCGGCGACCCGCTCCTGTGCGTCGCGAACGCGCAGGAGTCCTGCCAGGGGGAACGTCATGGTGTCAGTCCTCCGAACTGGGTGGCGAGGGCGGCCAGGCGCCGCCAGGATTCGTGTGCGTCCGAGAGATCGTCCATGCTCTGGGTGAGGAAACCGGCGATCGCACCCTCGTTCTCGATCGCGGCATCGACGAGCGGATTCGCGCCGGCTCGGTAGGCACCGATGTCGATCAGGTCGTTCGCACTTCGTCGGGCGGCCAGCACGCTGCGCAGCATCACGGCATGCTCGCGCTGTTCGGCGGCGGTGATCTTCGAGACGACGCGCGAGATCGACGCGAGCACATCGACGGCCGGGAAATGACCGCGCACGGCCAGCGCACGGTCCAATACGACGTGCCCGTCGAGGATGCCTCGCGCGGCGTCAGCGATCGGCTCGTTGTGATCGTCGCCGTCGACGAGCACGGTGTACAGGCCGGTGATCGATCCGACCGGCCCGGTGCCCGCACGCTCCAGGAGTCGGGCGAGCACGGAGAACGTGGAGGGCGGATACCCGCGGGTCGCCGGGGGCTCCCCCGCGCTGAGCCCGATCTCGCGCTGCGCCATCGCGACTCGGGTGAGCGAATCCATCATCAGCATGACGTTCGCGCCGTCTTCACGGAACGCTTCGGCGATGCGAGTGGCGACGAACGCAGACCGCATCCGCACCATCGCCGGCTGATCCGAGGTGGCGACCACCACGACCGAGCGCGCCAGTCCCTCGGGTCCGAGATCATCCTCGATGAACTCCCGCACCTCGCGGCCGCGCTCCCCCACCAGGGCGATGACGGTGACATCGGCGGTCGAACCGCGAGCGATCATCGACATGAGCGACGACTTGCCCACGCCGGATCCGGCGAACAGACCGAGACGCTGGCCGGTGCCGACCGGGGTCATCGTGTCGAGCACGCGCACGCCGAGCCCGAGCTGGGTGTCGATGCGCTGGCGGTGCAGGATGCTCGGGGCGTCATGATCGAGCGAGACGAGATCGACACCGCGATCGAGTGGCCCCTTGCCGTCGATCGGCCGACCGAGCCCGTCGAGCACCCGTCCGAGCAGCGAGCGTCCCGTCGGCACCTGCAGGCGAGCACCGGTGTGCAGCACCTTCGCGCGAGCCGTGATCCCGTCCAGCGGACCGAGCGGCATGCACCGCGCAGCGGCGCCGTCGACGGCGACGACCTCCGCGTCGACCGGGCGTCCGTCCGCCATCTCGATGCGCACCCGATCGCCGACGGCCGCGTCGATGCCGATCACCTCCGCACCGAGCCCGAGCACCGCCTTCACCGTGCCGGAGCGCTCGGGGCGCGCCGCGTCGACCGCTCGGCGCCACGATGCCGTCGCGACGCTCATGCGAGCACCTCCGCCGGCTGATCGCTGCCGCCGCTGAGCGCCGCGGCCGCCCGGGCGAGCGCCTGCACGATGCGGGTGTCGACGGCGCCGTCCTCGACCTCGACGATCGCCCCGCCGAGGTCGACGGATGCCGATTCGGCGAACTGGATGCCGTGCAGGGTCGTCGCGGCATCCTCGTCCTCACGGAGGATCGCAGCATCCTGCGGACTGAACGCGACCCGCGTCCACCGCTCGACCGGCAGCTCCGCGAGCGCGCGACGCAGCGCGTGCGCTGCCGACCGTGCGGGGTCCGACAGCTCGACCCCGAGGATCGCCGTCGCGAGCTCGAGCGCCAGCTCCTCGATCCTGTCGGCCGCCAGCGTGCTGAGCTCGCCCAGCCGCTGATCGAGTGCATCCGACGAGGAGCGCACGGCGCTCAGTGCCGATCCGCGCTCTGCGAGGTACGCCGTGCGATGCTGCAGCATCCGCGCTTCTTCAGCGACCTGCTGCATCCGCCCCTCGTCGAGTGCGACTCGGCGCCCCTCCGCGAAGCCGTCCGCATAGCCGCGCGTCCGAGCCCGGTCGGCCTCATCACGGAGGTCCGTCGGGGTCTCGCCCACTCGCGGCACCACGAGCGGCGTGAAGGCGGCGGTGTCGGTGGAGGCTGTGTCGGTGAAGGCGGCGTGGCTGAACGCGGCATCGGAGAACGTCATTCGATGAGTTCGTCCTCGTCCTCACGGGAGATGGTGATCTCCTCGGCGGCTTCGAGCTCACGGATGATGCGCACGACTTCGGCACGAGCCTCGTCGACCTGCCGCACGCGCACCGAGCCGAGCACCCGCGCCTCCTCGGCGAGGTTCTCCTGGTTGCGCTCGGTCATGTTGCCGGTGACCTTCGCGGTGATCTGCTCGTCCGCGCCCTTGAGTGCGAGGGCCAGCACACGCAGATCGATGCCGCGCAGCACCCGCTGCGCATCGCGATCCTCCAGACGCGTGAAGTCCGCGAACGTGACCATGCGGCTGCGGATGTCCTCCGCCAGTGCGAGGTCACGCCCTTCCAGGCTCGCGAGCAGCGCCTTCTCGAGCGCGGTGTCGGAGCGGCTGATGATCTCGACCAGGGGCTGCACGCCGCCGATCGATTCGTGGTTGTCGCGCATCGCGAAGACGCCGGTGCGAGAGCGCAGCGAGTCGGCGACGATCGAGATGGCCTCCTGCGTCGCCGTGCCCATGGTCGCGATCGCCTGGGCGACGTCGGTGCGCAGGGGATCCTGCAGCGCGGTGAGCACGGCGGCCGCCCGGTCGGCTCGCAGGTTCGCGAGCACCACCGCGACGGTCGTCGGCAGCTCTCCCTCCAGGATCGTGGCGAGCTGGGCGGGATCGGCTGCGTTGAGGAAGTCGAACGACACGGCGCCCTGCGACATGACGCGGCCGACCATGCCGACGGCTTTCTCACGACCGAAGGCGGTCTCCAGCAGTCCGGTCGCGAGGTCCTGACCACCACGCGACGGCACGGATCCGCCGGTGGCGATGCGCTTGAACGCACCGAGCGCCTGCGCTGTCGAGGCCAGGTCGACGCCACCGAGCTGGGTGAGTTCGGCGGCCAGCAGCACGGAGCGATCCTCGCCGAGGTGGCGGAGTACCTCGGCGCTGGCCTCTCGGTCCATGTTCAGGAGCACGATGGCCGCTTTGCGCAGCCCGGTCATCTCGACGAGGGCGACCGCGGACGCCGGGGCGACGGTCTGCTCCCCCGCATCCGTCACGGTGTCGGGGAACTCGATCTGGGCGCTCATACGGTGGACTCATCCATCAGGCTCGCCAGAGCAGTGGCCGTGGCTCGGGGTTCGCGCTTCGCGATGTCGTCGATCTCGCGACGTCGGCGCTCGACGAGCACCTGATCCATCTCCGGCTCCTCCTCGATGTCGAGCACGGTCGTCGGCGCGACCTGCGGGAACAGCGGAGCGGTGATCGCCTCCCGGTCCTGCAGCCCCTTGAGCGACTTGAGCTTCTGCTCCTCGTTCTCGCTCAACGTTGACAGGTACTCGATCGGCCCGTCCTCGGTGTAGAGCACCCGGCGCTTCATGCGCTGACGGATCGAGAAGAAGACCACGAGGATGATGACCGCCAACAGGATCGATCCGCCGATGATCACGGACCGCAGCAGCTCCTGCTGGAACTGCGCCGCACGCTCGGCCTCGGCTGCCTGCAGGGCGGTCTGCGCAGCGGTCGCGCCACCTGTTGCGAACTCGACGAACTCCACCGCGATCGTGTCGCCCCGCTCGACGTCGATGCCGGCAGCTGACGCGACGAGTGCCTCGACCTGGTCGGCGGTCACGCCCGTCACGGATCCGCGGTTCAGTGCGATGCTCACGGTCTGGCGGGTGACCTCGCCGGCTGGCGTGATCGTCTTCTCGGTGGACTTGTTCACGGCGTTGTTGCTCGAGGTCTCCTCGAACTCGTACGAGCCGTCTCCCGAAGCGCCGTTCGGCACCGCGATGTTGTCCGGCCCGAGCACGCCGGTGCCGGAGCCCTGGCCGCCCGTGTACGTCTCGGTCTTCGTCTGCTCGTTCGCCCGCAGGTCGCCCTCCGGCGCCGAGTAGGTCTCATCCATGCGCTCCGACGTCGAGTTGGCCACGTCGGCGGCGACGGTCACCGTGGCGTTGCCTGGGCCGACGATGGTCTCCAGCATCCGGCTCACCGATGCGGCGACCCGCGCCTCGTGCTCGGTCGCCTGCTTCGACGAGCTGCCGGCGACACCGGAGCCGACCGCCGAGAGCACCGTGCCGTTCTGGTCGGTGACCGCCACATCCTCAGGCGTCATGCCCGGCACTGCCGCGCTCGTGAGGTGGATGATCGCCTCGATCTTCTCGTCGCTGAGCGTGGAGCTGTTGCGCGTCTTCACGAAGACGGATGCGGTCGGGCTCTGCTGCTCGGAGACGAAGACGCTCTCCTCCGGGATCGCGAGCTGCACGGATGCCGTCGAGATGCCGTCCATCGCGCTGATCGTGCTCGCGAGCTCGCCCTCGATCGCCCGCTTGTAGGTGACCGACTGCTGGAACTCGCTCGCGGTCACACCCATCTTGTCGAGCAGGGTGTAGCCCTCGCTGCTGTCGCCTGGGAGGCCGGCGGATGCCGCGGCGAGCCGCTGCGGGTACACCTGGTCGTCCGGCACGAGGATCGTCGCGCCGCCCTCCGTGAGCTCGTAGCCCACGCCTGCGGACTTCAGCTGCTCGACGACCGCCGACGCATCGCTCGCACTGAGGCCGGTGAACAGCGGGCTCATCTGCGGCTTGCTCAGCCACGTGCCGAGCGCGATCGCACCCATCACGAGCAGTGCCACACCGATGATGGCGATCGTGCGCTGAGCCACCGAGAAGCCCGAGACGATCAGCTTCACCCGGTCGAATGAGTTCGTGAACACCTTCGGCATGGTCAGGCCTGCATCCGCATGATCTCGTTGAACGCCGACACGCTGCGGTCACGCACGGCGACGACGAGATCGAGGGTGACGCCGGCACGGGCGGAGGCGATCATGGCCTGGTGGATGTCCTGCAGATCGCCGGTGACGGCCTGCACAGCGAGCTCGTTCGAGGTGGACTGCAGCTGCTGGAGGTTCTCCACCGCGCCGGAGAGCGACGTGGCGAAGGCTCCGGCACCCGTCGAGGAACCCGCGGTGTCAGAGCCGGATTCGAAGCTGAGCGCGCCGAGCGGCGAGACCCCGGTGGCGGAGATGGCGTCGATCGGGGTTGACATCAGTTGCGTCCGATCTGCAGCGCGGCCTCGTAGGTGGTCTTCGCGCGGTCCACGACCGCGGCGTTCGCCTCGTAGCCGCGCTGCGCGAGGATCAGCATGCTCATCTGGTCGCCGAGCTCGACGTTCGGGTACTGCACGTAGCCGTCCTCGTTCGCATATGGATGCTCTGGGTCGTACACGAGCTTGGCCTCGGCTTCCGACTCGACGACGCCGGCGACGGAGACGCCCTGGCCGTCGGCACCCGCCCGCACCGTGACGAACTTCTCGCGGAACGCGTCCTCACCGGCCGGCGTCGCGGTGTTGACGTTGGCGATGTTGTCGCTCAGTGCGTCGAGCCACTTGCGGTGCACGTTCAGGCCGGTGCCGGCGATGCCGATCGCATCGAAGGTCATGCGGACGCCTGGCCGATCGCCTTGGTGATCGAGGCGGCCTGTCCGCCGATCGCCTGGCTGGCGAACTGGAACCGCAGGACCGTGTCGATGTTCGACAGGGTCTCGGTGTCGAGATTGACGTTGTTGCCGTTCAGCCGCGTCGGCTCGAGCGAGCGTTCGACGGTCGCCTCGACGATGCCGGAGCCGCCGTCGACCGCGCGACGCAGCGCATCCTCGAACTGCACCCGCTTGGCCTGGTAGCCGGGGGTGTTGATGTTCGCGATGTTGTCGGCGATCGAGCGCTGACGCAGCGCCAGACCATCGAGCGCGCTGATCAGCGCGGAGGAGGTGACGGACTCGAGCACGAGGGCACTCCGGGAGGTTGATGGAGAAGCCGATCCGTGGCCAATCGTCGAGCGATCCGTGCTCGTGGTCGACTATCGCGACGCCGCCCGATTCCGTAACCCGGGTGTTCCTTCGATTCCGCGTTCAGCCTTCGACGTCGAGGTATGCCGGGGTGTCCTGCGGGGTCGTCGGCACTCGGCGCAGCGCAGCGAGTTCGCGCGCGACGTTCGCCCTCGAGGTCATCAGCCCGCCGATCATCAGCTGCTGGCGGGCGAGCACCGCTTCAGCACGCTCACGTAGTTCCTCGGGGACGGGCCCGGCCGGCGGCTCGAACGGCTGGGGATCGAGCTGCTCGTCTGCGGCATCGAGCGCGCGCTCGAACTGGTCGAGCACGGTCAGCCAGGCTGCGAGGTTCTCCGGCACGGTCGTCAGGCCAGCGCCGAGGAGGGTGCCGGTGCCGTCGCCGACGTCACCGCAGCGGCCTGGTGCCAGGCCTCACGCAGCGGCGCGATGAGTTCGCGGCACTCGGCGGTGGCCGCCGGGTCGCGCGAGATGTTCGCCGCGATCAGGCGCCCGGTCAGGTAGGTGTAGACCGCGCGCAGGTCGGCAGCGCCGTCCCAGGCATCCGTCAGCGATCCGCTGAGCTCCGCGACGATCTGCTGTGCGTGCGTCAGATGGGTGCCCGCTGCCGTCCAGTCGGATGCATCCTGCGCTGCGGCCGCACGATCGACGTCCACGAGCAGTCGGTCGTACAGCATGGTGAGCAGACGTTCGGGCGACGCCGAGGTGACCTGCTGCTGGAGGTACTGCTGCTTCGCGCGTTCGAGCGAGGTGAGAGGCATCGTCGGGATCTCCTAGCGGGTGCGAGCGTTCATGGGGGCTGGGCGGGTCACGACGACGAGGTCGGCGTGAGACCGGCGAGCTGCGAGGCGAGCCACGAGGACTGGGACTGCAGCTTCGAGAGCTGCACCTCCAGCTGCGAGTAGGTGCGCTCGAGCGTGGCCCTGCGCTGCTCGAGGCGGATGTCCCATCGCTCGACCTGGGTCTTCAGCGTCTTGACCTCGGACTCCTGGCCGGTGATCCGCTGCGTCAGCAGTCCGTCGTACTTGTCGGAGTACTTGTCCGAGACCTCTTCCAGGCGGCCGGCGAGTCCTGAGAACACCGCTTGGGTCTTCTCCGGGTCGTCGGCCAGGGCTTTGGCGAACTTGTCGGCGTCGAAGGAGAGCACGCCCTTGTCGCTGATCGAGATGCCGATCGTCGATGGCGAGACGCCGTCCACGGGGTACTGCACGGCGTCTGCCAGCGCCGTGCGGAGATTGCGAACCGTGCTGTCGCCGGTGAACACGCCGAGCGTGGTCTTCTCGCCCACGGCGCCGACCGTGGCCTTCGAGCCGTTGTCGATGCGGACGAGGAGTGCGGCGATCTCCTTGACGAAGGTCTCGGCCTTCGTCGTCTGCGCCTTGGCGTCGAGCGCGACGGAGACGACGACCGGGTCGGCACTCGCCTTCGTGACGGTGACGTCGATGTCCTCGCCGATGCTGATGGTGTTGCTCGCGCTGGTCAGGGTCTGCTCGGCCGCGGTGCCGGCGAACAGGCGGATGCTGGCGTCGGACCCCTGCTTCAGGATCGCGGCGCCGGCTTCCGTGGCGACGTCGGGGGCGGTGCCGGCAGCGACGTCCGCAGCCGTGCCGCGATGCAGCGTGAACGCACCAGCCTGGCCGGTCTCGACCGCGGTGAGCTGGACGCGCGAGAGCGGCTTGCCGTCGGCATCCGTTCCCGCGGGGACGACGGTGGCCGTGACGCCCGCCTTGGCTGCGTTGATGGCCTTGGCCAGATCCTGCGGGCTCGAGCCGATCGGCGTGATCGACTTCTGCGTGCCGTCGGACGCGACCAGGGTGAACTCCCCGCCCCAGGCCTCGGCGCCGGCGGCAGCAGTGATGACGGAGTGCGCCGATGCGACGGCGTCGACCACGACGCTCGTCGAGAAGGCGCTGGCCTTGGCACCGGCGACGACGGTCACGCTCTCGGACGACGCGGTCGCGGTGAAGGCGGCCAACGACGTCGCACCGGCCGCGGTTTTCGCCTTCGTGACGAGATCCTGCAGCGTCTTGTTCAGCGACTGCAGGTTGGTGATGATGGCGCCGCGATCGGTGATCTTGTTCGTGATCAGCTTCTTCGGGATCGCCGCGACGTCCATCAACGCGGTGATGAGCTCGTCGGTCTTGAGCCCTGATACGAGTCCGTCGAGTTTCATCCTCGGATGCCTTCTGTGCGATCTGTCTGTGCGATGCGGGTCGAGTGGTCCTCCGGGACGGCGCCCGGGCGGAGAAGACCCCACCCGGGCGCCGAGCGCGCCTCAGGCGCAGCGACTCAACGGAGCAGCTGCAGGACGCCCTGGCCCGACTGGTTCGCCTGCGCGAGCATGGCGGTGCCGGCCTGCTGCAGGATGTTCGCAGCGGTGTACTTGACCATCTCTGCCGCCATGTCGGTGTCGGCGATACGGCTCTTGGCCGCCGACAGGTTCTCGGCCGAGACCTGCAGCGAGTTGATCGTCGACTCGAAGCGGTTCTGGACCGCACCGAGGTCGGCGCGAGCCGAGGAGACGCTCTTGATCGCCGTGTCGACCGTGGTGATGGTGGCAGCAGCCAGCGTCGGGGTCGCGAAGCCGTCGGTGGTGACGATGGCGGTCTTGAGGTCTGCCGCGAGCGTCTTGATGTCGGCGGAACCGAGGTTCACCGTGATCTGGCTCGAGGCGGCGCCGTCTGCACCGACCTGGAAGCTCAGCACACCGTCGTTCGCGGCACCGGCCGACGCATCCAGCAGCTTGATGCCGTTGAAGTTCGTGGTGTCGGAGATGCGCGTGAGCTCGTCGACCAGCTGGGTCACCTCGGTGGTGATGGCCTTGCGGGAGTCGACGTTGTTGGAGTCGGATCCTGCCTGCACCGCGAGGTCGCGGACACGCTGCAGGATGGAGTGGACCTCGGTCAGCGCGCCTTCAGCGGTCTGGATCACCGAGATGCCGTCCTGAGCGTTGCGGGCTGCGACGTTCAGGCCGTTGACCTGCGAACGCAGGCCCTCGGAGATGGCCAGGCCGGCGGCGTCGTCGGCTGCGCGGTTGATGCGCAGGCCGCTCGAGAGCTTCTCGAGCGACTTCGAGACGTCGTTCTGGTTGGCGGACAGGTTGCGGTACGAGTTGAGCGCACTGACGTTGGTTGCGATCTGAAGACCCATGAGTATCCTCCGTGGTTATGGGACTGGAATGCGGGCCCATCCGTGGGCCTGCACACCCGACATTCGCGACAGGTGCGCTGCCTCGTAACCAGTGATCGGAGGAAAGTCAGAGCGCTGGGACCAGATCGCCGGTCCGTGCAGTCGGCGCCGCCGGTACCGGACCGAACAGGGCGGCGAAGAAGTCCGCCTTGGCGCTGGTCGAGCGGTCACCGGTCGTGCCGTTCTCCCACGCCTCCATGGCCTCGCGCATGAGGGCGAGGCCGCGCGTGCGCAGCTTGGAGACGTACGCGTGGCTCACCTCGAGCTCCTCGGCGAGGTCCTTCACCATGCGGTCGTCGACGTAGATGCCGCGGATGACGCGTCGCATCGCCACCGGGAGCGCGTCGAGCACTCGCACGAGCATCATCCGCGTCTCGTTCTGCTCGGCCGCGTGCTCCGGAAGGATGATGCTGTCGGTGAGGTCGGCGGCCTGGCGGCCGGACTCGAGATCGAAGTGCTCCTCGAAGCTGGTGGCCGTTCGCACCATCGCGTCGAGCTGCTGCATCTCGGCGACCGAGGCCGCGTCGATCCCTGACTCCTTGGCCAGCTCCGCGACTGTGGCTGCGCGACCGGTGCGGGCGAGCACCGTGTCGGCTGCGGCACGGATGAGTGCGATCTTGTCACGCCCGCGCTCGCCTGCCGGATCGGCCTTGCGCATCTCGGACAGCATCGCCCAGTTGATCTGGGTGCGCGCGAATGCACCGAACGGGATGCCGCGTTCTGGCTCGTACGTCAGGGCCGCCCTGGCGAGTCCCCACCGTGCGGCGGACATCAGGTCATCGAGGTCGACGTGCTCCGCGGTGCGGGCCTTCTCCAACGCCAGGAACGTCGCCAGCGCCATGTTCTCGCGGGCAAGCCGCTCCGGTGTGGCGGGCGCTTCCGCGGGTGCGCCGGAATCAGCAGAAAGGTCAGAATGACGCAGCAATGTGACTCCGTGTCTCGCTTATCTCATTTATGAGGAAGCTAGCAGGTTTCACACGTTTACAAGTAAAAAATGGGTAACGCTCAGGTCGTGTCGGCTCGCCCGTCTTCCGCGGGGTGACGCCGATGTACGGTGATGGCCATGAGCGACACCGGCGACGAGCAGCATGAGTCGCCGGCTGGAGTGCCGCGTGCCGAGCTGGAGCGGCGACTCGAGGAGGTGCGGATGGAGCTGGAGTCCGTCTCTCGTGACCGTCTGCGGTGGCCGACCGGTTCCGCGTTCTCGCTGCAGGATCGATCCGAGAAGCTCGAGACAGAAGCCGATGCCATCCGGAAGCAGCTCGGGCTGCCCGCGGCACTCGGTCGCCCGCCGAGGGAGCACTGGTCGGGCTACCTGGTGCTGTGCATCGCGATCGTGGCCATCGTCGTCGGGGTCATCGTCCTGATCCCCCGCTGATCAGGATCGCCAGCCCAGTCAGGGTACGGTGACGCTATGGATCTCCGTGTTTCCGCGACCCTGGCGGGAGTCCTTGTCCTCGCCTTCGGATTGAGCGGGTGTCAGTTCGGCGAGTACACCATGTACTCGGATTGCACAGCACTGTCGGAAGAGGTCAGCGATCGGGTCTCCGCAGAGCTTGCTGTGCAGCCGACGATCGAAGAGTTCTGGGCTGGGGAGAGCGCATACTGGTGCTCGTTCACAGTCGTGACGGAGCTCGACCTGGACCCCACCGACGTGACGCGAGTGGCCGTCGGAGCTCAGATCGACGATCTCCTGGGCCAGCATGGGAGAGGTATCAACGTCCGTGTGGCCTACTCCGATGGGTCAGACGCGTTCTCGACCGGCCACGGCGCAGGCTACTGAGACGGTTCGCTGCGACGCAGATCGACGAGGGCCGCGATCGTGGCCCTTGTGGCAGTGTGGTGGGATGCGAGACAAGGAACCGGGCATCGGCCTCCACATGGGCCTGCTCATCGTCGGCGCACTGATCGGGATCGCCTGCCTCATCCTGATGATCACCGGTCTCGCCAGCGCCACACTGTGGTTCACCGTTGCGGCGATGGTACTGCTCGTGATCTCGCAAGGCATGACGATCTCGCGGAAGCGGCGGGGGCGCTGAGAGTCGCACGGCAGCGGCGGGATGATCGCGAAGTGGGCCCTGCCGGGATCGAACCGACGACATCCACGGTGTAAACGTGGCGCTCTACCAGCTGAGCTAAAGGCCCTGGTGCCCGACAGTCTATCCGGTGCCCGATGCGCGACGCTGTCGTGGAACAGGGCTAGGCTGAACCAGGCGCGCGTTGTGCACAGCCGACAAGGCTGCCCGTGTCGCTTCCCGTTTCCTTGGCATGACCTGCCAGCTTGACGAAAGGCTCCACCCGTGACCGTTCACGATCAGGATCCATACTCCCAGGGCCCCCAGGACAGTGATCCGGAAGAGACCGGCGAGTGGCAGCAGTCGCTCGATGAGCTGGTGGATGCGAAGGGCCACGGCCGTGGTCGCGAGATCATGCTCAGCCTGCTCAAGCGCTCCAAGGAGCTGCACCTGGGCGTGCCCATGGTCCCCACCACGGACTACATCAACACCATCGCGAGCGAGAACGAGCCGGAGTTCCCCGGCGACGAGGAGATCGAGCGCCGCTACCGCGCCTGGATCCGCTGGAACGCCGCGATCACGGTGCACCGCGCACAGCGCCCCGGCATCGGCGTCGGCGGCCACATCTCGACCTACGCGTCGTCTGCCGCGCTCTACGAAGTCGGCTTCAACCACTTCTTCAAGGGTGCCGACAACCCAGGCGGCGGAGACCAGATCTTCGTCCAGGGTCACGCCTCCCCCGGTACCTACGCACGCTCCTTCCTCGAGGGACGCCTGAGCGAGGACCAGCTCGACGGCTTCCGTCAGGAGAAGTCGCACGGCCCGAACGGCATCCCCTCCTACCCGCACCCGCGTCTGATGCCGGAGTACTGGCAGTTCCCGACGGTGTCGATGGGCCTCGGTCCGATCAACGCGATCTACCAGGCGATGTCGAACAAGTACCTCGAGAACCGCGGCATCAAGGACACCTCCGCGTCGCACGTCTGGGCCTTCCTGGGCGACGGCGAGATGGACGAGGTCGAGAGCCGCGGCCAGCTGCAGGTCGCAGCGAACGAGGGCCTCGACAACCTGACCTTCGTCGTGAACTGCAACCTGCAGCGCCTCGACGGTCCGGTTCGCGGCAACGGCAAGATCGTGCAGGAGCTCGAGTCGTTCTTCCGCGGTGCCGGCTGGAACGTCATCAAGGTCGTCTGGGGTCGTGAGTGGGATGATCTGCTCGCCCGCGACACCGAGGGCGCGCTGCTCAACCTGATGAACGTCACCCCCGACGGTGACTACCAGACCTACAAGGCCGAGTCAGGCGCGTACATCCGCGAGCACTTCTTCGGTCGCGACGAGCGCACCGCCGCTCTCGTCAAGGACATGTCCGACGACGACATCTGGAACCTCAAGCGCGGTGGCCACGACTACCGCAAGGTCTACGCCGCGTTCAAGGCCGCGACGGAGCACAAGGGCAAGCCCACCGTCATCCTGGCGAAGACCGTCAAGGGCTACGGCCTCGGTCCGCAGTTCGAGGGTCGCAACGCGACCCACCAGATGAAGAAGATGACGCTGGACAACCTCAAGACGTTCCGCGACGCCATGCACATCCCGATCACGGATGCGCAGCTCGAGGAGAACCCGTACCTGCCCCCGTACTACAACCCGGGACCCCAGGACGAGACGATCCAGTACATGCTCGAGCGCCGTCAGGCCCTCGGCGGCCACCTGCCGGAGCGCCGTTCGACGCACGTCGGACTCTCGCTGCCGGATGACACGGCATACGCCCTGCCCAAGAAGGGCTCGGGCACGCAGGAGATCGCCACCACGATGGCGTTCGTCCGCCTGCTGAAGGACCTGCTCCGCTCGAAGGACTTCGGTCACCGCATCGTGCCGATCATCCCCGACGAGGCGCGCACCTTCGGCATGGACGCGTACTTCCCGACGGCGAAGATCTACAACCCGAACGGCCAGCACTACACCTCGGTCGACCGCGAACTCCTCCTCGCCTACAAGGAGAGCCCGCAGGGCCAGATCATGCACGTCGGCATCAACGAGGCCGGCGCCCTCGCGGCGTTCACCGCCACCGGAACCTCGTACGCCACGCACGGCGAACCGCTCATCCCGATCTACCTCTTCTACTCGATGTTCGGGTTCCAGCGCACGGGTGACGCCCAGTGGGCGGCCGGTGACCAGATGGCGCGCGGCTTCATCATGGGCGCCACCGCCGGTCGCACGACGCTGACCGGTGAGGGCCTGCAGCACGCCGACGGACACTCGCACCTGCTCGCCGCGACCAACCCCGCGACGGTCTCGTACGACCCCGCCTACGGCTACGAGATCGCACACATCGTGCGGTCCGGCCTGGAGCGCATGTACGGCGGCGACCACGAGGACCCGAACGTGATGTACTACATCACGCTCTACAACGAGCCCATCGTGATGCCCGCCGAGCCGGAGAACGTGGACGTCGACGGCATCGTGCGCGGCATCCACCGCGTCTCGGTCGGCGAGGGCGAGGGTCCCCGCGCTCAGCTCTTCGCATCGGGTGTCGGACTCCCCTGGGCCCTCGAGGCGCAGGAGCTGCTGAAGAACGACTGGGGCGTGATCGCCGATGTGTGGTCCGTCACCTCGTGGACCGAGCTGCGCCGCGACGGCCTCGCCGCCGACGAGCACAACTTCCTGCACCCGGAGGAGGAGCCCCACACGGCGTACCTCACCCAGAAGCTGCAGGGCGCAGAGGGTCCCGTCGTCGCGGTCAGCGACTTCATGCACGCGGTGCAGGACCAGATCCGTCCGTGGGTTCCGAACCGCTTCGCCACACTCGGTGCTGACGGCTTCGGCTTCTCCGACACGCGTGCCGCTGCTCGACGTTTCTTCAAGATCGACGGTCCTTCGATCGTGGTCCGCACGCTGCAGTCGCTCGCCGAAGACGGCGTCGTCGACCGCTCGCTCGCGGCCCAGGCGATCCAGAAGTACCGTCTGCACGATGTGAACGCCGGCACCAGCGGAAACGCGGGCGGCGAAAGCTGAGCCCTCGGTGACAGGTTCGTCTTCCAGCGGTATGGACAAGACCGCGACGCTCACATGGCTGCGCCGGATCTCCGGCGACATCGCCTCCGTGACGATCAAGCGGCTGGAAGACACCCTCCCGTGGTACGCCGACATGCCACCAGCCCGCCGCTCTGCGGTCGGGCTGGTGGCCCAGGCCGGCATCACCTCGTTCATCCAGTGGTACGAGGATCCGACCTCCACGCCCTGGATCGCGGCCGACATCTTCGCCGCCGCTCCGCGTGAGCTGCTCCGCAGCGTCAGCCTGCAGCAGACGCTCCAGTTGATCCGCGTCACCGTCGAGGTGACCGAGGAGCGTGTCGCAGGCAAGGGCAACGACCTCCGCGAGGCCATCCTGCTCTACTCCCGCGATGTCGCCTTCGCCGCGGCAGACGTGTACGCACGCGCAGCCGAGGCCCGCGGCCTCTGGGACGCCCGCCTCGAAGCACTCGTCGTCGACTCGATCCTCACCGGAGAGGCCGACGAGGAGTTGCCCAGCCGCATCGCGGCGCTCGGCTGGCACGGACACGGCGAGGTCGCGGTGCTCGTCGGCACGACTCCGCCGCAGTTCGACGTCGATCTGGTCCGCCGGACGGCCCGCAAGCTCGCGGTCGACGTGCTGATCGGCGTCCAGGGCTCGCGTCTCGTGCTCGTGCTCGGGCGCGCCAGGGTCGCAGGTCACGACACCGAAGAGGTCGAGGATGAACTCGGCTTCCAGGAGATCGCAGCCCGCCTCGAGCCCTCGTTCGGCCCCGGCTACGTGGTGCTCGGACCCGAGGTCGTCGCCCTCGTCGACGCCAGCCAGAGCGCACGTGCCGCCCTCGCCGGTTTCGCCGTCGCTCGCGCCTGGCGCAGCGCTCCGCGTCCCGTCGAGGCCGACGACCTGCTGCCTGAGCGTGCACTCGCGGGCGATCCGCTGGCCAAGCAGACGCTCATCGAACGGATCTTCCGGCCGCTGCAGGCCCACTCCACGGACCTCGTCACGACGCTGTGGAGCTACCTCGACAACGGACGCTCGCTCGAGGCGACCGCCCGCGAGCTGTTCGTGCACCCGAACACGGTGCGCTACCGCCTGAAGCGCGTCAGCGAGGTCATCGGCTGGGACGCGACGGGTCCGCGCGAGGCACTCATCCTGCAGACCGCGCTCATCCTCGGCTCGATCGGCGCGACCGAGCAGGCTCGCCGCCGACCGGCGCTTCGTCGCCCGCCGCGTTGACCCGGATCGGCGTCTCTGTACGCCACACACAAGGCTTTCGCACAATCTTGTGATGGATCATCCACCGTTTGCGAGCATTCATTGGCAGACTGGTCTGGTGATTGTCGTCGTCTGCCCTGGTCAGGGCTCGCAGACCCCCGGTTTCCTCTCCCCTTGGCTCGAGCTCGACGGAGTGGCTGATCGCCTCGCCGCGTACTCGGATGCCGCTGAGGTCGATCTGCAGCAGCACGGGACGGTGTCGGATGCCGACACGATCCGCGACACGCGCATCGCGCAGCCGCTGATCGTCGCCGCATCGCTGATCGCCGCCGACGCGCTCAACGCTCATGCAGGGCGTCCGGCAGACGGCATCGCCGGTCACTCGGTCGGCGAGATCGCCGCGCTCGTCGGCAGCGGCGTGGTCGATGCCGTGACCGGCATGCGCCTGGTCGGCATCCGCGGACGCGCGATGGCGGATGCCGCGGCGCAGACGCCCACCGGCATGAGCGCCGTGCTCGGCGGCGACGAGGAAGCCGTGCTGGCCCGCCTCGCCGAGCTCGATCTCTCCCCCGCGAACTACAACGGCGGCGGCCAGCTGGTCGTGGCAGGCGCGCTCCCCGCCCTCGCGGCATTCGCCGAGGAGCCCCTCAAGGGCACCCGCGTGATTCCGCTGCAGGTCGCCGGCGCCTTCCACACCGCGTACATGGCCTCGGCCGTCGCTGCGCTGAAGGATGCCGTCGCCACGGTCACCCCGCGCGACCCGCAGGTCACCCTGTGGACCAACCGCGACGGCTCGACGGTCTCCGACGGTGCGACCGCGCTCTCCTACCTGGTCGACCAGGTCTCCTCGCCGGTCCGCTGGGACAGGTGCATGGAGTCCTTCGCCGAGCACGGCATCACCGGACTGATCGAGCTCGCCCCCGCCGGCGCGCTCACCGGTCTCGCCAAGCGCGGCCTGCGTGGCGTGCCCACGGTCGCCGTGAAGACCCCCGAAGACCTCGACGCGGCCGTCGCGCTGCTGAACGGAGAAGCCGCATGAGCGCCACCCTGACCCAGATCACGGGCCCCGCCTACACGCGCATCTACTCCTTCGGGGCCGCGCGCGGCGAGAACGCCGTGCCGAACGACGACCTGATCGGCCCGATCGATTCGAGCGACGAGTGGATCCGTCAGCGCACCGGCATCATCACCCGCGTCCGCGCCGACAAGGGCACCGATGCGATCGACCTCGCCGCCATCGCAGGCGCGGAGGCCATCGAGAAGTCGGGCGTCGCCGCCGACCGGATCGACCTCGTGATCGTCGCGACCATCAGCAACCCGAAGCAGTCGCCGTCGGTGTCTGCGATCGTCGCCGATCGCGTCGGGGCAAACCCGGCGGCAGCCTACGACATCAACGCCGCCTGCGCGGGCTACTCCTACGCGGTCGCCCAGGCCGACGCCCTCATCCGCGCCGGTGTCGCGCACTACGCACTGGTGATCGGCGCAGAGAAGCTCTCGGACGTCGTCGATCCCGCCGACCGGAGCATCTCGTTCCTGCTCGGCGACGGTGCTGGTGCAGCCGTGATCGGCCCGAGCGACACGCCGGGCATCTCCCCCGCGGTCTGGGGTTCGGACGGCTCGAAGGCTGATGCCGTCGGCATGAACGGCACCCTGACCCAGTTCCGCGACGGCGAAGTGCCCTGGCCGACGCTCCGTCAGGAGGGCCAGACCGTGTTCCGCTGGGCGGTGTGGGAGATGGCCAAGGTCGCCCGCGAAGCCCTGGATCGTGCCGGCGTCGAGCCGTCCGACATCGCCGCGTTCATCCCACACCAGGCGAACATGCGCATCATCGACGAATTCGCGAAGCAGCTCAAGCTGCCGGAGACGACCGTGATCGCACGCGACATCGAGACGACGGGCAACACCTCGGCTGCCTCGATCCCGCTCGCCAGCCACCGGCTCATGGCGGAGCACCCCGAGCTCTCCGGCGGTCTCGCACTGCAGATCGGCTTCGGAGCGGGCCTCGTGTTCGCCGCCCAGGTCGTCGTCCTCCCCTGAGAACGACCCGACCTTCTCTAGACTGTTCCACGGTTCCGATAACAACCCGCAAGAAAGAGGAAGACCACATGGCTTTCACCAACGATGAGGTCCTCGCCGGCCTCGCAGAGCTGATCACCGATGAGACCGGCATCAACGCTTCCGAGGTCGCCCTCGAGAAGTCGTTCACGGATGACCTCGACATCGACTCCATCTCGATGATGACGATCGTCGTCAACGCCGAGGAGAAGTTCGGCGTCACCATCCCCGACGACGAGGTCAAGAACCTCAAGACCGTCGGCGACGCCGTCAACTTCATCGTCGCAGGCCAGGAGTAATCCACGCAGGATGCCACCCCCGCGCCTGCGGGGCGTGGCATCCTCCGCCTTGCCCGCAGCATCCGCTCGACCCGCCCGACAAGGAACCACACCATGACCAAGCGCATCGTCGTCACCGGCATCGGCGCCACTTCCGCCATCGGCGGGACCGCTCCGGAGAACTGGACGAACCTGCTCGCAGGGATGTCCGGCACCCGCACCCTCGAGCATGACTGGGTGAAGCAGTACGAGCTCCCCGTCACCTTCGCCGCTGAGGCGATCGTCCGCCCGGAAGAGGTCCTGCCCCGCCATGAGGCGAAGCGGCTCGACCCGTCCTCGCAGTTCGCGCTGATCGCCGCGCGCGAGGCCTGGGAAGACGCCGGCTCCCCCGAGGTCGACCCCGAGCGGCTCGGTGTCGACTTCGCCACCGGCATCGGCGGCCTGTGGACGCTCCTCGACGCCTGGGACACCCTGCGCGAGAAGGGTCCGCGTCGCGTCATGCCGCTGACCGTGCCGATGCTGATGCCGAACGCCGCAGCCGGCAACCTGTCGCTGCAGTTCCACGCCCGCGCCTACGCGCAGACCGTCGTGAGCGCATGCGCCTCGAGCACCGAGTCGATCATCCATGCGTTCCACCATCTGCAGGACGGCCTCGCCGATGTCGTGATCGCCGGTGGCGCCGAGTCGGCGATCCACCCGATCACCATGGCGTCCTTCGCTTCGGCGCAGGCGCTGTCGCGTCGGAACGACGACCCGGCGCACGCCTCCCGCCCCGGCGCGATCGACCGTGACGGCTTCGTCATGGGCGAGGGTGCCGCCGTGCTGATCCTCGAGACCGAGGAGCACGCGAAGGCGCGCGGCGCCAAGATCTACGGATACGTCCTCGGTGGTGGTGTCACCGCTGACGCGTACCACATCACCGGCAACGACCCGGAGGGCACCGGAGCAGCACGTGCCGTCACGCACGCACTGGAAGAGGCCGGCATCACCGCCGACCAGGTCACGCACATCAACGCGCATGCGACCTCGACGCCCGTCGGCGACCCGAACGAGTACGTCGCGCTGCAGCGCGTGTTCGGCGACCGCCTCACCGAGATCCCCGTCTCGGCGACGAAGGCATCGACCGGCCACCTCCTCGGCGGTACCGGCGCGCTCGAGGCGATCTTCGCCCTGCTCGCGCTGCGCGACCGCGTCGCACCGCCGACCATCAACATGACCGAGCCCGACCCTGCCGTGCCGTTCCGCCTCTCCGGCGAGCCGACACCGCTCGGTGACGGGCCGCAGATCGCGATCAGCAACTCCTTCGGCTTCGGCGGCCACAACGCCGTCCTCGCGCTCGCGAGCGCCGACTGACCGCAGACGCATGGAGAAGGCCCCGGGATCGCTCCCGGGGCCTTCTCCATGTCGTGACCGCCTCAGTGCGACGGCACGGGGGCGAGTCTGCGGGAGCGGTCCTCGCGCAGACGCGTGATGGCAGGCAGGAACCACCCCACGAGCGGACCCACGCCCAGCGCGAAGAGCACGGTGCCGACGCCTACCGGGCCGCCGAGCAGGAAGCCGACGAGCAGCACACTGCCCTCGATGAGCGTTCGGACGATCCACACCTTCCATCCGGTGACGCGCACGAGGCCCGTCATCAGCCCGTCGCGCGGTCCAGGGCCGAAGCTCGCGGCGATGTACAGACCGGTGGCGAAGGCGAGCAGCACCAGGCCGGCCACGAACATCGGCGCGCCGATCCAGATCGACGGCGGAGCGGGGATGACGGCGAGCGTGAGGTCGGCGCTCGGCCCGACCAGCAGCGAGTTCAGCAGCGTGCCGACGCCAACGCGTTGCCGCAGCGGGATCCACAGCAGCAGCACGACCACCGAGACGAGCACCGTGATCGTGCCGTATCCGATGCCCGACTGTCCCGAGACGCCGAGCGCGAGCACATCCCACGGAGCGACGCCGATGCCACCACGCACCATGAGTCCGAGCGAGACGCCGTAGAGGAACAGCCCGGCGAGCAGCTGCACGAGACGCTCGACGAGGTCCCGTCGGCTCGTGGCGGTGACGGGGATGAAGACGGAACGCAGCTGCATCCTTCCATGGTGGATGGCGGCCGTATCGCGAAGGCGAGTCCAGTCATCGAAAAGTGGTCTGCAGATATGAGGCCACTTTGCGGCATGCTGGATCCATGACATCACGACTCGTCGAGCAGCTGGGCGCGCAGAATGCCGCAGGGTCCACTGCGGCCGAGCTCGCGGGTCAGATCCGTGCGCTCATCCTCGACGGACGACTCACGGTCGGCGAACGGCTGCCGAGCGAACGGGCGCTTGCACTCGAGCTGCGCCGATCACGCTCGACCATGACACGCACCTACAGCCTGCTGGAGAGCGACGGCTACGTCTCGCGCCTGCACGGCGGCAGCACGAGGGTGGCGCTCCCCCACGCCGACCATGTGGTGATGGATGCCGATGACGACTCGGCGATCGATCTGTCGATCGCCTCGATGGACTCGACGCCAGGTCTCTACGACGCCACAGTGCGCTCGCTTCCGCGGCTCGCAGCCCTCCGCAGCACCAGCGGGTATTCCCTGCAGGGGCTGCCGGAGCTGCGCGACGCTGTCGCGCGGCGGTACACGCAGCGCGGCGTGCCCACGTCCGCCGACGAGATCATCATCACCTCAGGGGCGCTGAACGCCGTCAACCTCGTGCTCGCCACGATCGGCCGCCGCGGAGAGCGCGCGGTGGTCGAGCAGCCGTCCTTCCCGCACGCGCTCGACGCCCTGCACCGCAACGGCTACCGGCTCACGCCGACGCCGGTCGGCGTCGACGGCTGGGACATCCGCCATCTCACCGAGCTGCTGCTGCGCGGCCGGCCGCTGGTCGCCTACCTGATCCCCGACTTCCACAACCCGACCGGGGCCACCATGACGGATTCCGATCGCGATCGCGTCGCGGCCACCGCTCGCAGCACCGGCACGCACCTCATCGCGGACGAGACGACCACCGAGCTCGACATCGACCGAGGCTGGTCACCCCTGCCGATGGCCGCCTTCAGCCCGCAGGTCATCACGGTCGGCTCGATGTCGAAGATCGCGTGGGGCGGGCTCCGTCTGGGATGGATCAGGGCCGAACGCTCGCTCATCGCACGCCTCTTGGCCGTTCGTCCGTCGTTCGAGCTCGGCACCGCGCTGCTCGACCAGTGCATCGCCGTCGAGCTGCTCGACGAGATGCCGGCGCTCAGCGCCCACGTCCGATCCCGTCTGCACGCGGGCCGCACAGCAGTCTCCACCGGACTCGAGGCGATCGGCGACCTGCAGATGCCCGGCACCCCCGGTGGCCTGTCAGCCTGGATCGACCTGGGCGCGCCGATCTCCACGCGGCTGTCGCTCGCCGCCCGCGACCGACAGCTGATCGCGCCGCCGGGCCCCAGGTTCTCCACCGGGGGTGTGCTGGAACGCTACCTGCGCATCCCCATCACGTATCCGCCCGAGCGCACGGCCGAGGCCATGGAGCGACTGCGGCTCGCCTGGGACGACGTCCGCGACGGCGCATCCGCTCGTCCTGCCGTCGCGACGCATGCGGCCGTGATCTGACGACCTCCGCCCCAACGACGAGAACCCCGTCTCTGCGAACAGCGGCGGGGTTCTCGTCGAATGGAGCGAGGATACGTTTCTCAGCGTCCGGGATGAACACCGGCATCCGGTACTCGGCCTCCCGCGCTCCAGGTCT
Source organism: Microbacterium sp. (assembly GCF_036823965.1). Lineage (GTDB taxonomy): Bacteria > Actinomycetota > Actinomycetes > Actinomycetales > Microbacteriaceae > Microbacterium. The sequence goes on along the minus strand of NZ_DAITBE010000010.1, from coordinate 29,620 downwards.
CGTGTCGGGCTCAGCCGACCTTGTGGAGCCACACGACGCGCGCGTCGTCGCTGGCATGGCGGAAGGGCTCGAGCTCCTCGTCCCAGGCCGAGCCGAGGGCGATGTCGAGTTCGCGCTGGAGTTCGAGCGCGTTGCCCGCGGCGATCTCCATCGCGTAGCGGATGCGGTCCTCGCCGATCACGATGTTGCCCGCGGCGTCGGCCTGGGCGTAGTGGATGCCGAGATCGGGGGTGTGCAGCCAACGACCGCCGTCACTGCGCGGCGTCGGGTCCTCTGTCACCTCGAAGCGGAGGTGCTCCCAACCGCGGATGGCCGTCGCGAGCGCCGCGCCAGTGCCCACCGGGCCGTCCCAGTAGAACTCGGCGCGTCGCGCGCCGTCGAGCACTGGCTGGTCGCTCCAGTCGAAGTTCACTGCGCGACCGATAGCGCGTCCGACCGCCCATTCGAGGTGCGGGCAGAGCGCGCGAGGTGCCGAGTGGATGTACACCACTCCGCGTGCGTAAGCCGTCGCCATGATCTCTCCGTTTCATCAGGTGCGTCTTCCCCAACGACCTCATGCAAAGAGTGGCGACGATATGCGGTTGTGGGCCCATTCTCGCCCAGTCCGGGCGAAATCACAAGCGTGTGATTCGCACGACGAAGGCCCCGGTCGGACGACCGGGGCCTTCGTGTGCGCACTGGGGCGCTTCGACGAGCTCGGCGACCCGGCGATGTCAGGTCAGCCGAGGCTCAGGCCTCGCTCATCGCCTGCTTGACCTGCTGGCCCTTGGCCGCGTAGTAGGCCGCGCGCGCGGCATCCTTCCTGGCCTGCTCGGCGTAGCCGTGCTCGAGCACGTCCTGCGGGACCTCGACGTTGGGCACGTCGTCGGTGCCGTTGTACTTCTCGATATACGCGTCGAGCTCGGGGCCGGAGGTCCACGAGGTGATCAGGCAGTAGCGCGGGTCGGTGCCGTTGTGCGTGGCGGCGTGCCACAGACGCTGGGTGTCGACGATGAGCTGCGCGCCGGCCGGCAGCGCGAGACGGTACTCGATGCTCGGGTCGGTGCGGTTCTCGCGCAGGACGAAGTAGCTGTCCTTGTCGTCGGTCAGGTTGAAGAAGCCACGGACGACCCAGCCGGTGCCGTCGGGGTTCAGACGGTTGTTGTCGTCCTGGTGGAGGTTGTAGAGGCACTCACCGTACGGGGTGGGCTGCAGCTCGATGACGCGGCATCGGCCGACGTTCGCACCGGGCTCCTGCGCGCGACGCGTGAGGTTCGGTGCCTTCTCGGTCTGCGAGTCGATCCACACGCCATCCTTGTCGGTGCGCGGCGGCTTGTGGTTCCAGAAGCCGTTGCACTCGATGTCACCGAAGGCACTGGCGAGCGGAGCGAAGCGGGTGTCACCCGACGACTTCCAGTCGTTGTACTCGATGTCGAGCCATTCCTTGGGGTCGAGTTCCTGGTTGTAGCTGTCGAGGACGACGAAGCCCTTTTCCTCGAGCGCGGCGGACTTGATGTAACCCATGATCGAGTCATGTTCCTTTCATCGGGGGCCAGCACGTTTTAACAGGCCCTGATAAGGCAAGCCTAACAGCGCCCCCTGAGCGCGCATCAGAGGGCCGCCGTGAATAACCGAATAGACTGATTCGGGTGCCAGGCGAGTCCTCGGCGCACGGCGATACGGGAGGATCAGAGACCAGCATGAGCACTGCCACCAACGTCGAGGCGACAGCAGTCAACACGATCGAGTGGCTCGCAGCCGGTTCCACCTCCATCGTCGTCCCGGTGTATCAGCGGCAGTACCGCTGGGACATCGGCGGGTGCGAGCGACTGCTCTCCGACGTCCGCGCGGTCGCCGCGGAGGACGATGCGCACCGCCACTTCATCGGCTCGATCCTGTCGGCGCACGACACGGCAGCAGCGAGCGATCTGATCCTGATCGACGGACAGCAGCGCATCACGACGCTCATGCTCCTGGTGGCCTCGCTGCACCACGCGGTCAAGGACTCCGACCCGGCGCTCGCCGCCGAGCTCGAGCGGGTGCTGGTCCGCCACGACGACCCGACCCGCACCAAGCTGCGCCCGCACGACGCCTGGGCCGAGCTGTACGAGTCGGTGGTCCTCGATCGCCGTGGCGACGCCGACCGCGAGTCCAGGTTCGACGACAACTACGCGTTCTTCCGCAGTCAGATCCACGCCGAGGAGGCCCCGTCGATCTGGCGCGGCCTGCGGCGGCTCGAACACGTCTCCATCACGCTCGGCGCGCAGGCGAACGCGCAGCAGATCTTCGAGAGCCTGAACTCGACCGGCGAGCCGCTGCGCGATCACGAGCTCATCCACAACTACATCCTGATGGGGCTCACGCACTCCGAGCAGCTGGATGTGGAGTCCCGGTTCTGGCTGCCGATCGAGCGTCACACCGGCGAGGCGATCGGCGCGTTCTGGCGCCACTTCCTCGTCATGACGACGGGCCGCGAGGTCGCAGCGAACGGCGAGCACGGCGTCTACAGCGCGTTCCGGCACTCCTTCCCGCACGTCGACCTCGAGCACCTGCGGGCGCACGCGGAGGTGTGGCGGCACTACGCCGAGATCTACGGCGTCCTGCTCGATCCGACCACGGAGCCGGATGCCGAGATCGCTCGGCAGCTCGGGTACGTCAACACCTTCGGTCGCTCCGCCTACCCGCTCGTGCTCGCCGCTTCCAGCGACTACCGACGCGGGGTCATCGAGCGCGCCGAGCTGCTCGAGACGCTCGAGTGGATCCAGACGCTGTACCTGCGCCGCACGCTCGTGAATCTGCCGAACGAGCGGCTCATCGCCAGACTGTGCCGTGCCCGTCTCGACGGCCGTGACGCCCTGGCCCGCGCGTTCGCCCGCATCACCCCGTCGGATGAGCGTGTGAGCGCGGTGCTGAAGTACAGCGAGCTCCCCCACGCCGCGTACGTGCTCGGACGCCTCCAAGGCGTCGACGACACCGCGGACTTCGACATCGAACACGTCGTGCCGCCGGTGCCCGGCGACGCGTGGTCGGGCGATGGCGTGCGGCCGTGGATCGAGTACACCGACGACGAGCAGAACAGTCACCGTGCTCTCGCGCCGACGCTCGGCAACGTGACGCTGCTGGAGCAGGGACTCACGGAGCGCGTGTTCGGCTCGTCGTACCCGGTGAAGCGCGATGAGGCGTACGCCCGCAGCTCGGTCGCCGCGACCCGCGAGCTGGCCGATGTCGCCGCCTGGGACACTGCAGCGATCTCCGCGCGGACGGTACGACTCACCGCCGACCTGCTGCGCATCTGGGCTCGCCCCGCCCTCCCCGAGATCGACGACGACGGCCTCACACCGATCCTCGACGCCGTCCGCCGCCGCGGTTGGCCGGCGGGCTGGGAGCGGGAGTTCGACTACGTCGAGTACCGCGGCGAGCGATGGGAGGTCCCCGACGTGAAGTACCTCTTCAACCGGGTCTTCCGCCGCGCCTGGACCGACACCACGGATGCCGCCCGCGCCTACTGCGCCGCGCACGGCGGACCGATCTACGATGAGATGGCCTGGAAGGGCCAGTGGGATGCGCTGGACGACTCGCACTTCCTCTACATGGGCTGGGACTCCAACTACATGATGAGCGCCGTGCAGGGTGTGCTCGAGGAGTCCGGGATCGCCTCCGAGGTGTTCGTCAAGTACTCATACATCGGCAACGTGATGTGAGCGCGGTGCGCCCGCGTTAGGCTCGATGGGTGAGCACCGTAGTCCGTCATCTGCTGGATCTGACCGTCGAAGAGCACACGCTCACCGTCCCCCTGGTCTGGGGTGATCCCGCCGACACCCGCACGATCGACATCTTCGCCGCTGTGGTCTCCCGCGAGGGTGGAGAGGCACTCCCCTACCTGGTGTTCCTGCAGGGTGGGCCGGGCCACGAGGCGCCACGCCCGTTCCACGGTCCTGCATCGCCGGGGTGGCTGGATGAGGCGCTCGCCCACTACCGGCTCGTGCTGCTCGATCAGCGCGGCACCGGGCGCTCGACGCCGGTCGGCGACGACGACCTGGCCGAGGGATCCTCCGTCGTCGCCGAGTACCTGACCCACCTGCGCGCCGACGCGATCGTGCGCGACTGCGAGGCGATGCGCGAGCACCTGGGCGCCGAGCAGTGGAGCGTGCTCGGTCAGTCGTTCGGCGGCTTCACGACGCTCGCGTACCTGTCGACCGACAGCTCCTCGCTCACCGACGTGTTCATCACCGGCGGCCTCAGCGCTGTCGGCCGCCACCCCGACGATGTCTACACGCTCTGCTACGACAAGATGCGCACGGCCTCGGAGAAGTACTACCGCCGATTCCCCGAGCACCGCGACGCGATGCGACGCCTGGTCGATCGGGCCGCGGCCGGCGACATCGTGCTGCCGGATGGCGAGATCGTCTCCCCATCGCGGCTGCGCTCGATGGGGTCAGCGCTCGGCACGGATGACGGCTGGCAGACCGTGTGGTCGCTGCTCGAGCGCGATCCCCGCTCCAATGCCTTCCGGCATGACCTCGCCCACGCGATGCCGTACGGCGGCCGCAACCCGCTGTACTTCGCGTTCCACGAGTCGAGCTACGCCGACGGCCACGCGACGCGCTGGTCGGCTGAGCGCACGGAGCCCACGGACTTCCGCGACGACGTCACGCTGTTCACCGGCGAGCACATCCGTCGGGAGTGGACCGAGACTGTGCCGGCCTTCCAGCCCTGGCGCGAGGTCGCCCTGGAGCTCGCCGAGTTCGAGTGGCCGCAGATCTACGACGCCGCCGCGATCGCGGCCTCCGGTGCCACCGGAGCTGCAGCCGTGTACGTGAACGACGTGTACGTGCCGCTGGAGTACTCGCTCGAGACCGCCGCGCTGCTGCCCGGTGTGCAGCTCTGGGTGACCAGCGAGCACGAGCACAACGGCCTGCGGTCGGGTCCGGTGCTGAGCCGGCTCATCGATCTTGCGCACCACCGCCGCATCCGCTGATCGATGTCCTCCCGCAGGAGGATGACGCACCACCGACACCGACCTACGCTGGACACGTGATGGAGATGCTCGGCATGATCCTGATGGTGACCCTGGTCATCGTCGCCGGCGTGGCGATCGTCGTGGCGATCGTGCACAGGTACTCCTCGCTCCCCCTGGAGAAGAAGTACGAGAGCAGCGGCGGCGGACTCGGCGGCGCGTTCGATACCGTGTGGTCGCCCAGCGCGCACGAGGCCGGCATGGAGCGCGACCGTCAGACCCAGCGCACGGCGCCTGCGCCCGCCCCCGGCGATCCGCCGGACGCGATCGACGAGGGCCGTATCACGCTCGATCTCTGAGCGGGTCACTGTCGGCATCGCGTGCCGATGACGTGCAGCCGAGTCCGGTCGCACATCCCGCAGGTGCCGCGGATGGCCGCCTCGCGAGCGCGAGTGCGGCCGGATGCGACGCCTGCATGCCGCTCGGTCCGTGCATCGGAGCTCTGCGGGGAGGACCGCATCGAGCGCCCGCGCGGCGAGACCTGCGCTGTTCCGCGCACGACGAAGGCCCCGCACTCCGAGGAGCACGGGGCCTTCGTGGGGACGGACCTCAGTTGGAGGAGCCGCCGAAGCCCTTGAAGCGCTGGTTGAACTTCTCGACGCGACCGGCCGAGTCCATGATGCGCTGCTTGCCCGTGTAGAACGGGTGCGAGGCAGAGGAGATCTCGACATCGATGACGGGGTACTCGACGCCGTCCAGCTCGATGGTCTTGTCGCTCGTGACGGTGGAGCGGGTGAGGAACGTCTCGCCCGAACCGAGGTCACGGAAAACGATGGCCCGGTACTCGGGGTGAATGTCAGTCTTCATGGGATTCCTTCGTTGCTGCCCTGGATTGTGCCAGGGACGGGGAAGTCTGTGGCGCAGACAGCGCCAAGGGTCGAGTCTACCAGTCCTTCGACGGACTCAGGAACCGAATCTCACGATGCCGCGCGCGCGGCGTAGCGGCCGCCGTCGCTGCTGAGCACGATCGACATGCCGAAGGCCTCGGTGAGGGACTCGGCGGTGAGCGTCTCCGCGATCGGGCCGGCCGCGACGACCTTGCCCTCGCGGATGAGCATCACGTGCGTGAAGCCGAGCGGGATCTCCTCGACATGGTGCGTGACCATCAGCATGGCCGGCGTGGTCGGCGACGATGCGTAGCCGGTGAGCAGCGCGAGCAGCTCCTCGCGAGAGCCGAGATCGAGGGACGCCGTCGGCTCGTCGAGCAGCAGCAGCTCGGGATCCGTCATCACGGCACGGGCGATCTGCACGCGCTTCTGCTCGCCGTCGCTCAGCGTGCCGAAGGTGCGCTCCGCGAGATGATCGAGCTTCCATTCGCCGAGCACACGCAGCGCGCGCCGCTCGTCGATGTCCTCATAGCTCTCGTTCCACCGGCCGAGCACCGAGTACGCGGCGGTGAGCACCGTGTTCAGCACGGTCTCGTCGCGCGGCACGCGCTTGGCCATCGCCGAGGATGCGAAGCCGATGCGCGGACGCACCTCGAACACGTCGGTACGGCCGAGCGTCTCGCCGAGCACGGTGACAGTGCCCGACGTCGGGTGCATGAGCGTGTCGGCCAGCTGCAGCAGCGTGGTCTTGCCCGCACCGTTCGGGCCGAGGATCACCCAGCGCTGATCGTCCGCGACCTGCCAGGTCACGTGATCGATGATGTTGCGCCCTTCGCGGCGCACGACGACGTCAGTGAATTCCAGGGCGCTCGACATACTCCAAGCCTATCGACTCACGCGGTGAGCTCCGCGTACAGCGCGCGGGTCGTGTCGGCGATCGCGCCCCAGCTGAAGTCGGTCCGAGCCCGCTCCCGCCCGGCGGCGCCGTACTCCTTCGCGCGCTCCGGATCCATCGCCACCTCGGTGAGGACGGCCGCGAGATCGGCGATGTAGCGCTCGGGGTCGACGGGGGTGCCGGTGCCGTCCTGCACCTGGTCGATCGGCACGAGTCGTCCGGTGACGCCGTCGGCGACGACTTCGGGGATGCCACCGGTCGCGGTGCCCACGACCGCAGCGCCGCATGCCATGGCCTCGAGGTTCACGATGCCGAGCGGCTCGTAGACCGAGGGGCAGACGAAGGTGGTGGCCGCGGTGAGGATCGCGGAGAGCTCGTCGCGCGGCAGCATCCGCTCGATCCAGATCACCCCGTCGCGGGTCTGCTGCAGCAGACGGACGCCCTCCTGCACCTCTGCCATGATCTCGGGGGTGTCAGGGGCACCTGCGCACAGCACGAGCTGCACCTCCGGCGGCAGCAGCCGCGCGGCCTGCAGCAGGTAGGGCAGCCCCTTCTGCCGCGTGATGCGTCCGACGAAGACGACCGACGGGCGGGCAGGGTCCATGCCGATGGACTCGAGGAGCGCCGCGTTCTGCACCGGGCGCCAGCGCTCCACGTCGATGCCGTTGTGGATCACACGCACGCGCGCCGGATCGACCTGTGGGTAGCTGCGCAGGATGTCGGCACGCATCCCGGCGCTCACCGCGATGACCGCGGCGGCGTTCTCATACGCGAGCTTCTCGATGCCGCTCGACACCGCATACCCGCCGCCCAGCTGCTCGGCCTTCCACGGACGCAGCGGCTCCAGACTGTGCGCGGTCAGCACGTGCGGGATGCCGTGCAGCTGCGAGGCCAGGTGGCCGGCGAAGTTGGCGTACCAGGTGTGACTGTGCACGATGTCGGCATCCGAGATCGCGGAGACGATCTCGAGATCCGTGCCGAGCGTCTGCAGCGCGGCATTCGCAGAGGCGAGCTCAGCGGGCGCGCGGTATGAGAACGTGCCGGCCTCGTCGCGGGCTGCACCGAATGCTCGGACCTGCACGTCGATGCTCTGCCGCAGGGCCGTGACGAGCTCGGCGACGTGCACACCGGCGCCGCCGTAGATCTCCGGCGGATACTCCTTGGTGATCATTTCAACTCGCATGTCTGAACGCTAGTACAGCGAGCCAGAAGGCATCTATGGTGGAGCCATGTCGGCTCCAAAGAAGGTTTTCGGGATCATCCTCGCCGGTGGTGAGGGCAAGAGGCTCATGCCACTCACCGCAGACCGCGCAAAACCCGCAGTTCCGTTCGGCGGACAGTACAGACTGATCGATTTCGCGATCTCGAACCTCATCAACTCGGGGCTCCGCCAGGTCGTCGTGCTCACGCAGTACAAGTCGCACAGCCTCGACCGCCACATCTCGCAGACATGGCGCATGTCGGCGCTGCTCGACTCCTACGTCACGTCGGTCCCTGCACAGCAGCGACTCGGCAAGCGATGGTTCTCCGGATCCGCCGACGCGATCCTGCAGAGCATGAACCTGATCAACGACGAGAAGCCCGACATCGTCGTGGTCATCGGCGCCGACCACGTCTACCGGATGGACTTCCGACAGATGCTCGACGCGCACATCGCGTCCGGCGCGAAGGCCACGGTCGCCGGCATCCGTCAGCCGATCTCGCTCGCCTCGCAGTTCGGCGTGATCGATGCCGATGCCGGAACGGGACGCATCAAGCAGTTCCTCGAGAAGCCGAGCGACCCGGCCGGCCTGGAGGACTCCCCCCACGAGGTGCTCGCCTCGATGGGCAACTACATCTTCGACGCGGATGCGCTGATCGCCGCCGTCGAAGCCGACGGCGAGTCCCCCACCTCCGGTCATGACATGGGTGGCGACATCGTCCCCTACTTCGTCGACCGTGGCGAAGCCGGCTACTACGACATGAAGCAGAACGAGGTCCCCGGCTCCTCGCCGCGTGACCGCTCGTACTGGCGCGACGTGGGGACGATCGACTCCTTCTACGATGCACATCGCGACCTGATCTCGACGCTGCCGATCTTCAACCTCTACAACATGGAGTGGCCGATCCACTCGCAGGCGGTGAACTCGCCTCCCGCGAAGTTCGTGCGCGACTCGGTCGGCCGCATCGGCAACGCGATCGACTCGATCGTGTCGCTCGGGTCGGTGCTGTCCGGCACGCACCTCGAGCGAAGCGTGGTCGGGCCGTGGACCCTGGCCGGCGGCGGATCGACCATCACCGACTCGGTGGTCTTCGATCACGTGCAGGTGGGCGCGGGATCCAGGGTGCATCGAGCGATCCTCGACAAGAACGTCGTCCTGGCAGACGGGGCGACGGTCGGCGTGGATCGCGAGCGCGACCTCGCTCGGGGCTTCACGGTCACCGAATCGGGCATCACGGTCGTCGGCAAGGGCGTCTTCATCGAGCGCTGAGCGTCACGCGGTCTCTGATCGTCCGCACGCTCGCTAGGCTCGATCGGGTGACCACTGCGCGCTTCCTCGTCGTTCTCGATGCCGACTCCACGCTCATCCGCAACGAGGTGATCGAGCTGCTCGCCGATGAGGCAGGGCGGCGCGATGAGGTGCAGGCCGCGACCGAGGCGGCGATGCGCGGCGAGGTCGACTTCGCCACCAGCCTGCGCTCTCGCGTTGCGGCGCTGCGCGGGGTCCCGGTCGAGTCCTTCGAGCGGGTTCGAGCACGCATCGAGCCCACGCCCGGCGTGCTCGAGCTGACCGCGGCGGTGCACGAGCGCGGTGGAGTGGTGGGTGTGGTGTCCGGCGGATTCCACGAGATCCTCGACCACATCGCCCCGGCGCTCGGCGTCGATCGCTGGCGGGCCAACCGCCTGCAGGTCGTCGACGGCGTGCTGAACGGCGAGGTCGAGGGCGCGATCGTCGACGCGGCTGCCAAGGCGTCGTCACTGCGCGAGTGGGCCGATGAGCTCGGTGTGCCGCACACCGCGACGATCGCGATCGGCGACGGTGCGAACGATCTGCAGATGATGGCGGCTGCGGGGCTCGGTCTGGCGTTCAACGCGAAGCCTGCCGTGCGCGCTGCCGCGAGCCTGGTGATCGGGCCGCAGGATCTCTCCGAGGTCATCCCGCTCCTCCCCTGACGGGCGTCCGCCTCGCGTCGATCGCGACGGCCTCCGAGCATCATGCGTAGGCTGGCCGGATGCAGCAGGAGATTCCGCTGTCCGGTGGCAATGCGAGCGCCGGGGTGGTCAGAGTCGGCGAGACGGTGCGCAAGCCCTGGACCGAGCACTCCGCCGGCGTGCTCGCCTACATGCGCATCCTGCGCGAGCGCGGCATCGATCTCCCGACTCCCCTGGGGCAGGACACGCGAGGCCGCATGATGACCGAGTTCGTCGCCGGACCGCTCGCGATGAACGCCGCTCCGCTGACCCGGCTGCAGCTCGCGCGGGTCGGCGCGATGGTGCGGGCGATCCATGACGCCAGCGCGGGTCTCGACGCCGACGAGCTCGGGCTCGGCCCATCGCTGATCCCCGTCGCGCACGCCGATCTGGTCTGCCACGGCGATCTCACCCCCTGGAATCTGCTGACCGGCGAGCGATGGGTCTTCATCGACTGGGATGGCGCCGCCGCGAGCACCCGCGTCTGGGATCTCGCGTACTCCGCGCAGGCGTTCGCGCTCAACGACGCGACAGCCGACCCGCGTCGTGCCGCGGAGGATCTGCGGGCATTCGTCGACGGGTACGAGGCGGATGCCGCGCTGCGCGCCGAGCTCGCGGAGGTGCTCCCTCGGCGCGCCTGGGCCATGCACGATCTCCTCCAGACCGCGCATCGCGACGGACGAGAGCCGTGGGGATCGATGTACGCGGATTTCCACGGCGCGCACTGGCGAGGAGTCGCTCGGTTCCTGGACGAGCATTCGACGATGTGGGTGGACGCGCTCACGACACGGTGAGGCAGGGACGACCCGTCGAGAATGTCGGCGGCCGGCGGTAACGTCGGCGCATGGACATCATCCTCATCCCGGGTCTCTGGCTCGACGCATCCAGCTGGAACGACGTGATCCCCGCACTCGAGCACGCCGGACACCGCGTGCATCCGCTGACCATGCCCGGTGTCGGGGCCGATGCATCGTCATCGTCCGAGGTCGGTATCGCGGACTGGGTGGATGCCGCGGTGCAGGCCGTCGACGCAGCACCAGGTCGATCCGTCGTCGTCGGTCACAGCGGCGGCGGCAACGTCGCCTGGGGTGTCGCGGATGCACGAGCGGATCGCGTGGCGCGAGTCGTGTTCGTCGACACCGTGCCACCGCCCTCCGGATCGGGGATCAGCGAGTTCGAGGTCGTCGACGGCGTCATCCCGTTCCCCGGATGGGACTTCTTCCCCGAGGAGGACGTGCACGACATCGACGCCGAGACGAGGGCGCGCACCCTGCCCCTGACGCACAGCGTGCCGGCGCGGGTGCCGACCGATCCGATCGAGCTCACCGACGAGGCGCGATACGCCGTACCGGTCACGCTCCTGATGGGCGGGATCGACCAGCAGGAGTTCGACGGGATGATCGGCGAGTGGGGACCCTACGAGGCCGAGTACCGCGCGATCGCCGATGCAGAGGTCGTCCGGATCGGCTCAGCGCACTGGCCGCAGTTCACGGTGCCTGCACGTCTGGCCGAACTGCTCATCGCCGCGATCGACCGCTGATGAAGGCGCCTGGGCCGGAAGCTCAGTGCCCCATCCCGAGGCCGCCGTCGACAGGAATCACGGCACCGGAGATGTATCCGGCATCGTCACCTGCCAGCCACGTCACGACACCCGCGACCTCGTCCGGCGTCGCGAAGCGCCCTGCCGGGATGTTCGCCTTGTACTGCTTCTGCGTTTCCTCGGGCAGCTCGGCGGTCATGTCGGTCTCGATGAAGCCCGGAGCCACGACGTTCGCGGTGATGCCGCGTCCACCGAGCTCGCGGGTCAGCGAGCGGGCGAACCCGACGAGGGCGCTCTTGGACGCCGAGTAGTTGACCTGTCCTGCAGAGCCGTACAGGCCGACGACGCTCGAGATCAGGATGACGCGGCCGAAGCGGGCACGCAGCATGCCCTTCGAGGCGCGCTTGACGACGCGGAAGGTGCCGCCGAGGTTGGTCGCGACAACGCTGTCGAAGTCGTCCTCGCTCATGCGCAGCAGCAGCGTGTCCTTCGTGATGCCGGCGTTCGCCACGACGATCTCGACCGGGCCGAGCTGCTGCTCCACCTCGGTGAACGCAGCGTCGAGGGCTGCTGCATCCGTCACGTCCGCGCGGACCGTGAGCGTGCCATCGGGGCCTTCGCCGCTGCGCGCGGTGACCGCGACGCGATAGCCGTCGCGCACGAAGCGCTCCGCGATCGCACGGCCGATGCCGCGGTTGCCTCCGGTGACGAGGACGACGCGCTGAGCACTCATGGGTCACACTCCTGATGTAGCCGATGGTCCCGCGACGGAACCTCCTCGATCCTAGCGAGGAAGCGCCGGCTGTTCCGTTGCCCGACGTTTGACAGGACGGAGGTGTGCTGGAACGCTGAGCAGGACGAAAGGCATCCGCGTGAGCGACAACAGCATCCCTCCTTCTGCAGGCGAACAGCCCCCGGTTCCTCCCGCGGCCCCGTACATTCCACCCGCTCCCCCTGCACCACCGGCTCAGGGGCTCCCGGCCACCCCGCAGCAGCCGTACCCGGCTGCGCCGCCGTACCCGGCGGCGCCTTCGTACCCGGCCACGCCGCCGCATCCCACCCAGGCGTACCCGGGTGCAGCCCCGGCGTACGGCCAGGCGCCCGCCCAGCCCGCCTACGCGCCGCCGCCGACGCAGCAGCCGTACGGTGCAGCGCCCCAGCCCGGGTATCCGCAGCCCGGCTACCAGGCGTACGGCACGCCGAACTATCCGGTCGCCCGTCCGACCAGCGGTCTCGCGATCACGTCGCTGGTGTGTGCGATCGCCAGTGTGGTCTTCAGCTGGCTCGTCTTCCCGATCCTTGCCGCCGTCGTCGCCGTGATCACGGGCCACATGGCGCTCAGGCAGACGAAGGCGAACACCGCAGTCGGTGGACGAGGTGTGGCCTTCGCCGGCCTCATCATCGGCTACATCATGCTGGGGTTCCTCGCGCTCGGGATCGTCGTCACGGTGATCAGCGCGATCTTCTTCGGGGCCTTCACGATCCCCTTCCTCGTCAACAGCTGACGCGCCGGAACGGCACGCCGGTGCGGCCGTTCCGGCGTAGGCTGGAGAGATCGTGAAGAGCAAGCGCGCCGTACCCGCCGTCACCTCTCTGCCGGAGTCTCCGCAGGTCGAGGGCGACCACCGTGTGCGCCGGTACGCCATCACGATGTCGATCCGCATCGCGTGCTTCGCCCTGATGATGCTGGTGCAGCCCTATGGCTGGTACACCTGGGTGTTCGCGGCCGCGGCAGCGGTGCTCCCCTACATCGCAGTGGTGTTCGCGAACGCGGGCAGCGACAGCACCGAGACCGTCGCCGAGTCGCCGACGCTGCAGGTGGAGGCGCCGCGCGTCGTCCCCGAGCCCATCGACATCGGCGACCCGCAGGTGTTCCGGATCACCGAGGCCCGGCGGGACGACGCGTGAGCGAATTCGAATGCTCGCGAGCCGGCTGCCGGCGCGAGGCGACCAAGCATGTGGTGTGGCGGAATCCGCGCATCCATGCGGCAGACCGCGAGAAGATCTGGCTGGCCTGCGAGGAGCACGTCGACTTCCTGCACGACTATCTCGCAGCCCGCGATTTCCCCGTCTCCACCCGTGAAGGTGTCCCCGCATGAGCAGTCGGATGACTCGATGGGCGGTCTATGTGCTGATCGCGATCGGCTTCGCAGTCGCCTGCGTCTTCCTGTCGCAGTGGCAGTTCGACCGCAACGCGACGAGGGAGGAGCAGATCGCGCTCGTCGAGCAGAACTACGACGCCGACCCCGTGCCGCTCGCTGATCTCATCGGGGCGGATGGGGCACTGCAGCCGAACGATGAATGGCACCCGGTGCTGCTGCGCGGCGAGTACCTGGTCGACGAGCAGCTGCTGGTGCGCAACCGTCCGCACGGTGGGACGAGTGCCTTCGAGGTGCTCGTGCCGTTCCAGGACGTCGACGGTCGGGTGTTCATCGTCGATCGCGGCTGGGTGCCGCCGGGAGACGGTGACTCCCCCGACTCCGTGGCAGCACCCCCATCCGGCGAGGTCGAGGTCATCGTGCGGCTGCGGCCGGGCGAGCAGGTCCCGGCATCCGGACGAGGGGCACCCGAGGGCCAGGTGCCCACGATCAACCTGCCGACGATCGCCGCGCTCGTCGACGGTGACGTGATCACGGGTGCCTACGGACAATTGATCAGCGAGGATCCGGCCGCGAACACCGCACTCGGCGGATTCTCCTCACCGACCGACGACCCCGGTCCCCACCTGTCGTACGCGATCCAGTGGATCCTGTTCGCGATCATGGGCTTCATCTTCATCGGATACATCATCCGCACCGAGATCGTGAAGCACCGCGAAGAGGTCGAGGGCATCCCGACACCGGTGAAGGCCCCTCGTCGCCGCGACAAGGACGCCGACGTCGAGGACGAGCTCCTCGACGCGAACGTCTGATCCGGGTCCGCGTCCGCGTCAGTCCCGGAGAGCCCGGTGCGTCCAGCCGGCATCGGTGCGCTCATAGACCACACGCGTGTGCCGACGATCTCGCGAGCCCTGCCAGAACTCGATGCGGGTCGGGACGATCCGCCAGAGCACCCAGTCGCCATCCGCGACGTCGGCGCGCGCGGCGGCCGATCGGGCGGCGAGGTCCGCGGCGCTCTCCTCGGGCGTCGCCTCGACCACGGTTCCCCGAACACGCACGGCTCGAACCTGCGGCTGCCACCAGAAGTTCAGCGCGGCTGCGGGCACATCAGCCAGCTGAGCGCCCTTCCGTGAGGAACGGGTGCTGGCGATCGCCCAGCCGTGTTCGTCGACGCGCTTCACGATGAGCGTGCGAGCATCGGGAACCCCGTCGGCATCCACCGTCGCCAGCGTCGTGGTGTGCGGTTCCGGCACGCCGGCGGCATCGGCACCCCGGATCCACTCCTCGAACAGCACCGTCGGATCCGTCGGCAGCGCGTCGAGATCCCAGTGCGGTGCCACGCCGGTCAGCGCAGGCCGTCCCCGCAACCATTCAGTGAGCGAAACGGCATCCGGAACCGGGGCATCATGCGTCATGCTCTCGACTCTGCCACGTGGACGCCGGTCGGTGGAACCGACGCGACCCGATCAGGCGAGTTCGATCAGGTCCTGGTACTCCTGGCTCCAGATGTCCTCGACACCGTCGGGCAGGATCAGCACGCGCTCGGGGTTCAGCGACTGCACGGCACCCGGGTCGTGCGAGACGAGCACCACGGCACCCTCGTAGTGCGCCAGCGCGCCGAGGATCTCTTCACGGGACGCCGGGTCGAGGTTGTTCGTGGGCTCATCGAGAAGCAGCAGGTTCGCGGATGACACGACGAGCGTTGCGAGCGACAGACGCGTCTTCTCGCCGCCCGACAGCACGCCGGCGGGCTTGAGCACGTCATCGCCGGTGAACAGGAACGAGCCGAGCACCTTCCGCGCCTCGGTCTCGGTGATGTGCGGCGCAGCGGACACCATGTTCTCGAGCACCGAACGGTTCACGTCGAGATTCTCATGCTCCTGCGCGTAATACCCGACCTTGAGGCCGTGCCCGGGCTCGAGCTGACCGGTGTCTGGCTGGTCGACGCCCGCGAGCATGCGCAGCAGCGTCGTCTTGCCTGCACCGTTGAGGCCGAGCACGACGACCTTCGAACCACGGTCGATCGCGAGGTCGACGTCGGTGAAGATCTCCAGCGAACCGTAGGACTTCGACAGACCCGATGCCATCATGGGCGTCTTCCCGCACGGGGCGGGCTTCGGGAACCGCAGCTTCGCGACGCGATCTTCCTGACGCACGTCGTCGAGCCCGGCGAGCATCTTCTCGGCGCGAGCCACCATCTGGTGGGCGGCCGCAGCCTTCGAGGCCTTTGCACCGAAGCGTGCCGCCTGCAGCTGCAGGGTCGTCGCCTTCTTCTCGACGTTGGCGCGCTCCTTCTTGCGGCGCTCCTCGTCGGCCACCCGCTGACGCAGGTAGTTCTTCCAGTTCATGTTGTAGGTGTCGATGATCTGGCGGTTGGCGTCGAGATAGAACACCCGGTTCACGGTCTCGCCGACGAGCTCGACATCGTGGCTGATCACGATCAACCCGCCCTTGTACCCCTTGAGGAACTCACGCAGCCACACGACGCTGTCGGCGTCGAGGTGGTTGGTCGGCTCGTCGAGGATCATCGTCTGCGCGTCGGAGAACAGGATGCGGGCCAGCTCGATGCGGCGACGCTGACCACCGGAGAGCGTCGAGAGCGGCTGATCGAGGATGCGGTCGGGCAGCGAGAGGTTGTGCGCGATCGATGCGGCCTGCGCCTCGGCGGCGTATCCGCCCTGCGCCTCGAACTGCTCGGTCAGCTGTCCGTAGCGCTTCATCGCCTTCGCGGCCACGGCCGGGTCGTCGGATCCCATCTCGAGCGACGCCTCGGTCATGCCGAGGTTCAGCTGTCCCAGACCACGCGCGTCGAGGATGCGCGTGCGGGCGAGGTCTTCAGGATTTCCCGAACGAGGGTCCTGCGGCAGGTAGCCGAGCTCGCCGGACCGGGTGACAGTGCCATCAGCGGGGAGCAGGTCGCCCGCGAGCACCTTGGTCAGTGTCGTCTTCCCTGCTCCGTTGCGGCCGACCAGACCGATCTTGTCGCCATCGGCGACGCGGAAGGAGACGTTCTCCATGAGGAGTCGCGCGCCAACGCGGATCTCGAGGTCGTGCACGGCAAGCACAGCGGGATATCCGTTCTCTGGGGTGGAAGTCGGCCGAGGGGCCAGCCTCCCAGTATAAGCGGCTGCGGCTGGGCGCTGACCGCGTGCGTGCTCAGGAAGATCACCCCGCAGGGTGACGAGGTCGATACCGGAGAGGGATGCCGCCGACAGCACTCCGTTCGTACGGTTCATGAGTGGATGTCATCAATGAGCTCATCATGCAGGCGGTCGCCTCGCCCTGGCTGTACCTCGTCCTGTTCATCGTGACGGTGATCGACGGGTTCTTCCCACCGGTGCCGAGCGAGACCGTGCTGGTCGCGGCTGCCGCCGTCGCGACCTCGGCAGGGGGCGCGAACCTGGTGCTGCTCGGTGTCATCGCAGCCATCGGCGCCGCGATCGGAGACAACATCGCCTTCCTGATCGGACGATCGGTGGGCACGACCCGATTCGCCTGGATGCGCCGTCGACGAGTCGTGGCGGCGTTCACTGCAGCGCAGCGATCACTCGAGCACCGCAGCGCCGTGCTCATCCTCGGTGCCCGGTACATCCCGGTCGGGCGCGTCGCGGTGAACATGTCCGCCGGGGCACTCGGCTTCCCGTGGCGTCGTTTCGTGCCGCTCAGCCTCATCGGCGGGATCAGCTGGGCTGTGTTCAGCCTGGCCATCGGACTGCTGGCCGGTGCGTGGCTCAAGGACCAGCCGATGCTGAGCGCCGGCCTCGGAATCGTGATCGCGCTGCTCGTCGGGCTCGTGATCGATCGCGTCGCCGCCGCACGACGACGTCGGGCCTCCGTTCCGCAGCTGGCAGGATGACAGACATGGCCTCCCGCCGACAGCGCTCGCCCCGCGTGCCACCCGCCGCACGCCCGGCACGTGCCGCTCGTGCACCTCGTGCACCCTGGCTCACCCGCCGCACCGGCTCCCTGGGGGCGCTCGGCGCGGTGACGATCGCCCTGTTCGCGACCCTGGTGCCACTCCAGACGAATCTCTCGGGTACACCGCTCGCCCTCTCCTTCATCCTCGGTGCTGCCGCGTGCGCTGCTCCTCTGCTCTCCCTCTCCCGCCCGCGCACCGCGATCGCGGTGTTCTGCGCATCGATTTTCATGCTGTCGATCGCGGTCGACACGATGCTGGCGATCTCCGCGCCCTGGCCATGGTCCGTCCCCGCGCTCCTGGCGTTCGTGCTGCTCGTGGGCGTCGTGACGTTCCGGCATGGCGGCAGGCTGGGAGCCTTCGCGCTCATCACCGGTGTGATCACCTCGCTCGTGGCACCTCTGATCCGCCCGGACATGGTGGCGACTGCCGCATCGTCCGGCAGCGCGACGGCGGATCTGATCGTCACGTCGTCCGTCGCGGTGGCGATGTACGTGATCGCCGCCCTGGTCGCCGGGCGAGTTCGCCTCGGCGCGGAACTGACCCGCGAACGCGAGCACAGTGCGCTCGAGGAGTCGCGTCGAGCCCTCGTCGAGGAGCGCACCCGCATCGCACGCGAGCTCCACGATGTCGTCGCGCACAGCATGTCGGTCATACAGGTGCAGGCATCGACGGCCCGCTACCGTCTGCCCGAGATCGGCGAGGTCGCGGCAGCCGAATTCGACGACATCGCCGCGACAGCGCGCACTTCGTTGACCGAGATGCGCCGCATGCTCGGCGTGCTCCGCACCGAGGACCAGTCTGCTGAGCTGGCTCCGCAGCACGGCATCGACGATATCCCTGGGCTCGTCGACAGCATCCGTCGTGCGGGTGTCGACGTCGGACTCGCGATCGAGGGCGGCGGCACAGCATCGCTGGCGACGTCGTCCGTGCAGATCGCGGCGTTCCGCATCGTGCAGGAGGCATTGAGCAATGCGGTGCGTCACTCCCCAGGCGCCGCGGTCGTGGTCCGCGTGCAGGCCGACGAGACGTCGATCCGTCTCCGCGTGCACAACGCGGCGTCTGCGGCGACGAGCACCGAGACCGGTGGCGGCTACGGACTCCGCGGCATGCGTGAGCGCGCCGAGCTCCTCGGCGGCAGCCTCAGCGCGGGACCAGACACCGACGGCGGCTGGACCGTCGATGCCGCGCTCCCCCTGCTCTTCGATGCGCCGACGACCCCGGCGGATCCCCCCGCCTCCCCCGAGAAGGAGACCACGTGACGATCAGCGTCCTCATCGCCGACGACCAGGCCATGGTGCGCGCCGGATTCGCCGCGCTCCTCGACGCGCATGACGGCATCCGCGTCGTGGGTCAAGCGGCCGACGGCACCGAGGCGGTCACGCTCGCGGCCCGGCTCGACCCCGATGTGATCCTGATGGACGTGCGGATGCCGCAGCTCGACGGCATCGAGGCCACGCGCCGCATCCTCGGCGCCTCGTATCCGGCAGCCCACGTACCGCGGATCCTGATGCTCACGACGTTCGACATCGACGACTACGTGTACGACGCTCTTGCCGCAGGCGCCAGCGGCTTCCTGCTGAAGGACGCACTGCCGGAGGAGCTCGTGCACGCGGTGCGGGTCGTCGCGGCCGGTGACGCGCTGCTGGCGCCGAGCGTCACCCGGCGCATGATCGAGCAGTTCGCCGGGCGCCGCCCGCATGCGAACCGCTCGAGCACCGCCCTCGCCGACCTCACCGACCGGGAACGCGAGGTGCTGGTGCTGATCGGGCGCGGGCGCTCGAACTCCGAGATCGCCGCCGATCTGTTCATCGCCGAGCAGACGGTGAAGACGCACGTCGGCAAGGTGCTCGCCAAGCTGCAGCTGCGCGACCGCGTGCACGCCGTGATCCTGGCCTACGACACGGGCCTCGTCGAGCCCTCCTGACTCCCTCTGCGGTAGGGGGTCAGGACAGCACCCGAGGGTGATGCCCGGCACGGTACCGCGTCCATAGTCTCCTGGAACACCCGTTCCACAGGAGGACTCATGGCCATCGCCGCTGCACCGTTCGCCACCGTGCCGACCCCATCGCAACGCCTCGGGCGCGACACCGGCATCGATCTCGTCCGCGCGATCTGCGTGCTCGGCGTGGTGCTGCTGCACGCGCTCATGGTCGGCGTCACGGTCGTCGACGGGAGTCCGGTGTTCGCCAACGCGAGCGACGGCACCGGCTGGATCGCACCGCTCAGCTGGCTGCTCCAGGTCATGCCGCTGTTCTTCGTGATCGGCGGGTTCTCCGGGCTGCTCGCATATCGCGGCTCGCGTCAGCGCGGACGCACGGCTCACTGGTTCATCGTCGGCCGACTCCACCGCCTGCTCCGACCGGCGATCATCACCATCGGCATCGTCGGACTCGCGCTCGCACTCCTCACGATCATCGGAGTCCCCGCCGATCTCCTCGAGGTCGCCGGATTCCGGTACGGTCAGCCGCTGTGGTTCCTCGCCGTCTTCCTGCTGTGCCAGGCGCTGCTGCCCGCCTTCGCCGCTGCGCACGAACGCGCACCGTTCCTCACGCTCGGAGCGCTCGTCGCGGCTGCGATCGGTGTCGATGCGCTGCGCGCCGTGAGCGGCATCGACGCCGTGGGATTCCTCAACCTCGCCTTCGTGTGGCTCGTGCTGCAGCAGCTGGGCTTCTTCCTCGCCGACGGTCGGATCGACGCACTGCGCCGACGGACGCGCGCCGTCGCCGGTCTGGGCGCGCTGGCTCTGCTGATCTCGTCCTTCCTGACCGGCGTGCACTCCCCTGACCTGATCGCGAACATCAGCCCGCCGACGACCGCACTGCTCCTGGTCGGCGTCGTGCACACCAGCGCCGTGTCACTGCTCCGCGAGCGCATCGAGCGCTGGAGTCGAGCTGCGGCCGCCTCCGCCTTCACCGCCTTCGTGACTCCGCGATCCATGACCATCTACCTGTGGCACATGCCGGTCCTGCTCGTCATGGCCGGTGCCACCGCACTGCTCTCGACGCACACCGGACTCGAGCTCCCACCGCTCGACAGCGTCGGATGGTGGGCCGCCCGACCGATGTGGCTCGCGGTCGCGCTGGCGCTGACAGCACTCGTGGCGGTCTTCGCAGCACGATTCGAGCGCCGGCCTGTCTCCGCGTTCGTCGGGTCCTCGGGGCGCGTCACGGCCGCTGTGCTCGCCGGACTCGTCGGCCTGCTGCTGCTGCTGGTGCTCGGCAGTTCCGTCGCCACGATCGCGATCGCGGTCGCTCTGATCGCCGCCTCACTCCGGCTGACTCGCCCCGCAGACGCGGTCGTGGTAGCCGCATGAGGCCGTCAGCCGATGCCGCGAGCGACCAGGGCATCCCCGACATCATCCGCATGGCGGAGCGCGAGCACGAGCAGCGGCACGACGGCCCGCACGCCGAGCCGCACGCCGCGCGCCCGCTGGGCGTCGCGCACCCGGTCGGCGAATCCTGCGACGACAGGGATCATCGTGAGGGTGAGCGAAAGCGTCATCGCGACGGCATCCGCATCGACACCGATCCGGCGGAGCGGGCGGAGCATCCGATGCAAGGCGTCCAGGAGATCCGCCATCCTGGTCGTCGACGTCAGCAGCCCGGCCAGCAGCAGCAGGGCGATCACCCGGCCGGTGCTGATCCACGCGCTCAGCGGCGAGACGAACACGGCCAGCGCGACGCTGAGCACGATGACCAGCCAACGGATGCGCCACAGCTCGACGCCGAGCACGCGCGGAGAGAAGCCGGCGACCAGGTACAGCCCGGCGACTCCGAGCAGGACTGCACCGATGCTCACGGCATCCTGCGGAAGAAGGGACAGCAGCAGGGCGACCGCCGCGAGCAGGGCGAGTTTGCGGCCGACCGGTGCGCGGTGCAGCGGACTGGTTCCCGGTCGATACAGCTGGATCATGCGCACTCGCGCCGGTAGCGATCGATGAGCTCCGCCGGGTCGCCAGTGCTGATGAGTCGACCGCCGTCGAACCGCAGTGCGACGTCGCAGCGGGCGGCGAGCTCCAGGTCGTGCGTCACCAGCACGACCTGAGCGCTCTGCGACAGCAGCAGATCGCCGATGCGACGGGCGTTGCGCAGATCGAGCAGGGTGGTCGGCTCGTCGGCCACGATCAGAGCGGGCTCGGTGATCAGCACCGATGCCAGTGCGAGCATCTGCTTCTGTCCACCGGAGAGGCTCGACGACGGAGCCTCGGCGTGCGCTGTCAGGCCGTGCGCTGCGAGGGCTGTCGACACCCGTGCCGCGATCTCCGGTTTCGGATGCCCCCGAAGCGAGAGCGCGAGATCCTCGGCCGGCGTCGGCATCAGGATCTGCGCATCCGGGTTCGTGAACACGAAGCCGACTCGGCGACGCAGTGGCGCACGTTCTCGCACGCTGTCGAAGCCGTGCACCCTGACGCTGCCGGTGCTGGGCACGGCGAGTCCGTTGAGCAGTCGAGCGAACGTCGACTTGCCGGAGCCGTTCGCCCCGATCACGGCGATGCGCGGCGCGGTGAGCTCGACGGACACCTCGCTGAGCACGACATGTCCGTCGATCTCGACCCCGACCCCGTCCAACGAGATCGACGCGAGAGCTGTCTCAGCCGGCATGTGTCGACGGCTGCGCAGCGAAGGAACGGATGCCGAACGCCGGCGGGTACGCGCGACGAAGAGCGAGGGTGAGCGCGGTTGCGGCAGCCGCCTTGAGCAGGTCGCCGGGGAGGAACGCGAGGCTGGACAGCGCGGTCGGTCCGAGATCGACGCCGAGCACGAGCGACTGCACCGGAATGCCGAAGAGGTACACGACGAGGATGCCGCCCACCACCGCGCCGAGGGCGGTGCGCCACCACGTGATCCGACCACCGTGCACGATCAGGCCGATGACGAAGGCACCGGCGATCCAGCCGATGAGGTAGCCGGCGGTGGGTCCGACGAAGACCCCGAGCCCGCCTCGCCCGCCGGCCAGCACCGGCAGCCCGACAGCAGCCAGCACGAGCACGGTCAGCACGGCGAGCGGTCCGCGCCGCGGGCCCAGCACTGCGCCTGCGAGCATCACGCCGAGCGTCTGCGCCGTGATCGGTACCCCGCCGGGAAGTGGCACCGTGACCATGCCGAACACCACGATGAGCGCCGCGAAGATCGCGATACGCCCGAGATCGCGACCGATGTCGCTGCGATTGTCTGCCATGAGTGGTCCTCCCGAATGCTTCCTGAACGGTGTTCACGTGAACGGCGTTCAGTATAGTGAGGAGATGACCCCGGGACACAACTCGATCCGCCACGACCGCGATGGCGTCGCGGTCGTCGCGCTGGCCCTGCTCGACGAGGTCGGACTCGCCGATCTGTCGATGCGGCGCATCGCCGCCCGACTCGATGTGCAGCCGAGCGCGCTCTACTGGCACTTCTCGAGCAAGCAGGAGCTGCTCGCCGAACTCGCCGACCGGATCACCGCCGGCATCCCACGCGGCGACGCCTCGGTGCTCGACACTGCCCGCGGCATCCGCGATGCGCTGTTCGCCTACCGCGACGGCGCCGAGCTCGTGCTCAGCACCTCGGCGCTGCGCCTCGGTTCGTCGCACGCGCAGCGAGCACTGACGGACGCGGTGCAGACCAGCGGCGCCGGTGATGCGTCGGAACGCGCAACGGCGATGCTGCATTTCATCCTCGGCCACGCGACGCTGGTGCAGCAGCGGATGCACGCCGACAGCCACGGCGCCGTGCTCGTCGGCGATGCCGCTGACGAGCAGCACGACATCACCGCCGGCCTCGACCGGGTGTTCGACCTCGGCGTGACAGCCATCGCAGGCGGGGTCAGCGCGTCTGCTCCGCCGCGTGACCGAGTCTGAGCCCGGGGATCGCTGCGACGAGCACCAGTCCGACGCAGAACACGAAGACGATGCTGAACGCGCCTGCGCCCCCGCCCAGCGTGGCGACCGCGAGACCGGCGAGGGCGATCGCGACCGCTGAGCCGGTGGCATCCGAGATCGAGAGCGCCGAGGAGTTGAATCCCTGCTCCCCCGCGCCCGAGTATGCGAGCGTGAGCACGGTCAGCCGGGGGTAGAGCAGTCCCATGCCGCCACCGGCGAAGGCCCAGCCGACGATCACCAGGATCGGCGTGAATCCCCAGACCGCAGACAGCAGCACGCAGATGAGCGCGATCAGCAGCAGGGTCAGGCTGATCGCCGCGATCCTGCGGTTGCCGAGTCGCTCGCCGTAGCGTCCCTGCAGTGCAGACGCGCCCGCCCACGCGAACGCCGCGAGCATGAGAGCCAGCCCTGCCCACGTGACCGTGAAGTCGAATCGCGCGATCAGCAGGTACGGGATGTAGGCTTCCGCGGCGAAGAACGCCCCGGCGACCAGGCCACGCATCAGAACGACGCTCGGCAACCCGAATCCGGCTCGCAGCGTGCGCTTCGGCACCAGCCGCAGCAGGGCGACACCGATCACCACCATCGCGCCGAGCGCGACCGGCCACCCCACCGGGGGCACCATGTCAGCCGAGAATCCGATCAGCACCGCGAACACGGCCACCACGACCGCGAGCAGCAGCCGCGTCAGCACGACCCGTCGATCCTGCGGAACGCCCTGACCGAGGTCGACACCGCGCAGGCGCATGGCGACCATCGCGAAGGCGATAGCGGTCAGCACGGCGACCCCGAGGAACGCCCACCGCCAGTCGAGGAACTCGGTCACCGCACCCGCGAGGAACGGCCCGATCATCGACGGCACCACCCAGGCCGCGGCGAAGGCGGCGAACACCCGTCCATGCAGATGCGGCGGATAGAGCCTGGCCACGACGACATACAGCGCAACGGTCTGTCCGCCGGCGCCGAGTCCCTGCACGAGACGGCCGATGAGGAACTGGTGCATGGTCACCGCGACGCCGGAGATCACGAGTCCGATCAGGAACAGCGTGACCGCGGCGGAGAGCGCGCCCCGTGGGCCTCGTCCGTCCGACCACGCGCCGGCCGCGACCATGCCGATCACGCTGGTCGCAAGGGTGCCGGCGAAGGCGACGGCGTACAGCGCCTCACCGTCGAGTGCGGCGCTCACCACCGGCATCACGGTCGTCACGGCGAGTGACTCGATCGCCGCGAGGAAGATCAGCGCGACCGCACCGAGGGTCACCCAGATTCGTTCGCGGTCCCAGATCGAGACCGTGTCGACCTCGTCGGTCATGACCGCACGAGCGCGGCGATGCGCTCGACGGCTTCCGTGATGATCTCAGGGCTGGTGCCGAAGTTCAGGCGCACGTGACCGTTGCCCTCGTCGCCGAAGGCCGGTCCGTAGTGCAGCGCCACCCGCGCCTCCTTGAGGATCCGGCGGGCCGGGTTGTCGCCCCAGCCCAGGTCGCTGAGGTCGATCCAGGCGAGGTACCCGGCATCCGGGATCCGATAGCGGGCCTCCGGCACGTGACGCGCCAGCAGCTCGTGCAGCAGGGTCCGGTTCTCGTGCAGGGTGCGCAGGAGTCCGTCGAGCCACGGGTCGCTCTGCTCGGAGAACGAGGCGACCGCCGCGAGCAGACCGAACTGGCCGGTGCGCCATTCGACCTCGTCAGGCATGCCGCGCACGAGCGAGGAGGTCTCCTCGCTCGCCGTGACCATGAGTGCGCATTTGAGTCCGGCGAGGTTGAAGGCCTTGCTCGCACTGACGACGGCGTAGCCGATGCGCTGGGCGTGCTCGCCGACCGAGAGGAACGGTGTGAATCCGGCGTCGGGCTGCGCGAGCGGAGCATGGATCTCATCCGAGACCACGCTGGCGCCGTACTCGGCGGCGATGGCTGCAAGAGCGGTCAGCGACGCACGCGAATGCACCGTGCCGGTCGGGTTGTGCGGGTTGCAGAGCAGGATCGCCCTGGCTCCGGCCTCGAATGCCGAGCGGATGCCGTCGAGATCGAGCTCCCACCGCTCGCCGGTGTCGACCAGCGGCACCCGCTCGGGCACAGCACCGGCCTCGTTCACCAGCTCGTAGAACGGCGGGTACACCGGTGGCGTCACGACGACGCGATCTCCTGGCCGGGTCACCCGGCGCAGGATCTCGACGATGCCCATGCTGACATCGGCCGTGCTGCGCATGCGCGCGGCATCGACCTGCCAGTCGAAGCGCCGTTGCGCGAAGGCCGCATAGGTCTCCGCGAGCGGTGTCCGTGACGCCTTGTACCCGGTGTCCCCGATCGCGACCGCCCGCTGCAGCGTGGCCGTGATCGTGGGCGCCAACGGGAAATCTGTCTCGGCCACGAACAACGGCAGCACGTCAGCGGGGTACTCCCGCCACTTCGCACTGGTCCGCTCGCGGAGCTCCTCGAGGGACAGCGCCGTGACCGGCAGCATCCTCAGATCGCGAAGCCGAGCGCGCGCATCATGTCACGCCCGTCGTCAGTGATCTTCTCCGGGCCCCACGGCGGCATCCAGACCCAGTTGATCCGGAAGCGGTCGACGACCGAGTCCAGTGCCTGAGCCGTCTGGTCCTCGAGCACGTCGGTGAGCGGGCAGCCGGCGCTGGTCAGCGTCATGTGGATGACGAGAGCATCGTTCTCGTCATCCCAGGCGAGATCGTAGATGAGACCGAGGTCGACGACGTTGATCCCCAGCTCGGGATCCATGACGTCTTTGAGTGCCTCGGTGACCTCGTCGTACTTCTGGTCTGTGAGCGTCGCGGTCATGCCGCCAGCCTACGCCTCGATGGGGGCTGCGGGGTCGAGGAAACGGTCGTATCCCTCGTCCTCGAGCCGGTCGGCGAGCTCGGGTCCGCCCTCTTCCACGATCTTTCCCGCGACGACCACGTGCACGAAGTCGGGGCGGATGTAGCGGAGGATGCGCGTGTAGTGCGTGATCAGCAGCACGCCGAGCCCGGTGGACTCCTTCGCGCGGTTGACGCCCTCGGAGACGATCTTCAGCGCGTCGACGTCGAGGCCGGAGTCGGTCTCGTCGAGGATCGCGAACTTCGGCTTGAGCACCTCGAGCTGCAGGATCTCGTGACGCTTCTTCTCACCGCCGGAGAAGCCCTCGTTGACGTTGCGCTGCGCGAACTTCGGGTCCATGCGCAGATTCGCCATGGCCGCCTTGACGTCCTTGGTCCAGCCGCGGATCGCCGGTGCTTCGCCGTCGAGGGCGGTCTTCGCCGTACGGAGGAAGTTCGTCACGGTGACGCCGGGGATCTCCACCGGGTACTGCATCGCGAGGAACAGTCCGGCGCGTGCGCGCTCGTCGACGGTCATCGCCAGCACGTCCTCACCGTCGAAGGTGATGGATCCGCCGGTGACGGTGTACTTGGGGTGACCGGCGATCGTGTACGCCAGCGTCGACTTGCCGGACCCGTTCGGGCCCATGATCGCGTGGGTCTCACCGGTGTTCATGGTGAGGGTGATTCCGTTGAGGATCGGGGTGGCCCCCGACTCGGTCTCGACCGTCACGTACAGGTCGCGGATCTCGAGAACAGACATTCAGACTTCCTTAATCACGGTCGGGTCGATGAGCACGTCGTCGCCGTCGATCACGACGACGTAGACCGGGACGGGCTCGTAAGCGGGGAGGTTTCCGGGCATGCCGGTGAGCAGGGAGAAGGCGGAGCCGTGTGCCCAGCACTCCACCGTGTCGCCCTCGACGAAGCCCTCGGACAGCGAGATCTCGCCGTGCGTGCAGGTGTCGCCGATGGCGTGGATGACGCCTTCGCCGTCCTTGATGACGGTGATGGGCACGCCGGCCGGGTCGACACGCAGCGGCATGTCCTGCTCGAGGTCGGCGACACCGCAGACTCGCTCTGCGGTCATGCGTTCACCGCCGCGAGCTCCGTCTCGATCGCATCGAGCAGCTCGGTCTCCAGTGCGGGAATGCCGAGGCGCTGGACGATGTCGGTGAGGAATCCGAGGACGACGAGGCGACGAGCCTCTTCCTCGCTGATGCCGCGCGCCTGCAGATAGAACAGCTGCTCGTCGTCGAAACGACCGGTCGCGCTGGCGTGACCGGCACCCTGGATGTCGCCGGTCTCGATCTCGAGGTTCGGGATCGAATCGGCGCGAGCGCCTTCGGTGAGCACCAGGTTGCGGTTCGCCTCGTAGGAGTCGGTGCCGGTGGCATCCGGTCCGATGAGCACGTCGCCGATCCAGACGCTGTGCGCGCCCTTCCCCTGCAGCGCGCCCTTGTAGAGCACGTCGCCCGTGGTGTGCGGCCCCTTGTGGTGCATGTACACCTGGCTCTCCAGGTGCTGTCCGGCATCCGCGTAGGACAGACCGTAGAGATATCCCTCAGAGCCTGCGCCGGCGAGTTCGACGTTCGGGTTCACGCGCACGACACCGCCGCCGAAGCTGACGACGAAGTGCTTGAACACCGCATCCGCTCCGACGCGTGCCTGGTGGGACGACGCATGCACTGCCTCGTCCTGCCACTGCTGCAGGCTGATCACGGTCAGCTTCGAACCGGCGCGAGCGATGATCTCGACGTTCTGGGAGTACTGCGCGGCCCCGGTGTGCTGCAGCACGACGGTGGCGACGCTGTGCTCGAGCGCCTCGATCACGATGTGCGCGTCGGCACGACGATCGGCGCCGAGTCCCTCGATCGCGACGAAGACCGGCTCTGCCACTTCCTCGTCTCGCGGGATGCGGATGTGCAGCCCCTCGGTCGCACCCTGCCACGCCACGGCGGCAGTGATGTCCTCTGCGAGGAACACCTCGCCACGCGGAGCGGTCCCCGCTGCGAGCGGAGCAGCGAAGTACTGCTCGCCCGAGCGCACGTCGTAGCGCACGCCGTCGTTGGGAGCTGCGACCTCGAACAGCGAGGTCAGCTTCGCGACCGGGGTGTGCTTCCAGTTGACCTCGCGCCCGGTGGGCACGCCGAAGTCATCCGGCTCGAAGGAGTGCGGTCGCTCAGAGCGGGTCTGCACCGGGGTGAAACCCGCTGCGGCCACCTGGGCCGCCGGGTCGATGTGCGCGTTCGATTCCTGCGTCTCTGCGGACGCTGTCGCCTGGGCCGCCATCTAGCCGACCGATCCTTCCATGCCCATCTCGATGAGCTTGTTCAACTCCATCGCGTACTCCATCGGCAGTTCACGTGCGATCGGCTCGATGAAGCCGCGCACGATCATCGCCATCGCCTCGTCCTCCGGCATGCCGCGGGACTGCAGGTAGAACAGCTGCTCCTCGCTCACCTTCGAGACCGTGGCCTCGTGGCCGAGCTGCACGTCGTCCACGCGGATGTCGATCGCCGGGTATGTGTCGGATCGCGACTTCGTGTCGACGAGTAGAGCGTCGCAGCGGACGGTGTTCGCAGAGTGGTGCGCGTTCGCGTCGACGCGGACCTCGCCGCGGTATCCGGCACGACCGCCACCGCGGGCGATCGACTTCGAGATGATCGACGACTGCGTGTAGGGAGCCATGTGGATCATCTTCGCGCCGGCGTCCTGGTGCTGACCGGGACCCGCGAAGGCGACCGAGAGCGTCTCGCCCTTGGCGTGCTCGCCCATCAGGTAGATCGACGGGTACTTCATCGTCACCTTGGAGCCGATGTTGCCGTCGACCCATTCCATCGTGGCGCCCTCGTGGGCGATCGCACGCTTGGTGACGAGGTTGTAGACGTTGTTCGACCAGTTCTGGATCGTCGTGTAGCGAACGCGGGCGTTCTTCTTCACGATGATCTCGACGACAGCCGAGTGCAGCGAGTCCGACTTGTAGATCGGAGCCGTGCAGCCCTCGATGTAGTGGATGTAGCTGTCCTCGTCGGCGATGATCAGGGTCCGCTCGAACTGACCCATGTTCTCGGTGTTGATACGGAAGTACGCCTGCAGCGGGATCTCGACGTGCACGCCCTTGGGGACGTAGACGAACGAGCCACCGGACCAGACGGCCGTGTTCAGCGCGGCGAACTTGTTGTCGCCGGCGGGGATCACGGTGCCGAAGTACTCCTCGAAGAATTCGGGGTGCTCGCGCAGCGCCGTGTCGGTGTCCATGAAGATGACGCCCTGCTGCTCCAGGTCCTCGCGGATCTGGTGGTAGACGACCTCGGACTCGTACTGCGCGGCGACGCCGGCGACCAGGCGCTGGCGCTCGGCCTCGGGGATGCCGAGCCGTTCGTAGGTCTCGCGGATCTCCTCGGGAAGGTCTTCCCAGGTCTGCGCCTGCTTCTCAGTGGAGCGGACGAAGTACTTGATGTTGTCGAAGTCGATCTCGCTGAGGTCTGCACCCCAGGTCG